>CAJTZD010000003.1 GCA_910584235.1 uncultured Acetatifactor sp.
TCAGCCATGGAGCCGTGTAGATGATATCACAGTCCTCTCCTCCGTTCAGTATCATCATGTACTTATTATTGGTGTCTGTCCATGAAGTAAAGTTGAATGAAATAGTGGCATTGATTTTCTCCAGCAGAATCTCGTTGATTTTCTCTTCCACTTTACTCATGCCTTCCGGTTCGTCTCCCACAAAGTAGCAGACCAGTTCCACCTTCTGCGACGTGTCAATCGCCGAGTTCTCCTCTTCCTGATCCTCTTTCTCCTGCTCCTCCTGCTTTACAGACTGCTCTGCTTCTGTCTGTGGTTTCTCGGACGATTGCTCTGACACGCCGCTCTCCGAAGTCTCCTGCTTCCCGCAGCCTCCCAGGATACTGCCCATAAGCATTGCCGTTGCCAGCCCTAACGCCGCCCACTTCTTTTTCTTTCTCACTGTGTCTTCCTCCTTCTTTCTTACTGTCTGTTTCTTTGGTTACCTGACTTCCTATTTCATATGATTCCGCCTCCGCCAGTTACACGCGGACATGAAATCATGGACGTCCTTTCAGGGCGCGCTACCCTTTCACTGCCCCCACCGTTATGCCCGCCACAAAATACTTCTGTACGAAAGGATAGAACAGCAGCACCGGCCCTGTCACCAGCATGGCCATGGCCATCTTCACGCTCTCTGTAGGCAGATCACGAATCACAATATTCACCTGGTTAGCCAGCTCATTCAAACTGTTGGCCTTATTCACCATATTGTAGAGATAAAACTGCAGCGACCACGTATTCGACTTCGAGCTGAAGAGGCTGGAGCGGTACCAGTCGTTCCAGTACCCCAGCGCCAGCATAAGCCCTATGGCGGCCAGCGCCGGCTTCAAAAGCGGCAGCACTACCCTGGTGAACGTGGTGCCGTATCCCGCTCCGTCAATCTTCGCCGCATCGCACAGCTCGTCAGGAACGCTGCTGCTGATAAATGTCCGCATCAGCACAATCAGGAAAGGCGACAATACCGCCGGCATCCACTGGGCCGTCAATGTCCCTTTCAGCTTCAGCACCCCGCACATCATATAGTAAAAAGGCACCAGCCCACCGCTGAACATCGTGGTGAAATAAATCAGAAACGAAACCTGATTCCGGTAAGTGAATTCTTTCCTGGACAACACAAAGCCCGTCAGCGACACCAGGAAAAGACCCACGCTGGTCCCCACAGCCGTCACAATGATAGTCACCCGATAGCCGCTGATCAGAGACGTCGGATTCTGAAAAAGCGTCCTGTAGGCCTCCAGGGTGGGCTGTTTGGGAATCAGGGAAAAGCCCTCTCTGAGAATGACTCCGTTATCTGTCATCGACCCTGAGAGAATGATTAGAAAGGGCAGCACACAGATGGCGGAAATCAATATTAACAGCGGATAAAAAATACCGTTAAATATCCTCTGGGATTTCATCCGGGGCCCTTTGTTTCTATTTTTGTTCATACATTGCCTGCCTTTCTATAGTCTGCCCCGCTTTCCTCAAAACAGCGCATACGCGGGATCTTTCTTCCTGATACAATAATTGGTGACCATCACAATGGCAAAACCCACCACGGATTGATACAAGCCCACGGCCGTACCGATTCCATAATCCACATTGCTGATAGTAGCCCGGTACACATATGTGTCCAGAATGTCCGTTGTGGAAAACAAAAGCCCGTTATTGCCCACCAACTGATAGAACAGCTCAAACTGCCCCCTGACGATTCCGCCCAGAGAATAAATCAGCAGAATAATGAACGTAGGCTTTACCCCCGGCAGAGTAATATAGCGGATCTGCTGGAAGACGGATGCACCGTCCACCTTTGCCGCCTCATAATACTCCTGGCCGATTCCCGTGATAGTCGCCAGATACACCACCGTGCCATACCCCAGACCTTTCCAGATATTGAAAAAGACAATGATAAAAGGCCACCAGGCGGCATTGGTATAAAAATCCACCGGCTTTCCCTCAAGGACATTGACAACGATATTGTTAATCAGCCCGTGGTCATAATTGAACAGATTGTAGGCAAATACGTTCAGGATCACATAGGAGACGAAATGGGGCATCAGAATCAAGGTCTGATTCACCTTTTTGAACCACTTCCCGGTGAGCTGGCTGATGATGATAGCCAACGAGACCTGACAGAGATTTCCCAGGACAATAAATGCCAGATTGTAGAGTATGGTATTCTTCGTCAGCCGCCCCAGGGCCCCGGAGATGAAAAGGAACTCAAAATTTTTCAGCCCCACAAAAGGGCTGCCCAATAGCCCGTCCTTGAAATTAAAGTCTGTAAAGGCGAAATAGATGCCCACCATAGGCAGATAGCTATTCACCAGGAAAAAAAGAATCGCCGGCAGCAAAAACAGCCACAGAATCCTGTTCTTCTTCAGGTCCTGCCAGAAACTCCTTTTCCCTTTCGGCTTTTTTAGTCTCTTCTGTCCCATCCCATGTCCTTTCCCTGCCTGGCGGCAGCTCTGTCGCTTTTGATAAATAGATTTTACCATCTCCCAGACAGATTGGCTCCATGACGAAACTATGAAAATAGGGAAAATACTACGCAAAAGGCGCACAAAAAAAGAACGGCAGTTTCTCACCGTCCTTTTTCACTGCTGTGAGCAGTCTGTCTTCAGATATGGTATTTCTGAAACAGCTGCTGTTGAAACAGGCTGTCCGTTGCTGAGCGGAGCAAATCCTCCTGGCGTCCTTCGGTAAGGAGCACCTGTATCAGTTTATTGGTACGTTGATTCCCTCTCCTCTCACCTTTCCTCTCGCCTTTTTTCTCCGCATGCTTTTTTATATCATCCAGCGCTTTGCACATATCCCCTTCCTCCTCTCCGTTCTCCTCATTTAATGTATATTTCAAGCTTTCCCGGATATCCTTTATATTAGTACAGGCATCTATGACATCCACCGCGCTCCTAGGAATCCTTGTGAAAAAATTCCTGTTTTCCCTGATATATTTCTCATACCGTTTCCTGGAACTCGTATGCTTCATAAATCCCAGTACATATTTCAGATCCGAATCCATCTTCTGCAGCTCGCTCTCCGGAATGGCGCGCATGGGAATCAAGTTCACCCTGTAGTCTCCCACCAGTCTGGTCATTTTCCGCGGCAGCATCCTCATGTCTGTCATCAGTTCTCTTAGGCCCAGCGGACTTTTCCACTTCTCTTTGCCCCCATACAGGGTCAAGTCCAGAATCGGCTCAATCCTGTCCTCTCTTTTGTAATGATACTTAAAATCGTCCCCCTGCCTATAGCTTTCGCCTGCATGGATATTGCGTTCCTGTATCTCTTCGATCTCTCTCCCATAGGCCAGACAATCCAATTCCATCAGACGCCACGGATAGATCAAATTCACTGAATCCTGATTTTCCAGGGCCAGCTTGAAATGCATCCCGCCCATACTTACATTTGCAAGAAAGTCCCTCTGGCGGAAAGACAGCTTCCCTTTGGTGTTCCGGATCGTATAGAATCCCCTTATCTCCTCACACTGCCAATCCTGCGGCAGCTTTTCTCCAATATAGTACTCCAGCACCGAGCGTATCCGGTCAGAACGATTCATATAGACTGCCAGTGCATTATTCGGCTCACCCATTTGCCCTCCTTATTGATATTATTTGGTATTAAGCAGGGTTTCTGAATGATGGAATCACAGATTAAAAAGCCTTGCAGGCACATGGCCCGGATTTAGAATATCCTGCTCAAAGAATTTGGTTACTTTGTTAAGTATAGCATATCCTTTCATGGCCTGCAATGGTTGTTTTTTTATCTATCTATGTTCTGTTATTCGTATATTTTCGTGTTACAAGCCCGTCAGGCACCATAGATATCTCCCTTTCCTGGATCAGACCTGGCAGGTCTCATATGAAATCCGATAAAGCCCTCTGCCGAAAGCCTCTCAGTCCCGCTTCTCCAGCCCGGACTTCGCCACCTCTTTCACAATATACTGAATGGCCACGAACAGCAGCGCCGCCACAGGCCAGATAAAACCCACGTACCTCCAATTGTCCAAATACAGGCCCAGCCCCAGAAACAGCGCAGTCACCAGGCACCAGTACACTGTGGGGAAGAAAGATGTCCTCTTGTGCAGCGCCTTTTCCTCCACCGTATAATCCCCCTCCTGCAGGAGCTTGTCAAAGCTGCCCTGGATGCTGCCGGACCATACGAACAGCACTACCGCCACGGCCACCATGAAAAGCAGCACTCCCACACAATAGATGTAAACCAAATCCCCAGCCGAAAAGGCTGCCGCCACCATCAGGGGCACCACGCCGATGATACACAGGGTAACCCCGGTCACCACGCAGAAGCGGTACCGTGCCGCGAAATCCTCTTTCCGCTTCCTGACAATTCCCTCCACACCGTACTGCAGTGCCAGAGTTTCTTTCTCCAGATACCGGTACTTCTCCGTGCGCATATCGGAGAGAATCAAAATTGCCACGCCGATGGCCACCAGCACCAGCAGAATCACCATACCCAATCCCCCTGCCATGTCCTCGCTCATAGCCGCTGCCCCGGAGACTCCCGCCTCCCCGCCGTACTCCGCCAGGCCGCTCATGACAATCATGGGAATGGGAGAGAGGACGCACAATCCCGCCCCAAAGGCAATCCGCCCTGCCAGCTTCCTTACCAGGCCCATGAAGCCGTTGGCCTCCTCCAAAGACACTGCCCTCTCCTTTCTCCCCTCATAGACGTCCTCCGTCTCCGAGGGCAGCTCTTTCTCCACATCGTCTTTCAACAGATAATCCGTGCTGACCCCAAAGAGACCGCTCATAGCGATAATCTTGTCAATGTCAGGAATGGAGGCGCCGCTCTCCCATTTGCTCACGGACTGTCTGGAAATGTTCAACTTCTCCGCCAGTTCCTCCTGTGACCATCCGTTTTTCTTCCTCAGTGCCATAACTTTTTCAGCCAATATCATATCTTCTCCTGCCGCTTCTGCAGCTTTTCCTTTCCGCACGCTCCGTGCCTGCTTTTCCCAGGGGACGCGGCCGGCCATCGAACCGTCTGCAAGCGCCGCAGCTTCCATGGCGCTTCGGCATCTTTCGTGTCCGAAAAAGGCCGTCCTCCTGTGGCAGTCTTCTCCGCCCCGGGTTAAGGCGTCATGCCCGGGAAGCTCTCATCCGCTGTCCCCCTGGATGCTGCAATCGTAGCAAAAAAGCCGGTTGACAACTACCAATTGCGCTTGGAAATCTGTCAACCGGCGGTTGCATATGGCTCTTTTGGCCTATTTTATGCAGATTCCGCTAAAAATACTTCAAAAGCCTCTCCCAGTCACGGCGCGCAAACCCCAGGCTTAAGTAAAATTCCACATCACTCAAACTGCGCGGCATACAGCTTATAATAGAATCCTTTCCGTTCCATCAGGCTCTCATGATTCCCCTGCTCCACAATGTCCCCTCTGTCTACTACAAGTATATAGTCCGCATTCCGGATAGTGGACAGCCTGTGGGCGATGACAAAGCAGGTCTTATCTTTCATCAGTTCCCGCATGGCTTTCTGGATCTTGCGCTCCGTGCTGGTGTCCACGTTGGAGGTGGCCTCGTCCAGGATGAGCATCTTAGCGTCATAGAGCATGGCTCTGGCGATGGTAAGGAGCTGCTTCTGGCCCTTTGAGATGTTGCCGCCGTCCTCGCTGATGACGGTGTCGTACCCCTGGGGCAGACGCATGATGAACGGATGGATATAAGCTGCCTTTGCCGCGGCCACCACCTCCTCCATGGCGGCCCCCTCCTTGCCGTAGGCAATATTCTCGAAAATCGTCCCCTTGAACACCCAGGTGTCCTGGAGCACCATGGCATAGGCTCCCCGCAGACTCTGCCTGGTATAGTTCCGGATGTCGCCGTCCTCTACCAGGACTCGGCCGCTGTCCACGTCATAGAAGCGCATGAGCAGATTGATGATGGTAGTCTTCCCGGCTCCGGTGGGGCCTACGATGGCCACCATCTTCCCTGCCCCCGCCTCCAGGTTCAGGTCATGGATAATAGTGCGGCCCTTGTCATAGCCAAAGTACACATGCTCCAGGGCCACATTGCCCTCCACGTCCGTAAGCTCCCCGGCGCCGCTTACGTCCGCCAGCTCCTCTTCCTCATCCAGCAGGCCGAATACCCTCTCTGCCGCCGCCAGGGCGGAGTAGAGCTCATTGGTGATGTTGGCGATCTCGTTGATAGGCCCTGAAAATTTGCGGGAATACAGCACGAAAGAGGAAATCTGCCCCAGCGTGATATTCCCCAGCATGTACAGAAAAGACCCGAACATTGCGATCAGGCACAGGCCCAGGTTGCTGATAAAGTTCACCGAGGGACCCATGGTGACGCCGTAATACTCCGCATCGTAATAAGCCTCCGCCGCGTTCTGGTTGATGGTGTCAAAGCGCCGGGACACTCTGTTCTCGTAGGCATAAGCCATAATCGTCTTCTGCCCGGAGAACATCTCCTCCACGAAACCATTCATGATACCGTAATTCTTCGAGCGCTTGGAATATCTGGGCTGGGTGATGCCCCGCATCCTGGCAGTGTAAATCACAGCCGCCGGAATGGTCACCAGCACCATAAGCGACATGGTAGGCGCGATATAAATCATCATGGCTAACGACCCCGCCACCGTCACAATGCTGGTCAGTATCTGCACCACGTCCGTGGCAATGCAGGTGCTGACTACATCTATATCGTAAGAAACCCGGCTAATGATGTCCCCTGCCTGGTTCCGGTCAAAATACCCCACCGGCAGCCGCATGAGCTTACCGAACACATCCCCCCGCATCTTCCTGGCAATCCACTTGGAGATGCACATCATCATCATATTGATGCAGACCGTGACCGCAGAGGAGCAAACATAGCAGAACAGCATCCTCTTAGCATAATAATACACCTGGTCAAAATCCACTTTCCCCGCCCCCGCCGAGGCCGCGTTGATGGCTGCCCCCGCCATGCTGGGTCCCAAAAGCGCCAGGAAATTGCTGACAAAGCACAGCAAAATGATAAAAGCCAGAAGCCACTTATAAGCCCCCACATACCGCAATAGCCGCAACAGCGTCCCTTTCGTATCTTTCGGCTTCTTCCGCACACTCTCCCTCGATGCCATAATCCCCTCAAACCCCGCTTTCCATAAAACGTCCGGATGAACCGGCGCCAACGAAATGGTTCCGTTTTCCTATAGTCAATCAGCAAAAGACTACTGCAAGTTCTGATAAGGTATATTATAGGGACAGATATCTCTGCATTTATGACAGGAAATTTTCCAGGTCTGCGTTTCCGCATCGTCCCCAAAAGCGAAATCATAGCAGGTCTGCTGCTTCAGTTCCGGGCCGTCCAGAGCATTCACGGGACAGATGTCCACGCACAAACGACAGTTATCGCAGAGAGGCTCTTTCATTTCGTCAGGCTCAAATTCCTGTTCAGACAAAACCGCACCCAGCCAGACCATACTGCCAAATTCCGGCGTTATCAGCAGAGAGTGTCTTCCTATGGTTCCCAGCCCTGCCGCCTGTGCCGCATGCTTTTGGGAGACCACAGACCGCCATCTGCCCGTATTTTTAT
This sequence comes from uncultured Acetatifactor sp., assembly GCA_910584235.1. GTDB lineage: Bacteria > Bacillota > Clostridia > Lachnospirales > Lachnospiraceae > Acetatifactor. Next base: position 7,530 of record CAJTZD010000003.1, read on the forward strand.
CCCACTGGCTTTCGTTTGTGGGAATGGGAACGCAGACTACCTGATATTTTTCCATTTCAATGCAAAAGTCAAGAGCAATGGCATCCATCTTAGGTGTAATCGAATTCCGAACTCTCGTATACGGAATATCAGATGTACACTTTAATGTCCCTACCGGAAATCTACAGGCAAATGAAATCACGGATTTACAGGTGGGCAAAACATCCAAAGGGTGATACCCTTTCGGCGCATCCGAAAATCTTTCTATACTTGCTATCCCGCATAAATCCGCCCCCAGCGCGAACATGATTTCTTTTACTTTCCTCTTGTCAATCATATGTCATCTCCTGTTATATCTTGTGTTTTTCCGAAAAAGCCTCATGTCCCCATTTGAACCCGATAAATCTCCCGATACATAGGGCAGTTCTCCAGCAGCTCCTCATGGGTGCCGTGGCCGATGATTTTTCCCTCTTCCAGAACGATGATGTCGTCCAGGCTCATGATGGAGCTGATACGCTGGGCCACGATGATCGTAGTGGTGTCCGCGTGATGCTCTCTGATGGCTTTCCGCAGGGCGGCGTCCGTCTTGTAGTCCAGCGCGCTGGAAGAATCGTCCAGAATCAATATATCCGGGGCCGCCGCCAGCGCCCTGGCGATCAGCACCCTCTGGCGCTGGCCGCCGCTTAGGTTGGCCCCTCTTACCACAGCCTTATGTTCGTATGTATCCTCATACTCCCGTATGAAGTCCCGGGCCCTGGCGTCCGCCGCTGCGGCGTCCATCTGCTCCGGAGACACGTCCCGCCCGAAAGCGATATTCTCCTTTAAGCTGTCCGCAAAAATCACGTCATTCTGGAACACCACACCGAACATCCTGTGCAGCGTGTCCTTGTCATAGGTGCGCACGTCCTTTCCGTCGATGAAGACAGCACCCTCGTCCGCGTCGTAGAAGCGCATCAGCAGGTTGATGATCGTGGTCTTACCGCAGCCGGTGGCGCCGATGATGCCAAGCGTCCCGCCCTTTTTGATGGAAAAGTCGATATCGTCCAGGGACTTCTGCCGCCACTGGCCGTCGAATTTAGAGGCGTCCGTCCCCGCCGTTTCCCTGCCGTAACTGAAGCCCACATGATCAAAGACAATATAGTCTTCCCGCTCCGTCACCGCAGCCTCCTCTTCCGGCAGCGGCACCAGCTCATCCTCCGCATACACCACCGCCGCAATTCTGGACGCGGACGCATTGGCCTTGGACAGCATCATGAAGACCCGGTTCAGGCCCATGACTCCCATGGATATCATATTGAAATAAGTGAGAAAAGCCAGGATGACCCCGGGCTTGGTGACGCCCCCATTGACCCTGACAGCGCCCACCACCACCACAATGGTCAGGCCTACGTTCAGCACAAAGGTCATCAGCGGCCCCGGCAGGGCCATGACGATGCCGGCCCGGATGTCCTTTCCCGCCATCTGCTCGTTGGCCGCCCCAAAGCGGCGGCTTTCGTAGTCCTCCTTGGAGAGGGCTTTCACCACCCGGATGCCGGTGATGTTCTCCCGCATGATGCGCACGATGTCGTCCACACACTGCTGCACCTTTTCATACAGAGGAATGCCTTTCCAGGACACGAACACCACCAGCGCGATCATGATGGGCGCCAGGATGCACAGCACCGATGCCAGCCCCACATCCATGGTCAGAGTAATCGCAATGCCCCCGATCAGCAGGATAGGAGCCCTGACCCCCATAGCCTGGAAACTGCGGATGAAGTTCTGCACATTGTAGGAGTCCGAGGTCATCCGGGAGTTCAGTGACGGCAGGCCGAATTCGTCCACCTGGTTTCCCGATAATCCCAGGGACTTCCAGAAGAGGTCCCTGCGGATTTCATAGATGCTCTCTTTCGCCACCTTGGTGGACATCCGGTTGGATTTCACATTGCTCTGGCGCACGAAGACAGCCAGGGCGATCATCACTGCGCCCCAGCCAAAAATCAGCGCCCCGCTTTTCCTCGGCACCACATCGTCCACCATATGCTCCAAAACATAGGGGAGCATCAGCTCCCCCAGGGCGGCTATGGACTTGATGGTCATAGCCACGATTATCATTCCGCGGTATTTTTTCAGATACGAAAATATGAACTTCATGTCTATACACCTTGCGCGCTCCGGCGCATATCAAAACAAAATTTTGAAAGCGCACTTCTTTCAAATGTCATACCTAATTGTAATCCACCCCTATCAGGCAAAGCCCCGCCGCCGGAGCCGTAGGCCCTGCTTTCTGCCGCACAAAGCCCGTGAGGGATTCCTTTACTTCCTCCAGGGTCACATTGCCGTAGCCCGCTTCCAGCAGCACCCCCACCATGATGCGGACCATGTTCTGGAGGAATCCGTTGCCGTGGAACGTGAAATACAGGTACTCCCCCTCTCTTTTGATCTCTATACGGTCTACATTGCGCACCGTGGACTTCTTCATCTTGGGATTTATGCAGAAATTCCGAAAGTCATGCTCCCCCCGCAGAAGCTCCGCCGCCTGCTGCATCTTGGAAAGGTCGGGCCGCTCGTCCAGCCTGACACAGTACTTCCTGTCAAACACGGACTTCACCGCCCCTTCCTGGCAGGTATAGCGGTAGGTCTTGCCCGTGGCGTTGTACCGGGCATGGAACCTGTCCGCGGCCTCCCTGACCTCCCGCACCGCAATGTCGTCAGGCAGATACCGGTTCATGTAATCCCGGATCTCCCCGCAGCTCATCTTCGTCTCCAGCCAGGCGTTGGCCACCATGCCTTTGGCGTGGACGCCGGCGTCCGTGCGCCCCGCCCCGATGACCTCCGTTTCTTTTTTGCACATCAGGCTAAGCACATGCTCAAGCTTGCCCTGAATGGTGTTCTTCTCCGGCTGGCGCTGCCATCCGTAATACCGGCTTCCGTCATATTCCAGCAAAAACCTGAAATTCTTCATCTGTTTTCTCCCATCCCATAAAATATGCTCCCTCGCTATTCTTCTATTATAAGACAGGATTCTCCGGAACGCAAACATAATCTTGCCGGCACTTCCATTCTCCTGTATCTCCTGCCTCGCTTTGTCCGGGGCCTATTTTGCTGCAAGTCAACAGCCCCGCTGCAGGCAACGGAGCATCAAGCTTACAACGCGGCAGTCGCAAAGCCATATTCTATGACTTTAATGTGCATGCAAGCATGCCCGCCTGGCTCGTTGCTCAACGAGCAACGTTTGCTCGCGGGAATCAAATAAGCAGTGTGCCAAAACCGCGGTCTTGGCACACTGCATCAGGTCTCTCCCGGCACGATCAGTCCAGTACAATCTCCCTGTGCTGTTCGGCCGAGTCATAGATGGCCTGCAGAATCCTGGCTGTCTTCAGCACGGTGTCGATATGAGAGGGAAGCTTCTCGCCGGTGCGGATGCACCTGACGAAAGAGTCGATCTCTGTCCGGAACATGTCCTCGCTCTTACCATCTGGCGTGAACTGCACCAGCGCGTCATGCTCTGCCGTATATACCGTGAAGTCCCCGCCGTACTGCAGGCGGATGCCGCCTTTGTCGCCCATGAAGTCGATATAGGTCTCTTTTTCGCCGATGTTCTGCGCCCAGGCCCCGTGCAAGGTGAAAGTAGGCCCGTCGGTGCGGATCAGGGCAGTGACAGAATCGTCTACATCATAGATGCCGTCCCTGACAGGAGGGCCTGCCCACATGTCCTTGTAGGTATATCCCTGGATGTCTTTGCCCAGCCTGCAGAAAGTCTCGCCGGACACCGTAAGGGCCTTGGGGTCTCCCAAGCAGTACATAGTCAAATCCAGATAGTGCACGCCCCAGTCGATGAGCACGCCTCCGCCGGAAATCTCCTTGGTGGTAAAGGCTCCGCCCAGCCCCGGGATGCTCCTGTGGGCACGGAAGCTGATATACACATGATAGACCTCGCCCAGGCGTCCCTCTTTGATATACTCGCGAATGCGGTTCACCTGATTGTTGAACCGGTTCACCACGCCGATGTTGAGCACCTTGCCGCTCTCGTGCTGCGCCTGCTGCATGGCCACGGCCTCCTCGTAGACCCTGGCGGCGGGCTTCTCGCAGAGCACGTTCTTGCCGGCTTTCAGCGCGTCTATGGAAATGACCGAATGCATCTTGTTGGGCGTACAGACGGACACTGCCTCCACCTCCGGGTCAGCCAATACATCTCTGTAGTCAACCACGGCTGTACCGCAGCCGTATTCCTCCACGGCAGCCTCCGCCCGCTCCGGGATGATGTCGCAGAAATACTTGATCTCCACATCCTCGTTCTTCATGTAGGCAGGGATGTGTGCGCTGTTGGCAATGGTTCCGCAGCCTATCACTGCCACTTTCATTTTGTCCATAGCTATGTTCTCCTTTCGGGCCCCTTCCATGCCGCGGGTCTTATGCGCAGTCTCAGGGCGCCATGCGTATCTTCATTCTGCCATATACTTAGTAAAAAGACAATACCTTTTTGTTACTTGTGAAAATCCTGAATTTCTGAATATAACTGGCAGCTTTGGGCGAAACGGAATGACAGATGCCTTAAAGCAGCCGGAGGAACGCTTTAAAAGAACCCGGGTTCCGGACGGCGCAAAGGGCGGACATTCCTGTCCGCCCCATTTCAGCCTCTGTATGCAGCTTTCACTATTCTGGCAAAATTTTTCGCTGCTAAGGGCAGCGCGGACAATCTCCCCGCTGACGGAGCAGCTCTTATTTATCGCAAATCTGTAGTCTTTATAAAATAAGTCCCCTGACTTTCCGGAAGTCCCCGTCCATAACCCGGTAGGTGGACTCCACCCGGCCATATTCCGCAGGGGATATGGCTGTGTGGATGTAGAGGGTGTCCATCCCCACAAGGCGGGCTCCGGCAATGTCCGCCGACTCATCGTTTCCGATCATGATACTCTCTTTGGGATCCAGGGCATATTTCTGCAGAAGCCTTTCAAAGAATATCTTTGAGGGTTTCTTGCATCCCTGCTCCGAGGAAATGAAGATGCCGTCAAAATATTTCGTCAGGCCCAGCATCTCGATCTCCGGCCTGGTGAAGTCCGTCTGGGCGTTGGAGAGCAGATAGACTCTTTTTCCGCGCGCTCTAAGCTCCCCCAGAAATTCCTCCACGCCGTCATAGGCCCGGATATATTCTCTGGACAGCGCCCGGAACGTGACTGCCGTCATTTTCGTGAGAGTCTCGTTGCAGGCGGCGCCCTTTTCCAGATACAGCCTGGCGAACACCCTGGACAAGTCCGGCTCCGCCTCCTGTATCCCGATCCTCGCCGTCTCCTCCCCCTCTAAGCGGCGAAACGCCGATGACAGCTCATCCGCCCCATAGGCCGCCCCCATGGCCCGGTAAATCTCGGCCATCTTCTGCCACAGGCAGGGGTTCTCCTCATCCGTGCGGATGTCCGCCAGCGTTCCGTAGAAATCGAAAATGTAATTCCGGTACATATCGCTCCTTTCCAGGGCAAGCGTCCCTGATCGTCTCACGCAGCAAGCTTCCCCAAAATTTCCCTGGCCATTGCGTTCCCGCCGCCCAGTAGTCCCTCCGGCCGGGTGCCCGGAGGGACTACTGATTTGTAGCAAAACAGGCCCAAAGTTGCACCCGCCATCCTTGGAATTCCTACAGTCAGCCCACAGGGAATGCTTTCCTGCAAATTCCGCAGCCAGGCCTCAGGAGCGCAGCGCGTCATACACCCTGAGGATCTCCCCCACGCTCCAGGCCTGGGCGAAACACCCCTTGGAGGACACGGGATTGCCCCCGTCATAGATTTCCGGCAGCTGGCCGATACAGCCCTCCCGCAGGGCGGCTCCTATGCTCTCCAACTGCTCCCGCACATATGCTTTCGCCTCCGCCGTGTACCCATGAACTTTCAGATACGCCCGGTAATAGGCGCCCAGCGGAAAGACCCAGACCGTCCCCTGATGGTAGGCCAGATCCCGCTCCAGTTGGGGGCCCCCATAGAAAGGATGGAATTCCTGGTCTGCCGGATCCAGCGTCCGCAGTCCGTAAGGGGTATAGAGCTTGCTGAATACCACCTCCACCACCTGCCGCTCCTTTTCCGCCGGCAGTACGGAGAAAGGCAGGGACACTGCCCAGATCTGGTTGCAGCGGATCTGCAGGTCAGCCCTGGTACCGGACACCACATCTTTCAGGCATCCCGCCTCTTGGTTCCAGAACTTCTCTTCGAAGCTTTCCATCACCCGCTCCGCCATGCCCTCATAGTCCTTTTCGTCCTCGGGGAAGAACTTGCGAAATTCCCCCATGATACGCAGCGCATTGTACCAGTAGGCATTGATCTCCACAGGCTTTCCGTGTCTGGGCGTAGGCAAAATGTCTCCCACCCGCACATCCATCCAGGTCACCTGGTCATAGTCCTGTCCCGCCAGAATCAGACCGTCCTCATCCATGCGGATACCAAAATCCGTCCCTTTTTCGTACCAGTCGATGATCTCTCTCATGGTCTGATAGGCGCTCTTTACCAGCACAGTGTCCTTTGTCTTCCTGTAGTATTCATACACTGCCAGGATAAACAAAAGCGAAGCGTCCACGGTATTGTATCCCGGCGCCTCTTTCCCTTCCGGGAACAGATTGGGCATCAGGCCCTTTTTGCAGTAGGCCATAAAGGTCTGCAGGATGCTCTCCGCCGTCTCATACTGTCCCGTGGCCAGACAGCATCCCAGCATGGCGATCATGGTATCCCTCCCCCAGTCCTCAAAGAAAGGGAAGCCCGCCAATATGGTCTGCTTGGCCGTGGAGGAGCGGTAGGAGATGAACTGGCCGGCAGCGGCCGCCAGGGTGCGGGCGGTGTCGTCCGCAAATCCGGCCTTTTCCCGCAGGGTCTCCCTGTACCGGCACATCTCTTCCCGCATCCGGGCCGGCCTGGACAGTCTGGGCAGCATGCCGTATACCATCTCCAGCTCCCCACCGGCCCCGGCTCCCACACGGCGGGAAATCTTGTGGTTCACCGCAGTGCGCCCCGTCTCCCGGCGCCCGTCGCAGTGGTCATAGGCATAGTACAATCCCTCCCGAAAGGTGAGGGGAAGTTCCCACAGATCGCCGTCTGTCCAGAAGTGGAGTGTCTGTCCGTTGGAGCTGATCTTCCCCTCCTCCAGGGTAAACGCCTGCTCCCGGGTAAGCAATGCGCCCTTGGGCACGAATTCCAGGTGGGGATAGACCTCCAGCACCGCCTCTTTTCCGGAATGATTGCGGATTTCATAGGAAATTCCCACGGAATTCTCCCCCTGGGACAGCACCATTGTACGGACGATCTCTATGCCCTTTACCAGGTAGGTCCACCGGGGATAATCCTCATAGGTAAACTTTGTCTGATACAGAAAGCCCTGCTCCCTGGCCTCGTCCAGATAATCCTGGCTGGACAGATGTACTTCCTCCTCCCCGATGAAAAGGATCTCCTCCAGCCGGTGAATCATGTTGTAGCGATGATTGGGAGAATGCACGCAGGCCATCAGCACCGCATGGTCATTCCGCCCGCAGGAGCCAATCATAGTAAGCGATGAAAAACCGCCCAGACCATTCGTCATCAAAAAACAGTTTTCCTCGCCGCGCTCAAATGTCTTCCAGTCCTGTTTTCCATACACGAATTTCATCCAAGTTCCCTCCGCCTTATTGTCTACCGATTTCAGACCCGTTTAGACTCCGCCTTGATCTGCGAAGCCTTTTCTTTCGGCAAAGTTTTTTTTGCTTCGCCGGTTTCTTTCGCCTCTTTTACATCTTTTACATCTTTTACATCTTTTACATCTTTTACATCTTTTGCTTCTTTTGCGTCTTTTGCTTCTTTTTCTTCTTTTATGTCTTTTACGTCTTTTTCTTCTTTTCTTTCTTTCGCTTCTTTTGCTTTCTTCTCTTCCAGCTCTTTCAGCGCAAGCCGTTTCGCCTGCTCCTCTTTCAGCCGGATCTGCTCCTCCTCGGGCAGCCTGCTGCTGATCCTGGTGAGCCGGTAAATCTTTTCAATGGCGGCTTGATCCAGCATATCCGCCGACATCCGCCACTCCCAGTTCCCCCCAAGGGTGGAGGGATGGTTGATTCTGGCCTCGGCGTCCAGTCCCAGGTAATCCTGAACCGGCGTGATACAGGTGTTTGCCGAGCTCATCATGGCCATACGCACGAAATCCCAGTATTTCTCGGAATCCGGCGTGGAGGCATTGTCCATGTATTCCTCCGCGAACGCCTTTGACTCCTCGTCCAGCCCCTTGTACCACTGCACCAGCGTCTCATTGTCGTGGGTTCCCGTATACACCACGCAATTGCGGTCATAACTGTGCGGCAGGTAGTCTGTTTCCTCCCTGGGATCGAAAGCGAACTCCAGCACTTTCATGCCGGGATACCCGCTGTCCTTTAGCAGCTGCACCACGGTAGGCGTCAAAAAGCCCAGGTCCTCGGCAATGATCTCCTTGTCCCCCAGTCTGCTTTGCAGCACCCGGAACAGCTCCATCCCCGGTCCTTTCTCCCAGTGGCCGTTCACGGCCGTCTCCTCCCCGTAAGGAATGCTGTAATACTCGTCGAATCCCCTGAAATGGTCGATTCTCACCACATCATACAGCTTGAAGCAGTAGTCAATCCTGCGGCACCACCACGCGAATCCGGTCTGCCTGTGGTAATCCCATTTGTACAGCGGATTCCCCCAAAGCTGTCCCGTGGCGGAAAAAGCGTCGGGCGGGCAGCCCGCCACGGCCACGGGCCTGGAATCCGCGTCGAGCTGGAACATCTCCGGATTGGCCCAGGCATCCGCCGAATCATAGGCCACATAGATGGGAATGTCCCCGATGATCCGGATGCCGTTCTCGTTGGCGTAGGCTTTCAGTTTCTCCCACTGGACATGGAACTGGAACTGGAGATACTTGTAGAATTCCACGTCGAAATAGCACTCTCTCCTATAATAATCCATGGCATTGGGCCATCGCTTCCGGATGTCCTCCGCCCACTCCTCCCAGGCAGCCCCGTCAAAGCGTTTCTTCACGGCCATGAAAAGCGCATAGTCCTCCAGCCAGCCGGCATTCTCCTCCACGAAGCGGGCAAAGTCCGGATTCCGGGCGATATTGCTGCGCTCATAGGCCAGATGCAGCAGAGGGAACCGCTCTATGTAAAGCTTACCATAGTCGATTCGCGCCGGGTTCCGGCCAAAATCGCATGCCTCGCACTCCTGCCTCGTCAGCACGCCCTCCTCTATCAGCGCCTCCAGATCGATGAAATACGGATTCCCCGCAAAGGAAGAAAAGGACTGATAAGGGGAGTCCCCATAGCTTGTGGGAGAAAGGGGCAGAATCTGCCAATAGCTCTGTCCCGCCTCTTTCAGCCTGTCAATAAAATCATATGCCTCTCTGGAAAAGCAGCCGATGCCGTACTTCGACGGCAGACTGGCAATCGGAAGCAGTATTCCGCTGGCTCTCTTCATGGTCTTACCTCCTGGTCCGCTTTGACGGACACTTTCTTATTATTTAAAAAGGGGGCCGGCCTCCCGGCCGGTTCCTTTTCAGACGACATTTATGCACTCCCTGTGGCAGCACAGGCTATGGGGCAGGCTCTGCCCAGCAGCATCCCGCTGTGGGCGGGCACCCGGACGCAGCCGCCCGTAAGCGCCGCCGGCTTTCGGCAGTCGGCCTCTTTCCCGTCCGCCAGCAATTCCCAAAACCCCCTGGCTGCGGCTGACCCGGACTCAGAAGCCAAATCCGGCGCCTTGTCCGGTACCGGAACCTGACAGGCCTGGCCGGAGGCATTGTATATAATGAACAAATCCTCCCACCTACAGGTCTCTGTGGACCTGTTATCCACCAGAAAAGACACCACGCCCTTTCTCCGGACGGTACCGCAGCGAATCCGCTCCGCTGCCTCCGGGGATTTGTCGCACAGGCCCGGCAGACGCTTGCGCAGCCGTATGAGGCCTCTGTAATAGTCCACCAGTTCCCCATACTCTGCCGTCCTGCTCCATTTCAGCATATTCAGCTTTGGCGAAGCACAGTAGCTGTTGTCCTCCCCCTGCTTCGTGCGCGCGAACTCCTCCCCGGCCTGCAAAAACAGATTCCCCTGGCAGGTAAAATAGATGAAAGCGGCCAGCTTGTTGGCGGCCAGCACATCCTCATACTTTGTATCGAAATCCGTCTCGTCGGGGCGCATGGATATCACCAGCTTATCCCAGAGAGTAAAATTATCATGGGCCGACACATAATTTATGATCTGCCGGCAGCTTTTCGGCAAAAAACCGGCGCCGCCATCCCGCCATCCGGTCACCGCATGTAGAATCGCCTGCTCCATACCTTTGCCGCCGTTGACAAAGCCCGGGGCATCTCCGTAGAACACGCTTCCCTTGATGGCATCTCTGGTATCGTCGCAAAAAAACGCCACACCGTCCTCCAGATGCGCGGCGTTTTTCTTTTCGGCAGCTATGGTCCCCTCCTCCATAGGAGAGAAATCCGCGCTCCAGGGCTCTCCGTAGAGCAGCTTCTCACCGGGCCCGAACCTTTCGTCCAGTTCTCTGCGGATCCGGTTCATCAGCTCCACCGGAAGCAGTCCCATCAGGTCGAACCGGAAGCCGTCTATATGGTACTCTTCCGCCCAGTACAGCACGGAATCCGCGATATAATTGTCCACCATGGACCGGCCCGCCGCCACATCGTTTCCGCAGGCGGAGCCGTTGGACAGGCTGCCGTCCTCCAGATAACGGTAATAGTAATCCGGCACCATTCTCTGGAACCAGGAGTCCTCCCTGTGCGTATGATTATACACCACATCCATAACTACACGCATGCCGTTTTCATGGAATGCCTGTATCATTTCCTTGCACTCCCGGATCCGGGTCAGCCCGTCTGCGGCATCCGTGGCGTAAGATCCCTCCGGCACATTATAATTTTTCGGATCATATCCCCAGTTAAACTGTCCCTCGTCCCCGGCTTCATCTACGGATCCGTAATCAAAAAAAGGCAGCAGATGCACATGGGTAACACCCAGGCTCTTGAGATATTCCATGCAGGTGGGATAGCTTCCTCCTGTCCCCCTTACGGTAAATGCCTTGTATTTCCCCCGGTACTCCTCCGGAATGCCGCTGTCCTTGTCATAGGAAAAGTCCTTAATATGCAGTTCGTAAATGATCTGCTCCCCGCAAAGCGACGGCGCCCTGTCCGCGCCGAATCCCGGCGGATCCGTCCGCCCCAGATCCACCACCATGCTCCTGTCCCCATTGCAGCCGCAGCCCACGGCATAAGGGTCCGCGGTACAGGTTTCCTTTCCATCTATCACAACTTCGTAATCGTAATACACTCCATGCAGACTCTCTTCAAATGCCAGGCTCCATACGCCCTTTTCCCCTGCCTGCATCTCCTGTCTCAAATAGCTTTCCGAAGCGCTGTCCCTGTAGAGCCGCAGTTCAATCCGCTCCGCCAGAGGGCTCCACACCTTAAATACTGTCCTGCCCTCCCTGCAGACTGCTCCCAGATCCTTTCCGTCGTATCGGAACTTTTTATCAAATTCTTCACTGGCGAAAAAAGCCAGGCGTTTGGCAACATTCTCTTTCACTCTTACCTCCAGATACCCAGCCCTGAAGAATGCCCTCGCTTCGGGCACACTTCCCCTAATAAAAATGCCGCCGCAATGGGGCAGGAAACCTCTTACACAGCTTCCTGTCCGCCATGAATGTCCATTCATTCTCTGCAGCAGCACAAATATAGTTTATAACATTTCATACGGAACTGTCAAGAAAAACCCAAATTCCCAGGCTCCAAAATCACGCCGGTCAATCAGCCCTTTACCGCGCCGGACACGCCTTCCACATAGCAGCTCTGAGACAGCAGGAAGACAATGGCGATAGGGATGGAAATCAGTACGCAGCCCGCATAGAACTGGGTGTAATAGTAATCCACGTACTCTTTCTCCAGCATGGTCCACAGACCGATGGCGATGGTGTAGTACTCGGTGTCGTTACCCATGATAACTTTCGCGAAGATGTAATCCACCCAGGGACCCATGAAAGAGGTCAGCAGGGTGTAAGTAATGATGGGTTTGGACAGCGGTATGGTGATCTTGGTAAAGGTATCCCACTTGGTGGCGCCGTCGATAAAGGCCGCCTCGTCAATGGACTTGGGAATGGTGTCGAAGAATCCCTTTGCCATATAGAAGCCTAATCCCGCGCCTCCCGAGTACACCAGCACCAGCGACAATTGCTTCAGCACGCCGGTCTCTAAAAGCCCTAAGCCTTTCAGGATGTAGTACACAGCGATCATGGACATAAAGCCCGGGAACATGCCCAGAATCATGGCAATGTTCAGGAACTTCTTGCGCATCTTGAAGCGCAGGCGGCTCATGACGAAAGAGACGCACAGCACGAAGAACGCGGACAGCAAAGTACTGAAAATCGCAATGATCAGGGTGTTAAAAAACCACCTGGTAAAATCAATGCTGGTGCCCCCCGAGATATTGCTGTTGATGCCCAGTATCAGCTCTTTATAGTTGTTCAGAGTATAGCCCTTGGGCATGATATAGGTTTTGTAGGAACCGCCCTCCTCACGGAACGATGTCAGTATAACGAACAGGATGGGCAGAACCCAGATAATGCTAAGAACCGTCAGCAGCACATAGCAGGCTGCATTGGTGATTTTTCTCTTTGCTCTCATTATTGGAACGCCCCCTCATCTTTGTAGGCACCTGTACGGTGATAGGTCAACAGTGACAGAGTCGCAAGGATGATAAATACCAGAATACCGATAACCGCGCCCAGGTTGTAGTCTTTCTGGGTGATGGTCAGCTTATAGAGCCAGGTCACCAACAAGTCCGTCTTGCCCGCAAAATAATAATCCAGCGAATCAGGACCGCCGCCCGACAGCAGGAAGATGACGTTGAAGTTGTTGATGTTGCCCGTAAAGGATGTGATCAGGTTGGGCGTCATCACAAACAGCATGTAGGGCAGCGTAATCTTTCTGAAGATAACGGGCGCGCTGGCTCCGTCTATCTTCGCTGCTTCATAGAGGTCCGCAGGAATGTTCTGCAGGATACCCGTAGTGGACAGCATGGTGAAAGGCACGCCGATCCAGATATTGATGCAGATGATGGTAATCTTCGCAAGCAGCGGATCCGTGAAGAACGGTATGGACTCCGTTGCCCCTATGATGCCGATTTCACGCAGAAGCACGTTCACCGGACCGTTGGCGTTGAAGATGGTTCGCATGGTCAGCAAGGTAACAAACTGAGGAACCGCCACGGACAGCACGAACATGAATCGCCAGAAGCCCTTGCCTTTGGTATCCTTACGGTTGATCAGAAGCGCCAGCAAGAGCCCTAAGATATAGCAGGTCACCGTAGCGGACACGGCCCAGATCAAGGTCCATCCCAGCACAGGCCAGAACGTTTTGGCCAGGGAGCCCGTGGATGCCACCAATGACCGGAAATTCTCCAAACCTACCCAGGAGAACAGCGACCCGGGGGGCTGATGCTCATGGTCATAGCTGGTAAAAGCAATCAAAATCATGAATACCAGCGGAACAATGGTGAAGACCAGAATGCCGATGATCGGAAGCGCAAGCAGGAATGCATGCAGATTCTCCTCTTTCAGGGAGCGTATATCATCCCGGAAAGTAGGAATATGCTGTCCCTTGGCAATACGGACCTGGGTGCAGTACGCGCTCTTGGCGGACATGCATGCCAGGAAAATAATGGCAATGGTCAGAACAATGGTAATAACGCCGTAGAGCAGGCAGAGCATGGAGTTGTCACCCATGGAATATTCGTAAATTCCCAATGCCTCATTATAGACCTGTCCCTGTTCCACAGTCCCCAGCGTCAGGAAATCCCCAATCGCGCCAATCCCAAACAGAATCATGTATACAAAATACAGAATCTCCAGCACCAGGAAAATCAATCCCCTGACAATCTGCTTATTCATTATATTTCCCAGGCCAAAAACTAGGAAAGAAAGCTTGGTGATGGTATTACCTTTCTTAAATACATGGGATATACTCTCGTCTCTGGGCCTGTCATATTTAAGCGGTGCTTTCTTCTTAAAAAGTCCCATCAGAAACCTCCTGATTCCAATTCACCATCCGCCCATACAGCCCGGCTGCAGCCTGTATGTATGGGCGGATACCATTTTACTTATTCGCCCACTGTTTCCGCTGTCATAGCCTGCACGAAAGTATCCAGTCTCTCCTGTGCATTGTCCTTTGTGATGATGCCGCTCCTGATTTCTGTAGGAATCGCACCTGCATTGGACCAATATCTGCTGCTGAATACAGAACTGGAGGGCTGTGCCACGCTGGCCTTATTGGACTCCTCTACAAGCACTGCCATAAGGGGATCCGCCATAACTTTCTCGTTCTCGCCCGCCTTGATATTGGCCGGAGCCTGCTGGGAAAGCTCGTAGCGCAGAAGCTGATTCTCTTCGTTTCCGATGAATGCCGCAAATTGAACGGCCGCCGCCATGTTCTTGGACTGCGCGTTGACGCCGATTGCCTTGGAGCCATAGAAGCTCAACAGCTGATAATCCGTGCCGTCCGGATTGAAAGTAGGAATAATCGCCATTCCGAGATCGTCTCCCAATATACTGTGGAAGTTCTCATATTCCCAAGTGCCGCCGAACCATGCGCCCAGCCTGTGGCTTTCAATCAGCTCCGTAACGGTAATCTCACCGTCGTAAGCACATTTCGGATTGTTGATCAGGTCAATCAGATAGTTGGTTACCGCCAGGCCTGTGGCGTTGTTCCAGTCTACCCCTGCGGCCAAATCGCTTCCGTCAGCCCCAAAGACGCTGCAGCCTGCGCCGTAGTAGTAGCAGCCCAGCTTCCAGCCGCCTGCGGACTCAAAATAGAAATTGTAGACATCGTCTGCCGTTTCCTTAGCCATGATCCCTTCCAGGGTCTTGATGTCATTTTCGTCCAGCAGAGTCTTGTCATAATACATGAAGAAAGTGTTATGGGTGAAAGGAATTCCATAGATCTTGCCGTCCTGGGTCACGGTAGCCGTAACGGATTCGGCAATCTCGTTCTTCACCATCTCCTCGGTAGCGCCGCCCAGCTGGGCAATTGCGCCTGCCTGTACCAGCTGAGGAAGCTGATCGCTGGCGAACAGGAATACATCTCCCGCAATGCCTACATCGGTCAGCACCTGCTCCGCGCACTTATCCTCGCCTACCACCTCATTGGTCCAGGTGATATTCCACTCGGGATGGGCTGCCTGGAAAGCCTCCTCCATCTGGGTCATGGCGCCGGTGTCGATCTGGTTCTGAGGGCACCATACTTTCAGGGCGATGTCCTGTGTCTCACCGTCCGCTGCCCCCCCTGACGCGTTCTCGCCGCCCTGGGAAGCATCTGCGCCCTGGGAAGCATCTCCGCCCTGGGAAGCATCTGCGCCCTGGGAAGCATCTGCGCCGCCCTGAGATGAAGAACCGTCGTCTCCGCCTCCGCATCCCGCCAGAAGCGATAAGCTCATAGCCGCTGCCAGCAATGTGGCAAAAATCTTTTTCTTTTTCATTTTAAAAGTCCTCCTTTTAGAAATTTTGTTTTTAGAAACTTTTAATGGTTTCTTTAAATTTCGTTGATAGAAAAATATCATATTTTTAGAATTGCGTCAAGCCTCTGTTTGTGCAGGTTCTCCGCATTATTAGACATTTTATTTATGCGTTTATGCAGTTTGCATGGGTTTTCGAAATTATTCCCGAAACAAATTCCCGAAACTATATTTTATTAGTTTCGTTTCCGATTCTTTTTATCATCTGTTTGTCAACGAAAAACCGAACCGTTAAACATTGTATTTCCTGATATCATCCGCCTTATGCGTTTAATAAAAATAATTTACAAACGAAATATCATACTTTATCTTTCCTTAAAGTTTCGCAGACACTCTTGTTTTTCAAACGCTGTCTTGCTATAATCTAGGTATCGGGACATAAAATCATTGTCATTTTTCACAAAATTTTTACGGGAGGATTTCCTGATGGCTACGATAAACGACATTGCCGCAAAGCTGGGAATTTCCAAGAGCACAGTCTCAAAAGGGCTGAACAATGCAAAAGATGTCAGCGAAGAAATGCGCAAAAAGATTTTGGAGACCGCGGTGGAACTGGGCTATACCAACAAGCGTCTCCAAAAGGAGAGGAAAGCCCTGTGCATTTTAGTAGAGAATATGGACTTTCAGACTCCGAATCAGTTCGGACATGATATTATCCTGGGCTTCCGGCAAATGGCGGAACCGGAGGGCTGGACGGTAGACATCATCCCCATAGACATAGAATTCCAGCGGGGCACCCCCTATGGCGTGTTCATGATAGAACACGGCTATCAGGGTTCTTTTATCCTGGGGCTGACCCTCCTGGATCCCTGGATGAAAGAGTTTCGTACATCCAAAATTCCCGCTGTCCTCTACGACAATTACATCAAGGGGAACCCCCACATAGCCTCCGTGGGCTGCGACAGCCAGGAGGGCTTTGAGCTGGCGGTCAAGCACCTGACCTCCCTGGGACACACAAAAATAGGCCTCCTCTCCGGCCCTCTGGAATCTTACATCCTGAAAGCCAGATACAATGCCTATCTGAGCGCCATGGAGAAATACGGTCTGGAAATCAACGAAAATTATATCGGCCTGGGCTATTATGTGAACGATTCCACCCGCAAATATATCCCGAAGCTCATGGAACAGGGCGTCACTGCCATCCTGTTCTCCCACGACATCCGCGCCATCTCGGCCATGACGGAATGCGAGGACCGGGAAATCCGTATCCCTCAGGACGTGAGCATCATAGGTTTCGACGACCTGCCCATGACCGCCCACACCCAGCCGCCCCTGACCACCATCCGTCAGGACCGACTGGCCCTGGGCAAATGCGGCTTCTACGCCCTGTCCTGCCTGCTGAACCGCGTGGCCATAGGCTCCATCCAGCTGCGGGCCACCCTGATCGTCAGAGACTCCACAGGCCCGGCCCCGGCCCAAGCCTGGATAGCTGCCCACCCCCAGAAAGCCCAGGCCCCAAGCCAGGGAAATCCAGCCCTCCCGACCTCCCAGGCCAGCCCCAAGCCCCCTGCCCCCAAAATCCACTGAAACACCCTGCAAAAGTCTGACCCAAACCAAAAAGGCGGGAACCCAAAAGTCCCCGCCTTTCTTACCGGCACCGACACCAGCACACAACTCTATTACAAAAAAACAATCAATGCATCAATACAAATAAAAATAGATAAAAACCAAATCCATGCAAGGCCGAATCTGCACAAAACCCAATTGGTGCAGAGACACAAACAGGCACAAAGACAAATAGGTGCAAGACCGGAAGAATGCCCCGCACTCCGGGGCATTCTTCCGCGCGGGACCGGCTTGCAAGCGAACTTGTTCGCTCGCAAGCCTAGAAGTTCTTAGGCTACGTCCTTTGTAGCCTTAGAACTTCTTCCCGCGCTTTTACCAGATGAATATCTCTTTCCCATTCAGCTTCATCAAAGCCTCCAGGAAATAATAGTCCCCGTAAATAATGGAAAATTCATGTTCCCTGTCATGGTAGGCCGCCGTACACTTTTCCAGCAGATTGTCCTCCATCTCGTTCCAGCGCACCCTGTCCTCAGCCAGCGCCCCCAGCATCTTAAGCGCCGCCTCCAGATAAATCCTGCTCTGCCTGCCCTCTCTTAGCTTCGCCAGCTCGATCAGGCCGCAGGAGGCAATGGCCGCCGCCGTGGAATCCTCCAGCGCCACATCCACGGGCTGTCTGAAGTCCACCGGGATAAAGCCGCTCTCGGGGATATTGGCGATAAAGTAATTGGCCACCCGCTCCGCAGTCTCCAAAAACGCCGGCTCCTTGGTATGCAGATAGCTTAAGGTAAAGCCGTACAGCGCCCAGCTCTGGCCCCTGGTCCAGGAAGAGCCCTCTCCATAGCCCTGTCCGCCGTAGCTTCTCACCATTTCACCGGTCTCTAAGTCGAACTCCACGATATGGTTCACGGAGCCGTCTCCCCGGACAAAGCTTTTGCCTGCGGTATTGGCATGGCTCACGGCGATCTGGGAGAACCTGGGATCGCCGGTCTCCTCGCCGGCCCAGTACAAGAGAGGCAGATTCATCATGCAGTCAATGATGGCCCAGCCCCTGTGATCCTCGGCGCCCCAATCGTTCCAGGCCCGTATGAAATTCCCCCGGTTGTTGAAGCGCCCGGCCAGATTTCCGGCGGCAAGCAGGGCTCTGTTCTTAGAGGCGGGATTCTTGGTCATGCGGTAATCGGCCACAGCCGTGGGCAGCCACTTGAAGCCGTTATCGTGGTCAAGCTTCCCATAGTCCATCAGACACGCGTCCAGCTTCCGCTCATTGTCTTCGGCAATTTCTTTGTAGATTTCCTTTCCGGTCAGGGCGTACATCTGCCACATCATGCCGCCCCAGAAGCCGTTGGTCCACCAGCCGATTTCCCTTTCGCCGGACTTGTCGTCATGAACGCCGTGCACTGTGGTGTAGGGAATCTTGTCCTTTGACCGCTCCGCCACCTTTTCCAGCTTGCGGGCCACCCTGTCCAGGGTCTCCAGAGCCCATGCCTGTTCCTTTTCGTTTAGATGCATTCTCTCTCCTCCTTTTCCAGCCGCCCTGCGGCTACACAGAAGCCAAAGCCTCTCCGCGCGCCTTTGCCTGTTTTTCCTACTGTAAATTCCGGCAGTCTGCAGTATAACGATTTACGCGCATTGCCCTCTGCCAGACTTTCCCTGCTGCCGGAATCCCCTGCAAACTATCAGCAGATGTTCAGCGAATTTCCAGCAGTTCGAAAGCTCTCTGCATGTACCTGTTCTGATCGGTAAGCCTCCAGATCAGGCCTGAGCGGTAGTTCTCAATCATCAGCAGACTGATGCCCTTATCGATGCCGATATACCTGTCCGAGAACCAGGCCGGCTCCACGTCCAAATTATAAGCGTCCAGAAAACCGTACTTTCCCTGAAGCTGCGGCATGGACGCATAATGCCGCGCCGCGCTCTCCACCTCCTCCGGGCAGAAAGGCATGGATCCAATGGCGCCGCAGGGAGGAACGGTTCCGTCCGCTTCGTTTTTGTCATTGCCCACGCAGGGAAGCGCTCCCTGGGCCCCGGAATAGCCGTGGGGCGTCATGCAGGCGGTCATGCCCCAGGCGTCTGCGCCGTATGTTTTCTTCTGTCCCGGGTTGTCGATACAGTACTGCCTGGCTGCTTTTACAGCCCGCCTGGAATTCTCGTACCAGTCGATGCCCCTGCGGTCCCGCTTCCCCTGCAGGTTTAGAAAGGCGTGGGAAAACTGATAGACAAACAGGCCGCCGCAGTAGCTGTGGTAGATCAGTCCGCTGTCCTTATATACATCGCAGAACAGAGGACAGTCATAAAACAGGGAGGGCGGCACCGGATGCTCCGGCGCGGCCACCCCCAGAAAATACATGATAAACTGTTCCGCATAGTGGTCCCAGTGCCCGAAATGCCCCTCTTTCTCATGGTAGCCCATATAATACTGGTTCAGCCTCGGATCCCGGTACCAGTCCCAGTCCACCTCCCCATACAGCTCCTCCCAGAGCCTCATGCACTCCCCGCCGAAGTACTCCCCTGCCGCCATGGCGCCCATGAGAAGCAGCGCCGTATCGATGACGGACAATTCGCAGCCGCCGTATCTGGATGCATCCTCCATATGCAGGAAATGATAAAAAAACCCGTGGACCCTTTCCGCCCGTTCTTTCATGGTGACAAGGGTGCCCACAGCCCGCCTTTCCGCCTCCCGTCTGCTCACATATCCCCTGTGCGCGCCTATAGCCAGCCCGGCCAGCCCGTATCCCACAGAGGCCACGGAGCACATATCCCGCTTCACATCATTGTCCCTGATCAGTCCGTAACTCTCCCCGGATTCACTGACCTCATTCCAGAAGAACCCGAAGCACTTTCTCTCCTCTTCCTCCAGAATCTTGCTTACTTTTCTGTCTTCCTTATACTGTTCCATTATCCCTCCGGCCCGCTCATACCGCAAGCCACAATCAATCTCTTTTCTTTCCGCATATCCTCAGTCCGTGCCTGTCATGCTTTCATACAAGCCCGGTTCCCAAACCCGTTTCCCCTTATTCAATCATTTCTGTCCGTATATATACTCCGTGTTCGCGGGCTTTGTCAGACCCTGGCTTTGATGCAGCTCTCCCTCTGAATCAGGGAAGTGGGCAGCAGGATACGCCTGCTCTCCTCTCCTTTCATCATTCCCAAAAGAGTCTGCGCCGCGATCTCCCCCAGTTCGCACAGAGGACGGTGCACAGTAGTCAGGCGGGGGGTCATGACCGCGCTTTTCTCGATATCATCCACACCAATGACAGAAATATCTTCCGGCACCCGAAGTTTCAGCTCCTGCAAAGCCCTGATGCATCCGATGGCCATCTCGTCGTTAAACGCAAAGACAACTTCCGGGCGATTCCCTCCTTTGATGAACTCCGCGGTTCTATGGTAAGCCGTCTCCTCCTGCCAGTCGCCCTCGATACACCATCCGGACGGGCAGTCCAGCCCAAAGGTCTCCACAGCCTGGCGAAAGCCCGCCATTCTGCGCTCACCGTCAAATCCCTTTCCCACCAGGCAGGCCACCCTTTTCAGATTCAGGCTGTTGATATACTCTCCCGCCCGAAAGGCGCTGTCCTCATTATCAATCAGTACCGTAGAAACAAACGGCGCTTCCAGTTCCCGATCCAGAACCACCACCGGACACTGGGCGCTTGCCAGCAGACTGATCACATCGTTTGGTATCTTCTCCGCGAAAATGATGGCTCCGTCCACCATCCTTTCCAAAAGGAGCCTGCTGATATGGGTAATGTCCTGCATGGGCCCGCATTTTGCGGCGATCATTTCCTGTCCGTGCCGGTCCATCTCGCTCTCAATCCCCCGCATCACCTCGCCGTATACCACGCCGTACAGGGAATTGGCAAAATACCCGATAAAACCGTTTTTCCGGTTCTTCAGGCTTTTTGCCATCCCGTTTGGCACATAGCCCAGTTCTTTCACAATCTCCATAATCTTCTGTTTCTTCTCTTTACTTACAGGGCCTGTGTGATTCAGTGCGTAAGATACTGTGGAAATCGAAACCCCCGCCGCCTCTGCTACATCCTTGATCGTTACCGCCATCCTTTATCAGCGCATATCCTTACCGGGGCCGCAGCTGATCTCAAGGGTCTCCTCCCCGCACCTTGCGTCCCTCAGGCTATAGATATACGTTTTCTCCTCCTTCTCCTCTATTCTGCAGTCATCCCCCGAAATGCCCAGCCCCGTCCCCTCCAGGACGATGACATCCTCTCTCTGGGACAGCCGGAAAGTCAGTTTTCCCGGCCCTGCCTCCAGAATCTCTGCGGTAGAATACAGAATCTTCACGCCTTCTATTTTCAGACAAAGGGGCAGCAACAATCCTTCCCGGGCTCCCAGCCGGATTTTTCTGCTTTCAAATAATGCTTCTCCATTATACCAGATTCCACATTCTTTTGCAAAAAAATCCAGATTCAGAATATGGAGATACTTTTCCCCTCTCTCGTTCCCATTGATGTCCAGGAAGACGCCGCCGTATTCCGCGTCCTCGGAAAGTCTGCAGGATGCCCCCAGATATTCCATCAGCCGCCGGATGCCCGGCCGGTTTCCGATATAAGGGGCGGAGAGAATGGCTGTCTTCCCTTTTCCGGTCTTTTTGATCAGGCCGCAGGCGCCGCCGTCCACAGCCGCCCGCAGGAACACCTCCGCTCCCTCCGCCGTGAAAGTCTCGGCCTCTCCCACGCGCACCTCCGCGTACTCTCCCCAGATGCCCTCCGGCTGCACGCTAAGGCTGGGAAGCTTTCCCTCGTCCAGTTCTTTCGCCACATGGATGCCGGTTCTGTCCGCCAGGATCCTGCAGGGTCTCCCCTCCATGTCCATCACGGGCATGCGCCCGCACAGAAGCAGGCTCCCGCCATTCTCCGCAAAGTCCGCCAGCCTCTTTTGGACTTTTTCGTCCATATAGTCCGCGCTGAACAGGAACAGAACTCCCTTTTCCTCCGTCCAGTCTCCGTCCTCCTGCAGGTTTACGCCGCCGAAAGCATAGTGGTTTTGCAAAAGCGCCTTGGTAAAGGTGTTCCATCCGCTGCCGATCCTGCGCCTTTTAAGCTCCTCCACCACAGCCTTTTCCCGCCCGGAGCCGGGATAACAGTATTCCGTCATAAAGTAATCGGGAATAAATCCCACCCGCACATTGTCCCGCTCTTCTCTCATGTCCCCCAGGAGGCTGCTGCCGGCCAGCAGCACTCTGGCATTCCTGCGGATTCTGTCATAGGTATAGCTCAGCTTTCCCTCCGGGTTCACGGGAGCCGTGAACCCGTGCCTCTCCCCGGTGATGGCAATCCGGTTGTTGCCGTCTTTCCTGGGCTTTTTTAACAGCAT
Organism: uncultured Acetatifactor sp.; assembly: GCA_910584235.1. Lineage (GTDB taxonomy): Bacteria > Bacillota > Clostridia > Lachnospirales > Lachnospiraceae > Acetatifactor. The sequence goes on from CAJTZD010000003.1 coordinate 29,836, forward strand.
ATTCCTGCCCCCGGTAAAGAGATAATGGTTGATAAGGCGGTTTCCCTGGGCGATGCACATTCTGGCGGTAAGGTCGGCGTCCGCTATATCCAGTCTTCCGTTGCCGCTTTCATCATAGTCCGCCTCCCCGCTCTGGAATTCAAAGCTGGCCAGGGGCATGTTCTGTCTGTTCACCGCCTCCATATAGCAGTGAATCAGATATAAATCCTGCACATTTTCCAGGCGCAGCCCGGACAGATAGATATCAGAGCCTGCCCAGAAGCTGTCCGACTGTCCGTAGGCCTCCATCAGCTGGCTGATCCCCACAGGGAAAGTATACCCGCGTCCTCCGCCGGTTCCGTGGATATTGATCAGGAAAGGAATGTCCCTGACTCCGTATTTTTCCGCCATATCCTTGAGCGCCGCCGCATATTCCGCGTATCTGCGGCGCATATAATGCCCCAGATCCCTGTGGAACTCTAAGGCATAGCCCTCCCCGGGCTGCTCATAGGCCTTTCTCCTGGCGTCAGGCAGTCCGTTCCGGAAAGGATAACGCCTTTCCAGCTCCTCTTCCCCCCAATTCTTTCGCAGCCAGTCCTCAAATCCTGCCACAGTCACATCGGTGAGATCCGGCGTGTTGGAAACCCAGGACAGCATCCCGATCTCATTGTCCAGCTGACAGGCAATTACGTTTCCGCCCTTTGTGATCAGATGCCTCTCCAGGACAGGCATGATCTTTGCATACCATTTATCCACACAGGCCAGAAAATCCGGCGCCAGATAATCCAGGGTCTTGGTGGGAGCCGTCCGGTGGTCCCATCCGGTGGGAACCAGCCCGGGATACCGCTCGGCCACCCAGTAGGGAATCCCCTCATTCTTCATTTCCGCCATGATAAAGGGGCCGGGCCTGCCGATAAAGTACAGGCCGTTGTCCCGGCAGAGCCGGATAAATCCCTCCACATCCAGATTCTCCCGATCCTGCCCGAAATCAAAGACTCCCTCCTCTTCTTCGTGGCACAGCCACGGAATGTAGGAGGCCACCGCGTTCAGGCCCGCCTCCTTTAGCTTTGACAGCCGATCCTGCCATTCCTCTTTTTTCAGTCTGTAATAATGCACTTCGCCGGAGATGATGATCTCCGGCGTGCCGTTTATGAATACTTTTCCGTCCCTTACTTCAATGCTGCCCATACACACTCCTCTATATACTATTCTCCCGTAATACCCGTTTTCTCGATTCCCTCAATAAACTGCCTCTGGGCGCAGAAGTACAGAAGCAACAGCGGCAGCATGATCAGGAAAGTACCCGCCATCTGGACGGCTTCATTGGCCGTCACTCCCGTCCCGGCCTCTGAGGCGCTGATCATCTTATTGAAAGTCTCCACAAAGTTTTCAAGCTTCATCGGCAGCGTCTTGATATTCGCGCCGAAATACAGAGAACCCAGATAGGTTTCGTTCCAGTACCAGACCACCGACAGCAGAAAGCTGATCAGGAAGCCCGGTTTTGCCACGGGAACGGCTATCTTCGTAAAAATCACAATCTGGTTTGCGCCGTCAATCTCAGCCGCCTCCGTGAGGGAAACCGGCATCTGCTGGAAAAAGAGAACGAAGATCAGCACGAAAATCGCGCTCTTCATGCCCTGGCCGAACACCGCCGGCAGCAGATAGGCTTTCAGGCTGTAGAGAATCCCCAGGTTCCGGTACATCAGAAACTGCGGGATCATGGTAATCTGTGAGGGAATGATAAAGGTGGCCAGAATCAGCCCGAACAGGATATTCTTCCCCCTGAACTTATACCTGGCGATTCCGTAGCCTGTCAGCGCGCACACCAAAGTCTGCAGCAGAGCCGGAAGCACGCTGACATAGATGGTGGTCACAAGCGTACTCCCGTATCCCAGGACCTCCATGGCCCGGGTGAAATTTGAAACCTCAAAGCCGTAGGGCACCCAGCTGACCAAAGGATTCACCAGATCGTCCGAGGTCATGAAGCTCATGCTGATCATCTTCAGCAGCGGATAGAGAAATACGAATCCCGTAATGCACAGGAAAACGTATAAAGCTATTTTGGTGCCTATCCTGACCACACTGTGCCTGTCAGGCCGAAATGTTATCCCTGACTTTCTTTTTGCCTTGCTCAATCCTACACCTCCTACTAATCACGGTACCTTTTGCTCTCCCGGTACAGCTTCTTTAAGTTCCTGTCCTGGGCTTTCTTCAGCCTGCGCGCACGTTTCAGTTCCAGCTTGGCCGCTTTTGTGCTTCCGTATACGGCCTCCTTGCGGGGTCCGTAGAGCAGCATGAAGAACCCGATCACCAACAGCAGCACCACGAAGTAGATCCATGCCTGAGCGGAAGAATAGCCCAGCCCCAGGCTGGTCTGGAACATATTGCCCTGGATGGTGGTGATGACCTCATTGGTATCAAAGGTGGATATGGTCACAATGGTATATATGATGCAGATCACGATCATGCTGCGCAGATTGGGAAGCGTTACTTTCCAGAAGCATTCCCAGCCGGAAGCGCCATCCATATACGCCGCCTCATACATAGGCTTGTCGATCTTCTGTAAAGCGGACAAAAGCAGCAGGATCTGCACCCCCGAGAACCAAAGGGTCATCACAAAGGAATCAATCAATGTCTTCAGCAATCCCCCCGCCGTCTCCGGCAGCATGGCAAGGACGCTCTTAATGACCGTGTTGGTGTCCGCCCCCTGGATGGCCATCATGCCCATGTCAATAAATTTGTCAATGACGGGCCCGCTGATAATGATTACCGGCAGGAAGAACAGGGTCCTGAATATCCCTCTTCCACGGATCTCCTTGCTTAATATCAGCGCCACGGCAATAGCAAAAACGATCACGATAGGCACCTGCAGGACAATCTCCCCCACATAATTCAGGAGGATCTTGGGAAAGGTCACGTCTCCCAGAAAAGCTTTCCGGTAATTGTCAATCCCTACCGGCTCCGTGACCAGCCCCGTGGCGGAGATCACCACGGAGTCAAAACTCATTTTCAATGTACTTGCAATCGGATACAGGGTAAACACCGCAAATCCGATCAGCCAGGGAACCTCGCACAGCCATCCGCGAATGTTGTTCCTCGTGCTTCTGGAAATTCTACCTTTACTCATACCCCAACTCCTATCTGGCCGCGGCAGCGGCATTCACCAAATAGCTTTCCCCGCCCACAGTCACGCCATCGCCGGTCCAGTCCGTCTTCCCATAGTTCACATAGATACTGACACCATTGTCATAATCCACCCGCACCACATCCTCAGTCAGAAGCACACGATCCTCCATGCACGCTCCCCACACGCTCCCAAGAGCCTCTTTGATCTCCCCGTATTCCCGGATGATGGAATCTTTCCACACCGCATACTGAGAGCTGTAGATCCAGGAGGAAGCCGTATCGATCAGCTCCACCGAATCCTCCCAGGTCACATACCAGGTAGGATATGCCCCGTATTCCACGCACTGCAGCAGATCAAGCTTTGCGTTGGCATGAAAGTTCCAGCCCTCCGAGTAATAGGGAATGCATCCTTTCAGCACGATCTGCATAAAGGGCACTGTCTGCGTAAAAATATAGTAATTGCTGGAGCCTGACGGCATATCATAAATGGCGCCGCAGCGCTCCCAGATATAGGCAAAGGGCGCGTACAGGTTCAGGCTCATTCCCGCGGTGTCCGCCTGCTGCCAGAGCCTTACCGCGTCCGCCCTTGTGGAGACGGCCTTTCTGTTCCAGTTGGAATAGGGAGTTCTGCCGAAAGCGTCCAAGGACAGACTGGTCACCCCTATGCCAGATGCCTTTTTGGCAAATTTATTCAGTGCGTTGGCAGTGTAGGAGGGCGCAAGCCAGTTGAAAGCCCCATTGTCAAAGGATTCCAGCATGGTGCGGTTGATTGCCTGGGCCTCGTCCTTATTGCCGTATCCGCCCACTTCCTCGTATCCCCTTGTAAAATCCGCGTACAGCGATACGTTGGTTCCAAGTTCCGTGAGCGCTTGGATCTCTTTCTTCCAGGCGGATTTGGAACCGGTCTTCCCGCTGAATGAAAAGGCGGATGGACCTGCCCCCGAGGCGCCGTCCCCCGAATATCCTCTCAGCACAACGTTCATATCCGAAAGCCCTGCGCCGCAAAGCTCCTGCAGGATTTCACGGGCCTGCTCCAATGTAGTCATGGTCACTGTCTTTGAGCCGATGAGCCCCTTTTCCTGCTCGGACAGCACCATTTCCAGCCTTACGGGCACGGCATCCCCGCCGTTTTGCTTCGTGAGCTTTCCGCCCTCAAGCAGCCATTGTCTGTAGGCTTTGGCAATCCCCACATAATCCGCCTCCTCACCGGACAGCAGCACATATGTGACGCCAAAGCTTCCGGGATTTTTCTCCTCCTGGTTTGATGTCAGGCTGCTTCCGCTCTGGCTGAGCTTCATCTGATAGGTTTCCCGCAGGATGAACTTGGGCTGGATCAGGTTATAGGGTGTGCGGATTCCGCTGGCCTGAGCTAAGATTTTACAGTATTCATCCCCCTCTGTCACAATCCCCGCAATGCCCTGCTTCCCCTCCTCCAGGATGCTTCCGAAAACGGGCATATAGATTTCTTCCGCAGGCTTTAGCATGCCCTCCACATCGGCGCTTATGAATGCCCCCAGCCCTAAGTCGCTGCCATAGATCTGCTTTTCATAATTTTCCGCGGCCACGGTCTTCGTGCCCGTGGAGATCAGCGCGCCGCACCCGTCCGGCACAAACAGATAGCCGTTGTTGTCATATCCGTAGCTGGAGCCCAGAAAAGGATATACAAAAATGCTTTGGAGCCTGACTGCGCTCTCCGGAGATTCCTCTATGGACGCTTCCGGAATCAGTACCCGAATCCCGTTCTTAGTCAGCGTCACCTCTATCTCAAAGCTGATTCCGTCCGAAAAGCCGATGGTGCTTCGGAACCCGTCTTCCATCCCCTGGGAGTTTACCCTGGCGCCATCCTCCGTTATGCTCAGGGTCTTCACATTCCCGTTTTCCAGCCTGCATTCCACCGAAATGCCGGACTGTCTCATCCCTGCATAGGTGGCGTTCAGGTCGCCCTCCCGGGGCTCGGGCCCGCAGGAGTCGTATACATAGCCTCCGTCCTTATCCCGGATCCGGATGGCCAGGGACTCCGGCTGATAGTACAGCTCCAGACGGTCGTTCTCCGCCGCCAGTTCATAGCCCGCTTCCTGCGCACTGGCCCTGGCCGGCGCCGTAAGGCCAAGCAACCCGCCGGCTAACAGCGTCCCAAGCGCCATGGCAACCCTGTACCATGCTTTTTTCTTACACACGAAGAGCCACCTCCTTATAGATACTCACCACAAACTGCCATAGCTGCTGTCCCAGCAGATAAAGCGTGAACGCCGCCAGCAGGAATAACAGCATCGTGACCACTGTGACGCAGATATTTTTTATGGTCTCGGAGACGCTGTATACATGGACCTCCTGCACCATCAGATAGAGCAGTATGACGCACCAGCCCATGATCAGCAGATAGCCGAACTCATAGAAGAACCTCTCGTTTTCCGTCAGCGCATTGGAGACGATCTGCAGGGGCAGCAGGAAAACCAAATAGGGCGAAAGCGCATAAATGGTTCCGCAGTATACATGCTTAAACTTACCCTCTCCTCCCGAGATGGTACTCACCAGGAAATTACAGGCCACGAACAAGAGCAGCGGCAGCATGATTCGTCCGATGACTGCCCCCAGGTTCACATAGGCAATGTCCGTCTGGTTAAACAGGTAGCTGGTCACATATAAATCCGTTATCTGCAGGACGATGAGCCACAGATACAAAAACGTAGCCGTCAGCACGCTGACCTTTTCCTCATGATGAATGGTGTAATAGCCGTCGAAAGGGTTCCGCAGCATGAGCTTCATCACCTTTAGCTGCTGCAAAAAGGGAATCTCTCCCAATCTCCTGCCCATCTTCTCCACCGGAGCCAGGAAACCTTTCTTGGCGTTCAGCCTCCGGACCAGCTTGGCTGCCGCCCACAAAAGGATCAAAGCAGCCATCACCCAGGTCAGATTTTTCTCAATCCACTGGTTTCTGGCATACCAGTAGGCCTGGGAATATCCGGATACATTGCCCGCCACCCGGTAGTAGTCCATGGCCTGGGTATAGTCCTGCCGCTTGAAGCTGGCCTTTGCAAGGGCCTCGTAGGAAAAGAGAAACGCCGTGTTGGCCCGGTTGATCTCCTGCCAGTTCTGCTCCGCTTCCGCGTATTTGCCGTTCATATAGTCCGACAGCCCCAGATGGACCTTTCGGGCAAAATCCGTAGGCTCATACTCCTGTATAATGCCCTTTCCCTTATCCAGCACATACAGAGTGCCGTCCTCCGACACATCGATGGCGGCTGCGCTGGACACAAGGCCGATTCTCTGCATCTGCGTATCCACATACCCGAAAGCAAAGATAATGTTGCCGTAGCTGTCGTATTCGTAGACGGTTCCCCAGGAATCCACCGCGTAGATATTCATGTTCCTGTCCACTGCCACATCCACGAAGCCATGGCTGTAATACCCCGGAGATATCAGATCCGCTCCCGCAATGGATAGCTTGCGGATGCTCTGACCCTGCTCCCCGGCGTTCTGCCCCTGGGTGACGGTATACATCAGCCCCAGTTCATCCACCGCAATATTCGCCACGCTGGAGGGAATGTTCTTAAAAAGCTTATCCAGCTGCTCCTGGGTAAAGAAGGTTCTCTGCAGTATCATCATCAGCGAGGTGTTCGTCCGGTTGGAGCCAAAGTACCCCAGAAAGTTCCCCTCGATGCTAAGCTGCATCACGCCGGAGGTAGAGCCCTCGGACACCACATACAGATTTCCCCTCTTGTCTACTCCGATCTTCACCGGCGAGAAAGCGCTGTTTTCCCCGAACACTTTCTCCTGGGGCTTCCCGATGCGCGTATACAGGCTTCCGTCATGGTGAAATACCAGAATCTCCCTGGCGCCGTAATCCGCCGCATAAATGTATTCCTGCGTCACAGCCAGTCCGGAGGGCGCCGTCAGATACTCGGACGTGATCTCCTGGACGACTTCCTCCCCCTCCATCACAAGGATGCGGGCGTTCCCGGTATCCGCTATATACAGCTTCCCATTATAATAAAACAAATCCTCCGGCGACTTCAAATCCGGGTTCAGCAGGCTCCCCGGCTCATAGGCATCCTGGGTATAGACCAGGTACCCGTTTGGCCCCTGGGTAAGGGTATGATACGGGGCCTGCCCATGCACTTTCATTTCTGCCGGCAGCAGTATGGCCAAAAGCACCGACAGGCAGATCCATCTGCAGGCTTTTTTTCCAAAATGTCTCATCGCGTTCTCCTTACTTGATACCGGAATGGGCCATTGTGCTCATCACATTATTCTGCATCACGATAAAGATGATCAGATTCGGAATGAACATGATCAGCGTCGCCGCGGCCGCCATACCGATACCGGCCACATCATTTCCCGTGGTGGTCAGAGTCGACATGTAATACGCAAATGTCTTCTGATTGTCATGGTTCAGGTACAGTTCGCTGGCCTCTATGGTATTCCAGGCTGTCTGGAATGTAAGGATCACTACCGTGGCCAGCGAGGATTTCGACAGGGGCACCACGATCTTGCGGAATGTATACCAGTCCGTAGCGCCGTCAATCTTGGCCGCCTCCAGCAGCTCATTGGGAATTTGGTCCATAAACTGCTTCACCAGAAACAGCCCTACGGGCATTGCCAGCGCCGGAATGATATGCACGGCGAATTTATCGATCATTCCCGTGCCGTATACGATCAGGTATTTGGGAATCTTCACCGCCGCCCCCACGAACATCAGCGCCATGGTATTGATGCCAAAGATCAGGTTCTTGGCGCGGAAGTTCTTCTTCGACAGCGCATAGCCCGCACAGGCCGTGATCCCCACCGTGCACAGCACCGTCAGCAGCGTAGAGACGATGCTGTTGAAGAAATATCTGTAAATGGGCACATCCGAGCTGTTCATGGCCTCCACCAGCTTCCGGAAGCTGCTTAAGGACGGATGGGACACAAAGAAGCGCGGCGGATACAGATACAGCTCGTTCAAAGGCTTCAGAGCCTGCGAAAAGATAAACACAATGGGCAGTCCTGTCAGGATTGCCATGGGAATCAATATTACATAGAATTTAATCTGACTGGGATGAAACCTGGACGGATTCATCTTCTTTCCCTGTATGGATGCCATATATACCTCCTATTTTAAATCGCTGCGCGACTTTGCCATTACTCCCCGTCCCCGAAGAGCTTGAACACGCCCTTGGAGCTCACCGCTATAAAGATCAGCAGCACCACCGATATGGCCGAAGCGTATCCCATCTCATACCGCAGGAAACCATAGTCCTCAATGTGGTTGAGCACCAGCTGCCCCGCGTACTGAGGCGTGGGATTGGAGCCGGACAGCGTCACGCCGATGGCTCCGGCCTGAAACGTATTTACCACCGCCATCACCGCTCCGAACAGCATCTGGGGCTTCAGGGACGGAATCGTAATATGGACGATCTCCTGGAACCGGTTCTTTACGCCGTCAATATATCCCGCCTCGTATAGCTCCGGATTGATATTCAGGATACCTGCCAGCATGGACAGGAAGCCCACACCCATACTGGACCACAGCGTCACGATGATCATCACCGGCATCAGCCATTCCGTGGACTGAAGCCACTGCACGGGCTCCCTTATCAGCCCCCAGTTTAAGAGCAGGCTGTTGAGATAGCCGGTCTGATCTCCGTTGAACAGCACTTTCCAGATCACCGTCATGGCCACGCCGCTGGTCATGGAGGGCGAGTACAAAATCAGCGCCAGCAGCGTCCTGGACCTTTTGGGAACCTGGGCCAGCATCCATGCCATGAGAAAGGAAAGGATGTATCCCAAAGGTCCTGCGATCAGCGAGAACTTCAGCGTATTCGGCACCACATACTGCATAAATACCGCGTCCGACGTAAAAAGCGAAATATAGTTCTTAAGCCCCGCCCACTTGGGGAAATTCACGGAATCAAAGTCTGTAAAAGAAAGCGTCATGGCAAGGGCCACCGGAATCACTATAAAGGTCAGAAACAAAATCAGGTATGGCGCCAGGAACAGGTAGGCTGACCTTTCTTCTCTTTTCTGTTCGTTTTTCTTACTCATCCTGCTTCACCCAACTCTCTATCAATTCAATTGACGGAATCCGGTATGTCCTGATCACGTTTCCGTCATCCATGTAACCGAATTCCTCCCACTTCCTGTTCAGCTCCTGGTTCATGAGGATGGAGGCATCGTCCAGGGAACTCCTCACATTCTCTCCGTTGAACACAACGGCGTTCCAGACATTGCTGATCTCGCGCTCGATCATATAGCTGGCAGGAGTCTTGACAAATTCGTGCAGCCATTTCCACTGCTCCATGACCACTTCCTTATGGCTCTCCGTAATGGGAAGTTCCGCAAAAGCTTCCACATTTGCCGTATTCCACATATAAGTATCCCCATAGAGAAGCTGCATCTGGGTACCGAAACGCTCCTGGGTCTCCCCGGAGAACCACCAGCGGAAGAATTCCCAGGCCGCCTCCTGCTTCTCGGACTTGGAGAAGATGACCCCTGTGGTCCCGCCGCCCGTGGCCCAGCGCTCTACCTCTCCCTCCGCGTTCTCTATCCCCGGCATCACGGCAATGTCCCATTTCCCCGCCAGCTCGGCGGCGGCGGCCTCCAGCTTAAGATAGGTGCTGAAGCTGGACACTCCCATGGGAATGGTGCCGTTTCGGAACGACTGATAGAAATCGGCCACCTCCGTGGGCAGACCGTATATGGTAAAGAGATCCGTCATAAATTTCATGGCAGCCAGGCCGTTCTCATCGTTTACCGCAACGGACATGCCGTCCTCCTCATAGACGGAACCGCCGTACTGCAGAATGAAAGGCGTGGTGGCGGAAAAGGTCTTAAACGAACTGGAGGAAGCCAAGGGAATGTAAAAGTTCATGCCGTACCGCTGGAGGATGGGCAGGATCCCAAGCACCTCCTCCCAGGTATCGGGCACCCCGATCCCCAGGGCCTCCATCAAGTCTTTTCTGTAATACAGTACAAAAAAGTCCTGAGTCTCCGGCAGGGCGTAAATCCCGTCCTCATAGGTATGGGTCAGCAAAGCCCCCGGCAGGAACTGTCTTCCCGTCTCCTCAAAGCCGTCAAACTCCCTCAGATCAGCAAGCACGCCCCGAATGGCCAGGTCATAGGGAAGATGCGCGCTCAGCCCCAGGGCCACATCCGGCTGGCTGTTGGTGGTGTTGGCCAGGATCAGTTTGTTCTCGTCTTTCATCACGGAGAAATTGACCTTGATCCCTGTCCGGGGGGTAAAATAGGCGTCCGCCATGGTCTGCATCTCGTTGATGTAAGTCACGGCGCGGTTCACCCAGACATCGATGACGGTGTCGTACTCCTCTTTCCCTGCGGATTTCCCTGAGAACAGATCGTCGGCAAAATAGCAGATCTCCTCCCAGGTCTTACGCAGCGCTCCCACCTCAAAATCCGGAATGGCTCCCTGGGCCTGTCTAATATAGATGCAGTCCAGGGACATAGGGCTCTTCTGGATGCTTTCCAGCACCGTGCCCAGCATCTGCGCCACAGAGCTGGAGCCCTCCGAGAACGAAGAAAGGTTGTTGGGCAGTTCGTCAGGGTCGTCCCCCAGCTTGCGCAGCCTGCCGATGACGATCTTTAAATTGGAGATGTCCGAATTGCCCTCATCGCCCTGATTGAGCTCCACAAGTCTGTCATGAACCGTCTCCAGCCGGTCCGCCAGCCCGTAAAGTTCATCGCTCAGCTCCGGAATATAGGAGAGAATATCCCAGTCGCGGTTTACATCGTCGCTTCCGCCGGTAACCTTTTTCACCTCTACGGCTATGTCGGCTATGGTGTCAATCTGATCGGAAATGATATCCATCAGGGGATTCATCCCCGTGCTGTCGGCCTCCAGGCCCAGCACATGCTTTCCCGCCTCCAGGTAAAACGAAAAGGCGCCGTTCTCATCTCCGAACTCTTTCACGGTCCAGGACGCAGAGCTTTCAAAGGGCACCCCCGCCGCTTCCGCAAAGGGCAGCTCCCCGTCTATGGTCAGGGTACGGCGGACCACTGTGTTTGGCTTATCGTTCTGCCGGTATTTCAGAGCCACACTGTACCAGCCGGGCGTCTCTACTTCAAACTCGTAATACAGAGTCTGCCCGTTCTCATTCCAGGTGGAACCGCCGATGACGCTCATCAGCTTCGTGTTGGCCTGATAAGGGGTTGCCTCAATATCCCTGGTGGCAACAGGCCTTGCGGAGGTGGTGTTTTTCCAGGAAATCCGCTCCGCTTCCAGAGGGATGACCGCATCCCCTCCCCGGGTCTGGGGATACTGCTTTTTATAGTCCTCATACCCGCAGTTTTCCTGCATGGCCTCCACATATACTTTTCCCAGCAGTATGGAGGATTTCTCCATGGTCAGTTCGATTTCGTTCTCACCCTCATTTAAATAGAAGAAAAGCCCGTCCTGCCCTCCCTGTCTCACGGATTTCAGCCTCCGGGACTGCCAGCCGTACCTGAGCATGGTATCCGGGGTGATCTCGTCCCCTCTGGAGTCCGTGCGGAAAGGCCAGCTCTCCGTGTCATAGAGCTGCTCCAGTATCAATTCCCGGGCTTCCGAGAACTGATACGCCCCGTTTATCTTCAGGCTGACCGTGTGGGAGACTGCCTTTTGCGCAAGGCAGTAATAGTCCACCGCAATACTGTACAGTCCGCTCTCCCCGGCGGAAACCGTAAGCTTACATGTATCTCCCTTTTCCAGCCGGACCGCTTCCCCGTCGTACCCCAGAGAGTCCTCCGCCACCATAGCTTCCGACTGGGGAAAAGCAGCGGGATCGACTACGTAAAAAGCGTCTTTTACCTCTTGCAATCCCTCCCCGCGCCATTGTTCGATTACCTGGCTGTAAGGAATCTCCCCCTGGTTCTCAGCGGCAGCTGCCGCAGCCGGCAGCACATTCCACACAGCCGCCATGAGAAACGCCGCGGCTATTCCTTTTATCCATCCTATCCGTTTCGCCATATCCAATGTCCTTCCAATCCTGCCGTCTGCCATACAAATACATCTGATACAATTTGTGGGAAAGGCCGCTCCGGGCCTTTCCCACTTATCTATCCCCGGGCCCGCATATGAAAACTTACCGCCAGGGCGACACGCGGGCCATGGATTTTACTTCGTAGCCGCGTCAATTGCCGCTCTCTCCGTGGTGATCAGGTTGTTGGCAAGGGTATTTAACTGGGAAGCGTAATCATCGATAGAAAGCTCTCCCAAAATGCACTTGTCAAGAATCTTGCCCATGGTGGCCTCTTCGCCGTCAAGCTCAATGCCCGTGGTGCCGTTCCAGCGTACAAACTCATATGCGGGAGCAAATTTGAAAGCCTCAACCACAGTACCGTTGGCATCCATGTTCTCATAAGCCTCCTGCACGCCTTTCACGGGGAAAGCCTCAAAGTAGCGCTTCAGCACTTCTTCGTCCGCAGTGATGGGCAGCGCGACCCAGCTCACGGAATCATCCGCCGCGTCAATGTCCATGCGGTTCACTGCCGCGTCCACGCCCCAGAACATGAACTTCACAAACTCCCAGGCTTCCTGGGGATGCTCTGTGGTAGCGGAGATAAAGCAATAGTCAGGGATGATTGCGTTCTTTCCGTCGGGAAGTCCCACATACTCTACATTATAGGTGATGCCTGTGCCGTCCGTATAGCCGCCGCAGCAGTAGGAGGCGTCATACCAGATAGCTGTATAGCCCTTAAGCCATGCATCGTAGTCTCCGGCTTCCGCGCCCGCCGTTATATTCTTCTGGTCGTCGCTTAGGCCTGCCCAGGAATACTTTGCCAGATTCTGGGTCTCTTTTACCGCACGGATGAATTCCGGGCTGTCCAGATGCACCTGGGTGCCGTCGTAGGTGTACCACCCCTGGTTCTCATCCCAGATATAGGGCAGGAAGTTGGGGAAATCATTGACATACTTCAGAGCCGCGATTCCCTGTGAGGGATTGTGAAGCTTCTCAACCGCCGCCATGAAATCATCCCAGGAGTAACCATAGGTTAAAGGCGTTACGTTCATCTCGTCGAACAGCTCCGTATTGATGAACATTCCAGCAAGATGCATGGACGTGGGAATTCCGTAGCTTTTTCCGTTATAGGCTCCGGACTCTCTCAGAGACTCGGGGATCATATTCCAGTCGCTGTCGGCCGCGATCAGGTCATTCAGGTTCAGGGCCCAGCCGCTTGATACCGCAGTGGGAAGCGTGGCGATCAGGGACACGTCCGGCAGGGAGTTTCCTGCTGCAGCCGTAGCCAGCGCTTCGTTCCAGCTGCCCGTGATCTCCTCGGCGATCTCAATCTTGATGTTGGGATGGGAATCTTCAAAAGCGGCGATCATCTGGCGCTCGATATTGTTCTCCTCGGCCGTACCCAATGCCCAGCTGGCGAACCGGAGCGTAACCTGGTCGCCGTCTGCGCTCTCGTCCTGGGCGTCGGAATTCTCAGCGCTCTGCTCCTGGTTCTGTTCTGAGCTTTGCTCTTCTTTCTGCCCCCCCGAAGAAGAATCCTGGGCGGAAGAAGATTCTCCGGAACCCGGATTTCCACAGCCCGCAACACCTGCCGTCATCACTGCCGTAAGCAGCACTGCCAAAAATTTTCTTTTCATAGCATCCTCCTTGTTATTCAATATGAATTTTATAATCCCCCGCCGCTGTACGCGGCAGGAAAATTATCCTGATTTTGCGACGGCCCCAGGCCGCCCTTACACTGTCTGACTTTTCCCTCTATTCTTTCGCGGAAAATCCCAGCCTCTCCAGGCCTGAGCGGACAGCTTCGTTTTCCATAAAATACTTCCAGACAAATTCTCCCTCATAGTTGGCGATCATAAGCAGGGATATCCCCTTGTCGATTCCGATGTAGTCCTGACCGAACCAGTTCCGGTCCAAGTTGTAGGCATCCTTTAGCCCATACTCCCCCACAAGTTCCGGAAAAGTCCTATAGTGCTTTAACGCCGCCGTGGATTCCTCCGGAGTAAAGGGCATGGAGCCGATGGCACCCGCCGGGGCGATGGTTCCCGAGGATTCGTGAGCCCTGTTGTCCGTACCCGAGGGCGGAGCGCCCAGCAGACCGTTATAGCCCTCCGGCGTGTCACAGGCCGTAAGCCCCCATGCGTTCTCGCCGTAGGTTTCCCAGGTATCCTGCTCCTCTATGCAGAACTGCCTTGCCGCCAAAGTGGCCGTCACGGAATTCTGGTACCAGTCCGTGCCCTGTTCATCCACCAGTCCCCTGAAGTCCAGAAACGCGTGGGAGAACTGATAGGTAAAAATGGAGCCGAACCAGGAGTGGATGAACTCATACTCCCCATACCTGCCTTTCAGCCGGCCGAAAGCCTCATAAGGCCCTTTGTCCAGGGGATGGGTGGGCGAGCCTGCTGCCAGCACATAGAGCATCAGCTGCTCCGCATAGACGTCCCAATGTCCCGAGAACTCTCCCTCCGGTGAGCAGCTCATATAGAACATGTTCCTGGAGCCGTCCAGGAAATAATTCCAGTCAACTCTCTCGTACAGCTCTTTCGCTTTCTCCTGCACCGATTCGCCGAAGTATTCTCCTGCCGTAACAGCGCCGCACAGCAGGATCCCCGTGTCGATGACGGAGACTTCGCTTCCCGTGCCGGGCTCACCGTTTAGCATATTGATGAAATGATATAAAAATCCCTCTTTCTGTTCCAGGGAAAGCAGCGTGTCCATGGTTTTGTCCGCTCTTTCCTCTCCCTGCTCTTTCGTAATCCAGCCCTTTTCAATGCCGTAGGGAATGGCCGCCAGGGCAAAGCCTGTAGCCGCGATGCTGGACACGTTCTTCGCCCCCGGATACCGGTCTCTCACCATTCCGTAAGCGCCGCTGGCCTCGTCTGTCTGTACCTGCTCCCACAGATACAGGAAACAGCCTTTTGCCTCTTCCAGGACTTCCTGGTCCGGGAGGATGGGGGCTTCGCCGCCTGTGGGCTCTCCGTCCTGGGCTATGGCGTCCCCATCCCCTTCGGAAATTTCCCCATTTTGGGCGACGGATGCCTCTTGGTTTTTGGATTCTTCCCCGTCCTGGACGGCGGATGCTCCCTGCTCTTGGGCGGCATCCCCAGGCGGCTCCGCGCCGCAGCCGGCCAACAGCAGTGTACCCGCCAGCAGCAGACATACTATACGCCTCTTCAAAAAGCCTCCCCGGCTATACCATACTCTCATAGTCCCGCTATCCTCCATGGCAATCCAATCTTGTATAGACCTTTGCCTGACTTTCCCCTGCCCTTTAGTGATCTTTTCTTAATATAAGATTCTCCGCACCTCTTACCAGGTCTCAACCGTCAGCGTATCCGGCAGTTCCAGCCACTGCTCCTTAGAGAGCCTTATGCCTCCCTGGCGGTAGGTATCCTCTCCCGGGGAAAGAGGCAGCTTTCTGTCCTCTGCCCAAAGCGCCGCCGCTCCGCAGCCTTTCTCCCGAACCACATAGCGGATTGTCTTCGTCCTGCCGCCGAATGCGGCCGTTACCTGCGCACCGTCCAATTCCGCAGGCAGTGCCGGATTGAATTCCACCCAGTCTGCAGTCATCCGGATTCCCAGCATATCCCTGATAACACGGCTTAGATATATGCCGGGGCCGCTGGAATAAAGCCTCCATCCGCCCTTTGCCAGGATCTCGCCTTTTCTCAGTTCCTCAAACCGGCTGCTGAATTCATACCGGTCCGCCACATCCGCGTCCGAACTGCTGAAATACGTGTTGGACTGCCTGGGCGCCGCATTGGGTACTGTCTCCGTCAGGAGAATGGGATTGGCCTGGAGGATTCCTTTCCAGAGCTTCTCCCCTCTTCCCAGCCTCGCCATGGCCTCCAGATACCTGATATGGGCATGGACGTAGAGGATACCGATTTCTCTTCCCACATTTGCCGCCTGCTCCGCTCTCTGGAAATATACGGAACGCCCGCCGTTATACGTGGCCGGCCGGTTCATCAGTCTGACTCCGTCCGGGAATGTAAGTTCCTTTTCGATCAGTTCCTCGTTTGCGGCGGCAAGTGCATCGTCCGCGATTCCTGCGATGATGCTCCTGGTCAGGGGAAGCAGCCTGTAGCGGATCCCCGTCATTTCGTCTAACGGATGCAGCAGGTACTGAATCTCCCCATCGTCCTCCATCAGGATGAATCCGGCTATGACGCCGTCCTTTACCAGGTAATTGCTGAAATCCTCTTTCATCGCCTCCGTGAGCTCAGACAGCCGCGCCCCTGTCTGCAGCCCTGCTTTTTCCAGCTGCCTGCCAAGCCCGGACATGACCTGGATGGCCAGCGCGTGGGTCCATGCGCTGCAGAGTTTTTTCTTCCACTCGGGCCTGGCGGGCTGCAGGGTATCGTCCCAATCGCCTCCCGCATAGTTGACCAAATGCGTGCCCGGCAGCATCCGCTCTCTGACACTGGCAACCGCACGTTCAATATGCTTCAGAATGCTCTCCGGCCCTCCGTCCCGGTAAGGGACCTCCGCCTCTAAAAGAGCCAGGTCGCCGCTGGCTTCCAGATAGTCTCCGATGCTCTTCAAGGGCCAGAACACCACATCCCCGTGACAGTCCCCCGCCGCATAGGGGTAACGGTCATACATAAAGAATTGAGGCCACTCTCCGGAATCCCGGTTCTGATGGGCAAAGATTTCCAGCAGCGTCTCCCTGGCAAGACTGAAATGCCCCGTGGCCAGGAAAAGCTCCATGGGCCCCTGGCAGACATCCCTGGTCCCCCAGGCCGCGCCTCCGGACTGCTCCAGTCCGTGGGGCGCCGCAAAATGAATCATGGCATCGTGGAGATACCAAAACAGAATCTCGTTCATCCGCTCCAGCTTCGGATTCTGCGCATGGTCAAACCGAATCTCCCCCAGGAATGACTCGTAGAAATTCAGATACCACTTTTCCGCTTCCTCCGGTCCGCACAGCCTCTCCGCCGCCGGCGCTTTTTCTCCCAGGGTTCCGCTGACAAACAAGGTCATCCTTGCGCCTCTCGCCCTGCCAAGGAGCAGATCCGCGCTCCTGGCCAGACCGTCCCCGTACAAAAGCCCGTCGTCCCCAAAGCTCCCCTCCGTGTCCAGAAATACCATCCGGTACTCCAGTTGGGGATAATACTCGTTAGAAGCCTTGCCGGTTCCGGCCTTAAGGCACACTCCCTTTTTGTCCGGGTCAAACCGGATCCGCAGATCCTCCCCGGCCAGAGCCAGTCCGGCCTGAACCAGATACTCATAGCTTTTTCCGCTTTCGCTTTCGGCCTGCAGGAAAAAGACATTTTCACGGCCCACCCAGGCGGTGACCACCAGCATATCCTCCGGAAGAGAGTAATACCATCTGGAAAAATTCAGTCCCATCTCATAGGCTGACGGCATTGTCAGCATCCGGTATTTTCCCCCCATCCGCACATAGATGCGGATACCGTGCTGAGTGTGGAGATTCAGCGTATCCCTGACAGCGTCCAGCAGGGGATTGCTGTCCACATTGCCTACCACCAGCTGGCTGGCAAAAACGCCGTACATATAGTTTGTCACCGCCAAAAGCTCTTTATCTACCTTTTCATCCGACATGGCGCTGAGCAGGATATGGCCGTGGGGGCGCTCCATTGCCACCTCCTTTTCCTGCATGACCACATGGCGGTGATTCTCCGTAAAGAAGCTAAACAGCTTTCCGTCGCTGTACTCTTCCAGTCTGCGCTGCGGGAACCGTCTGTCCGTCTCTTCTCTTCCCAATGCGTCCGCGGCATAGGGCTCTCCCAGTTCCTGTGCGGGCCCCAGCATGCAGACCGCTTCCCCTTTGCCGTCTCTCCAATCCCCGGCCATCCATGCCTTTCTTACGACAGCGCTTCTCTCCTGCTGCCTGTCCGGCTCCTCACAGTCCGGCAGGAAATATCCGTAAAAAGCTGCCCTGCGCTCTCCCTCCAGCACAAACTTTTCCGTCTGCAGAGCTATGCAGGCCAATTCATACTGATAGACCTTTGAGGGAAGCATCCTTTCTTTCAGGGCCTGCAGTTGCCTGTTCTTCTTGCTCTCCCTGCCATATAGCTGGAAAGCGTCCGTGGCGTAGGCGATGGTCCTGATCCCCAGAGAACCCTGCTGCAGCATGGGATGGCGGCCGCCCTGGTCCATATTCTGGCGGGAGGCGATGGCGAAGCCCTCTTCGGTCTCTGCCACATGATGTCCAAGGTACTGGCTCTGATACAGTACATTGGCCCGAAGCGCTCCCCTGTCGGCCACACCGATATCCTGCACATATACCAGGTCGCATTTTTCTCCGCTTCCGGTGAGAGATACGTTCCAGATCCAGGCGGAGGCGTCCTCCCCGCCGTCCGGTATCCCGGCCGGGCGAAAGGTTACTCTACAGGATATCCCCTCTGCCTCCCTCTCAAACTCCAGCGAGGATTCCGATACTTTCATCCGCGTTCCGGCTCCGTTGAGACGATATATTTTTTCAACGCTTTCTCCCCGGAAAATCCGCAGGAAAATCCCTCCCACCGGCTCCTCTGTCAGGCCTGTGGGGATCTGCGTGATCACGAAAGCTTCTCTTGAGAATTCATGGGGATTACCGTTTTCCAGAAAAGAATACTCCGCCTTTCCGTCCTTTATCCGAATCAACGAATCTCTATATTTCCATATCTCCATTGTCTGTCCGCTCCTGTCCATGTATATGATTTCGCCTTGTCGAAACGTTTCTACTGGCAATATTATACTATCCAAAATCCATTGTCAATAGCTTCTTCCGCTCTCCCGAAATCTTGTACATAATAGACAATTTTACGCCTGGTATTTTGTAGAAATTCACTTACAGCCCTTTGCAGGCCTGTTTTCCGCTTTCCGGTCTGTTTCGGGAATATACTCACAAGCCATAAAGTCTGCCGTCAGTTTACGGCATCCGCCGCTCGTGAACCGGGCGCCCGTCAGCCTCTGCTGACACATTTCCTTTGGGTGTCTGTGTGCATAAAAAGAAGCACCGAGAGAACAAATCCCCTCAGTGCCTTACCGAGAAATAGTTCATCAGAATCTCTTTGATATGGCTGTACCGCCTGGCGTAGGAGTTCTCCACCCGGATCAGCTGCAGGTGGTGGGCGGCGCAGATTTCGTTCTTTTTCCGGTCTCTGTTCTTCACCGCCTCATCCCCGAAATGCTCCTTGCCGTCCAGTTCAATGGCCAGGACGGGAAAGTCGGCCTGCCCTTGTTTCTCATAGACCACAAAATCGAATCGTCCGGAATAGAACAGGTCGCTGTGATTTACGTTGTCCGAAAAGACCTGGGAAATGGCTACTTCTTTCTGTATGGTGAAGCGGTTCTGGGACAGCCAGATATTTTCCAGGGCATGGTTCAGATTCTCCAGGAAAGCCTCCTCGGTGGCCGTGCTGAAAGGCTTCACCCCCAAAGCTCTGGAGTTTGCCGTCTTGCGGGTGACCTGGGTCTCGCCGTTCTTCTTCACATATTCCACCAGTTCATAGAGGTCATCTTCATCGCCCTGCCTGTGGAGCCTGTTCAGATTCGCTGAGTCGGAGAGCACAATGAGGCGGTCCCTGGCCCGGGAGGTGGCTACGTTGATGAGCTCCTTATTATTCTTCAGCCATTCGTAAGTGCCGGCCTGGGTCTGGTCGGTGACGGCGGTGGAGAACAGCACCACGTCCTTTTCGTCTCCCTGAAAGGCATGCACCGTGCCGCATGCCACATTGGAAAGCCCCTCCCTCTCCAGGGCCTCCTCGATGAGCTTCCTCTGGTTCACGAAAGGCGTGATGACTCCGATGCTCTGCTGTCTGTGGCGTTTGGCATAGCCTACTATCTCCTCCACCTCCCCGGGGGACGTATTGCGCAATGCCTCTTTTTGGCTCTTCACGTCCACGTACACCAGCGGACGCGGCTCTTTGCTCTCGGAGCAGATCTGCAGCCTGGCATTATAATACTTCTGGTTATTGAATTCGATGATCTTTTTGTTGCAGCGGTAGTGATTGTGCAGCAGCACCTCGTCGCTGACCGCATCGCAGGCCAGGAACGTCTTGTAGATAGAATTTTTGCAGTAATCGTATTCCTCGGCCACATTGTACTTCTTCCGCAGCTTCTGATTGGGCGCCTCGTCCAGGAGGATTACAGGATTGAGCTGCTGGGGATCTCCCACCAGCATCAGGCTCTCCCCCCGCAGGATGGGCACCAGAGACACCGCCGTGTTGCACTGGCTGGCCTCGTCCATGATGACCATGTCGAACATGGGCCCCGGCTCCCCCAGCCTGTGGGCGGAGATGCAGGTGGTAATGATGATAGGGAAGATTTCCTGGAGTTTTTTCACGTTTGCGGTTTCTGTCAGGTATTTGGAAAAAGCGGCGGTCTGCTCCTTTTCATCCATGTCGAATAAGATCTTTCGTAATTTCGCATATTTTTTATCATCCAGCTTCTTCAGATACCGGGCTGACGTGTAATAGAGATATTTGCGCAGCTCCTCCAAGTCATCATCCAGCAGGGCAAGGGCATCCTTATCCGTAATCTCCCCTATCTGTCCCATCCGGTTCTGCACCTGTCCAAGCTGTCTGCCCTGGAGGTCCGCCTGAAAGGGCAGCATCTCCATGGATATCTGCACCCGGCTCTGGTACTCAAGCAGACGCTTCAGGGTCTCGCTGCGCTCCTTTAAGTCCAGCACTTCCTCATATCTGCGCAGCAGGTTGGACAGGTTCTTCGCACGGTTGGCTCTGTCTCCTTTCCTCCGGTCCAGGGTGCCCTCAAATACCGTTATGCCCTGAACCTGCTGGTACAGGTTTCGAATATACTTTATGGCCTCCCGAACCTTGTCCACATTTCCCAGCCGCAGGACAGGGAATGGAATCCGCTTCCCCTGGTATCTTAAGTCCGTCAGCTTTTCAAACACCGTATTGATAGGGTGGTTGTTATAAGAGGCGAAAAGTACCGTTTTTTCGTTAAAAAAGGCTGTCACTATGGTATTGAGAATGGTGTTGGTCTTCCCGGTGCCCGGCGGCCCCTGGATATAGGCCAGGGGGTACTTCATGGCATTGTGGATGGCCAGGAGCTGATCCAGATTGGTCTGGCGGCTGATCAAGGCCAGGGGATAGTTCTTCCTGCGCAGAGGCCTGTCCAGCAGATCCCCGAAAAAAGCTTTCAGGGGCACCGTGCTCCTGTCCTCGTCGTACATCTTTATGATGGCCTGGTATTCCGAGTGAAGATCCAGGGCAATGTCCATCCCCAGACCGATGACGTAGGGCATGTCGTCCACCCCCATTACCCGGCCGCTGCGGCGCATGACGCAGTCCTTGATCTTCTCCTGGTTCTTCTCGAAATCCTTTAGCAGCTCGTATTCGTCCCCGTCCAGGTATCTGCGGATATTCTCCCTTACCTCCCCATAGCTGTACTCGGTGCAGATAGTGATGTCCTCCTCCGGCCGCAGGAGGCGGCCTTTCACGTCCAGCTGGAGCTTGCGGCAGGCCAGCACGTAGAGTCCTCTTGCGGTGTGGATGCTGAGCACGTTCATGGCAAGCTGCTGGATGGAAAGCCTGGTGGCTTTTTCCTTTTCTTTCTCCGTCCTCCTCTGGAAATTCCGGACGATGGTACGAAACTGCTCCTCGTCCAGCGCATAGCCCTCCCCCCGGAAGCTCTCCCTGTCCAGGTAGCGGACCAAGGCAAAGTCCGAATGGTAGGGCACCGTGTCCATGCGGTTGCACATTTCCAGGTAATTCAGGATTTTCAGGTTGGGAGAGTTGTCGAAGAGGGATTTGTATCTGTGGGGATTCAGGCTGATGTCCTCCACCAGTTCCTCATTGACAGGCTGATAAGACCCCTCCACGATCTGAGAGGTCAGAATGGAATCTATGTAGATGGCTTCATAGCTTTTTGTGGTATACCGGCCAAGGTGCAGGCCGTCCACGGCCAGGGTACGCTTTTGGGGATTCAGGCTTTGGATGCCGATCCAGTATTTCGTGATCTGGCTTTCTCTGTTCCTGTACTCGATCTGCAGCCATTTTCCCTCGTGGATGGCTCTGAAAATGTCACGGCAGATATTGTTCATCGGAATGCTCCTCTTCCATGGTCCCTGCCACCGGCAAGCTATGCTCAGGACATGTTCGCGGACTATTGATTTTCGTCAAGCCAGGGGCTTTGCGCCCACCCGTTCGCCCAGCCGCACTTTCGTTTCGATGCCCAGGCGGGAGTTCCTCCGGATATCCGCGTCCGGCAGGACTTTATCCTTTCCCGTAATCAGAATCACCGTGGAGCCGCCGAATTCAAACCTGCCTTTCTCCCAGCCCCGGCGCACCCGCTGGCCCCTGGCATGGTTCCGAATCTTCCCCACCAGCATGGCCCCCACTTCCATCTGAACCATCCTGCCGAAGCGCCTGGAGCGGAACAGGCAGTATTCCCTGGTGTTCTCCTTATAGACAGGGTATCTGTCGCCCGCCACCGGATTCACCGTGTGCAGCACGCCGGGAATCCGCACAGTCTCCCCCACCCTGCCGTCGTCCACATAGATGTAACGGTGGTAGTCCTCCACGCACAGCCGAAACACCCACACATAGCCTCCCATGAACTCTGCCGCCAGCCTGTGGCTGCGCAGCAGGCTGTCTACGGTGTAGCGCGTATTTTTTATGGGAAAACCGCTTTCGCCGTCAATGGGATACACGCTTACCCTGCTGTCGCAAGGGCTGACAAGCGCCCCGGGACAGGAATCCAAAGTACGCGCGCCTTTCGCCAGCTTCCGGGTAAAAAAGTCGTTGTAAGACTGATACTCCCTGGGTTCGAACTGCGCCATGTCAATGGAATGCCTGCGGACGAACCCGGGGATCAGCGCCCTGGAGAGACCCGAATCCAAAAACGCCCCGGCCAGCTTTGACACTGCGGGAGACACCAAAAGCTTCAGAAAAAAACGCCCCGGCACAGTCCCATAGAGCCCTTTCAGAATCCTGTCCTGCCCTTTCTCCACAATATTCCCTTTTCTGTCCGCCACCAGACTCATAGCCGCCTCCTTTATCCAATCCCCTTAAGCAGACTCCGCCAGCTATGCCACGCAAAAAGGATCACCAATACCGCCAGCGTCACCGCCGCTACGATCAAGAGTACCTCTTTCACAGACGGCTTCCGAAGCCTGAAATTTAATATAAACAAAAGTCCCACCAGCGCCACCACCACATGCAGCGACACCACAAATGCCATATGGCTGGGGAACAGGGGCGACACTACAAACAGAAGCGGCAGCGCGATTGCCATGGAGGTAATGGGCAGCCCCTGATAATACTTTCGTGCCCCCCCTTCCTCGGCCTGGCGCTTTGCCTCCATCACATTGAAATACCCCAGGCGGATCAGACCGGCCAGTCCGTACAGCGCCAGAATGGCCATGCTCCAGATCCGGTCCATTCCCAGCTTATAGCAAATCACGATGGGCAGCACGCCAAAGCAGACGATATCACACAAAGAATCAATCTGTATTCCGAAGTTCTTTTCATCTTCCGTCCGGTTCTTTTTGGTCCTGGCAATCTTCCCGTCGAACATGTCGCACAGTCCCGAAAAAGCCAGAAAGAAAATCGCCCACCGCAGATTCATGGTGCTGGCGCTGAAAATGCCTGCCACCGCGGATATAAAACTGATGTAGGTGAGTATCACCGTGTAATCGTAAAAACCTATCAAAAGAACCCCTCCTCACATTCCGTCCCCAATTCCCAAAGTCTTATAGAATCATTACCCTTCGGTCATGGCATAATGGCCAGGCGGCCGCTTCCAATCTCCGATAAGGTCATTCTGTCATATCAAGATATGTGCCACAGGCCAATTATAGGACAAACAAAAACAGGCCAAAGTTTATATCGACAGATTTCTTTCTTTATCTTAGTCGTTTTCATGGAATTTTATCAACATTTTATGCCTTCCGCCGGAACGTATAGTACAGCTGCGCTGCCACCGTAAAAAACGCACTGATCAGAAGCTCCCCATAGTATCCCATCCCCCTGGAAAGAACCATGGCCGGCAAAAGCACCGTCCCAAACACCGGAGCGAATATGTCCAGAAACAGAGCCTCGCTGACGCCCATGCCCCCCGGAAGCGGCAGCATATCCACGGACACGGATATCACTGCCTGTAAAAGCATCACATCCCCCATGGACGTGCCCCGCATGCCAAAGGCCCTATATACCGTCCATGTCACCATAAACAGCGCCAGGCGCTGGACAAATGTAATCACCATCACCCAGAGGAGCACATGCACATGCTTTCTTAAGTACAGCGCAGTGCCCCGATAGACCTCCATGGACTCGTTTAACTTCCTGCCCCGCTCCTTTTTGTGCCTTACAAACCGCAGCCGCTCCAGCACCACAAGCCCTTTTTGCAGGATGAACTCCGTCAGCACCGGATGGAATACCAGCACGGTCATAAAGGTGACGCAGAAAACGTTCAGTCCCAGCCCCAGATAAAAGACCGGGAGGATTCCCTCCAGATACCGGTGGAGAAATCCATGTCCGAAACAGACGATTCCAAGCCCGATGGCCACCAATACCAGTTTATATGTAATGGTCACCACCATCAGTATCACCGTGGCCACGGGAATGGGAATTTTTTCCTTTTTCATGAAATAAACCTGGGCAGGCTGCCCGCCGCTGGCCGACGGGGTGATACAGCTGAAAAAGAAGCCCGCGGAGGAAAACAGAAAGCATATTCTTCTTTTCAGGCGGATTCCGAAAGATTTCAGCATGTACCAGAGAATGACTGACTCCCCCCAAATGAAGAACAGGACCAGTACGGCTCCGGGAATCAGCCATTTAATGTCCGCCTCTTTGATGGCATCCGTCATGGACTCCAGATCCTCCCCATGAAAGACACCATAGACGGTAAGCGCAAAGACCAAGGCCAGAAAAATGCCATTCCCGATTATTTTTTTCTTTGAACGCACGAATCTTCTCCCTCCAGGCTAAGCCTCCGGTTCATTTTATTCAGAATCCTTTCGTATACGCTCCATACCCTTGTTTTTTTCCCGATGAAAAGGCAAATCTCCGCCAGGGCAATTCCCCCCGCAACATCCGCTATCACATGCTGCCTGGTAGTCAGGGTGGAAATACAGACCGCCAGAGCAAGCAGGCAGGAAAGCACACGGTACCACTTAGGCACGCTGTTTTTCCCCCGCAGCCCGATATAGCAGAACCAGCTTACCAGACAGTGGATGGAGGGAAAGAGATTGTCTGCCGCATCCGTGGCGTAAAGGCCGATCACCACTTGGTTCCACAGGCCCTCCGGCTCCACCACAGGCCTGATATTGGTGGTGGGGTACAACAGGTAAAAAGCAAGGCACACTGCCCTGGAGAGGAAATCCGCCGCGAAGAACTGGCAGACCTCCCGCTTCCCCTGCCTGGCGATAAGGATATAATTCACGATCCAGAACAGATAACAGCCCAGATAGATCGCCACCGTCCAGGGTACAAGAGGTATCAGCTTATCCAGCTCGCCCTCGATATTATGGTGGGGCCAGTCTCCGGCGATAAGCCGGGAGCCGAAATATACCGTCATGTTCCAGGCCACGGCCACGATCAATGGGATTCGGCCATAGCGCGGAATCAGAGCATCCAATATTTTCCGCAATCTTTTCATCGTTATACTCCTGGCGCGCTTCGGCGCGCACACCTGTCAATATTTGCCCTTTGATAACAGACCTCCGGGTCCGGCAGCAAAAAGGCACGCTGCTCAGGTGCCATATAAGAATATAGCAAAGTTTCAATTGCGACTCAATACGCTTTTTCATATCTTTAAAAAATCTTTAGATAATATTAAGCGGAACTCTTTGTGATATACGCAAACGAACCGGCGTCAGACTAGTCTTCCGGCGCCGGTTCGTGACAGGGACATAATATAGAATTTTTTCTGACTCAACAGCGCAATGTCCTGATTTCAAAGCCCCCGATCCGGTCCATGGGCTTCTCCACCGCGGCCTTTTCCAAATCCACGCAGCCCCTGACGCGCTCCGCCAGCTCTCCCCGCAGCCGCAAAGCCTCTTCTCCGCTTCCGGCATGGAACAGCCTTGCGCAGCAGGCATCCCTTTCCGCCAGCAGCGTGACCACCTCCACCGAGGAGTCCTCGGCACACAGCAATGTCCGATTCATCCTTTCCGGCTTCTGCGCCAGCCTTTGCGCCAGCAGGGGCTCACGCAGGCAGTTGTCCGCAAAGGGAACCGCTCCCTCCTCCCAGTTCCCCCCATGGGGCATCAGGGAATACGAAAGCTCATAATCCCCCTCCGCAGGCTGATACCCCCACCAGAAATTGCCGTGATAGCCGAAGACACATGTCAGGGCAAACCGGTTGTCCACCAGGGAATAGCCGTTCAGTCTGTCGCAGAATACTGCCAGGCCTGTATCGCTGTCTTCCTGATACAAATCCACATACCCATTGATCACATTGTGTCTGATGGTCTCCCAGGAGTCAAAGCGGGTATCCGTAAATTTGCTCTCGCAGACATCGAACGCCGCGCTCTTCCACAGCTTTACGCTGCCTCCTCCCTGGGGAAGCTGTATTCCCATTTTGTAATCTTCCCTGCAGGAGGAACGGCGCGTTCCCAGATACCTCTCCTCTTCCCCGGGCTCATAGGGGAATCCGATGTCCGTCTTCTCCCGGAAATGCACTTTCATCTCAAAGTCCACGAGGGGGTCTTTGTCTCTGACTGTCACCGTTTGACAAAACCCGATTCCGTGGAAGCTTCCCTGGAACCGTAATCTGCAGCAAAGCGGCCCGTTTTCCAAAATCTCGCATTCCGCAGGCACGTCCCCATTGTCTATAAACGCCGCCTCTTTTACGGAATAGCCCCTGAGTTTTCCCATGCCCTGTCCGCTTTCCGCGTAATCCCGCCCTGTCCGTCTGTCAAGAAAGCGTACCAGCGAGCCTCCCTTTGTCAGGTCAAATACCAGATGCAGGCAATCCGTCCGAACCTCCACCACATTCTGTATCCCTTTGGATGCGATGCCCTTTTTCTTGGGGCCGCTCTCCGAAAGGAGCTCCACCCGGAAAGTTCTGTACCCGATTCCCTCCATGTCCGCAGCAAACCGTAAGCTGACCGCCCCGATTCCGCCGTCTGGGTAGCTGCGCGTGACTTGATACTGGCTGGGCACCTCATTGCCCGCCGGGTCTAAGACCCGCATATCCGAAACGCCCGGCTCCAGCCCCAGGTTAATCCGGGCCTGAGAACTGCGACGGCTTCCCACAGTGTTCACCACCCTGAGCCAGATATCCGAAAGGCCGCGGCTTTCCGCCTGTTCGCTCCCCGTGATCTCCTCCTGTGCAATAGCCATGGCCTCATCCAGAAGCTCCCCTGCCGTCAGCGCCAGCTTGCCGGAGCGATACCCCCACTGTCTCTCACCCTCTCCGCAGGTAGCGCAGATATATCCGTCATGGTGCTGGGCCTGCATCAGCATCTTCCAGGCCATGTCCAGCATTTCCTGACTCCGCTCAAGCCGCTCCCCGGCATCCCCTCTTTCCGTCCACGCAATGGCCAGAAGCTTCTCTGCCTGCAGAATCTTATTTTCCGTCCTGCGGACTTTCCCCAGCATCTGGCCAAAGATCCGGTTCCCCCAGGGCAGTGCCACACGGACATCATCCTGCGAGAACGTAACCTCCCCCTGAATCCGATCCCCGAAACGGTCAAAATACTCCCTCCAGGTCACATATTTTACGTCTATATCCCGCACCAGCGGCGCGGAAGACCAGCCCAGATCCTGCAGGCACATGCCCACAGGGGCTTTGATTCCGTTCTCCGCACATTTATCCGCATATTTTCCTATCAACTCGTAATCATAGCCTGAGCCGTCCGTGGCATTGCAGCTGATCAGCTCTTCGCATTCATAGCGCGGCGCTGCCGGGATCGCCGAGCCGTCCGGCCCTTTCAGCCATAGGATTTCCCCGGGCATCTTTGCCATATAGCCGCCCCAGGCCGTGGGATTCTTCAGACTCATCCTCCGGTATCCCATCTGCAAGAGTATCTGGGGCAGGGCGGAGGTAAAGCAGGGTTCCTGGACCGCATAGGTATCAATGACTGCTCCCGGAAAATGCTTTTTTATCATCTCCCGGCCATAGAGAAGCTGTCTGATATTGCTCTCCCCGTTCACGGCCCAGCAGAAAGGCTGGGCATAGCTTCCGCTGATAAATTCCACCCGGCCGGCGGTTTCCGGATCCGAGACAAATCTCTGAAGCCTGCGATAGGTCTGCAGGTCATTGCGGCGCAGGTATTCCCAGGATTCCGGCTCTATCTCCAGGCTGATCTTCCATTCCGGCCAGCGCTCCATGGCGCTTAGGATATCCTGCCATGAGCCCTCAGGCATATGGCCTCTTATGCCTCCGTGATAGCCGTCTACAAAATATAAGGTTGCCATTGTCTCTTCCTTTCCCGCCTTTTGGCTTATGTTGATCCTTTTATTTTCCCTCGTAATATACCCATTTATTGCTGGTCCTGAAAATAATCAGTGACAGCAGTAAAGTCATTACCAGCAATACCCATGCCAGTGCAGACGCATAGCCCATTTGATATTCGGAAAATGCCTTATTATACAAATGATATCCATAAAAATAGGTAGAATAGGACGGACCGCCGTTGGTCATAATAAATGCCTGGCTGAATACCTGCAACCCGCCTATCACACCTGTGATCAGGTTATAGAACAAGGTTGGGGTTATCATAGGCAGTGTTATTTTAAAGAATTTTTTGAGTGTCCCGGCTCCGTCAATGGTAGCAGCCTCATAAAGCGATTCCGGCACATCCTGAAGCGCTGCCAGATAAATCAGCATACCGCCTCCCACAGACCACAGACTCATCAAAATCAGGGAATTTTTGGACCATGCGGGATCTGTCAGCCAGCCGGGCCCTATGATGCCTAAATGTCCCAAAAAGGTATTCAAAAGTCCAAAGTTTGGCTCCAGAATCCACATCCAAAGAAGAGAAACGGCGACGGATGATACCACAGTAGGCAAATAGAAAATTGTCCGGAAAAATCTCATTCCTTTGACTTTCTGATTGAGCAGTATCGCAATCAGCACCCCCATCACGATTCCCAGCGGAACGCTTAAGCCAGCGTAGTAAAATGTGTTCCAAATGCTCTTCCAAAAAAGCGGATCCGAAGTAAACATAACAATATAATTACGAATTCCGATCCAAGTTGGCGTTTTTAAGGTATTATAATTTGTGAAGCTATAATAGAGGGACGAACACATGGGATAGAGTGTAAAGATGAAAAAACCAAGCAGCCACGGCGACGCGAAAAGATATCCTATCAGATTTTCGCGACTTTTCATTTTCGTCCCTCGTCTCTTTTTATCTTGATTCATTTTGCCGCCTCCTGTTTTCCTTTTGCGGCCTCTCTATTGTCAGAGAGGCCGCCATTATCTGCCGCATCAATTGCCAAGCATTGCATTGTTCTCAATTGCTGTTTCTATCGCTTTCTGTGCATCATTCAGCGCTTCCTCAGGAGTCTTCTGCTCCAGCTGAGCCGCCTCCAATTCCGGATAGAGCAGTCCCCACCAGTTCGGTGCTGTAGGCTCGAATTTGGTTGCTTTGGATTGTCTCAAAGACTCTAAAATCACCTGCCAAACAGGATCTTCATTGAATTCGGTACAGCTGTCCATAGCCGCCTGATTCATGGAGGGCCACTTATTCTCGCTTGCCCAGTACTGCTGAGACTCAATACCTGTCATGAACTTCACAAACTCCCACGCAGCGTCAGCCTTTGCCTGATCCCCGTGGTCGTAAATTTCCAGATCGAAAGATCCTCCCTGGGTAACATTCTCTCCCTCTGTCAGGCCGGGCAGCAGGGCTACGCCATAGTTGATGTCACTTTCGGACAGTTTCTTATAAAAGTCTACTACGTTTACTTCCATAGCCACATATCCAGCCAGGAACGGGTCTATACCCGTGGTACTGGACGCCGCCTGCAGAGACTGCACCTGCTTTGCCCCATATTTGTTTGTCATGTCCACATACCATTGAAGCGCCTCCAGGTTAGCCTGACTATTGATTACAGGTGTGGAATCCTCTTCAAAGAATACACTGCCGCGATTCAGAACATAGTCCCTGAAAGAGACATTGCCAAGCGTAGGGTGGAATCCCAAAACTTCAATAGAGCCATCCTCTCCTATCTTCGTCAGCTTGTCTGCATATTCTGCCAGTTCATCCAAAGTCTTGGGCGGCTGCTCCGGATCCAGATCCGCTTCCTTAAACATATCCTTATTGTATACCAGGAAGCGTCCACCGCCGGAGAAAGGAATTCCATACCAGTGGTCGTTATAAGTACCAATTTCCTCCGTCCAATCATAAAACTGCCCCATGTCAAAATTGTCACGCTCAATATAAGGATTCAAGTCTACAAGCACGCCGGCCTCCGCTCTGCGCAGACTCTCCGACAAGTCCATGAATGCCACATCCGGACCTGTGCCCGCCGGAATAGCCGTATCCATTTTGGACAGAAAATCAAAGAAGCTGATCCCCAAATCCTCTACATAAATCTCGTCCTGTGATTCATTAAAGCGTTTAATCAGTTCATCATGCACAGGCTTAAAGCCATCCCCTTCCGGGAAGATATGCCAGTAAGTAATGGTAATCTTTTCCCCTTTTTCCTTGCCGGCCTCCTGCGTCTCCCCGCTCTGTTCATTCTGACTTGCAGATTCTCCGCTCCCGGAGTCAGCGCTGTCCGTGCCACAGCCCGTCAACATGGTCGATGCTGCCAAAGCGCCTGCCAATACCAGCGAAACCAATTTTTTCTTTTTCATACTTTCTCTCCTTTTCTTTTGCCTTTCTTTGCTCTATCATGATCCGACTTGTGCCGGTATCAACCTTTGATACCTGTAAGGGTGATTCCCTTTACGAAATAATTCTGGAAACAGAAGAACAATGCCAGTGTAGGCAGAGCCACCACCACGGAAGCTGCCATAAGCAGATTCCATTGTACCCCAGAATATCCCTGGAAAGCCCGCAGTCCCAATGCTATCGTGTACTTCTTCGGCTCTGTCAGATAGATCAGAGGACCAAAGAAGTCGTTCCAGGAACCCATAAATGAGAATATCGCAATGGTTGCCAGAGCCGGTTTGCATAGGGGCAGTACAATATGTCCGAATATTCCCAGTTCCGAACAGCCGTCCACCCGGGCTGCCTCTGATAATTCATTGGGGAGGGTACTAAAGAACTGTCTCAAAAGGAATATGTTGAAAGCCCCTCCTCCGAAAAAGGACCCTACCACCAGGGGCAGATATGTGTTAAGCCACCCAAGTTTCTTGTAGAGTACAAACAGTGGTATCTGTGTGACCTGACTGGGCAGCATCATTGTGGCCAACATAATCATGAACCAAATATCACGTCCTTTCCAGCGTAATTTTGCGAACGCATAGGCAACCAGAGAGGCCGAAAAAACCGTACCGATCATATTCAAAATAGTGATTTTGAGGGTATTGACCGTATACTGAAGAAACGGCATTGTAGTCAGCGCTTTCGGATAATTGGAAATCAAAAGACCCTCCGGCAGAAAATTCTGCCTTACTACCTCCGCATTACTCTTTAGCGAGGTCATAATCATCCACAAAAACGGGATAAAGAACAGTGTACCCAACGCTATCAGCAGAGCATACGTCAGTATTTTTCCGGCTAATGCTTTTCTTCCTTTCCTCCTGCGGGCCGCCATAGCCTGATTTATTTCATTCGCCATGTTTTCCCGGAGATTCTCTACATCCTTTGTTTCTTTCATCATAGGCTCCTCCATTCTATTCTCTATTATGTTTCTGCACACTAATTCTATTCTTTTATAAATCTTATGTTGTTTAAATATGTTTTTGAAATATCTTAAACTATACTTTATAATAAATCACTTTAATACATTTTGTCAATATAGATTTTATAAAAAATATAAATAATGCCAAAATATATTCTGCCGTCATCCCGATAACTGTTCAAAATAGGAAAATAAATGAAAAGGTTTACTACTCCGTTGAAAAACTATTGATTTTTTCAGTATTTTATGTATACTTTATTATATGGTTTAATATATTATTAATAGACATCACAGATATATCTTGTTGAAGCACATAGGAGAATATCATGAAAAGCAATCTAAAATACGAAAAGATCAAACAAGACTTTTATCAGCAAATCCAAAACAGGGAACTTCTGCCCAACGAAAAGCTGGCCAGCGAAGCTGAATACGCAGAGCATTATAATGTCAGTACCATTACCATTCGCAAAGCCTTGTCAGATTTGGCCAGCGAGGGCTATATCCGCCGGATCAAAGGAAAAGGCAGCTTCGTAGAGAGCCCATCCAAATTTTCCGGCTCCAGCCGCCTGATCGCCTTAGTCATTGCTTCTGAATATTATCAGGACGCCTCCGTTCTGCGTATCATAAAAGGCGCCCACAAAATGCTGGCCGATCATAATTATGCGCTAATCATAGAATGGAATGAAGACGGAACGGCAGAGGAACTGGCAATTATACAGAAAATGATCGCCCAGAAAGTCGCAGGCTTCCTGATCTATCCTTTCGATCCAGTTCCCAGCCGTTCTAATTACCAGTATATTGAACAGCACAGACTTCCCTATGTGTTGATTGACAGATATGACCCTGACCACAAAACATATTTTGCCGGCTGTGACAATTATAACGGCGCCATTTTAGCCACCAAAGAGCTAATCCGCTTAAAGCATACTAAAATACGTTTCGCAAGTTTCCACTTTTTTCTAAGTTCTGAACAGGAACGCTATGACGGATACTGTAATGCCATGCGTCAGGCAGGTCTCAGCGCACCAGCCGAGGGACTGCTGACCGATATTGATTATGACACTCTGGCAAAGGACATACTTGCACGTAAAATCACTGCTATCGTCTGTTGCAACGACAAGCTCGCCCTAAAAGCCATCAGCCGGCTCACAGAACGCGGCATCCGCATTCCTCAGGATCTCTCCGTTTTTGGCTTTGATGATTGGACAGGCGCAATGCAATACCCCACAGGCCTCTCCACACTGCGCCAGGATTTCGAAGAAGAGGGCGGCAATGCTTCCATCCTTCTCATCAACGCAATTCAAGGCAGACTCTTAAGCAATGATGCAAAGATCTTGTCCGGTGCAAAGCTGGTGGTTCGAGGGTCGGTCTGCGAAAATCCCTATGCCGGCTCTTAACATTTAACTTATTCCGCTTCAAGCAGGACTGTCCCGCAAAGCAAAATCTTTCCATAACAGAGAAAGCCAAAAAGTTCCTCAACAGGCACTTTCCGGCTTTCTCGGTCAATCACCAAAAGGGAAGAGTCTCTGCCTAACAGCAAACCGCGCCTAAACCGTCTTTCACAATTTTTCCCTGTCCGGCAAAAGGATATGGAATAACGAGGCGCCCCTCCCCGCAGTCACCGACTCCGCTGTACAAATCCGCCATTCCGTCCTTGCGCATGACAATTCCCGAAGTAAAGGCACAGTCTGTCAGATTAGGCATTTTTGCCGGTCCCTGAGGATAGTAGTCTCTGATGCCAATGACCTTAAAATCCTCCACGGTTCTGCTTTCAGGATCCAGCACAAATGAAATATTCATATAGACCGATACCAGCTCCCCATTCTTTTCTCCCGGATAGCTTCCGTGTCCGATTACCCCTACTTTTCCGCTCTCCAGCAGGTAAGCCTGGTTACATCCGCCCCATTCTCCCTCTCCGAACAAGCCGTAAATGTACGGTGCTTTCTCCACCACGTCCGCACTCAGTTGGTCCAGAGAGTCAATGATCGTAAATCCAAGCATGGACTCTGAGCCATACCTAAGCATAATCTCATCATTTCTGGGCCTGGAAAATACTCCTATCTTCCCATTCCGAAGCTCCACCAGGCGAATGTCTTTCATATAGTCAGGGCCTGTGGTAAAATAGTATAGATCACGGATGTCCTTTCCCCGGTAAAAATATCCATAGTAAGTATCCAGCTTTCCCATCTTCATCCTTACATGGGTTCCTCCAAGCACATACTCTTCACCGATTTTGACAATATACGGATCCTCAAGCTGATAAACCATAGAATCCACCGCTCTCCATGTATCAGGCCCGCACTCCTCGAACAGCCTCACCACAGAGCGCATCCAATCCTGTCTCCTCTCCACTCGTCCGAACAGATATCGTTTCCCTTGAAATTCAAAGGGAATGGTGCAATTATATACATCCCAGCCGTCCACGCCATAAAATTTCAGCAATGCATTTTCCGCGTGTACATAGCTCCTCTCAAACTCTTTCCTCATTTCCCTTATACTCATTTCAGTTCTCCTCTTTCTGCCACTACAGATATCTCTCAACAGCCTCTGTCACTTTCTTTGCACAGGCCCTATACCCTGCATCCGTCAGATGAAGATGGTCATCGCATATGTAGTCTGCTATATTTTCCCTTACCAAACTACCCAAATCGTTCACCGGTATCCTTTCCCGCTCCATCAGACTGCAGGCACAGGCATTATATCTTGATACCGTCCCCTCATCCAATCCCTCTTTTTCCGGGTCCGGATAGGTGGTGGTAGCAAAGATTATGTCGTTTACGCCCGCCGTGCGCAATACCTGAATAATACAGGATAAATTATGGCTGTATTCCTCCAGAGTAGAAAAATTTCCTTCCAACGGAGGCTCATTCATCATATCCCATATACCGCTGTTCCAATGGACAATGTCCGGCGCTCCATTCGTCCTTATCCAGTTATTTACCATCCAGAGCGCCCATTTGCTGAAACACCCATTTCCCTCACTATATACTACATCAGCTCTGCCCTGCAGCGCTTCTTTCACATATTCCCTGTACCCCATGGAAATGGAATCTCCCAAAATCAATACTTTCTTCATAGCTGTTCCTTTTCTGTATCTTTATATACTTTTATATTTTACTTTATTATACTTTATATAATTATTTATGTCAATATATTATATTTTAATATATATAAAATGTATTATTTCAGTAAGTTATTCGTGAAATTAAATCTATATGGGCTCAGCACAAGTTATATGCTTCTATAGGATGGGTTACCGTAAGGTGCTGCGGCAGACCCGGGGAAGCCGTTATTGTAAAGCATGCGGAAGAGCTGGCCGACCACGGGCACAGCCTGCGCATAAAAAACTGCGGCAATCCGTTTTCGGACTTCCGCAGTTTTTGCATATGTTTCCATAAGTTTTTGTGACTTCCAAATCAACCGGCTGCCATGCTCCGGATTTCCCGAATGACCTCCCCATAAGGCCTGCCCTTGCCGAACAGCATGGTGGTACCCAGCACAAAGCCGTCCATTCCCATAGGGGCGAACTTTTGTATCTTATCCGCGCTGCAGGCTCCGTCCCAATAGGCTTTGAAGCCCATGCTGTCTTTCATGGAAAGCAGCCTGGCAATCTTCTCCCCTACGTAGGGAAGATACATTTGTCCGGCATTGCCGGGGTTTACCGACATGACGAGAACCTTTTTCACAATCCGCAGCATCTCGTATACATTCTCTATGCTGGTTCCAGGATTAATGGCAATGCCGGGAACCATGCCCGCATCAATGATCTTCTGCAGGGTAGTGGAGGGATGGTATTCCGCCTCCGGATGGATATAAACCGTATCGCCCCTGCGCAGTTTATGCAGGAAGATTTCAATATTGTTGTTGGGATGTTCGATCATCAGATGCACATCCAAAGGCCTTTTTGCGGCAGAGGCAATATACGCCATGTCGTTTAAGGACATCGCGAAATTCGGGACATAACGTCCGTCCATAATGTCTATGTGGAAAGAGTCGATACCGCCCTCTTCCAGATTTCTTACTTCCTGTTCCAGATTGCCGTAATTGGCGCACATCATTGAGGCAGTCAGATCAAACTGCATTTCTTTTCCTCCCTAGTTTATATAGATACTCTCTCAAAAGCGCAATTGCAGGGCTCGGCTGACAGTTCATACCAAAGCACTCCCCCTGCCGTCAGCTCCTCATAGGTGACAAAGGGACGGCTGACGGGTTTCCCGTTTAAGGCAACGCCCCGGATATACCAGTTCTCTCCGGGATCGCAGTCCGTCTCAATGGTCAGGGTATCGGAGACGATACAGCTGTGGTATTTTGGATTCAGTTTCACCGTCTGCTTTTGGAAATACGGGGTATTCAAGTCATACCGTCCGCTGGCGGCGGTGGTGGAATGGAAGCCCAAAGCCGTCAGCACAAACCAGGCCGACATCTGGCCCACATCCTCGTTGCCGCAGTAACCGAAAGGCCCTTCATGGTACGCCTCGTTCTGGATCCGCCGGACCCAGTACTGGGTCCGCCAGGGCTTCCCGGCAAAGTTAAACAAATGGGCCACCGTATGGCAGGGTTCGTTGGAATGGTTATAATCATCATTCCACAGAGCGCTTAAGTCCGCCCCGGACAGGAATTTTTCCAGCCTCTCACAGAATTCCTCCTCCCCGCCCATAAGCCCTATCAGCCCGGGGATATCATGGGGAACAAACCAGCTCTGCTGGAAGATATTGCTTTCCACACAGCCCCGCTCATCGTAAAGCCCGGCAGTCTCCATCCAGTTCCCGTGGGCGTCTTTCCGGCGCGCCCAGCCGGTTTCCGGATCGAAAATATTGCGGTAATTGCGGGACTGCTTTTCCAGCTTTTCCGCATCCTCCATGTGCCCGGCCGCTTTGGCAAACCGGCTGACGCACCAGTCGCAAAAGGCGTTTTCCAACGTCTGGGAAATATCTCCGGGGATGTAGCCGTATTTGCGCATATCCTCTCTGCCGCTGCGGTACACGTCCCACCCGCTGAAAACCGTGCGGCACAGGTAATCGTCTGTCTTCTGAACGCTTTCGTCCGGGGCTAAGAATTCCCCGTTACAGTCCGTATAATTACGCGGGTCTAAAAACACATGGTACAGGCAGGTATAGAATTTCTGCTTATCCTTGTCCGGCCCCGACGCCTGTACGGCGCAAAGCTGGGCCTCCCAGGCCGCCTGCACTTTTGCCACATACCGGTCAAACTCCCAGTGAGGCGCTTCCGTCTCCAGGTTCTGCCTGGCGTTTCGGACGCTCACATAGGAAATGCCTGCTTTTAAGAGGATTTCCTCCCCCTCTTCGGCAGCATATTCCGCGTAAAAGCCGCTGGTCTCTCCCCGGTAATGGGTTTGTGGTCCCAAATCTTTCCCGCTTTCCCACACACCGAATTTCTCAAAGGGGCGGCTGAATTTGGCATAAAAATGCAGGGTGTAGGTCACATGGCCATTGCCATGGCCCCAGCCTCCCGCGGTGTGCGGGCAGTAAATGCTCCCTTCAATGGTCTCTTGATCCACCACCCTGATTTCCTGCCACTGCGAATATCCGCCGATACGCCGGGACAGGTCGATGAGGACTCTGGCTTTGTCCGTTTCGGGAAAAATCATCCGCGCAATGCCGCAGTGGATCGTTGCGGTAGTTTCCACCCGGATATGATACCGTGACAGGGTCACGCCGTAATGCCCCGCCTGCGTCAGTTCCGTGTCATGACAAAACTCCGATTCCCGGCCGGGTGTCCCTGGCTGGTATCGGCTGTGGGCGTTTAGGGCGCTGTGGAAAGGCACCTCCCCAATCACCGGCATTACCTGGAAATTCCCCAGATCCCCATACCAGCCGATGCCGGAAAGATGATTGATGCCAAAGCCCTCAATGGCTGTGTTGTGATAGCTGTATCCGGGTCCGTTATCCCCGCCGGTGACCGTATCGGGGCTAAACTGGACCGCTCCCCAGGGGGCGCAGGCTCCCGGATAAGTCTTGCCGCCGCCTGCCGGAACGGAGCCTGTATAGCAGTCCGGAATGTCCGCAACGGCTCCCACGATGGTATTGACATACTGATAGTTTTTCATGTTGTTGCCCCCTTGTATCTGTACAGTTTACCACTTATTTTTCTGTACGTCAATTCGGGGACGGGAATGCAAAACTCTGGCTCTTTTCCGAATGCTTTCTTTGATTCTGTTCCCGGCTCTTATCCTGGTAATCCAGCAGATTCTGTCTCCGGCACCGGTGATTCCACTGGCGCTGGTTCTCCCACAGGCGATTCTTCGGTGGACTTCTCGGGCTCAGTCGCTGGTTCTCCCCCTGCCGGTTCCCGGATACCGTTACGATGACCGGAATCCCGCTTGGGTTGGCAATTGACAGCTTGTCACTATATCTCGAAAAATCATATTCTCTTTCCTTGTTATGGAAAAGCATCGTCGCGCTTTCCTCTACAGCCCCTCCCCCGTAGCGTATGGCGCTAGTCTCATAGAGCAACCCCCAAGGGTCAAGTATGAAATCAAAAGGGGATGGCTCTCCTTCCGCTATCACAGGAAGTTCTACTGAGAGAATGTCTTCCCTGGCTCTCGTCTCTGCAGGGAGCTTGCCCGCATATCCGGATTCTACATCAGAACACACAGCGCTGTCCCCTCCTGTTGTACCGGAGGGGACAGCCATATTCTCCGACGCCACCGCATCCATCGAAAGCCCCAAAAATATTGCTGTCGCCACTACCACTGTTCCTATATATCCGAGTTTTTCTTTTCCTGGTCTCCCCTCCATATCCGAACTCCCCCATTTACTCATTCACAAAGCCCGTTCTTCCTTGTATTTTCCGGGCGATTTTGCCCGGAGATTTTGACCATGAATATGACCATAAAATCCTGTTTTCACTCTTTTTCATTTTCCATACTATTCGCCCAAGCATGTCACATGTCTGGAAGAACTGCCGGATAACCGTCTGACCAATTATCCAGGATAGATAAACTTCGGCGTTGGAACCCTGACAGACCAGTCGGAAACAGCCGGGCGCAAGCTGACGACCGACATACACAACCGCTGGAATAGTGATGAAGAGACTCACAGCGTCGCGATACTTAAGATGGTAAAAGTCGGGATAGAATAGGGATTGGTCAGCTGTTTGGGCAGACCGTATATGTAATTGATAACAGGAAAGTGTATGCAGGGGGAGTCTGCCCTAAAATGGGGTTGAGCATTATTATAAAGGCACGCGTCTCATTTTTCAGCCATTTTTCTCTGAGGCTATGGAGATTTATTCCTGATAAAAAAAGATTGCAAATCACCGTTAAGATATGACAGAATAAAACCGATATAAGTTGTGGTACAGAAAGGGTGCTTTTCGCAGACTAGGCCAGTCTATGAAAGAAAACTCTTGTGTATAAGCTTCCTTATGGGTGAAAGACGTGCTTCTGAGGAGGCCTTATTTTTTGTGCGTTAAAGTTTATATATCCACACTCATGATGAATCCAAAAAATCTTCCTGTTTTCACTGGGAGCAGGATTAGGACAAGCAGAGCAAAAAAGCCAGGCCATCCGTTTCGGATTATGCCTGACTTTCCTGATTAGAACAACGTATCCACACCAAGGGCCGTCAAAAACCAGCCTCTCATCAAATCTCCAGCCCAATCGTCACAATCTCAAAAGGCTTCAGCGTAAGCGCCAGTCCGCCGCCTGTCCAGGCAAGCTTCTCCCGCTCCTCTTCCATCAGATTGCAGGCGAATATCCCTTTTACCCGATCAGGCACCTGCAAAGTTACAACAGTATTCACGCCGTCCCGCTCGTTGAGTCTGACGATGACTGCGCCGCCGTCCTCAGCGCGCTTCACCGCGGTGATTTCCACGCCCGCCCGGTCCAGGGACAGGAAGCCCTCCGGAAGCCTGCCGCTGCCTTTTCCCTCATACACTGCCACCGGATGGTTGAATGCAAGGGCCGTCTCCTCCACCCGGGCCGTGCGCTCGTTTCCGGCATGGGGATACAGGGCGTAGCGGAAGTCATGCTCCCCCTCGTCCGCCTGCTTGCCCGGGGAATCGCTGCTGCGCAGCAGCGCCAAATCCAGTACATTGCCGAACACTTTATGGCCGTATTTACAGTCATTCATCAGCGCCACGCCGTAATCATCCCTGGACAAATCCACCCACTTATGGGCACAGATCTCAAATCTGGCTCTGTCCCAGGAGGTGTTCTTCGTGGTCGGCCGGCGAATGCTGCCAAACTGGATATCACAGGTTACCTCATTGCAAAACACATCCACCGGGAACTGCGTCCGCAGCATACGATGTCTCTCATGCCAGTCCGCATGGGTGTCGAATTCCACATATCCTCTGCCCTGGCGCAGGAAGATCCTCTGGGTCAGCCTGGAATCCCCGTAAACATACTCCTGATACATCACGGCGTCCACACCCTCGACGGCCGTCCCCTGGGATACCAGTGTAAATTCCCTGGGTGCTTTCTCGTCATAGAACACCTCAATATCCCATGCGTTGCCGTCCTCGTCGTCGTACACCTGCAGAATGTTCGCCGCCGCTTCGGGCGCCAGCGCTTCCCTTTCATTCTCCCTGTCCCAGACAGAGCAGATATGTCCCTTTTCGTCAAAGGTCACGCGAAGCTTTTCGTTGGCGATATAGTCCGCTCCCACGGACAGCCCGTGGCCGGCCTCTGCTTTCTGTATCAGGGCAGCACATCCCATGGCAGGCAGATCTGCCAGATACCATGTGCCCTCATGCTCCACATACTCTTCTCTCCCAAAGGAAAGGCTGTTCACGGCCTTAGTCCCCTGCAGCACGGAGGCGTACATCCTCTCCGTCTCCTGCCGCACTCTCTCGTACATAGCCTGATAGCGGGGGATACACTCATCGTAAACCCGCTTGATGGAAGAGCCCGGAATGATATCGTGGAACTGGAACAGGAGCATCTCTTTCCAGATTTCGTCCAACTCCTCTTTCGGATATGTCTCTCCTGCGTAGAGCATCCCAAGGACTGACGCATACTCCAGCTCCCGCAGAGCCTGCTCCATCAGACGATTATATTTTTTGTTCCTGGCCTGGGTGGTGTAGGTGCCCCGGTGCTTTTCCAGGTACAGCTCGCCGCTCCAGCAGGGGTATTCCTCCCTGTCGTGATCAATGTCATGGAAGAAATCCCTGGCAAAGCGCTGTCTGGCGGGAGAGAATCCCTCAAAGTTCTTCAGGCGGTCCAGCTTCTCCAGATGATAGGTCCCGGGGCCTCCGCCGCCGTCCCCGATGCCGAACAGCGCCAGGGCCTCCTCGCAGACTCCCTTTTCGTGGTACTTTTGCTCAATGGTGCGGATGCTGGCCGCGGAGGCCTGGCTGTTATAGGTCTCCTCGGGAAGCATATGGGCCAGCACCTCGGAACCGTCTAAGCCTTTCCACCGGAACGTATGGTAGGGGAAATCATTATGTTCATTCCATGACAGCTTCTGGGTCATGAAATATTTCATGCCGCTCTTTGCCATGATCTGAGGCAGGGCCGCGGAATAACCGAATACGTCGGGCAGCCATACATTGTCCACCTCCTGGCCGAACTCCTCTCTCCAGAACCTGGTTCCGTAGAGGATCTGGCGCACCAGGGACTCCCCCCCGGTCAGGTTCGTGTCCGCCTCCACCCACATGCCTCCCTGGACTTCCACCTTGCCCTCTGCCACACGCTTCTTCATGGCATCGAAGATGGAGGGATAATATTTCTTCATCCACTCCAATAGCTGGGGCTGACTGAAACCGAAACGGTAATCATCAAACCGGTCCATCATTTTGTCCACCGTGGCGAATGTCCTGGCCCCCTTGCGGATGGTCTCCCGGACGGGCCACAGCCAGGCAAGGTCGATATGGGCATGGCCGATGAAGTCCACGGTCAGAGAGGGCGTTCCCCCCTGCTTGCCCAGCTCTTTGCCAAGGATGGCTCTGGCCTTTACCGCCTCTTCCTCCGTGTAATCGTACATGACATTCATAGCGTCATTGACGCACTTCAATATGGCGGAACGCCTGGGGCCCTCCGGCAGGTTCTCAAAGGCCTCTTTCAGCACAAACACATCATAGTACAAGGCCCGCAGCTGTGGATAGCATTTGGCGATAGCGGCCTCTTTCAGGTTCCCGCTCTCCACATAATTGCCGAACAGGTCGTTGCAGCCCGCGTCCACCCATACATCCACGGCGCCGTCCCCCTCGGGCAAAAGCGCCAAAGGCACCACACGCTTGCGAACGGAGCCGTACTCCCAGACCACACTGCCATGGGTCAGCCCGATCACCGGGTTGCCCGTACTGTCACAGCAAAGTCCCTCTCCGCTGACATCCAGCAAAAGTACCAGCTCCTCCCGGCAACAGCCCTCGGGAATCTGTCCGGTGAAATGGATCCAGGCACAGTCGAACAGATCACCCCAGTGATCCCCCAGGGCGAGCTTCTTCTCCTCCCCGGACAGCCTCTTAGCAAAAGGCACCGGCTCTTTGGTCACATATGCGCTGGCGGAAAGGGTCTGCAGCTCCTTATAATACTTTCCGTGCAGCCTTGACGCAAATTTTTCCATCCTTTCGATGGTCTTCTTCTCAAAAGAATACATTTCATGCCTCCTTTTCTATTAATTTATATTATTGTATATTTTATATCTTTTATAACACATATTTTAATGGCAGTCAATAATTTTGAACAAATTATCTTGTTTTTCACAGTTCTATAATGTATACTTTAATATAGTATGTATACAATCTCGTCTTCCGTAAAAAGGCGAAAGCTACCCAAGACAGAAAGGCACAGGTAAGACATGGAATCAAAAACAGCAAAATATGCCATTGTAAAGCAATCCATAAAGCAGCAGATTGAGGACGGCACATTGGCCCTGGATGAAAAGCTGCCCACAGAGGCGGAGTATGCCCACATTTATAACGTAAGCACCATCACTGTCCGCAGAGCGCTGACAGAGCTGGCTGAAGAGGGATATATCAAACGGCTGAAGCACAAGGGCACATTCGTGACTTCTCCGGCCGGCGCCGGAGCCACCAGCCGCCTGATCGCGCTGATCCTGTATTCCGAGGATCACAATGACAGCTCCTATATCCAGATCATCCGGGGTGCCCAGACAATGGCCTCTTCTTTCGGCTACTCCCTTATCATAGAATGGATTGACACGGACCCTGTCCAGGAGGCGGCCGCCATCCGGAAAATGCTGAATCTCCATGTAGAGGGACTCCTCCTCTACTCCTTTGACCCTGCCAAAAGCATCGGAAACTACCGGTTTCTGGAGGAAAACAAGATTCCTTTCGTCCTGTTGGACCGCTATGACCCGGATTATCCCTGCTATTACTCCGGCTGCAACAATTACAACGGGGGAGCCATAGCTACCCGGCTGCTTTTGGATTACGGACATGAAAAAATCCGGTTTGCCGGATATCGTTTCTTCCTCCAGTCGGAACAGGAACGGTATGACGGCTTCTGCAGTATGATGCGGGGGGCCGGACATATGGTATCAAAGGAAAGCCTGATCATGGATATAGATTATGACGCGCTGGCCGCACAGATTCGGGACGGAGAGGTCACTGCCGTATTCTGCTGCAACGACAGGCTGGCTGTAAAAATGCTCCGCAGTCTCCGGGAGAGGGGACTGCGCGTTCCGGAGGATGTATCCGTCATGGGCTTTGACGACTGGACGGCCTCCCCGGACGTGGCCAGAGAACTGACTACTGTCAGACAGGATTTCACCGAAATCGGAGCCAATACCTCATATATGCTCATAAGCCTGCTCCAGGGACGCTTCTCGGGGAATCCGGTGAAGATCCTATCCGATGTGGCTTTGGTAGTGCGAAGCACCGTGGCAGCTCCTGCAGCCGGACAGTAAGCTCCCGCATTTTCCCTCACACTGTCTGCAGTCTCACTGCTTCCCCACCACATCTTCCGACAGAGAGAAAGCCGGACAATCTCAGCGCTCATTGTCCGGCTTTCCAGCATTCATATCCGTATAACAGTCCAGGAGGCCCACGGTCTCATTGGCCGGGCGGCCATACATGTTGCAGCACTTATGGGAAACCTCTCCGCCGCCGCTTTTCTCCTCATCCATCTCCACACTCATCCGGACCACGCCCATCCGGGTCTCCCTGTCGAGATGATTCAGGATTTCGTCTATCAGCTTCTCGTTTTCCATAGATATTGTCCCTCCTCTCCCTATCCGGCCACTTCCTGACACCGGAGCGAAAAGCCCGGAAGCCCCGGCGGCCGATCCCGAGGCCCTGCCCCTCCCGGCCGCCGGAAGCTTCCCAGGCTCAGCGCAGATCCATATCTGTCCCCAGCCACCACCGGAGCACATCCTGGATCTTCTCGTCCCAGTATTTCCACTGATGGTCTCCCGCGGTTTCCTCACAGGTCAGGTCGTATCCCAGCTTCCTCACATAGTCCCAGGCTTTCAGATTCCCCTGATACAGGAAGTCCTCCGTGCCGCACCAGGCATAGAGCCTGGCCAGCGGCTTCTTCTCCGCCACATTCCGCTCTGCCAGGGCAAGCAGATCGTTGTCCGAACCTTTCAGGTCGTCCGCCGAGCCGAAAATCCCCCGAAACAGGGCCAGCATCTCAGCATCCTCCGCCGCCTCTACATTCCTGCGGTAATCCTCCACCATGTCCAGCGCACCGGACAGAGAGGCCGCGGCTCCGAACGTCCCTCCTGCCCCCAGTCCCAGCTTCCAGGCGCCGTAACCGCCCATGGACAGGCCCGCCGCCAAAGTATCCTCTCTCCTGTCGGACATCTGGGGGAAGAATCCCCTGCAGATTTGAGGCAATTCCTCGGAGACATAGGTCCAGTACTTCATTCCATAGGTGGTGTCCGTGTAAAAGGCCAGATGGGTGGTGGGCATCACC
This sequence comes from uncultured Acetatifactor sp., assembly GCA_910584235.1. Lineage (GTDB taxonomy): Bacteria > Bacillota > Clostridia > Lachnospirales > Lachnospiraceae > Acetatifactor. The sequence goes on from CAJTZD010000003.1 coordinate 74,436, forward strand.
ACGGCGATTCCCAGCTTGCTGGCATACCGTTCAATGGATGTCCGTCTCTGCCAGATGGTCTGATCGTCGCTCATGCCGTGGAGCAGATAAAGCGTCTTGCACTTCCCGTCCGCCCCTTTCCCCTCCATGCCGATCTGTCCTTTGGTCTCCTGGGGCAGTATCACGTCCATATTCACGCACATCCCCAAAACATCCGAAAAGCAGTTTACATGTAATAATGCCATTTCTTTTTCCTCCTACATCTATTTTTTACTACAGTGCATTCTTGTCCAGAGAAAATCCCCGCCCTTTCACCTCGCTGACTCTGGTGACCACCATGAAGCAGGCCGGATCAATGCCGTGGACGATCTTCTCCAGTTTAAAAAGCTCTCGGTTGGAGATGACGCTGAATATCATCTGGCTCTTGTCATGCAGATAACCGCCCTCGGCATTCAGCAGGGTCACACCCCTGTCCAGCTGCTTTAAGATAGCGTCCCTTATCTCTTCCGATTTGCCGCTCACGATTTTCACCTCGGTCTGGGTGGTGCCGATCATCATGGTCTTGTCCAGGGCAATGGCCGACAGCATTACAAATACGATGCCATACAAAATATTCTCCGCTTTCTGATACGGCACCTGCAGCAGCAGAATGCACACATCGAAAACATACAGACTTACAGACACCGGAATCCGGAAACATTTATATAAAATCAGAGGCGGAATATCCATGCCTCCCGTGGAAGCCCCGGTACGGATCACCAGCCCCAGGAATAAGCCCACCCCAAGTCCGGCAAACAGCGTGCACAGCAGAATATCCTCCGTCAGCACAAAATCTCCCAAAAGCCTGTCAAACACCCCCAGCGCCGCGGGAATCAGGACTGTACTCAGCAGTGTAGTCACCGCAAAGGCCTTTCCCAGCACGATCAGTCCCAGGATCAGCATGCTCAGGTTCACAAAAAACAAAAGCACGGATACCGGAAGCCCCGTCAGATAATGCGCCGCCAGCGCTATACCGGTAGCTCCGCCGCTGGTGAGATTGGCCGGCAAAAGGAACACCTTTACCGTCAGCGCATACAAAACATTTCCCAGTACAATGGCCGCGACGGACCGCACAGACCAATGCATCTGCAATTTACCCTCCATACTTCCTCCACATTACAGCAATTTCTTTATATATGGCAGCTTTTTCACGAAATAGATGACGAGCATTGCCGTCAGCGTGCTGGCTGCCACAAACAGGATACAGGCCAGAAAGGGATTCATGTATGAGGATAAAAACGGAACCATATCCTGGAGCTGATTACGCACCACATCCTCTATCAGATATACCCCGAAAGCGCAGCTTCCCATGGCCAGTATGATTTTTTGCGCCAGCCCGTTCCCTACCTTTATCTCTTTTACGAATAGAAACAGCAGGCTTGCCAGAAGCCATACAAGCACTGTATGGAAATCCTCCGTATAAGTCCCATTTGCCTTAAAATAGAAACCCGCCGGCAGAACCGTCAGCGCCAGTACCCCTGCAAACAAGGCGCCCGTTATCCTTTTGTCCTGCAGAAAACGCAGTCTGCTGTCCTGGATTTTGTTCGCCAGAAAGTATCCCGTCAGCGGATAAAAGATAATATCCGCGTGAAAAGGAAAGGTTAGATTCAGCACATACCCGGTATAAATGCGGCCAAAAGAAACCGCAGTGGTAAATAAGCCGATGCCAAACAGGTATAAATAATCCCGCTCTTTCATTCCCGCCGCCAGGATCCTGAGAAAGGGCAAAATCAACAGCATGGAGAGATAGGATTTCAGGAACCAATAGGGCTCTATGATATTCCCGCAGTAGCAGTACAGCAGCCATGTGCCCACCTGAAACCCGTTCTCCGGATGTACGCGGACAATCCTGCAATACTGCAGAAACGTAAACAATAAAATGATAATCAGAAAACGCAGCACACGTTTGCGGAATAACTCCCTTAAGCTCTCCTGTCTGCCCAGCAATACTCCTCCCGACACCATGAAGAACACGGGAACCGCAACCTTGCACAGGATGGAAAGAGTCAGAGAACCCCAATAAGAAAACGGGTTATCCGTATTGGCATAAAGGGAATATCCCAATGTCCTCGTATGGTTAAACAGGACCAAAAAGATTGCTATTACCCTTAAAAGCTCTAAATAGACCTTTTTCATATATCGTCCCCTTATGACGCGGCGGGCTGCTGCCATCCGGCATGCCGTATCCTGTCCCGCCGCCTCGGAATTACGTATCAGAGACAAATTCACCCTACGTCCGGCTGATCCCGCAGCGTGATCCTGCCCGGCGCTTTCCCTTCCGTCTCAAAGAGGATGATTTCGTTCTCTCCCATCCGCAGCAGGGGCCCCGGGATATAAAGGCGCTTTTGAGGCCCGATCTCCCAGAATCTTCCTATATTGAAGCCGTTTACAAAAGCGCATCCCTTGCCCCAGCCTGCAAAGTCCAGGAACGTATCTCCGATCTCCTCCTCTTTGAAGACAAACTTGTAGAACGCCGGCGTTCCGGGCAGATATTCCCGGTCAAAGTCTATGTTCTCCGCATTGTCCAAAGGCAGCGGATACTGCTCCCAGTGATTGTGCATATGCCCGTTGATCTGCACGCACTGGTCGATGCCCTTGCGCTGTCTCTCCATATAAGGCCCGAAGTTTACGCGGCCCATATTCTCCACCAGAATGTCCAGCCTGGCATCTTTCCCGGCGGGAAGCTCCAGATTCAGCTCCCGCTCCTCCAGCAATTCCCTGTCGTACAATGTCACTGCCGGCTTATCGTTCAGCAGGATATTCGCCCTGTCATTTGCCCCCCAGAGCCTTATCTTTCCCAGATTCTCCTCTGTGTGCAGTCTGGTGCGGTACAGGATATAGCCATAGTTCTGGCCCAGCTTCTCCATTGACTGGGGCCAGACGCTCTCCGTCCTTTGGCTGATGGTTTCCAGCGTGGAGTTCAGGCTCACTCTCTCACAAGCCTCCAGCTCCCCATACGCTTTCCTTTCAATCTTCGTGGTAAACGCTACCTCAGGCAGCGGCGCGTACTTTCCGATGACCTCCCGGTACCGGCGGTACTTCTCCGTAACCTGACCGTCCTCTGTGAGCACGGCATCGTAGTCATAAGAGGTCACATCCGGGGTCAGTTCGTCATAGTAATTGGAACCGTTCATAAAGCCGAAGTTGGTGCCGCCCTCGAACATGTAGATGTTCACATGCCCCATTTCCAGCATTTTGTCCAGATCCTTTACGCTCTCCTCCAGGTTGCCCCGCATATGCCCGCCGTTGCCCCAGTGGTCAAACCAGCCAACCCAGAATTCCGTGCACATCAGCGGCCCGCCCTCCGTGTACTCTTCCAGCGTATGGAACCGCTCCGCGGTCCTGGAGCCGAAATTCCCTGTGGGCAGCGCCCCGGGAAGCTTCCCGGCATTCAGGCTCTCCGGGAAAGGGCCGTCCGAAGTCACAAGGGGCACCTCCACGCCGCCCTCCCGCATCAGACGCCTGATTTCCTCCAGATACGCCCTGTCGTTGGCATAATACCCGTATTCATTCTCCACCTGCATCAGGATCACCGGACCGCCTTTTGTGCACTGCAGGGGAGCCAGCTTCGGCAGCAACACCTTATAATACTCCTCCACATGGCGCAGGAAAGGCCCGTAGCTGACCCGCAGCCGCATACCGTCCTCCCGAAGAAGCCATGCGGGCAGGCCGCCGAACTCCCACTCCGCACAGATATAGGGCGAGGGACGTAAGATCACATGCAGCCCCAGTTCTTCCGCCAGCCCCACGAAACGCTCTATGTCCAGTATTCCCTCAAAACAAAATTCCCCTTTCTCACGCTCATGGAGATTCCAGGGGATATAGGTCTCCACTGTATTGCAGCCCATAGCCTTAAGCTTCTCCAGCCTGTCCCTCCAGTATTCCGGAACGATCCGGAAATAGTGGATGGCGCCGGAAATGATCTTGACCGGCTTTCCGTTTAAATAAAAATTGTCCCTGATTTCAAATACGCTCATATTGATCCCCCTTATTCTTCTATGATGTCTTCAGCTCCGCAGTCCCGGGCATCGTCTCGCCGCCCTGCCGCGCCGTCAGTTTGGGAAACCGTTTTGCACTGACGTTTTGCCTTGTCTTTCTGAAACCGCTTTCTTCTATTTTATCATATGGGATTTCAGGCAGGATGTCAAGAGAGATTCTGGGGAGCAGGATCTTAAAGTTCCTCCAGCGCCGTCTCGGTCTCCACAAGCCGCTCCAGCAGGGACTCCTGGCTGTGCTCCTCCGCGTCCAGCTGCTCCTGCAGCTCCATCAGCTTCTCATAATCCGTGGCAAGGTCAGGATCCATCATGCGGAGCTTCAGTTCCGCCGCCCGTTCCTCGCTCTGCGCCAGCTGTCCCTCGTATTTTTCCTTTTGTTTGGTCAGGCGGGACTTTATCTTTGCAGGGCTGTAGTAAGCCTTTTTGTTAAAAACATCGGCTATGGTGGGGTTGTTCAGCGCCGCCCTTGTCCCGCCGCCCTGTCCGGAACCGCCATTTAGTCCGGCCCTGCCGCCTGACCCGCTTCCGCCGCCCTGTCCGGATCTGCCGTTTGCGGCCGGGCCGTCCCCGCCCCGCAAAAGGGCCTGGCGCTTTTCCTTTTCGTGAAGATAATCCTCGTAAGGGTATGGGTACTGGGTCACCTCCCCTTTCTCGAATTCCAGAATCCCGGTGGCGATCTGGCGGATGAAATACCGGTCGTGGGACACGAACAGCACGGTCCCCGTAAAGGCTCCCAGCATCTGCTCCAGAGCCTCCTTGCCCACAATGTCCATATGGTTGGTGGGCTCGTCCAAAATCAGCAGGTTTGGCCTGGTCTGGAACATCTTACACAGGGCCAGGCGCACCCGCTCGCCGCCGGAGAGCTGCCCCATCTTCTTCTCCACATCCTCCCCGGAGAACAAAAAGCTCCCCAGGGCGCCCCGGACCTGCTCCCGCACAAGCCTAGGGTATTCCTCCCAGAAGTTCTCCAGCACCGTCTGCTCCGGATTCACATGGGTCTCCATGGCCTCCTGCTGGTCAAAATACCCCCATTCCACATTTGGGCCAAAAGCGTAGGTTCCGCTCAGGGACTTTACGGTCCCTGTCAGGGTCTTTAACAGGGTGGATTTGCCGATGCCGTTCTCCCCGATGATGGCCAGTCTCTCCCCTTTGCGCAGGGTAAAAGAGACCTTTGACAGCTCCGCATCGTAGCCGATGCCCAGCTTCTTTGCCGTCACCACCTCCGTGTAACTCTCGATCCTTGGCTGGAACAGGGCGTGGAACACCCTTGTGTCAAAGCGCCTGGGCTTCTCTATCTTTACCATATGCTCGATCACCATGCGCTTGGAGCGGGTGGCCGCCACCTTGCTGGGGGTGTTCTTCCATTTCTCGATCCACTCCGTCAGGCGCTGTATCTCCTTTTGCTGGGCCTCGTAATCCTTTTCCTGCTTGGCCAGGGCGGCCTGCTTCTGCTCCATGAAAGCGGAGTAGTTGCCGGGGTAGCGCCGGATGCGGTGGTATTCGATCTCATAGGTCACATCGATGATCCTGTCCAGAAACATCCGGTCGTGGGACACGATAACTACGGATCTGTCGTAATTTTTCAGATATCCCTCCAGCCATTCGATGGTGGGGAGGTCCAGGTGGTTGGTGGGCTCGTCCAATAGCATGATATCCGGCCTGGAAAGAAGCAGCTTGATAAAAGCCACTTTGGTCTGCTGGCCTCCGGAAAAGCTGCCGATGGGACGCTCCAAGTCTTTCAGGGCAAAGCCAAATTTCTGGAACATAATCTCCATGTCCTGCCTCCAGGTATAGCCCCCCAGGGCCTCCATCTGCTTCTGCAGCCCGTCATATTCGTGGAGCAGGGCCTTGTCCTGGCCGGACTGCAGCTTTTGCTCAATCTCTTTCATCCTGGCTTCACAGGAAAATATGGGGGCAAAGACTTTTTTGATTTCCTCCTCCACGCTGATTTCTCCGTCCGGGAAGCTGATCTGGTGCAGAAAGCCTATGCTCTGTTTTCCGGCCATGGTGATGCCGCAGGTCTCGTCGCTGTCTAAATTGTTCATATGGATGTCGCCGTTAATCAGCTTTAACAGCGTGGTCTTGCCGCAGCCATTGCGCCCCACCACGGCGATCTTCTCATTGTCCCGTATCTCAAAATTCACATCTTCCAATATGGTGTCCGCGCCGTACTGCACCAGCGCGTGGCTAATCTGATATCTCATGTTTCCGCTCCTCTCCACCCCCGCACGTTCCTCGGTACAGGGAAAAAGCCACAGCGGATTGGCTGCGGCTTTCAAGTATCCTTATATGTCTTATCTGCTCTCCTGCATATCCGCGCCCGTCAAGGGCGGATTCCTGTCCTGTTCAGACCCTGCCAAAGCCCTTTGCAGCATTCCTATTGAATTTATCCCTGATACTTTCAAATGTCATTGTCTTCCCTCTTCCCGGGCTGTCGGCGGCTTCTCGTCCCGCCTGCTTTCACTGCCTCTGTCCGGCCTTGCAGGCACACTAAAGCAATCATACCATATTCCAAAACAATCCGCAACCCAAAGCGGCGTTTTTTCTGTATTTGGTACATCGTTTGATACAGCGCAAACCGCGGTCAAACCGCGATTTTCAAAACAGATATCCGTCTATCCCTTGACGCAGACACCGGGATTGTATATAATTCAATACAAAAGAATCGTTCCGGAGTATTCTTTGCGGAGGGACGTAAATGAACGATTATCGGATAAAGGCATATGCCAAGGTCAATCTGGGGCTGGATGTGCTGCGGCGTCTGGAAAACGGATACCATCAGGTAAAGATGATCATGCAGAGCATCGGGCTTCATGACGAGCTGACGCTGGAGAAAGCACAAAGCGGCATCTCCATCACCACTGACGCGGCGGGACTTTCCACCGGGGAAGACAATCTCATCTGGCGGGCCGCAAAACTCATGCAGGATAAGTACGGCGCTTTCGGCATCCGTATCCATCTGTGCAAAAATATCCCCATTGCCGCCGGCATGGCGGGCGGCAGCACAGATGCTGCGGCTGTTATGAAAGGAATCAATCATTTATACGGTCTGGGGATTTCCCTTTCACGGCTCATGGAGGACGGCGTATCCATCGGTGCGGACGTGCCCTACTGTATCTTAGGCGGCACAGCCCTGGCAGAGGGCATCGGGGAACGGCTGACCCCTCTCCCTCCCCTGCCCCTGTGTCATATCCTCATCGCAAAACCGGATATCAGCGTATCCACAAAAGATGTCTACCAGCATCTGGACGCGGAGGGCATCCAAAGTCACCCTGACATAGACAGCATGGCTGCGGCTCTGCGCGCAGGGCGTCTGGACGGCGTGCTGAACTGCATGGGAAACGTGCTGGAGACAGTGACGGTTCCGGCTCATCCCGTCATAGACAGGATCAAGATAAGGATGCGGGAATTGGGCGCGGCAAACAGCCTCATGAGCGGTAGCGGTCCTACCGTATTCGCTATTTTTCAGGAGGAAGATAGGGCACAGGCAGCTCTGAACCGGTTCCGTCAGGAGGGCCTGGCCAATCAGGTATATTTGACTACATCTGTCTAATGCATAGAATGGAGGATCCATATGCAAACTGATTTTCAAGCAGATCTACCGTTACGGGATGTGGTTTTCAATACATTGCGCCAGGCCATTCTCACCGGGGAACTGAGGCCCGGAGAGCGTCTGATGGAACTCCATCTGGCGGACAGGCTGGGGGTCAGCCGCACGCCGGTGAGAGAGGCCATCCGCAGACTGGAGTTGGAGGGACTTGTCACCATGATTCCCAGGCGGGGCGCCGTGGTGGCGGAAATTACGGAAAAAGGCATGAGCGACGTGCTGGAAGTCCGCCGTACTCTGGATGCGCTCTGCGCGGAACTGGCCTGCGACCGCATCACAGAGGAAAGTCTTTCCCGGCTACAGAAAGCCTGCAGCCATTTCGAGCAGTGCGTAGCCGCGGGGACCGCCAAGAAAATCGCCCAGGCTGACGTAGCTCTGCACGATATCATCGTACAGGCCACCGGGAATCAGCGCCTGATCCAGATGGTAAACAATCTCTCCGAGCAGATGTACCGGTATCGTTTCGAATACATCAAGGACAGCAGTCAGCATGAAATCCTGGTGAGAGAGCATAGAATCATTTATGAGAGCATTGTAAACAAGGACAAAGACACGGCGGCGGCGGCGGCGAAGCTCCACATTGACAATCAGAAAAAAGCCATTATGCGCCAGATTCGCCTGGAGGCCCGCAGCGGTGCCGGCTGAGCAGGCCTGCGCTGCAAAGCGGCCCCGGCAAATAAATGCGCCGGCAAGTATAGCGGCACGCAAAAAAGGCAATACTCCTCAAAAAGCAAAAAAGAGGAGATTGCATGAAAAAGAAATGGATAGGAATCCGTGCGGCCGCAGGATTATGCGCCGCGCTTGGCTGGTGGGGACTGCTTTATCCGGAACTTGCACTGACGCCTGACACCGTAAAAATCAGCGCGGAGGATGAGAAAGGGACTGCCCTCTCCCAGACTTCGGAATGGAGTTTTGACAGCAGCCTGTATCTCGATCTGCTGCAGGCAGACCGGGAACAGATTACATTCCGCAGCAGAGTGTTTGCGGAGATTGGTTTACTTTGGGAGGCTTTTCATGGCAGAAACGGAACGGAGACAAAATAGAACGCTTCCTGACAGGGACGCCCCCATCGGCGTATTCGATTCCGGTGTGGGCGGTCTTACTGTGGTGCGGGAAATCATGCGGCAGATTCCAAATGAGAAAATCATTTACTTCGGCGACACTGCCCGGGTTCCCTACGGAAACAAGTCCCGGAAGACCGTCACGCGGTTTTCCCAGCAGATCGTGCGCTTCCTGCGGACCTTTCAGGTAAAGACCATCGTAGTGGCCTGCAACACCGCAAGCGCCTATGCCATGGAGGCTCTGGAGCAGGATATAGACATCCCCATCATAGGCGTGGTAAAGCCGGGAGCCCGGGCCGCCGTGTCCGCCACCGGAAACGGTCGTATCGGCGTCATTGCCACAGAAGCCACCATCGGCAGCCAGATCTACACCAAGTACATACAGGAATTAAATCAGAACATTTCCATCTACGGCAAAGCCTGCCCGCTCTTTGTACCTTTGGTGGAGGAGGGACTTTGGGAGGATCCCGTGACGGATGAGATTGCCCGCCGATATCTGACGGAGCTTATTGACATAGATATCGATACCCTGATCTTAGGCTGCACCCACTATCCGCTGATCCGCTCTACTTTGGGAAAGATTATGGGAGAACGGGTGACTCTGGTAAACCCTGCCTATGAGACTGCAAGAGAGCTGCGGGAGCTGCTGATTCGGCACGGTCTGCTTCGCGAAGAGCCCCCTGCTCTGGGAAGCAACCGGTATCAGTTCTATATCAGCGATAAGGCGGATAAGTTCGTACATTTTGCCAATTCCATTATCAAATACGGCATTCTCTCGGCTAAGACGGTGAATATTGAGGCTTACTAGGCTCCCATGCAGCCGGCCCCGACACCGTACACAATCTTCCGGGAGTTCAATTGCCGGGAACAGGAGGTGCCATGGCCCAAAAAGGGATGCTTACGCTGACCGGGAAGCAGCGGGACGAGTCCGGAGAAGAAACCGTCGTCGAAAGCCGCATGCCGGCGGACTACTATGAAAAAGACGGCGCTTCCTATATCCTCTGCCAGGAGCTGCATGAGGATACCGGCGAAACCGTTAAAAATGTCATAAAGTACCGGGATTCCATGTTGGAGATGACCAGGCGCGGCAGCTTTCGCTCCCGCATGGTCTTTGAACCCGGAAGAACCCACCGGACAGACTATGTGACGCCTTTCGGTACCCTGTCTCTGGAGACTTCCACCCGGAAAGCCGAATTCGTCCGGCTGGACAATCTGATCAGAATCCGTCTGGAATATACGCTGGCTTCAGAGAGCCGTTTTCTATCCGACTGTACCCTGGACCTCTGTCTGTCCTTTCCGGAAGCATAAAGAAAAATAAGAAGCAAATGGCAGCGAAAAGCTAAACATTTCCATCTCTCATGCCGAAATAGTGAATAGATAATAGATACAATAGAATTTTGATAAAAAATGTTTCGTTAAAAGGAGGATACTATGAGTGTAAACGGAGTTACATCGAATCAGGTATCGGCTGCCTATAGCTATTCCGCTACAGAAAATGTAAAGGCCGACACAAAAGCCGCGGAGACTACCGCATCAAAAGACACTTCCAAGGCAGAAGAGAACGCTGCCGACAAGGGTGTTATATATGAGCCTGCAGGCTCTACTGCTGCGAAACCTACTTACACGCCTGACACGAATCTGATCAACAAGATGAAAGCGGATGCGGATGCGCGCACCGCTCAGCTGCGCAGTCTGGTGGAAAAGATGATGACCGGACAGGCCACGGCTTACGGCAAGGCCAACGATATCTGGTCTTTCCTGCGTAGCGGCAATTATACCGTTGACCCCGCCACAAAGGCTCAGGCCCAGGCTGACATTGCCGAGGACGGTTACTGGGGTGTGAATCAGACTTCCGACAGAATCATTGATTTTGCAAAGGCACTGACCGGGGGCGATCCTGACAAGATCGAGGATATGCGTGCAGCATTTGAGAAAGGCTTCAAGAAAGCCGGCAAGACCTGGGGCGGCGACCTCCCCGATATCTCCCAGCGCACCTATAAAGCCGTCATGGAGAAATTCGACCAGATGGCTGAAGAAGCCAAGAAGACCAGTTCTACTCCGGTAGATACCGAGGCTTAAGTACATCTATATATGAAAAGGAGCGGTTTCCCGGAAACCGCTCCTTTTCTATTACGACTCGCTGTATCCCGGCACTTCGCCGGGATTGTCCTCCTGAACGCTGACTGTGTCCAGCGCGCTCTCCACCGGCTTGACACTGCAGTTCTCCCTGGTCGTATTCACCAGCAGCACCAGATACTGACTGGCCTTTTACGGCATAGGTTTTGAACAAATGCTGTTTGCAGCGGATGGCAGCCTCCCTGGTTACGGGCCCATGGTGCATGAGCCCGTAAGTTTGGTACCCGTCTGCCGCTTTTAGCTTCCCTTAACGATCAGCAGCTTCTGCCCTGTCTTCAGTTCATCGCTCTCCAGTCCGTTCAGATCTCTGAGAGTGTCTACAGGTATGTAGTATTGTTTTCCGATATTCCAGAGATTGTCTCCCTCTTTTACCATATAGACCACCATACCCGGCAGGCTGCTCATCTTTCCGGTATCCAGCTCCGACACATTGATGGCGCTTATGAGATCTACGGTAACGGTTTTGAATACCACTGTCGAGAAGCTGAGCACAGCCTTTACGTCCATCTCCTCCCCGTCCAGCATGGTCACCTGGAGCTGCTCCACCTCCGCGCGGATCTCCCCCATGTCCTCGGGCGCGATATCCGGCACCTCCAGCGTATACTGATAGGGCAGGAACGCCTGCGTGCTGCCGTAGGGCGCCTCATCCTCCCCCGTGATGTAGAGGATCTTCACCTGCAGAGCGCCCTGGACCAGGATGCCGTTCTCTATGGTGCTGCGCTGCTCCAGGGTCACGCTGCCCTCGCTGTGCAAAAGCTGCAGCACCGTGCCGTCGGTCACACGGACATGATCCGTGACCTTGGTCTTGCCTGTGACTTTGGCCAATAGTCTGCGCAAATCTGCCCTGTGGCTTACCGTGCCGACTTCTTTGGACACTCCATAGAGATCGGATATGATCTCCAGCTTCTCCTCCTCATAGATACGGATGGAAATGTCCAGCACCAATTCCAGCCCTACATTGCGCTCTTCTCCGTCAAAGTCCGGGCGCACGGCCAGCTCCTGCTGCCCCAAGTGATACCGGATATCCGGCAGCATTCCCTCTCTGCAGCCATGACATTCCAGCACGCCGCTAAAGGGAACCACGGTCTCAAAGCTGCGGCAGGGATGGTCTTCCCCCTCTCCTTCGTATAAAATGAAGACATGAATATCTCCCGAAATGGTGATTTTCTCTTCCATGACTTTAAATTCCACATCTCCCAGAGAAATGTTGTTCCAGAGAATCTGGAAAATGTTGGGGTAATTGGAGGGCAGCGCCACCTCCTCTTTCAGGCGGAAAATGTCGTTCTTCGCAATGGCGATCTGGGCCAGCTCCAGAGGCATGCGGCGGTATTCCACTTTTTCCTCCCCATGGACGGCGATGGGCGCTTCCTCGTCATAGAGCTCCTCCACCCGGGCCGTCAGGGTAACCAGAGACTGGATGCCCAACTTGCGGGAATTGATCATATTCATGGAGATATCCTCCACCATCCCGTCCACAGCCACGGTATCTGCAGGCGCCACACCCTGCATGTTGATCCGCTCTTCAAAGGAGAGCTTCCCCTCCAGTACTACCAGGCTGCTTCCCTCCTCCATGGTATGGTAGAGCACTACGAAGACAAGCCTCCCCCGGACAGTGACGGAGTCCGTCCCCGGCTTGATTTCATCAATGACCAACTCCCCTTTCTCCAGGTTCAGAGCGGCCACATCCGGCTTGTTTTCCGGAATGTTCATATCGTCCTCCAGGGTAAATTGTGTGACGGCCCGGACTCTGACGCGGTCCATATGTATATTTCTCTTTAATAACTCCACGAAAAATACCTCCATATATACTCGTATAGGAATATATATGAAAGTATCCGGAAAAGTATGCCTCTCTGGTATGCGGCTTTTACTCCCTCACGCCCCCGATCAGGTCAGTCACATTCTCCACATGGTACTGCTCCATATACCGCTCAATGCCCTCCACCACTTCCACGCAGGTGTAGGGGTTCACAAAATTCATGGCGCCGATGCTGACGGCGGTGGCCCCGGCCAGCAGGAATTCGATGGCGTCCTCCGCACTTGCTATGCCGCCCATGCCGATGACCGGGATCCGCACCGCTGTGGCCGCCTGGTAGACCATGCGCACGGCTATGGGCTTGATAGCGGGTCCGCTCATGCCGCCGGTCTTGTTGGCCAGGGCAAATTTTCGCTTATGGATGTCTATCTTCATGCCGGTGATGGTATTGATCAGGGAAATGGCATCCGCGCCCGCTGCCTCCGCAGCCTTTGCCATCTCGGCGATATCGGTGACGTTGGGGCTCAGCTTCATTATGACGGGCTGCTTTGCATGCCGTTTGACTTCTTTTGTAATCTCGAATAAAGCGTCCGCTTTCTGGCCAAAGGCAATTGCGCCCTCCTTTACGTTAGGACAGGAGACATTGATCTCCAGCATGGCTACTGCCGGCTCCTCCCCAAGACGCTCCACTACTTCCACATATTCTTCCACTGTCTTTCCGCAGACGTTCACGATGACTTTCGTGTCGTACTGCTTCAGGAAAGGGATGTCCCTCTGCAGGAACACGTCAATGCCCGGGTTCTGGAGGCCGATGGCATTGAGCATGCCGCCGTAGACCTCCGCCACTCTGGGGGTGGGATTGCCGGGCCAGGGAACGTTTGCCACCCCCTTGGTGACCAAGGCTCCCAGGCGGTTCAAGTCCACGAATTCCGAATATTCCATTCCGGAACCAAAGGTTCCGGAAGCTGTCATGACAGGGTTCTTCAGGATGACGCCTGCCAGAGTCACTTGTGTGTTCATATCGATACCTCCTCATACACTGGTGCAAGTCTGGCAGAATGCCTGCACTTTAGGCATTCTGCCGTGTGAGAACGGATTGCAGCGCGAATGAATTCGCCTGCAATCCTAGAAGTTCTTAGGCCGTGTACTTTACGGCCTAAGAACTTCTTCTCACACTTCTACCTCCCGGGCCTCGAAGACAGGGCCGTCCGTGCAGATGCGGGCATTGTGCACATGAGAGTGGTGGTCGATTTCTTTCGTCTTCACCACACAGCCCAGGCATGCCCCCACACCGCAGGCCATATGCTCCTCTAAGGAAATGTAGGCCGGAATGCCCCGCTGCCCCGCGTATGCCTTGATTGCCCGAAGCATAGGCATGGGGCCGCAGGCAAAGATCACGTCCGCCTCCAGGCCGTTCTCTTGGATGGCGTCCATCACGTTCCCTTTCGTGCCGGCGCTGCCATCCTCTGTGGCAGCATACACAGCGCCGTATTTCTCCAGATCCTCCTTGAGAAAAAGGTTCCCGTCCCGATATCCCACGATGATGCGTTTCCGGGCCTCCAGGCGCTTCGCCAGTTCCAAAATGGGGGGCACGCCGATGCCGCCGCCCATGAGGAAGACCCTTTTCCCGGCTCCCTGCTCCAGGGGAAAGCCGTTCCCCAGGTTCCCCAGCAGGGATATGCGGTCTCCCGGGCCGTAGCCCGAGAACTCCCTGGTGCCCGCGCCGGCGGTGCGGTAGACGATGCGCAGCGCCCCTTTCCCGGCATCCGTCTCGCAGATGCTGATAGGGCGGGGGAGGAGGGTGCTTTGGTTCTTTGGATAGATGCCCAGGAACTGGCCAGGCCTTGCATCCGCCGCAAGCGGAGTCTCTATCCACATGTCGAAAATGTCCGGTGCTATCTCCCGCTGGGAGAGCACCTTTGCTGTGTGCTTTTGTTTCATGAGTGTTTTCCTTTCTAAGGAAGTGTTTTTATTTTTGAATACCTGTCGGAAAAGAACCGTTATTGCACGATCCTCCCCGTGCAGATGGTTCTTGCCACCCTCCCCCGCAGCTTCCACCCGGTAAAAGGCGTGTTGACAGACTTGGAGGCATAGGTTTCGGGGATGAATTCCGCGGCGGTGTCTATCAGGACGATGTCCGCCGGCCCGCCTTCGGCCAGGTATCCGGCATCCAGGTGATAGAGGTTCGCCGGATTGGTGCTCATGAGCCGCAGGAGATGCCCCATGGTCATATACCCGGCCTCCACCAGCTGGGTGATGCCTAAGGCCAGCGCAGTCTCCAGGCCTATGATGCCGCTGGGCGCTTCCGTGACGGACTTCCCCTTTTCCTCCGCCGTGTGGGGGGCATGGTCGGTGGCGATGATGTCGATGGTGCCGTCCACAAGCCCCCGGATAATGGCCAGTCTGTCCTCCTCTTCCCGCAGGGGCGGGTTCATCTTCGCCAGGGCGCCGTATTGGATGGCGGCATCCTCGGTCAGAGTGAAGTGGTGCGGCGTGGCCTCGGCATGGATATTGCTGCCCAGGGCACGGGCGCGGCGCACCAGTTCTACGGATTCGCGTGCGCTTATATGCTGTATATTGATATTCGCTCCCGTCTCCAGAGCAAGCCCCAGATCCCGCTCCACCAGGCGGATCTCCGCCTCACTGGGTGAGCCGCCTATCCCGAAATATGCGCTGGCCTTTCCCCGGTTGATGCCGTTATTTTCAATCAACGCCGGATCCTCCTCGTGGAAGCTGAGGGGCATGTCCAGAGCCGCGGCGCGTTCCATGGCCTTTCGCACCAGTTCCTCGTTCAGGAGCGGAATCCCATCGTCCGTAAAGCCCGCGGCTCCGCACTGCGCCAGTTCCTCCATGGGCGTCAGTTCCCCGCCTTTCATTCCCATAGTCACATTGGCACAGGAATGCACATGGATGCCCGTCTCTCTGCCCTTTTCCAGCACATATGCAAGGGTCTTTCGATTGTCTATGCAGGGCCTGGTGTTGGCCATCATCACCACGGTGGTAAAGCCGCCTCTCGCCGCTGCGGCCGCACCGGTAAAAATGTCCTCTTTCTGCGGGAACCCGGGATCTCTGAAATGGACATGGACATCCACCAGCCCGGGAGCCGCCAAAAGCCCCTCCGCATCTATCACATGGCACTCTCCCCCAGGGCTCTCCAGCCCCTTTCCGATCCGCAGGATCCTGTCCCCTTTCGTGAGGATGTCAAGTTTCCCCTCCCTGCCGGATTTCGGGTCGATCATATATCCGTTTTTTATGAGCAGCATAAAAGCCTCCCCTCCTGCGCACCGCGCTTTCCTTTTACGTTTCTCCCAGTGTAA
The DNA here is from genome assembly GCA_910584235.1 of uncultured Acetatifactor sp. GTDB lineage: Bacteria > Bacillota > Clostridia > Lachnospirales > Lachnospiraceae > Acetatifactor. The sequence goes on from CAJTZD010000003.1 coordinate 90,326, forward strand.
CACCTTTCCCGCCATGCCGCCTGCGGCGGACACACACCGGAAAACAATTTTTGAATTCCTGTTGTTTAGTGTAACATAATTCCACGCAAAAAGGCAAGGCCGTCATAGCCCTGCCTCATCATCTTCTTTCAAAACTTCATCCAAAGCTTCATTCAAAACTTCATTCAAATGTCACCGTCTGCTCCAGATACTCTGTCTTCACCACAATGTAAGGGTAAGAGGGCTGGGGATTCTCTTTTTCCGAGGGTTTTGGCCCTAAGAGGCTGGTGTCTATAACGATGTTGGAGTCCGTCAGGTACAGCTCGTTGACGGCAATGCTGTAGCCTCCGGTCTTCTGTTCCCCATAACCAATGCATATGTATAGATTCGTGTTGTCCGTGTAGGTAATCTGGAACGCCCCTGTCTTCTTCTCTTCAATGATGGGCAGAAGCTGCTCCGGTATCAGTTCTTCACTCAGTACCGTAAAATCCAGATCACGAAGCTTGATTTTCTCCTCGTTCATCATGGTACAGCCGCTCATAAACAGCATGCAGGCAATCACCAGTCCCCAAAATCCGATTTTCTTCAATGGCAGACCTCGCAAACTTTTTCTATTTTTTTCTATTTTATGTACAGTTTGGGATTTCTATGCTAGAATAAAAGAGATTGTTCCATCAATACTGTTAGGAACCGTGCAGTTCCTTAGGAAAGGCTGATACCATGATTCGTCTGATTTTAGTGGCACTCTATCTGTTTTTATTCCTGTTTCTCTCCATTCCGGTTCTGATCGTGGAATGGTTCGTGGGAAAGCGCAATCCCGGGCACAAAGACCGGCTCTCCAAGGCTTTGGTGGGCTGGGGCTTTCGCTGCATCCGCGCCCTGGCCGGCACAAGGCTCATCGTAAGGGGCAAAGAACATATCCCTACAGACAGCGCCGCCCTGTTTGTGGGCAATCACCGCAGCTATTTCGATATCATCATCACATACCCCCAGTTCCCCGGAACCACCGGATATGTGGCCAAAAAGGAAATGCTGCGCTACCCGCTGTTAAAGGACTGGATGCGCAACATTCACTGTCTGTTTCTGGACCGGGACAATATCAAAGAGGGCTTAAAGACCATCCTGGCGGGCGTGGAAGAAGTGAAAAACGGCGTCTCCATGTGTATTTTCCCGGAGGGGACCCGCAACAAGGTAAACGATACTTTTCTGCCTTTCCATGAGGGAAGCTTCAAGATCGCGGAAAAGGGAGGCGTCCCCGTGGTGCCCATGGTCATCGTAAATTCCGCGGATATCTTCGAGGATCATCTGCCCCGGATCCGGAGAGCCACCGTGGTCCTTGAATTCCAGCCTCCCGTTTATATCAGGGAAATGGATAAGAATGACCGGAAGAATATGGGGACCTATGTGAGCGGTCTGATTTCACAGCGGTATTTTCAGCTGAAAGAGGAATATTTCCCGGCTGTGCCCGCAGATTCGGCAAAATCATAGTCCACAGAGTCCGGGGCAGTGTCCGGCGGCAGGTCTCTTCCAAGGGGCAGTTCCACCCGGAAGCTTGTGACTTCGTCCTCACTGGAGGCCGTGATGGCGCCGCCGTGGAGGGTGACGATTTCTTTGGCGATGGCAAGGCCCAGCCCGGCCCCTCCGGTATTGGTGGCCCTGGCATCATCCAGTCGGAAAAACTTTTCAAAAATAGTATCCAGCTTGTGGGCGGGAATGGTCCTGCCGCGGTTAGATATGACTATCTGCGCAGTCCCTCTCGATATCCCGCATTCCACAGCTATTCCCGTGCCGGGATAGCTGTAGGCTATGGCATTTTTCAGGATATTGTTGAACACTCTGGCCAGCTTCTCCCCATCCCCCCAGAGGGTGATCGGTCCGCCTGCCGGGTTTGGCTTTATGTCCAGCAAAACGGTATTCCCATGCGCGTTCAAAAGCGGGTAGAATTCATCCGTCATCTGCTCCAGCAGGAACGAAAGATTCACGGTCTCCTTTTCCAGTGCGATTGTCTGTAAATTATACCGGGTAATCTCAAAGAATTCATTGATCAGTTTCTCCAGCCGCAGAGCCTTGTCCAAAGTGATATGGACATATTTGGCCCTCTGGGACGCAGGCATATCCGGCGCCTCGTCCATAAGGCTCAGATATCCGATCACGGATGTAAGGGGTGTCTTCAGGTCATGGGCCAGGTATGTGATCAGGTCGTTTTTGCGGCTCGCTTCCTCCCGCAGCATCTGGGCGTTTCGCTGCATATCAGCCTTGATCTCCACAAGCCGCAGGGAGATCTCCTCATAGCCCTGGGGAAATGCCTCCGATGCCTCCTTATCGTGCTTCATGTAATCTTCAATCATACGTCCCGCATTCTGTATGGCCTCTCTGGCCTGTTTTGACCCATACAAAATGGAAGCCACCCGCACCAATACCACCACTGCCGCAACCACAATGATCAGCGCCCGAAAGAGCATGCCTTTCAGGTTGTCCCAGAGAATCTCTTTCGTGTAATACCCTTCCACATAAGCATCCCCTATGGCAATCCACTGGGTGTAAGTAAAATTATCTTCAAACCATTCTCTCACAAAGCCGTTGACAATCCGGTCGAAAAAGACATAGACCGCCCAGCAGGCCGCGCATCCCCCCGCAAGAATCAGGCATGTGCCCAGAAACCGCTTCAGCTTTTCATTCGCTTTCAATTTTGTACCCGCACCCCCAGACTGTCTTGATGTACTTCGGATGTTCAAAGGAATCGCCCATCTTTTCCCGCAGATGCCTTATGTGCACTGTGATCGTATTGTTCTTGGTATAATACTCGTCCTCCCAGATGAGATGAAAGAGCTCCTCGGCGCTGACCACCTGCCCCTTTCGCTGGCACAGAATGCGCAGGATGGAGAATTCCGTAGGCGTCAGGCTCAAAGGCCTCTCGTTTAAAAAGCATTCATGGGTCTTCACATTTACGATGAGACCGGACACCTCCAGCAGGTCCTCCTGCTGCATGCCTGTGTTGTATCGCTTATATCGGCGCAGCTGAGCTTTCACTCTGGCCACCAGCTCCAGGGGCAGAAAGGGCTTGGTTATATAATCGTCCGCGCCCATGGTCAGGCCGGTGATTTTGTCCACCTCCTCCCCCTTTGCCGTCAGCATGATGATGGGATAATTATGGTTTTCTCTGATCTTGCGGCAGATGTCAAGACCGCTCGCCCCGGGCATCATAATGTCCAGCAGGGCCAGATCGAACTGTCTGCTCTCCACGATTTCCATGGCCTGGATTCCGTCATAGGATTTGACTACCTGATAGCCCTCGTTCTCCAGGTACAGGGCCACCAGATCCGCGATCTCTTTTTCATCGTCCGCCACTAGTATGACTTCGTTCATACGTTCCCTCTTTTCCGGCTTTTTCCCGATTGCCGCCATCGGACAGGCTTTCCCGCTTTTCGGCCATAAGTATTATACTCTATAAATGCTAAAAATGGATTAAGATTTTCCTAATGTTCTCTCATATTGTCTTGGCCGCCTGTCTTTTGCACCGGGGCTTCCCGCTGTGGCAGGTCACCCCATGGCCTGCAGGAATGCCAGGATTTCTGAAAAGCCGCAGTCGTGGGAGGCCTTGACCAGGATGGTGCTGCCCTTTGGTATCAAAAAGGCGCTGTCTGCTGCCAGGGCCTCCAGCAGGGCTCCTCTGTGGAGATAATGGAGGATGCGGCGAGACTGCGGGGCGGGATGGTTCTTTTCTGCTTGGTCTGCTTTTGCCCGGCCCGCTTCCTCCCTCTCTACTGCTGCCTGGTACATATAGCGGGACTCCTCTCCTACGCAGAGGATAGTATCGATGTCTGCCTCCACAGCATGCCTTCCGATCTGCGCATGATACTCATGGGAATTCTCCCCAAGATTCAGCATGTCGCCCAGAATCGCCACTTTCCGGGTATCCGCCAGCGCCAGGAGGTCTAAGGCCGCTTTCACGGAGGCCGGATTGGCATTGTAGCAGTCATCAATGATGGTATGGCGGGGGTGGCTGATGATGTGGGTACGCCCGTCCACGGCAGCCACTTTGGCGATGCCGGCGGCAATCTGCTCTCCTGTCAGCCCGAACAGCCGGGCCACGCATGCGGCGGCCGCGGCGTTTAGTACCATGTGCCTGCCGGGCTGGGAGACATGTACCGCAAAGCTATGGTATCCGGGCCAGACCGCTTCTTTTGCTGTGCCATCTGTCTCTGCGTTATTTATGTCTGCTGTATTCGACAGCTTTGTGCCGCCCATTCCCGGCGTTTTCTCCGGCTGTGCGCCTAAAGCCCCTGTGTCCTCTCCTGGTTTTATACCATTCCACACAGTTCGGCCCGGTGCCATCATAAGCGTAGCGTCACTGCCCCAAAGGCCCCTGCCCACGATGTCTACTGCCGCCACCTCCTGGGAGGAACTGCTCCCAAGCCCGAAGAAATGGGGCTTGTGTCCTTTGATTTCTTCCAGGCCGTTCAGCTTGTCGTCCTCGCCGTTCAGGCAGATTTCTCCGTCCTCGGACATGTAGTCGAAAATTTCCGATTTCGCCCGCAGGATCCCGTCCCTGTCCTTTAGATTGTTCAGATGGCTCTGGCCGATATTGGTGATGACGCAGACGTTCGGCCGGGCCATTTTGCTCAGACGCCTCATTTCCCCGAAATCGCTGATGCCCATCTCCACCACGGCCAGCTCATGCTCTCTGCGGATGCGCAGCAAAGTCAGGGGCACGCCGATCTCGTTATTGAAATTGCCCGCTGTCTTCAGCACCTTGTATTTTTCCGCCAGGACATCGGCGATAAACTCCTTGGTGCTGGTCTTACCCACGCTGCCGGTGATGCCTATGACTTTTACGGAAAGCTTCTTCCGGTAGGCTTCCGCTATGTCCTTTAAGGCCTGGAGGGTGTCCTCCACCAGAATATAGCTGCCCCATGCCGGGGCGACGGCCTCTCCCATCTCCTCCGGCGTTTTCTGCGTCACCGCCAGAACGGCGCCTTTCGCGAAAGCCCCACGGATAAAACAGTGCCCGTCCACACGCTCTCCCACTGTGGCGATGAACACGCCCCCAGGCTCCACTGCCCGGGAGTCAATGACCACAGAACTGACACATGTGTCGCCATCTGCCTTTCCGCCCTGCACCACCAGCTTTCCGCCGCAGGCCTGCGCAATCTCCTTTATCGTCAAATCCATCATGGTCTGTCTTCCATCCTTTCCCCTGTTCTCCTGGCTCTATTCTCCCAACTCCATGCTTTTCCTCCGCATGCGTTCTCCATATACCTTTTCCCGAACCTCATTCCCCTGCTTTTCGTCTTCCGCCGCTTTTCCTGTTTTCCCAGCAGCCTCCCGGCTCTATGAATCAATGCTCCTGTGCGCTCATGCTCTTTTCGGCTGGCCGCCCTGTCCCTGCAGCACTGTTTTATCCCCTATGCGCCATCCGCACAATCTCCTCAGCAGCCTCCCGGCTCTGTGAATCAATGCTCTTTTCAGCCGGCCGCCCTGTCCATGCAGCACTGTTTTATCTCCTATGCGCCATCTGCACAATCTCCTCGCAGAGCTGCCCGAAATCCATGCCCGCCGCGGCAGCCTCCTGGGGCAGCAGGGAAGTGGGCGTCATTCCCGGCAGGGTATTGGCCTCCAGGCAGTAGATCTCCCCATCCCCGCTCATGATATAATCCATCCTGGCATAACTTTTCAGACGTAAAATCGCGAATACCTGCTCCGCGATCTCCTGCATTCTGCGGCTCTTCTCCTCCGGAATCTGCGCAGGACAGGTCTCCACCGTGGTGCCTGCCTGGTATTTATTTCTGTAATCATAGAAGCCCTCCTTGGGAGCCATCTCTATCACCGGCAAGGCTTTCCCGTCCATGACCCCCACGGAAAACTCCCTGCCCTTGATGTACTGCTCCACGATCACCTCTCCGCCGTAGCGGAAAGCCTCCTCCTTGGCCCGTTCATACTCTGAGGTATCGTTTGCGATGCACACGCCTATACTGGAGCCGCCGCAGGAGGTCTTTACGATTCTGGGATAGGGGATCTCCTCGGTTTCCCGTTCTCCCCGCTTCATTCTGATGCCCCGGGGCGTTGGCACCCCGTGAGCCCGGAACAGATCCTTTGTGATGCCCTTATCTATGGCCAGGCAGGAGCCTGTGAAATCCGCCCCCGTATAGGGGATGCCCAACAGGTCAAAGCAGGCCTGGATCCTGCCGTCCTCCCCATTCGCCCCGTGCAGGGCCAGAAACACGCAGTCCGCCTCCTGACAGATTTCCAGCACATGAGGGCCGAAAAACCCCTTTCCGCCATCTCCCCGCAAGGCTTTCACCGCCTCTAAGTCAGGGCACTCCTCCCCCACCGCCATCACTGTGTCCGCCCAATCCGTATCCCGTCCAAAAATACCCTCTGTTTCTTCCTCATACCCTAAGTACACATCCAGCAGAATCGCCTGATGTCCGTTTTTCCGAAGCGCCCTGTATATCATGCCCCCGGAACTCAGAGACACGTCCCGCTCCGAACTGATTCCTCCCGCCAAAACTACGATTTTCATAAAAACCCCTCACTTTTCCCGGCTTGCTGCGTGCACTCTCTGTCCCCATCGCTTTTGCCCGGGCCCGCCTGCGCGCCATACAGCCATTCTATTGATACTTATTCCACCAATAACCGATACATGACAGCATGGGAACGATTCCCTTACGCATATCTCCATTTTATTAACCGGCCGGGCATCCGTCAAGCCTTTAAAACACGAATAGAACCATATTCCAAGAAAAAACCAGGAGCTGTTGTCGGGATGCCCGGTTTTGCAGCAATACATCAGCGTTGTAGCTATATGCGGGAATACCTGGGGAAGTACCCGGAAAAGGATTTGAGAAAAGCGATAAACAAAGCTATAGACCGAAAAGTGCTGCCCTAAAGGACTGCACTTCTGCATTAGGAAGAATGTGCTGCGGGAATTTCTGATAAGGCGCCGCGGGGAGGTGACGAAAGTGACGCAACTGGACTACACATTTGACAGGAGCATAGAGCTTGCGCGGGAAGATACCCGGAAAGAGGAGCGCGTCAATACGAAACGCGAAAGGATAGCGAAAGAGCAGGCACGGCAGGCAAAAGAAAAGGCAGAGAAAGAAGTGGAGAGGCGCGCAAATTAAAATCTCCGGGTAGTTTTTTTCAATCTTCCAACACAGCCACCGCATCCATATCCGCCAGTTCCTTTGAACTGCGGACCACCACATTGGTCAGCGCCGCTTTCACCACCACTTTCTTCTCATCCTGATCCTCAATGGTAATCCCGGTTTTCCACACCACATACTCTTTCCCGAAATTGCGCTGCTGCTCCACCACCTCGTACACATAGGCCGCGCCGGTCCCATCATACCTGACGCAGCTGCTTGGAATCGTCATGGGGTATTCCTCGCTCACATACTGCAGCTCTATCCGCACCGGATATCCCTGGGCATATCTCTCCTCCCCCTCCAGCCTGACGCTGTAACGATAACTTCCGTTCTTATAAACGGGCTGCCCCAGAGCCAGCTTCCTTTTGTCTTTCCCTATCACGGCGCTCCCTGAGGTAAATTCCCGGAAGCCGGACATGTCCACCGCCCACTCCAGGCGATATCCCTTTTCCGGCAGCCCCAGCTTCAGCACGGTCTCCCCGTCCGTCCTCTTTCCTTCCTCACAGCCCTGATATATGACATAGGCTTCCTCCCGGGCGCAGATCAGGCCCTCCTGGGAAATCAGTTCTTCCAGAATTTCCATCTCTTCCCTCAGCCGCACCAGCTGCCATGCGGCCAGCCCTCCCCGGAATTCCTCCGCTTCCGCCTCCGCCGTCTCCTCCAGGCTTTCCGCCTGCAGAAGCATCTCATAGTAGGCGATCTGCAGGTCGCTCTCCTTTAACCTCAGGATGAGATCTCCTGCCTCAAGCCAGGCGCCCTCTCCGGCGAAAACCTCCTCCACGGTACAACTCGTCGGCAGCCTTATCTCGGAAATCTCTTCGTAAAATATTTCACCGTCCACCGTAAGCTCCTCCCGGATAGCGTTGGGCGCGGTGGACGTCAGCGTTACCACAGCCAGATCCTCCGCATAATTCTTCGCGGAAATCAATGTACAGGCACCTATTGCCAGCAACATGCCTGCCGCAACCGTTACGAACCAATACTTTTTCATCCCTGTATCCCCTCCTTTTCCATAACGCCCCATATCCCATTTAAGAACAGCACCACCACCGGGAGGGAAAAGAGCACGGCCCCGGCATAAGACAACTCTCCCCTCGCTTTCGCAAAGAGCACCGACAGAGGGTATTTCGTAATATCCTGAATGTAAACCAGAGGCTCTTCCACCATGCCCCATAAATCCGCACTGACTATAATTCCGAACACCAGAAGCCCCATCCGCATCTGGGGCAGCGCGATCCTGCAGAATATGGTCAACTCCCCCGCCCCCTCTATCCTCGCCATCTCAAACACGCTGTCAGGCACCCGGCGGCAGAGACGGTGCAGAAAGAAAAGGTGCCAGGGCGTAAAGCTGCCGATCAGGATTACCGCCAGCCTAGAGCCCCTCAGGTGCATATTGGAAAGGGCAATCAACTGGGGCACCAGCAGCATCTGCATGGGAAGCAGCGCCAGAACCGCATATCCGGCAAGGATACGGTTCTGCGCCTTATCTCCCATAGTTGTCAGGCCATATGCCGCCAGCGAAACAAGAAACATCGCCAGCAGCAGCGTCGGCACCGTCAGAAAGAGGGTGTTCCAGTAGGATATCCAATATTCCAGATTATGAAACAATACGTCTATGTACTGCCCCGGAGACAAATAGCGGTACAAAAACATAAAAAAATTTTCTGCCTTATAGGGAACCGGATTTTCAAAGGAGCGCAGCAGCACCCATACCAGAGGCGCCATGACAAACCCGCCAAACAGTATCAGCGCTCCCCTCTGTACCGCCCTCGGCGTTCTATACCATCTCATGCTTTCTTCCCACCTTTAGCAATAAACCATTTAGGATCAGAACAGGAATCAGCGCGGCAATCGCTGCCGCCGACAGACGCTGATAATTCAGATTCTGAAAATTGTTAAAAAAGAAATTGCTTACCACATATACCTCATCCGGCGGATATTCCCCATAGAGCAGATAGCTTTCCCGAAACAGCCGGAAAAAACAGATTCCGTCAAAGATCAGCAGAAACCGGATATAGGGCCATAGGTACCAGCACTTAATTTTGCAAAATACCTGCCATTTGCGCGCATGCTCCAGCACCGCCGCTTCTATCCACTCAGGGCTCATGGTCAGCTCCATCATCTTCAGCAGTAAAACATGAAATCCCGTGTACTTCCACAGATAAATCAGCAAGAGCATAAGCCGCGGAGCCAGTTCCACCCCCTCCATACACCGCGTGATCAACGTGGCGGGGAGCAGCATGGGCATAGAGAGCACCACCAGCACTCCCAGCACTCCTTTTGAGGCATCCAGAATATAAACAAAAAACAGCGAAAGCACTGCAAGGCTTCCCACACATGCCGCCATCATCAGCCAGGTATTTCCCAGCGCCAGACGGAAAGAATCCGAGTGGAACAGCGAATTATAATTTTCCAGCCCGCCGAAAGTAAAACGCCCCGGCGTCCTGCTGAATGCATATAAAAAACAATAGCACAGGGGAAACAGATAAAATAATATCGTTCCCGCCATGCTTGGCAGAACAAAAAACAGCTTTTTTGCCTTTCGCCAATATCCCATTTTGCTCTGATCCCTCCACATTATTCCATCAGATACAGCTCAGCCCCCTGCTATCTGCATTACTCATTCAGATACAATTTCATCCTTTGAATCATTTTGTCGTAGCAATTCTCAAAGGAATCCTCCCCCAGAAAGTACGGCTCCATGCATTCCTGAGTCAGATTTCCCAGCGCCGCATTGGGAATGACGGCTTCCTGAATCCTCCCGGGGATCTCCAAAAGCAGCTGCGCATTGGCTTCATTCAAAGGTTTCACCGGCCATCCCGGACCGACGCCGTCTTTGGAGCTCAGCGTCTCTATGCTCTCCTCGTAAACCGCCGCACTTACCGGCGCATAATAAATGCTTTGCGTCTCATACTTGGGAAAATCTACCGTCATGGGCGCATCCATCAGGTATTTTAAGAGTTTCCATGCATTCTCCGCATTCCGCGTATTGGCGTTCACTGCGCCGTATTGGATTACCTGCACCGTAAGCCCATCGCCGTCCGTCCGCTCAAATGGAGCGAAAGACATTTCTTCGATCACCATTTTGGGATATACCGTCTGATAATACCTCAGGTTATTCATGAAAGAGTAATTCTCCAATAACCAGGTAAAGTGGGCAACCGCCCCTGCAAAATCGTTCTGGTATCTTCCCGCTATCGTCCTGGTTTTTTCCATATTGTCATAAAATACTTTTACAAAATCAGCCATCCGGCGGAATTCTTCTTCCTCCACGGATACTTCTCTGCTCTCCGTATCTATTAGGCCGCTCCCCGATGTCTCCAGGAAGAGATTCAGCACATCCGCACGGCCCAGCTGCAGGCTGGAAGCGCCATAGGCTTCATCCCCCTCCAGGGCCAGGGCCTCCGCAGCCAGGGCGGCATATAAATCGCCGCTTTCGCTTATCTTTTCCGCCTTTTCCTGAGTGGAATAGGCCTGCGGCAGGTTCCAGCTCAGAGGGATAAAGTACTGATGCCCGCCAATCCTGCCGGCACGGATAATCGTGTCAAGATAACTCCCCTCAGGCAGGGCTTCCACCTGTTCGTCCAATGCCAGCAGCGCTCTGCTCACGGATAATCACTATTCTATTGGGTAGATATTTTCTGGGGACGATGGGTCACAATTCCGCTAATACTGGGATGCAGCTTTATTGTTTATTTGGGTACTCATAAAAACATCCTGCATCTTGCCTTTTCCCTGACCGGATATCATATATTAATTCTGCTTAATCACATTTTTACCATACTCTTAAGCATCATAGGCAAAACTATACCCTATTTATATTTGCAAAAACATTCCGCAATTATTTTACTCCTTACTCAGATACCTGTTCTCTGCATCTCCTTTTACTTCCTCCGCAGATTCTTCCTCCTACCTAGGCTGTCCATCCTCTCCGCCTGCCCACAAAAACTGTTATATTTTTTCCTTGCGGAACTGTACACAGGGCTGGCCCTGATGACTGCTAATTTCATATATGGAGAAGTTGTAGCTTACCCTACAGAAGTTTTGTCCCTGAACGGGATGCTGATCACCGCTTTTACCCTCTCCGCCATATTGATCTTCTACAATATGTATGATATCCTGAAAAAGAACCATGAACTCAGCCTCCAGCAGGCACAATTTGCCATCATACAGGATTACGCTCAGCGCATGGAAAATCTTTATGAGGATGTCCGCGTATTCAGGCATGATTACCGAAATATCCTTGCCACCATGCAGAACTATATTGATGGAGAAAATATAGAAACATTAAAAAAATACTTTCATGATACAATCCTGTGCTGTGCACCTGTCCTGTCCGATGACGGCTTTACCCTGGGTAAACTACACCGACTGGAAGACAATGCGATAAAAAGCCTGCTTTATACGAAAGCAGTGGCTATCCTGAACCACAAAATCCACCTTAAACTGGAGATTATGGAAAACATTCCTGTCCTGCCCATGGACAACATTACCCTGTGCCAGATACTGGGCATCTTATTGGATAACGCTCTGGAGGCATCACTGGTAAGCGCGGAGAAATCAATCCACATTACTATTGTTGCAACTGATTCTTCCGTCCTTTTCTCCATCACCAATAGCACCCTGCCCCTCCTTGTGCCCATGACCACCCTATTTAAACGAGGATACAGTTCAAAGGAAGGACATGAGGGGGTTGGACTTGCCACCGCCAAGGAGCTTCTGGATTCTATTTCCTGTGCGGAGCTGTCCACAAAGCACGATGGTACTGTCTTCTGTCAGACTCTGGAGATACTTCGACACATCGGTAAAGCATCCAGAGGCTGAGCAATTGTTCCTAAAGGAATTTATGTATGCTGCTAATTTAACTGACGTGCAGTATAAAATAAGGAGAACAAAGCAAATGACGGAAATATACCTTTGCGACAACGAGCTCATCTGGTTAGAGCAAATGGAACAGGCTATTTCAGATTTTATAATAAGCAGTGACTGGGCGCTGGCTATTGCATGCAGAGCCTCTGCGCCACAAGAACTTTTGAATCAGCTAATGCAGCACAGAACCTCCGGCGGAATCTATTTTCTGGATATTAACCTGAGATCAGAAATGAACGGCATAACTCTGGGCGCAGAAATTCGTAAGCTGGATCCTGAAGCCGTATTGGTCTTCGTCACCTCTCATGACGAATTGGTAATGGATACTTTCCGCCTTAAATTACAGGCTACGGACTACATTTTAAAGGACAGCGGCAATCTCCGCGCCCAGATTAGGGAGACACTGCGCGTTGTGGAATCGCGTTATGGCCGTTTTGCGGGAAAGCTGTCCGCACCTCGCGTCCGGCTTGAAACAGGCGGTTTCGTCCATTTTATCATAAAGAATGATATTTATTTCGTAGAATCGGAAAAAAATCAGCACAAACTTTCTGTCCATCTGCGGTCCGAAATGTTCACCCTGGCCATGCCATTAAAGGAGCTTGCAGCGCTGCTGGGAGGGGATTTTATCTTCTGCAGACGAGGCTGTCTGGTCAATCCCCTGCATATAACCGCATTGGACCAAAAAGCCAGGGAAATTGTCTTCGACAACAGGGAAAGATGCCACTGTTCCCACAGGGCATGGCGGATTGTGGCAGACAAAATGGATATCAAAGTTTTTTAATGCTCCCCGGCCTCATATACGATTTCCCCATTGATGATGGTGTACAGCGTCCGCGTGAACACTTCCATGGGATTCCCGGTGAAGACTGCAATGTCTGCATCCTTGCCCACCTCCAAGCTGCCCACCCTGTCCGCCACGCCGCAGATCATGGCCGGGTGGATGGTGATGGCTTTGTATCCCTCCTCCAGGGCCAGTCCGGACTTCACCGCCAGTCCCGCGCACAGAGGCAGCGAAGCGATGAGAGATACGGGATGGTCCGTGGTAATCGCGGTCATAACCCCGGCCTGATTCAGGACGCCCACGGTCTTAAAGGCCATGTTCTGCACCTCGATCTTAGACCTGCTGGCAAGATCCGGGCCTACGATGGCGGGAAACCCCTCCGCCGCCAGTTCTTTTGCGATCAGATGTCCCTCGGAGCAGTGATCCAGGGTCATCTTCAGATTGAATTCCTTTGCAATGCGCACCGCCGAAAAGATATCGTCTACCCGGTGCACATGAGCCTTTATGGGAATCTCCCCATTCAGCACAGGCATCCAGCACTCCAGCCGGAAGTCCTCCTCGAACGCCTCCCCGTTTTGGGCTGCATTTTGTTTCTTCTCCCGGTAGGCGAAAGCCTTTGTCAGTTCCTCCCGCAGCATTGCCGCTATGGCCATCCGTGTGGAGGGGCTTTTCCCCTGGCCGGAGTAATTGACTTTGGGATTCTCCCCGAAAGCCACTTTCATGGCCGCCGGCGCTTTCACGATCAGATCGTCAACCCTGCGGCCTCTTGTCTTCAAAAAGGCGAATTGACCGCCCACCACATTAGAGCTGCCGGGCCCTATCATGGCCGATGTGATTCCCGCCCGGACGGCGTCGTCAAAGGCAGCGTCCATGGTATTGATGGCGTCAATGGCCCGCAGGCAGGGGGTAATGGGGTTCACGGTCTCATTGCAGTCATCCCCTTCCATGCCCTTTTTCTCCTCCGTAATACCCATGTGGCAATGGGCCTCTATCAGTCCCGGCATGACCAGGCCCTCTCCTGCCTCTATGACCCGCTCGCCGGGAGCGGGATGAAAGTTTACCTCATCCCGCTTTCCGATTTCCGCTATCTTTCCGTCCCGGATCCGGATGCAGCCGTCTCTGATATCCGCTCCGGCCATAGTCTTGATCAGTCCTCCGACGATATACATCTTCTCTTCCCCTTAGTACAACAGTTTTTCCGGATCCACGGGAGCCCCGTTCATGGTAAGCTTCAGGTACAGATTGCTCCCCTCCAGGGTGAAATACTTGGTGGGCGCCGCAATGAATCCGATCACCTCGCCCGGCTCCACATGGCTGCCCTCCATGACCCGTATCTCATCCAGCTGGCCATAAGTAATCTGATAGCCGTCTCCTAACTCCATGGTAAGAGCATGCCCGATTTCTTCGTTCTGGAAAATGGCTGTGACCGTGCCGTCGGCGCAGGCGGTTACGGCAGTCCCCTGTGCAGCCGCTATCATCAAAGCGGGATTATACTTAAACTGGTCCAGTGTGGAGAAATAAACGCCGCCGTCCATGCTGAACGGAATCAGCACTTGTCCGCTTACAGGCCGCAGCAGCCCGTCGCTCTCCGCAAAGTGCAGAGGCTGCGCAGTTACCGCATTGCCATCGGTATTTTCCGCCGCCTGGGTATCCTGTGCATTATTGTCCTGGTTCTGGGGCACATCCGGCGTAGCGGCCGCGTCCCCGGGCTCTGTGCTTTCCTCCGGCTTGTTTTCTATGATTTCCGGCTCCTGGGCAATGGTGTCCTGAGAGGGCAGAGCCTCGGGCATCTCATCCGTAATTCCGTCCGTAAGCCCCGGAATCTGTACCAGCCCGGATCCGGCCTCCATAGGCAGATAGTCTAAATCGTCGTCCATTCCGGAGATTTCCTCCGACATATCCGGAGCGCTTTCCGTGATGCTCTCTCCCGGCAGATTTACGTTTTCCTCCACCGGATTGTTCTTGGCAATCTCCTCATGTTTGTCTTCCACATTGTCCTCCAGGGCTGTGAAGTCGATGGTATACCCGTCATTCTCCTCCTGGCTCTGATTGGATTTCATGTAGATTCCTGTCATGGTCAATGCCGCCAGCACAAACACGGATGAGGCGATCATAATGGTGCGTTCTTTTTTCGCATTGTTCCTTCTGTTTTTTCTCATAGCTGCTTCCCTTCCTTTTTCATTCCAAGCAAACTTACTTAGAGAGATTCATTTTTCTCATTGACAGTTTGCCCCGCAGAAAGAGAATTATGCATGAAAACAAAGCAAGACAGCTTCTCTTATCGAAAATCTGTCTTGCTTTGCTTTAATTTTCACCTATGTCAGGCCTGGGCCTGATATTTAGCCACATCCACATGCTGCACTGTGCCCGCGCAGCCGTTTTCATAGAGGAACACGCCGCTGTTTCGAATGGCGCCCTGGGTCTGGCCTGTCTGTCCCTTAAGAGTAAAATCCGTGGAAACATTCTGCAGACAGATGGCGCCCACGCCCTTATCTGTCAGGCTGTAGAGAACGTCTCTGCCGTTTTCATCCTTGCACCAGATCTTCAGCTTTGTCCAAATGGCATCGTTCTCGTCGATCCAGCCGTTGCCGTCCTCATCGTACTTTGCCAGATCCGCAAAGCCGTTTCCGCTGGCAGTGCCGAACAGCTCGCTGCCGTCGTTTATCGCGCCGTCTCCGTTTTTGTCCAGAGCAAGATACCCGCTGCCTGCCCCAAGCCGGGACACCTCGTCCAGTTCCCCGTCAGCGTCAATGTCAAAGTAGAATGTCTGGTCGGAGAGGGAGGCGATATCCGTGTCCAGGTTGATGACCAGGGGATCGCACATAGTAAAGCCCAAATGCATGCTCTCCATATAGCGCTCCTGGACGCTGCGGCTCATGCCCACGTTCACATTAAAGTCGATCTCCCTGCCGTCCGCGGTGCGCACCTTTCCCACAGTGGAGAAGCTGGTCTCCTCGGACTCTATGTGAATGGTCTCGTTCACATAGGAAAGCACTCTCATATTGGCGATATTTCCCAAAATCAGATCTTGCCCGCCGTTTTGGTCTGACACGTTGGAAGCGCTGTTTCCGTTCTGCCCGGAGGCCGCGTCATAGGGCGCAGACCCCTGTCCCCATCTGTCAAAGCGGTTCCTCCTGGCAGCGAACAGGATGTCAAAAATATAGCGTATGGTAGTCTGGCGGATATTGTCCATGGTGGTGCTGGCGGAACTGCGAAGTGTCAAATTGGAGCTGCGGCTCTGCAGGCGGCCTTTCCAGTCCTGGAGGGCCGCAGCGGACTGGTCCGAGCCTGCCTGAGCTTTTTTTCCATCCGCCCAGGCATCCGCCGTGCCGCCTCCCACGGCGGCATTCAATGTGCCCTTGCCGTCTGCCAGGCTCCCTTTCATTGCCGTTCCTTTCCATATGGTAAACCGTCTCATGGAGACGGCCGAGGAATGATATTCTCTGGCAGAAGCCATACCCACTGTACCGGAATCAATCTTCAATCCTTTCTTCACTCCTTTATGTCCACCCATCCTGCGGCGCTTTGCATTCCCGCCCTCCGTGGTCGGAAATCTGCTGCCCTGCCGGACTTTTTATGGTTTCCATCCTGTCCGCGACATAAAAAGATGGCATTTAAACAGGGAATTCCTTTCCCTGCGTAAATACCATCCGTGGTGTCCATATAATCTGTACTCGGGGCAGTCGGCCAAACTGCTTTCCTGTATTAATTATATCGACACAATACAGCCTTTCTTTATATCGCCGGCGGCAAAAATTGCCTATTTCTTCTGTTTCCGGGCTGCCTGTCTGGCCTGGGCCGCCTTTGCGGACATCATGCCCGCCAGCATCTCTCTGGGCACGATGATATTCGCCCCGAAAGGATTGACTACCATGCCCAGCGCCGGGCAGATATTCCCCTTGGGATCCCTGCGCAGTATCATGGCCGCATAGTCGTCCAGGGTCAGGGAGAAGAAAGGAAATTTCTGGTTCTTCTCCTGCCATTTCTGATATTCGGCCTCATCCGTGAACGCCATAAAGAACTTGGCGCCGTCGGGGGTGTTGAGCATGGGGAACTGGACCTTGCTGTTGGGAGCCACGGTAAGCTTACCCTCCGGATCCTCCACAGGAGCCGGCTCAATAATGGCCGGGGAGAGGAAGCTGGCCTTGGCCAGTTCTCCTACGAACATATTGCGATGCGCAGGGGTGTCCTCGGCTTTCATCAGCTCGATGGAGCCCATCAGCATTGGATTGGATACGGGTTTGTTGAATTCCATGTATTTACCTCCCTGTCCGCTTTATACGGGCATGTGAATCCACGTAAGGATTCTATTATCTTAGTCTGCAATAAAATCCAAAAAAATTTTATTGTCTAAAATCCATTATAGCCGGTCGGGAGGGCTTTCGCAACTAAAATTTCACTCTGAAACTCAGACCAGAAATGCCCATACGGACTTTTAGGAACAGATTGGGCGGCTTGCCGGCTCTCCTTACCTTACCTCCACCGGCAGCATATAGCCCTCTTCATCAAAAGCAATCCGGCCGATACAAAGCTCCCTGTGCCAGCCTTTGCCCTCCGGGTAGTTCTCCAGGGGCGTGGCGAAGCGGTGGTAGGCGATTAAGTAAGCGTCTCTCTCCGGCAGCTTTAAGATGCTGTGGTGGCCTGTGCCCAGGATTCCCTTTTCGGCTTCTTTTTGCAGGATGGGGTATTTGAATTCCACCGGGCCCTCCAGGGTTTTCGACACGCCGTAGTTTACATGGTAGTCTTCGCTGCCTGTGTCGTCGCAGGACCAGGTAAAATGGTAGAGACCTCCTCTTTTCAGCACGATAACCGATTCGCGGAAGTCTGTAAGGCCGTCTATGTTTCGCAGGGTGTCTTCCTCCACGTGAAGCATGTCCTGGGCCAGGCGCACCATGGCGGCGTGCCCGTTTCCGAAGAACAGATAGCACCTGCCGTCCTCCCAGTACAGGGAGGGGTCTATGGTCTGGCCCATGGAAATCCCTCTGCGATGCATCATGTCCATGGTAAGCAGGGGCTCCTCCATGGCCCGGAAAGGCCCTGTGGGCGACTTTGCAGAGGCTGCGCCGATGCAGGAGGCGCCGCTCTTGTCTTTTGCACAGAAATAGAAGAAATAGTCCTCCCCCTTTTTCGTGATACAGGGCGCCCAGGCGCTTCCCACTGCCCAGGGGACCTGGGTGGCTACGTCCAGAATCCGGTTTTCTCGCTCGAAATGCCATCCGTCCCGGGAAGTGAACACATAGAATTCATTGCCTGACCAGTGAGGGAAGCCGTCTGTGGTAGGATAAATATAGTAGATGCCATCTTCGTAATACAAGTCAGGATCGGCATACAGGCCCTCCGCCACCGGGTTCTTCCTGCCGTAGGCCCTCTGCAAGGCCTGGTACTCTTCGTCCGTGATCTGCAGGACGCCTCCGTGGCGCTTCCTGGTATCTCCCATGTCGTATTGCTCCGGAGACAGGATTTGGAACTCCCCGGCATCCAGATTTTTTGTCAACATAGGCAGATATCCTTTTCCCGCCAGGAACTGATCCGCTATCAGGCACCAGGTTTGGCCGTCCGGCAGCAGGTATCCCTCAGGCCCCTCCACGCCCGCCAGGTCACGCAGTGTCCGGGACTCTACTTGCGCAAATTCGCCCAAGAGGGAATCCGACTGCTCCAGGATCAGGCGCTTGGTCACCTCGTCCTTGGAAATGCGGTAGTATCTGCCGCCATCCTCCAGTATGGTGGTATCGATGACGTGCTCCTCCCGCTCCATGTAGAGAAATGTTTCCGAAAATGTCCGGAAGTCCTTTGTGTAGGCCGCGTAAATGCGCTGTTTGCTTTTTTGCTCCCCGGGAGCCTTTACCATGGAGGCAAAAAACACCAGGAATTCCCCTCTGTCTTGGTCGAACACGGCCTCCGGTGCCCAGACGCAGCCCGCTTCCGGCAGACCCACCGGGCAGGCCCGCTCCTGCCCCCAGTGCACCAGATCCTCCGACTCCCAGACGATCAAGTCCCTGCTTCCCCGGTACTGCGCATCCTCCCAGCCATGCCCGGCCTCAATGCGCAGATCCGTTGCGATCAGGTAATACTTGCCGTCCAGGAGGCTGCGCACCGGATAGGGGTCCCTGACCCCGCATGTGCCGGTGCGTGAATAAAGAACCGGTTTTCCGTTATTCAAATCCTCCCAGCGGAGCCCGTCCCTGCTCACCGAAAAATAGATCTGTTCCCCGTCCTTTTGCTCGCCGATGAAATGTACGAATAGATATGCCGCCATGTTTTTCCCTCCCGTATGTCCCTGTTGATGTCTGTCATTTCCCAGGAACACATCTGCCCGGCAGGTGCAGGGCTGGTATCCTGGCATGTCCTTTTACATTACCGCAGATCCGATCAGCACCTGCTTTCCGCTGAACGCGAATCCATACTTTTGAATCCTCTCCGCCGGAAATCCTTTCTCCAGCAATGCCGCATCATACCTTTTTTCATCAATCTGGTGCAACGCGGCCTGGACCGTATCCTCAAGGCTTTTTTCTCTCTTCGGATTTTTTACCTTGAACTCTATGAGAATTGCATCCCCGGCAGGGTCTAACGGTTCCAGCACCACATCATACCGCCCGAAACCGCTCTCCCGATTGGACGTAATGCTGTACCGATCCGCCAGATCCACCATCAGCCCCAGCGCAAAGCCGTGGTAAAAGCGCTCCGGCTCCGGCTCCTGTGACGGCTTTGCGCCCGTGTCAAAGCAGCTGAAAGTAGCCAGCGCCACCCGGTTCATATAGAGGTTCATGGCATCTATATCCCCCAGCAGCAGGGCCTTGATGAAAGTGTTGTAATAGGGGGTGTAGTCCCTGAACCATCCGTCTATCATCCGCTCGAACATCAGCCGCACTTCCCGGTTCGTAAGCTTCAGGCCATATTCCCATCTGTAGTCCGGAAGCATTTCACAGCTCTCCACCCTTAGATACCCGCTGGCCAGCAGCAGGCTCCAGACAGCGCTCTGGCTGTAGTCAAGCTGATTGAAGACGATCTGCTCATCAATCTCCGTCCGGAAGACCCCGTCCTCCAGCAGAAGTTCCATGGTCATCTTGATATCCGGGCTGCCCTCTCTGATCAGTTTTCCCACCAGACTGTTGGAGCTGGTGTTGGCCCAGTAGGCGGCAAATTTTCCCTTATCGAGGAAATTCAGAATCGACCACGGATTGTAAATGTCTCTCTGTCTGCCGAAAGTGAAGCCGTCATACCATTCTTTCACTTCCTGCTTACGTTCCCCCATGCCCTGCTCCTCCAATGCAGCAAAGACTTCTTCTTCGGTAAATCCGAAAGAGGTCTCATACTTTTCGGACGTAGCAGTCACCACTTCCAAATTGTTCAGATCGGAGAAAATCGACTCCTTGCTGACCCTGGTGATTCCGGTCATGATCGCCCGCTCCAGGTAAGGGTTCGTCTTAAAAGAAGCATTGAACAGACTCCTTGTAAAATCCACCAGGTCGCGCCAATAGCCATGCACATAGGCCTCCTGCAGCGGCGTGTCGTACTCGTCCAGAAGAATAATGACTCTTTTGCCATAATAGCGTGAAAGATACTCCGACAGTTGGTTCAAGGCAAGGGTCGCGTCCACGTCTCCCATATCAATGCGCTTCCTGCGGAAAGTGTCTTTCTCCGGTTCCGTCAGCAGGCTGCCATCCAGCAGAAAAGTCCGCCTTGCATATTCGCCGGCAATCAGTTGGCATATTTTTTCACGGGCATGCTGATAGTCCCTCTCTTTCACATTGGCGAAAGAAAGGCTGATGACGGGGTAGGTTCCCTGTAGCTGCCTGTAGCCGCGAGCCTTGCCAAGGGACTCTTCCTCTCCCGAGGGGGCTTCCCGCCAGATGGAGAGGCTTTCGAATAAATCCCCTCTCCCTGCATATTCTGTGGAAAAGAAATGTTCCACCATGCTCATGGTCAGTGTCTTGCCGAATCGTCTGGGGCGGGTGATCAGAGTCACTGCATCCTGATTCTCCCACCACTGCCTGATGAAGTCTGTCTTGTCAATATAAAAACAATTTGCCTGAATCAATTGCCCAAAATTCTGATGTCCGATACCTACCGTCCTGACCGCCATGCCGCACCTCCTGTATCCTGTCCTGCCCCCCGCCACGGACCCTCAGGGCCGTCTGTGCTTTTATGGTAGCATATTTTGATTTTCCGCGCAATCCAAAATCCTTTGGAAGCATATTAAGTTTTGCTGTCCGGCCCCCTGTCCCGCACGGCATAGGTTTTGCGCTTCTGCCACTCTTCACCCGGGAGAGCATCCGCCCCACGCAGGCCCTTTTTTGCTGAACTGCTGCACCGCCTTCTACCCGGCGGCGATTTCCTCCGGCATATCAAGCCCCAGCGCCTGCCTATACTTCTGCCGCCGCTGCCAGGCTTCCTCCTGGGTCTGTGCGCGGAAAGCATAGGTCTGTCCCAGGCTCACAGATTCATTTTCGTAATCCAACCCAGTCACCACAGAAGCTTCCCCGCACCCTTCAGCTTGTACATGGCTTCGATGAAATAATAGTCCGCATAGCTCATGGTAAAATGGTGCTCCGGGGCATAGTAGGCGGCGCTGCAGTTCCGGACGATGGCGTCGCATCCCTGGCCGAAATCGGCCCGGCTGTCCGCTATGGCCTTTAGAATTTTCACTGCGGCCTGCCGGTATCTGGCGTTTTTCTCTTCGGGCAGGTGTTTTGCCAGCTCCAGCAGGCCTCCTGCAATGACGCAGGCTCCGCAGGAATCCTCCCAGGCAGGCTCCGGGGGCTGGCAGAAATCCACGGGGATGATGCCGCTGTCAGGGATGTTGGCCAGGCAGTAATCTGCCACGCGCTTTGCCGTGTCCAGGTATTCCTGTTTTCCCGTGTGAATATAGCTTATCATGAAGCCGTACACTGCCCAGCCCTGGCCTCTGGTCCAGGCGGAACCCTCCCCATAGCCCTGGCCGCCGTGGCTTTTCAGCATTTTTCCCGTCTCCGGATCAAACTCCACGATATGGCACACGGAGCCATCCGGGCGGACGAAGTTCTCTCTCACGGTGTCCGCGTGGAGCATGGCTATGTGGCGGAATCTGGGGTCTTTGGTCTCTTCGCCGGCCCAGTACAGGAGGGACAGGTTGAACAGGCAGTCGATGATGGCCCAGCCTCTGGTGTCCTCCTCTAAGTCGTTCCATGCGCGGATGAAGTTGCCTGCAGGGTTGAAGCGTCCCGCCAGGAGTGTGGCGGCGTGGAGGGCTGCCTTTCGGGCTTCGGGATTGCCTGTGAGTTTATAGTCTGCCACGGCTGTGGGCACGAACATGAAGCCCACGTCGTGGTGCAGGCCGTAGAAGTCCGCAAAGCACTTCTCCATCTTTTTTTCCGATACGCGGGCGATGTCTGCATAGCGCTGATCGCCCGTTTCCTGGTACAGAAGCCAGAGGATTCCTCCCCAGAAGCCGTTGGTCCACCAGTTCAGGCCGTCGTCCATGGGCCACTGTCTCGACAGATCCGATCTGTCGTCATAGTCTCCGTTTTCGTCTGTGCGGTAGGGAATTTTTTCTTTATTCTTCTCGCTGACCCATTCCATTTTTTTGCGGATTTTTGCAAGCACCTCATCCGCCCATTCTTCGTTTTTGTTCATCATTTTGTTCTCCTTTCCATATCCTTTCCGTCAGGCCGCTTTAGCGGCGTAGATAGTAGAATTTTTCTGTTATCGCTTTGGATTTTCTAGCGCAACGCACTTTAGCGCTTTAGGTTGGGTACAAAGAAAATCTTCATTCCGTGCGCACTTCTAGCCAGTCAAAATCCGCATGTTTCCCAAATCCGGTCAAGTCCTGGCAGCAGATGCCCACCATGGCCCCGGTAAACCACCCCTCCCTGCAGGCCTCATCCGACAGGAAGCTGGCGTTGACCAGGGGGCCTATGTTTTGCAGTGACTCTCCCCGCAGTCCATAGGAGAACTGTACCTGCGTCTCGGTGAGGGACAGGTGCAGGATCACATCCCGCTCAGGTTCTACGGGTATGTAGTCAGTCAGATATTCGTACTTTTTGTTTTCTGCTTTCAGCAAAGTGATGCATTTCCCCACATCCTCATCGTGGGAAAGGTGCAGGTACAGGTAATTGTCCGTATCGTAGAGCAAAATCAGCCCGGCCATCTGCTTGAACACCTCCGGCGCAAAGTCCAGGCAGGTGTCCGCCTCCATTTGATATTCGGTGACCCGCCTGACAATCAGCGACTGGGAAAACCTGGATGCCAGGCCGCTTCTTCCGTACATCCGAAGCCACCCGGGGCGTTCTGTCAGGGAAATATAATGTTCGTCCATAGGGATCCGCAGGGACTGATAGTCCAGGTGAAGATTGGGTGTATCGAAATCATCCCGCACAATCGCCTGGCCGGACATGGTCTGTTCTGCGCCGCTGCCTGTTCTGTGTCGGGCTTCCGGTCTCTCCCCGCGTACTGTTCCGCTTCCTGACTCTTCCATCTCCTCCGGGCTTTCTGTCCTCTGCAGAATTTCCCCGCATTTCGGCGGCTCCACATCTTCCCTGGGCACGTTTCCGCCGCCCTCCAGCACCAGCCAGTCATCCTGGGTCCAGCACATTTTCTGGATGGCGGTCTCCCTGCCCAGCATATACCGCCTGACCCCCGGGAACCGCTCTGCGTCCCCGGGATTTTGGTCCCGGGAGGGCCTGCCGCACAGGTGCACCGCGTACCACTCTCCCTGGGGCGTCTCCACCAGGTCGCAGTGCCCCGCTTTCTGCAGCAGAATATCCTCATGGTGGCGGGAGGTCAGAATGGAGTAGGCCTCTCCCTGCTGCCGCAGTTTGTCCTCCGGCTTATACATCTCATAGGGGCCCCATACGTCTCTGGACCGCTGGATGGTCTGGCCGTGGGCCTCGCCGGTACCGGTGTCCGCGCTGAACAGGTAATACCAGCCATGGCGCTTGAAGATATGGGGGCCCTCCAGGAAGATGCCGTCAGCGCGATAGATGTCCCGCACCGGCCCGGTCATTTTCCGTTCTGCGGCATCGAACTCCTGCAGCACCAGGCGCCCCGCGTATTTTTTCGGCACCCTGTGGTCCGTCACCATGCTGACCATGTACTTGCGGCCGTCGTCGTCATGGAACAGGGAGGGGTCGAAGCCGAAATTGTTCAGCGCCACAGGCTCGGACCAGGGGCCGTGTATGTTCTCCGCGGTCACCAGGTAATTCTCCGTATCGTACATATTGCAGTAGAAAGCTTTCACAATGGTGTAGACCAGGTAGAATGTGCCCTTGTCATAGGTGAGGCAGGGCGCCCAGATTCCCTGGGAGGGCCCCACCCCCCGCAGGTCCAGCTGGGAGACGCGGTTTAAGGGATACTCTATGAGCTCCCAGTGCATCAGGTCCTTTGAGTGGTGGATCCTTACGCCGGGCCACCATTCAAAGGTGGATGTGGCAATGTAGTAGTCTTCTCCCACCCGGATAATGGACGGGTCCGGGTGGAAGCCCCGCAGGATTGGGTTTTGAATCATGGGGTGTTCCTCCTTATATTTTGCAGTTTCCTGTATTTCTCCTGTGCCTTTCCTATACTTCCTCTTCTCAGTTCATGGCATTGGAAATCGTCACATATTCGGCTGAAGTGAAAAGTCTACTTCCACTTTCAAAATGGCGTTTTTCCTATCCATACAATACTCCAAACTGCGTAGTTATAGCAAATTCCGAGTGTAAGACTGACTTCCACTGGTTTTATGGCGAAAATTCCTTTTATAACAAGTGGAAATTGCCCTGTAAGACTAAAATCCACTTTTACCCCCGAGTAATGGAAGTAAACTTTTCACTTCACTCATCACATATTCATCATATCACCTTGACAGTCCCCATTCCATTTCCTAAAATGTAATTAACTGACTTTTTCTGTAATCTTTTTGCCATATCCCCATAAAAAAGGAATACGCTGTCCGGCGCTTTCTGCGGACAGCGGCATCTTTCGGGGAGGAAAGGAATTTTATGATTACTGTAAATGTCTGCGGCTATGATTCCATGCACAGAGCGGCCTTTGACCGCGCCAACGAAAAAGGCTATGAGGACAATGCGCTGCTGCTTGTGAAGACCGAATCTTTCTTTGAACTTCAAGGGGAACTGGCGGATTTTCCTCCCAATACGGTGATGCTCTACGAAAAGCATTCCCCGGTCCATTACGGCTGCCGGAATCCCCGCTACAACGACGACTGGATTCACTTCGACTTAGAGGGCGAGGATGCGGGGCTCCTCCGGGAACTTGCCATTCCTGTGAACATTCCCTTTACCCTGCCCCATCTGGGCGTGCTCACCGACTACAGCCGTATCATTGTGCAGGAAAAGCTGGCCTCCCATGCCCACAGACAGACCATAATCGACGCTCTCATGCGCGCCCTGCTCTACTCCCTGGCCGGTCAGCTTCAGGCCTCCCCGAACGGCAACGAAAGCCACCGGTATTACTATGCGCTGAAAGAGCTGCGCCTGGAACTCATGAACGCCCCCTGTCAAAAATGGGAGACCGCCCAGCTGGCCAAAAGGCTCCACCTAAGCGTCTCCCATTTTCAACATCTCTATAAACAGTTTTTCGGCACCACCTGTATGCAGGACCTCATAAGCGCCCGGATAGAGCATGCGAAGCTCCAACTGCGCCTCTCGGACATGTCCGTGTCCTCCCTGGCCCTTTTCTGCGGCTATGAGAATGAGCTGCACTTCATGCGCCAGTTCAAGAAGCGCACGGGGCTGACCCCCAGCCAGTACCGGGAGACCCATCGCCGCCCCCAGGGTGATTAACGCTTTTGGTGGGCTTGCCCCCTCTTGCGGGCTTAGAAAATCTTTGCACACTTATACCCGGTTGTAGTTAATCAGGCATCCCTTTAAAATAATCTGCCGCTCCTCGTCGGTGAGCTCGCCCAGGCGCAGCGCAAAGGCTTCCAATTTTTCCTTTCCTACCCGGTAAGCCGTAATGACCTCCGCCTTTTCCTCCAGGGCCTTTCGGATACCCGGGAAGAAGAGATAGTCCAGATTCCTGAAAGGCAGCTCTCCCGCCCCAATCAGGAAAGGCAGCATGCCCCAGTTAATCAGGTTGGAGCGGTAACGCTTCGTGGCATATTCGTTGGCAATGTTGGCCCAGCCTCCCAGCACTTTCTGGCAGGAGGCCGCCTGCTCCCTGGCGGAGCCGTCCCCGGGCTTTACGGCAAAAATCGTGGAGCCGAAGCCAGTGTTGGAATGATTGGCCTCCGGGTACTGCCCCTTGATGACCCCCATCAGGTCTTTTAGCACAGGCAGCTCCTGGCAGGGATGTCCCCCGGCCATGCGGGCTTTTTCCGCTTTCTGGATTTCCTTTGCCCGGCCCACATACTCCGGATCCTTGCGGCTTAAGGTAAACTCCGCCAGCCCCAAAGGATTGGAGCGGTAGGAGGAAGTCTCCCCGGAGGGAATCAGCTCGTCCGTGGTGGTGACAGGGTCGTGAATCTCGCTGACCACCTGCAGCAGCAGATTTTCAGGCAGCGCCCCCATTTCCGGCCAGTCCTTAATGTTGGGTCCCAACTGAATCTCCACATCCGGGTCAGCCACGCCTTTTGAATCGAAGACGCGGTTTTGATAAATCTTGCTGTCAAAATAATATTGATATTTCCCGATTTCCCCGTCAAAGTCCGTGGCAGGAGTCAACACGCCCTTGTTGGCCGCTGTAGCCGCAATTGACCGGGCATCCATCAGGGCCACGGAGGAAATCTGGCCGTTCTGAAGCTTGCTGCCCTCTCTGTTGGGGAAGTTGCGGGTGGAGTGGCGAATACTGAACGCATTGTTGGCCGGGGTGTCCCCCGCGCCGAAGCAAGGGCCGCAGAAAGCCGTCTTCATCACCGCGCCGGTCTCCATAACAGCCGCCGCGCAGCCGTTTCGCACCAGCTCCATATACACCGGCATAGAGGCAGGATACACGCTCAGGGTAAAGCTGTCCGCACCGATGGAGCTGCCTTTCAGGATATCCGCCGCAGCGCAGATGTTCTCGAAGCCGCCGCCCGCGCAGCCGGCGATAATGCCCTGCTCCACCATGAACTTCCCGTTCTTCACCTTGTCCCTTAAACGGAATTCCAGAGGCGATCCGTCCACGGCCTTTGCGCCGCCCAGGCTCACCAGCGCACGCTTTTCCGTCTCTTCCAGAATGTCCGTGAGATTGGCATTGAGTTCCTCTATGGTGTAGGTGTTGCTGGGGTGGAAAGGCATGGCTATCATGGGGCGCACTTTGGACAGATCCACCTGAATCATGCCGTCGTAATAGGCCGCCTCCCCGGGCATCAGCTTCCGATAGTCCGCCTTGCGCCCGTGGATTTCATAGAATTCTTCAATGGCTTCATCTGTCTCCCAAATAGACGACAGGCACGTAGTCTCCGTGGTCATCACATCAATGCCGATACGAAAGTCCGCGCTCAGGGACGCCACGCCGGGGCCCACGAACTCCATGACTTTATTTTTCACATAACCGTTCCGGAACACGGCGCCGATGATGGCCAGGGCCACGTCCTGGGGGCCTACGCCTTTTACGGGCGCCCCGGTGAGATATACGCCCACCACCTGAGGCCTGCCTATATCATAAGTCTGGTTTAGCAACTGCTTCACCAGCTCCGGGCCTCCCTCGCCTACCGCCATGGTGCCCAGTGCGCCGTACCGGGTGTGGGAGTCCGAGCCCAGAATCATCTGTCCGCTAACCGCCAGCATTTCCCTGGCATACTGGTGGATGACTGCCTGATGAGGGGGCACATAGACGCCGCCGTACTTCTTTGCGCAGGACAGGCCGAACATATGGTCGTCTTCATTAATGGTGCCGCCCACGGCGCACAGAGAATTGTGGCAGTTGGTGAGCACATAGGGCATGGGGAACTTCGTAAGCCCCGAAGCCCTGGCGGTCTGGATAATGCCCACAAAAGTGATATCATGGCTGGTAAGCTTGTCGAACCTTACTTTAAGCTTGTCCATATCGCCGGAGGTATTGTGGCTCTCTAAGATTTTGTAAGAAATGGTCTGCTTTTTTGCCTCTTCTTTGGTAATGCTCTTGCCGGTCTTATGCAAAACCGCCTGCTGCGCCTGGGGCTCATCGGCTATGATTTCCCTGCCGTTTACCAGATATGCGCCGCCCTGTAATAATTCTACCATATGCTTCTCCTTATTCTATTGCCTTTCTTCATTATTCCATTGTCTACCCGTGTACTTATGCTTTCCCAGGTAGTCCACTCCGCGCTGTCCGCGTATAGGAGACAATCCTCCTGTTTCGTCATATACAACCCCATAGCCCTGCCTTGTTTCGCCATTCCTGCCGCATCCCCAAACGGCTCTCCCGTTCATTTTGACAGCGCAGCTTTTGCAGACGGAATCCGGAATTCGGCAGAGCCGCGGCACAATTGCCCGCAATTACTGCAAAGGCGTGCCCTTTCTGCACGCCTTTGTATCATTCCTCATTATAAATACGCTTTCCACTGCAGCTTACAGTGTCACCTTGTCCAGATGCCAGATTTCATCCACATACTGTTTTATGGTTCTGTCTGAGGTGAACTTCCCGGAGCATGCCACGTTCAGGATGGCGCTCCGCGCCCAACCCTCTCTGTCTCTGTAGGCAGCCTCCACCTTTTTCTGCGCCTCCGCATAGGGCTTGAAATCTTTCAGGATAAAGTAAGTATCCGCTTTGGAGGTGGACAGCTTGTTTAGCAGAGAGTTGTACAGGGTCAGGAACAGCTCCTTGTCCTTATCGTAGGTGCCGTCTATGAGCTGGGTCAGCACCTTGTGAATGTCCTTGTCGCTGTTAAAAATCTTCATGGGGTCATAGCCGCCGTTGTTCTCGTAGTTTATGACCTCATCGGAGGACAGACCGAAGATAAACGCGTTCTCCTCGCCTACCTCCTCCACAATCTCCACATTGGCGCCGTCCATGGTGCCCAAAGTCAATGCGCCGTTTAACATAAACTTCATGTTGCCCGTGCCGGAGGCCTCCTTGCTGGCCGTGGAAATCTGCTCGGACACATCCGCTGCGGCAAAGATAATCTCCGCGTTGGACACATTGTAATTCTCGATAAACACCACCTTAATCTTGCCGCCGATGGAAGCGTCATTGTTCACCACTTCCGCCACCGCGTTAATCAGCTTAATGGTCAGCTTCGCATTCTTATAGCCCGCAGCCGCCTTAGCGCCGAAGATAAACGTCCTGGGAAAGAACTCCATCTCCGGATGAGCTTTCAGCTCATTGTACAGATACATCACATGGAGAATATTCATCAGCTGCCTCTTGTACTCATGGAGACGCTTAACCTGCACATCGAAAATGGAATTCGGATCCACCTCAATGCCATTGTGCTCCTTGATATACTTTGCCAGCCGCAGCTTATTCTGGTACTTAATGTCCATGAACTCTTTCTGGGCCTTTTTGTCGTCTGCCAGAGCCTTGATGCCGGCAATCTGGGGCAAATCCGTAATCCAGCCGTCCCCCACTTTGGAGGTAACCCAGTCCGCAAGCAGCGGATTGCCGTGGAGCAGGAAACGCCTCTGGGTGATGCCGTTGGTCTTGTTGTTAAAGCGCTCCGGGAACATCTCGTAGAAATCTTTCAGCTCCTGGTGCTTTAAAATCTCCGTGTGCAGCCTTGCCACACCGTTTACGGAATATCCGGCCACGATTGCCATATGAGCCATCTTCACCTGTCCATCGTACAGAATGGCCATCTTGCGAATCTTCTCCTGCACATCCACCCCGTGGACACCCTTGTACTTCTCCTCAATCTGACGGATAAACCTGCGGTTGATCTCGTCCACAATCTGATATACTCTGGGAAGCAGTCTGGAGAACAGGTCAATGGGCCATTTCTCCAAAGCCTCCGCCATGATGGTATGGTTGGTGTAGGCGCAGGTCTTCGTGGTCACTTCCCAGGCCTCGTCCCAGGTCAGATCATAATCATCCAGCAGAATGCGCATCAGCTCCGGAATCGCCACCGTGGGATGGGTATCATTGAGCTGGAAAGTCACTTTCTCATGGAAGCGGCGAATATCGTCATGCTTCCTCATATATTTGTCCACAGCCTCCTGAACGGATGCCGAGATAAAGAAATACTGCTGCTTTAACCGAAGCTCCTTGCCCGCATAGTGATTGTCGTTGGGATAGAGAACATTCACCAGATTCCTGGCCAGATTCTCCTCCTCTACGGCCTTGCTGTAGTCGCCCTTGTCAAAGGAATCCAGCTGGAAGCCGCCCATAGACTCCGCATCCCACACCCGCAGGGTGTTGACAATGCCATTGCCGTAGCCCACGATAGGCATATCGTAGGGGATGGCCTTTACGGACTGGTAATCCTCCTGCACATAATGATTCCTGCCGTTTTCATCTGTGCGCACAGTCACATAGCCGCCGAATTTTACTTTCTTCGCGTACTCCGGCCTGCGCAGCTCAAAAGGATTGCCCTCCGCCAGCCAGTCGTCCGGAATCTCTATCTGAAAACCGTTCTCAATCTTCTGCTTGAACAGGCCGTAGCGGTAGCGGATACCGCAGCCGTAAGCGGGATACCCCAGCGTGGCAAGGGAATCCAGGAAACAGGCTGCCAAACGGCCCAGACCGCCGTTGCCCAAAGCGGCATCAGGCTCCTGATCCTCCAGCAGATTGATGTCCACGCCCAGCTCCTCCAGCACCTCTTTGGCGCCCTCATAGGCCTGGAGATTCACCATGTTGTTGCCAAAGGCACGTCCCATCAGAAATTCCATGGACATATAGTATACCATTTTGGGATCTTCTCTGTCATAGGCTTTCTGGGTATTCATCCAGTTGCCGATGACCCTGTCCTTGATGGAGTATGCCGCTGCCTGGAAAATCTGCTGGGGAGTGGCCTCCTCTAAAGTCTTGCGGTACATATTCATGACATTATACAGGACACTCCTCTTGAAGAGGTCTTTATCGAACGTAGGCTTCTTCTCCGATGCTTCCGGCGCGCTTGCCTGCTTCTTTGCGTCCGTCGTGTTCGTGTTTTTCACTTTTTTCTCCTTTCATACTATGAAATC
This sequence comes from uncultured Acetatifactor sp., assembly GCA_910584235.1. Lineage (GTDB taxonomy): Bacteria > Bacillota > Clostridia > Lachnospirales > Lachnospiraceae > Acetatifactor. Next base: position 121,099 of record CAJTZD010000003.1, read on the forward strand.
TGTTTTAATACAAATACTCCCTATCGGCCTTGCGGCCCGACTGTTTCTTATTATACCAAAATTCACCAGCCATTCCAACTGCTTTTTTACACAAATTTATGGAACTGATTTTGGAATCGGCCTGATGGGATTTTTGCAAAAAGGCTTATCACATCCTTGCCTCTCTCTCTCGATTTATTCATTTTCCACAGAAAATTCTTCAAAATATTGTTCAGAATTTTCTGTTCCGCTTCCTCTTACGGCCCTCCAGCAGGCAGTAGGCAAGAAGCCCTGCCACGCCCCCCCAGCTGACGGCTTCGCTGATCCGCCAGTAGACGGGACTTACGAACCGCACCGAAACCGTATCCTGAAAATTCGGGGGAATCAATATCCGGATTACGTTATTTTCGCCGTAAACACATTCCAGCTTTTCTCCCGCCCCAGTATCGGCCTGATATCCTTTATAGAGGAACAGCGGCACTTCCACATATCCGGTTTCCGTGCCGGACTCATTGACACAACGAAAGTCTGCCGCCAAATCGCCTTTTTCGTATTGAAGCAGCCGTACATTTTCGGAAGATTTCGGGGGATCAAAGGAAAGCCTTGTCACATCCGTGCCGTATATCACATACTCTCCGCCGGACACGTATCCAAAGACCTGATTGTTGTCAAAGATTCGCACCTTGTCGTAAGTATAGGTTATCCGGTAAACGAAATACATCGAGGAGGTTCCCACCGCCAGAACCACTGCCGCCACTCCCATTCCGTAAAATAGCTTCTTCCATTGGCACTCATATTTTGCATACCACAGACAATACCCCGCGGCGGGAACCATGAACAGGGTTCCCCAGTTTAAAAATCTGGTGGGAATCAGGAAACTGGAGACGATTCGCTCAGCCAGTAAGCTTGTCTGCTGGAACCAGTCCCAGGGAAATGCTTTCAGGGAAAAAGCTATACAGACCACTGACAGACAGGCGCACAATCCGGCGCCGGCCAGCAGCTTGCTTTTCTTCTTTTTTATCAGCAAATAAACCCCGAGACAAAAAAACGCAATCAGCAACAGCAGCGGAATCAGGCCCGGCCCCACCGCTCTAATGGGCATACCCTGCTCATCTGTCAATACACCGTCAAAGAAATGCGTAAACACCAGGTCCAAAGTGATTCCCCGATACTGAATCATCTGTTTCCCCAGATTTTTCACCAGCAGATCCTGGGATATATAATAGTCCAAAAACGGTATGATAAACCATGCATTGCACAGCAGAGTAACCGCCGCGCCCTTTACAAGCTGTGTAAAAATTGCCTTTTGGAACACGCGCCGGATATTTACCAGGCAGACCACTACAGTCCACACCAGCGCCAGCTCACAGGTCAGCGTATGGGACTGAAGCACTCCCGAATACCCTATGACCAGAAGCAGCCACGTCCTGTTGTACCCTTTCTCTTTTGTATCTTCGGCAAACAGGCGATAATATCCATATAAAAGCAGCGGAAGAAAAATCTGGGCGCAGCCCTCCCCCACGCACCCGCGCCCATACAGAACCGTAATTCTGTACAGAGAAAATGCATACAGCGCACTGCACATCAACCCGATGTATTTGTCCCGAAACATCCTGCGGAAACAATAAAATGCCACTCCCATGGTTGCAAAGTTCAACAGAATGACGAAAATGTTATAGCTGTAAAGAACCGGAAACCCGATCAGCCATAAAAGCGCCGGAATATACAAAAGCGTAGAGCCGTACAGAACCCCGTCCGCATACCCATACCCATAGGGAAAGTTCGCTTCCAGGCGCATGGGGAACACCCCGTTTGTTATACTCCTTGCCACACCGTCAATCCGCTCCAGATGATAACCCACATCCCCGGTACTGAGGAGCCAGTTCATCAAATAGGGCCTGGAGAGCAAAAGGGTCAAAAGGACTATCCCGCCTGCCACAAAAAAGTCCGATGCCGGTATCTTATGCACATGGTGCCAGGCCGCACAGACAATACACCCCAGCGCCGCAATTCCCGCCATCAGCACAAAAAAGAGAATGCAGTACCACAACTGCCCCGTCTCTTTGATACAAAACTGCTTAAGATAGATTTCCTCTTCGGCAGCGCCGGAAATTGACAGGGTAAGGTTATCAGATTTTGCTAAAAGCCAGAGATGAAAGGTTTCCGAGGAATGGGCGGCAGACAGCCTCTGCCCGTTCTGCATTACCTTAAGAGACGGCAGAGAATCATCTGTCAGCGAGACCACATACGCCAAGGTCGCCGCGGTCTGGTAGTCAATGGTTACGGAATAAATGCCAATCGGCAGTTCGATTCCCTCATACAGAATCCCTTGCTCAGCGCCGGATGCAAAGGTCTGATCCAGGGAATAATAGTATTCCTTTTTTTCGCTCATGGCGGGTATCAGCAGCAGTATTACAAGTGATGCAATAATGATACATGCCGCTATAAATGCTTTCCTGTAGTTGCCAGTCAATATCTTCTCTGTCTTCATCTGCCTCCGTCTTCTCCCTGTCCTCGGTTTTTCAGGCGTCAGCCGCCGTTTTGCGGGAGGCTTCAGACAGGGGCGGCGCCGCTATAACCCGGCAGCAACCGCCCCTGTGCAAGCCTGTCCTATATTTTCTCCACCGCAATGGTGACTTTCTCGCCGTTCACATTCCATTCCTTTGCCACGGCAAAATCTTTCCCCGCTGTCAATTCCTCGGCCAATACCTTTCCGGAGATGGCATCCCCATTCCTCCCGGCAATCGCCGCCAGCTTCTCATTGCCGTTCAAAGACACTCTGATGTGGTCCATGACCTGGAAGCCCGCGTCCTTGCGCATGGTCTGAATCTTGCTGATCAGTTCGTAGACAAAGCCCTCCTCAATGAGCTCCTCCGTCAAATTGGTGTCCAGCACCACGGTCATCTTCCCGTTCTCCTGAGAAACATAGCCCGGCTTCTGGGTCATTTCGATGAGCAGGTCCTCCTTTGTCAGCTCCACGTTCACGCCGTTCACCTCAAAGGCAAGCTTTCCGCTCCCGTTCAGCTCATCCATGGCAGCGTTTCCGTCCAGCGCCGCCAATGTCTTCCGGATGCCGCCCAATTGCTTTCCGTATTTTGGACCCACTGTGCGCAGCTGGGGCTTGAATGTGTAAGTGGTGTAGTCCCGCACGTCCTCTGTGCAGACCACTTCCTTTACGTTCAGCTCGTCCTGGATGATGGTGGTGTAGAAGCTGTCCAGGCCCGCCGTTTTGTCTGCGGAGCTCATTGCGGCCCCTGCATCGCACTGGCCGGCGGCCGATGTGGCGGAAACCGAATCATCGCCAGCCGCCGCTTTCACATACATCCTTGCAATAGGCTGGCGGTTCTTGATGGCGGCAGCATTCCGGCATGCCCGGCCCAATACCACGGCCTCCAGCACCTCTTCCATGTCCGCCTCCAGCTTTTTATCAATAAATCCCTCTTCCGCTACCGGGAAATCGCATAGATGAATACTCTCCGGCGCATCCTTGTCCGTGCTGCACACCAGATTCCGGTAAATCTCCTCTGTCATGAAAGGAATCATGGGAGCCGCAACCTTGCAAACTGTCACCAGAGCCCTGTGCAGGGTCATATAGGCATTAATCTTGTCCTGTTCCATGCCTCCCGCCCAGAAGCGCTCACGGCTGCGGCGCACGTACCAGTTGCTCATCTCCTCCACGAAATCCTGCAGGGCCTTTGCCGCCTCGGTGATACGGTATTTATCCAAATCCCCGTCCACCTCTCCCACCAGGGTGTTGAGCCTGGACAGAAGCCATTTGTCCATCACGGGCAGCTTCTCATATTCCAATGTATATTTTGACGCGTCAAATCCGTCAATATTGGCGTACAGCACAAAGAAAGTATAAGTGTTCCACAGCTTGTCCAGGAACTTGTGCTGTCCCTCCAGCACAGTCTTGCCGGAGAAACGCTTGGGCAGCCAGGGGGCCGCGCTGGTGTAGAAGTACCACCGGATGGCGTCCGCCCCGTACTCATCCAGGGCCTCGAAAGGATCCACCACATTCCCTTTGGACTTGCTCATCTTCTGCCCGTCCTCGTCCGCCACCAGGCCCAGCACAATGACGTTCTCGTAAGGGGCCTTGTTGAAGAGCAAAGTGGACTCCGCAAGCAATGAGTAGAACCACCCTCTGGTCTGGTCCACGGCCTCGGAGATAAAGTTGGCCGGAAACTGCTGTTCAAATACCTCCTTGTTCTCAAAAGGATAATGATGCTGGGCAAAAGGCATGGCCCCGGAGTCGAACCAGCAGTCGATGACCTCCGGCACCCGCTTCATAGTCCCGCCGCATTTGGGACAGGGGAATGTGACCTCATCGATATAAGGGCGGTGCAGCTCCACCTTTCCCGCCTTTTCATCCCCGGTGAGATCTGCAAGCTGCTGGCGGCTTCCCACGGATTCCATGTGTCCGCACGCGCACTCCCAGATATTCAAGGGCGTGCCCCAGTAGCGGTTCCTGGAGATGCCCCAGTCCTGGATGTTCTCCAGCCAGTTGCCGAAGCGTCCCTCGCCGATGGTGGGGGGGATCCAGTTGATAGTCTTGTTGTTGCGCACCAGGTCGTCTTTCACCGCGGTCATCTTGATGAACCAGGACTCTCTGGCGTAGTAGATCAGGGGCGTGTCGCAGCGCCAGCAGAACGGGTAGTCATGCTCGAATTTCGGCGCGGAGAACAGTTTCCCCTCCTTGTCCAGGTCCTTGATGATATCCGGATCCGCATCCTTGACGAATTTTCCGGCGTAGGGAGTCTCCGCCGTCATATGGCCCTTGCCGTCCACGAACTGCACCAGAGGCAGGCCGTACTTTCTGCCCACATTGGCGTCGTCCTCACCGAAAGCGGGGGCGATGTGCACGATGCCCGTACCGTCGGACATTGTGACATATGTGTCACAAGTGACGTAGTGGGCCTTTTTGCCCTGGCGGGCGGCCTCCTCCCCGGCGCAGGCGAACAGGGGCTCATACTCTTTATGCTCCAGATCCGTGCCCTTGTAGGTCTCCAGCACCTGATAGGCCGCCGCTCCCTCTTCCGCCAGGCCTCCCAGCACAGTGTCCAGCAGGGCCTGGGCCATGTAATAGGTGTAGCCGTCCGCGGCCTTTACTTTCACATAGGTCTCATCCGGGTTCACGCACAGAGCCACATTGGAGGGCAATGTCCAGGGCGTGGTGGTCCATGCCAGGAAATAGGCGTCCTCCCCCACGCATTTGAACCGCGCCACGGCGGAGCGCTCTTTCACCGCCTTGTAGCCCTGGGCCACCTCGTGGCTGGACAGA
>CAJTZD010000004.1 GCA_910584235.1 uncultured Acetatifactor sp.
TAGTATTGTATCAAAGAAAACAGGGAATAACAGATACGGATGATTACCTACTTACTGAGAAAGAACAGGGGGCGGCTTTTATGGTGTCCGTAGGATGTCACAGACATTCCTTTACCAGCGGAACGTCAGCCATGCCCTCAACGCATAAGCATACTGGAGAATGCTGTACTTGTGTTCTCCGGTGTGCAACTTAGAAATTCTTAGGCGGCGTACGAAAGAGGTGGGCTATGCCCCATCTTGGCTGGCTTAGAATTTCTTTGCACACTTCTATCGGAGCGATAGATACCATGCAGCGGAACCGGCCCCTTTGTCAACAGACAGCCAACCTTTGCTGTTTTCCGCCGCATGCATGTATCGCTCCCTTAGGATTCAAAGGAGGCTTAAACATTGAGTGAGGAATGGATTGTCTGCACGGCGGACATACGGAACAGGATACATGAGGCAGGGATTTTCCGGCCTGACGAAAGAATCGTACTGACTACGAAAAGCTGCGTGCTGCTGGAGCATTTTACAGGAAAGGCATATAGCTACCGCATGGTGGACTTGCAAACCCTAAAGGCAAAGCGGCTATTTTCAAGACCCACACAATTGAATGAGGCAGGATACCGCAGAGCCATAGAAAAGATGGCGGCCCAGTCGGAGGGCAGAATGCCATTTATGCAGGATGCAGGGTCAAGAGCCGGGGAGTTGCTTACCCATATCTTTTATGACATCCTGCCGGAGTACGGGCTGGTATTAAGGGAAAATCAGCTTTCTCTTTCCCTTGCCATGCTGGAAGCCATGGAGAAAGGGAAAGTGGCCTTATGTGAAGCCGAGGTGGGAACGGGGAAGACCCACGCCTATCTCATAGCGGCGGTCATCTTCCGCTTGTTTCATGCAGAGAGGCAGCCGGTAATTATCTCTACCCCCACCATTGCCCTGCAGAAAGCACTGACAGAAGAATACATCCCCCAGATTTCAGAGATTCTCCTGGAACACCGCATCATTGAGGAACCCCTGACCTTTGCGGTGCGCAAGGGAAAGAACCATTATGCCTGTGACAGCAGGGTAAAGACCTATTTATCTTCGATAAAGCACAATAACCGGCCAGAGGATGGAAAGCTGATTGAGGCTCTCACAGCCCTTTTCGTGGGAGCCACTTCCCTTGACCTGGACGGTCAGCCCCTGACAGACTATGTAAAAGAGCGCATCTGCGTGGAAGACTGCCGGAATACCTGCGAATTTTCCAGCGTGTGCCGTTACCGTACTTTCCTTAAAAGCTTTAACCAGGGGAAAGCAGATTTCCAGATTGCCAACCACAATCTCGTACTGGCGGACGCGCTCAGCAGGAAAGGCGGCAGGAACCGCCTGCTTCCGGAGCATGGCATCTTAATCTTTGACGAAGCCCACAAACTCCCGGAGGCCGCCAGACAGATGTACGGGGTCAGCTTTGAAGATGCGGAGCTGGAGCGTGTGGCGGCCAGCATCACCAGGGCGGTGGCGGGCAGACCGGAGAAGAGAGGGGCTATTTCCCTATGTGAGGAAATGCTGGAACTGAGCATGGCCCTGTTTGATAATCTAAAAAAATATGCAGGGGTTCAGTATGACCAAACGAAAATGGAGGTCATATTTACACCGTCCATCCTGCTATCCCTGAAAGCACTGTCAGCTGTAATAAAGAGCCTGTCGGTGCTTTTTTATACCGAAGACCGCAAGAATACGGCATATAGGCGCATTTCCGGCAGACTGGAACAGAAGCAGGAGAAGCTGGCGGTACTCTGTGGCTATACGGATTTTATCTGCTGGCTGGAATATACGGGGGTTACGGCCTGTCGGCTCTGCGCCCTGCCAAAGCATCTTGACTCCCTGCTCCATGAGGACTTGTGGGGCAGCGGGAAGCCATGTCTTTTGACTTCGGCCACCCTGTCCGTGGGCGGCGATTTCAGCCGCTACATGCACCAGACTGGGATTGACCTGCTGAACCGGAAGCAGATTCTGACTGTGAGCAAGACATCGCCCTTTGACTACAGGAACCACGCCTTACTGTACCTGCCGGAGGATATGCCGTTTCCGAACGCTAGGAAAACAGCGTACCGGAAAGCGGTGGCGGACAGGCTGGAGGAACTAATCCTACAGAGCTGCGGGCATACGCTGGCGCTTTTCACATCCTACCGGATGATGGAGAGGACGCATCAGGAACTTGCAGGGAGGATAAACGATTTCCCACTGTTTTCCATGGGAAAAGGGAGGCTGGAGGCCATCCGGGAGTTCCGCAGGAGCGGGAACGGGGTGCTGCTTGCCAGTGACAGCGCCGGGGAGGGGATTGACCTGGCTGGGGACATCCTTTCATCCCTTGTGGTGGTGAAGCTGCCCTTTCCCACGCCAGACCCGGTCTTGGAATATGAGAAGTCCCTGCATGAGGACTTCCACGAATATCTGGCGGAGGCCATCGTACCGGCGATGCTGATGAAGCTGCGCCAGTGGATTGGACGGGGCATCCGCAGGGAGACGGATACCTGTGTGTTCTCCATCCTGGACTGCAGGGCCAGCGAGAGGTATAGGAACGATATCCTTGCTGCCCTGCCGGGCATGCCGGTGACGGACAGCATAGAGGACGTGGGAATCTTTATTCGGAGCAATAAGCCGGAAAGTTACTTTACAGATGGGGATTGAGATGATAGCGGCTCTGGCAGGATGTCGGCCAGGGAAGAGAGAAAGGTGGAGAAGATGAGATTATTATGTGAGAAAGGCGGGTTTGCTTTGGCAGGCCTGTTTGTCATGTTTTTAGTGATAGATATAGCAATCATCCGAGTGGGAAAGATAAGAAATAATATGGAAAAATCAGAAGATAATAATGCAACATGAATAGGACAATCCGATTTTTTCATATGATGTACAACATATTAGGTGGGAGGGATTGACGATAAACATGGTAGATTTAGAGCGGTTACGTTCAGTCAATCCTGATGAGGTCGATAGAAACAATCTTGTGGATATCCAGGACATTGTAGTGGAGAGTCAGCTGCCCAAGGAAGAAAGAATTGCAAATTTTATCCAAAATATAAAGAATCCTTATCTATGCAAATGTGGAAATATGGTAGTACAGTCTGTTTTTGAAGAAACGGATATTACGCTTATAGACCGGCTGATACAATATTTCCGGATGGCTTGATGTCAATGCCAAGCGTAGTCAGAGTGCAATTTTTAAAAAAATGCCTGGACGCACAGCAAGTATTGTGATAGACTTTAGTCAGGGATAAAGATAGAGAGAGTACATAGAGACCATCCTAATGTGTTTTTCTGACTACAAAACATGTTAGGAGGTTTTTTGTTTTGTTAAACAATCTCAATATCGATAAAATATATCTGGCAGACTTGTACATCCGCCTGTCAAAAGAGGATGGAGATAAGGCAGAGAGCAACAGTATCTCCAATCAAAGAGATTTGATCTATTCGTTTTTGAAAGAGAAAGAGGATATTCAGGTCTATGAAGAGAAAGTAGATGACGGTTACAGCGGAGTAGGATTCAACCGGCCGGCACTGATTTCCATGCTGGAGGATGTGAAACAGGGAAAAGTCAACTGTATTATTGTAAAGGATTTGTCCCGCTTTGGCCGTAATTATATTGAGACAGGGAGATATATACAACAGATTTTCCCCTTTATGGGGGTACGCTTTATAGCCATCAATGACCACTATGACAGTGAGCATATGGATAGCCAGACAGATAATATCATCCTGCCGTTCAAAAACCTCATGAACGATTCTTACAGTCGTGATATTTCAATCAAAGTGAGAAGCCAGATAGAAGTGCGGCAGAAACGAGGAGACTACATCGGAAGCTTTCCGGTATATGGCTATTTTAGGGACCAGGAGCGAAAAGGGAAACTGGTGATAGATTATGCAGCGGCGGAAGTGGTCAGAGATATCTTTGATATGCGGATCAAGGGTTACAATAACCGCAGAATTGCGGATTATCTGAACGAGCATGGGATACCGTCGCCCATGGAATATAAAATGCTGCTCCATTGGCGGTATACCACATCATTTAAACTAAAAGCCCAGGCTAAATGGTCCCCCATAGCAGTGGAACGCATCCTGAAAAATGAGATTTATACAGGCGTCATGGTTCAGGGGAAAGAGAAAACCCTGAATTATAAGGTAAAAAAGCGGATAAAAGTAGACAAAAAGGAATGGATTCGGGTGGAAGATACCCATGAAGCAATTATAACCAAAGAGGTCTTTGCTATTGTTCAAAAACTGATGCTCCGGGACACGCGAACAGCGCCGGACGGGAAAAAGCTGTATCTTTTTTCGGGGTTATTGCGCTGCGGCGGCTGTGGGGGAAATATGGTTAGGAAGAAGATACGATCTGCCGGAAGCGAATATTGCTATTATATCTGTTCCAACAATAAAAATGACAAGTCGGTATGCAGCAGCCACCGAATACGGGAAGATTTTCTAAGGAAAGCAGTGCTGGAAATGCTGCGGACACACCTATCTCTTGTCAGCACAATGGATGAGATGGAGGGGATGATAGCAAAGCTGCCCTTACAGGAGCAGGAAGTGCAAAAAAGATGCAGACAGCTGGAAGAACGGCGGAATGAACTGGCCAGGTATCAAAAATTGAAGATTTCCGTATACGAAGATTATAAAGAGACACTTCTGACCCCAAAAGAATACCTTGAGATGAAAGAAGATTACGAAGTATCCTGCAGACAGCTGGAAGAGGCAATTGAAACGCTGGAGAGGGAAGTATCCTTGCTTGTAAAGGATAACGGGCTCCACAGCCCCTGGATAGAGCGGCTGAAAGACAGTGGAAATATTTCCGAACTGGACCGGGGACTTTTGGCAATGACAGTGGAAGAAATCATTGTGATGGACTCGGAACATATTAAGATTCATTTCAAGTATCGGGATGAGTTTGAAATCGTGCTGCAAGTATTGGAAGCGGCCATGTCTGTAGGTGACAGGAAAAATATATCTCATGTAGAGAGTGAACAAATGAAGCGCTTTTTATTGGCAGCCAGAGAGGGGTGAGCGTATGGCAAGAAAAAGCAGAAAAGAATTGCAGACTGAAAACAAGCGTCCCCAGCCGGAGATTCTTTATGATACAGCGATTTACGCACGGCTTTCCATTGAGGACAACGGAATAGAGGGGGACTCGATAGAGAACCAGATAGAGATGATAGAGAACTATATACGAGGGTGCCAGGATTTGAAAGTAGTCCATACCTTTGTGGATAACGGAGAGACAGGTACAAATTTTGAAAGACCTGGCTTTTCAGAAATGATGAAAGCGGTAAAAAAGGGGGCCATAAATTGCATCGTGGTAAAAGATTTATCACGCTTTGGGAGGAATTATCTGGAAACAGGCAATTACCTGGAGAAAATATTTCCCTATCTGGGCATCCGTTTTGTTTCAGTAAGCGACCATTTTGACAGCCTGCATAGCGGAAACAGCGATACGCTGCTTGTTCCATTGAAATCCATCCTGCATGACACTTATGCAAAAGACATTTCCCGAAAAGTGAGCTCAGCCATAGACATAAAAAAGAAATCCGGGAAATTCATGGGCAAGATACCGCCCTATGGCTATGTGCGGGATGAACAGAATCGCTATAAGCTGTGCGTACATACCGAAAGAGCAGAGATTATCCGCATGATTTTTGGGTGGCGGATAGAGGGAGCGGGCCCGGTTTCCATTGCTCACAGGCTGAACGATATGGGGATTCCCACACAGTTTCAAATCCGTTATAGGGAGGGACACCATGATGGGAAAGAAGATGCCCTGTGGCGTGGGTCTGTCGTCACGGACATTTTAAGGAATCCCTGCTATATAGGCTGTATTGTGGAGCGAAAGGGAAGTAATCTTCTTTGCAAGGGGCGGGAAAGCAAAGTGATTCCGGAATCGGAATGGAATCTGATTGAAAATGCTCATGAGTCTATCATTGACAAAGAGACCTTTGAAAAAGTCCAAAAGCTGGTTTCGGAAAGCAAAAGGAAGCGGGAACAACAGTTAGCTGATAAATCCTATAGACAGAGAACGGAGAATCTTTTAAACGGAATGGTTCAATGCGGGATATGCGGCGGCAGCGTTCACCGTGATGGGGGCTATTTTCGGAAAGACGGTTCCCTGATTCACCATAACTTTTATTGTTCCAATAAATACATCAAGACAGGAGGCTGTTCCTCTAGGGCGGTTGACGAGACAGAACTATACAATTATGTTTTTCAGGCCTGCAGGAAACAACTGGAACTTCTGGCTGATATGAAAGAACTGATGGACAGTATGCTTGAAACCGCACAAAACAATCCTTATATCAGCAGCCTGAAAGAGGAAATTCGGATTCTGGAGGATAAGCAGCAGAAATTGCGGAGAAAGAGAAATGACCTTTATGCTGATTTTAAGGAGGGCATTCTCACAGAAAAGGAATATGCCCTTACGCGAGACAAATATATGGCGGACAGCGAACAATTAAACCAGCAATTGCAGTCTGCGAACGCAAAATTGCGGGAGAACAGCCAGATGCCGACAGTGACGACAAAGTGGATTGGTGATTTTATCCGTTTTAAGGACACAATGGCATTGACAAAGGAAATGTGTTCCGTCATGGTGAAAAAGGTGGTTTTGAACGAAAATTCGATAAGCGTCCATTTCGCATTTGCGGACGAATATGAAAAAGCCCTGAAATTTTTGAAAGGCTACGCAAAGGAAAGCGGTGATGCAATATGAAAAAGCATGTGATTGGACAGTATTTGAGATTATCGGACGAGGATGACCAGGAATTCCAGGAAAGTAACAGCATTACATCTCAGCGGGAAATCTTAAAGAATTATGTGGGCAGTCACAGGGAATTTGACGACTATATAGCAGTCGAATTTTGCGATGATGGGTATAGTGGGACCAATTTTGCAAGACCTGGCGTAGAAAAAATGCTTGAACAGGCAAAGGCCGGGGAAATTTCGGTCATAATGGTAAAGGATTTTTCCAGGTTCGGACGAAATTACATTGAAGTTGGCAACTACCTGGAGCAGGTGTTTCCGTTTCTCGGCATTCGCTTTATTTCTGTAAATGACGAATTTGACAGCGGAATTACTGACCTTTCCGGAAAGTTTTATGAAGTGGCGTTCAAAAATCTGATATATGATTTATACAGTAAAGATCTTTCGGAGAAAGTTACCAGTGTACGGCAGATGAAAGCGAAGCAGGGGAAATTTATCACCCCATATGCCCCATACGGCTATTTGAAATCTTCAGAGCAGAGGCTGGTTCCGGATGGGGAGGCAGCCCAGGTGGTTCGCAGGATTTTTCATATGGCGCTTGAGGGGATTCCCAAAGCCCACATTGCCAACGCCCTGAACAGGGAGGGGATTCTGACGCCATTGATGCTGCGGCGGCAGAGGGGAGAGCATTTTCCCTGCAAAACAGTGAACGAGAAGAGCATCTGGCGGACGGCTTCTATCTTCTCTATATTGCAGGACCAGCGATATGTGGGCGATACTGTATATGGAAAGGTGAAACCGGAGACTGTAGGAAGCGGGAAAGACCGCGCTGTGCCCAGGGAGCAATGGATTGTTGTCCCGAATACCCATGAGGCTATCATTTCCCGTGAAGAGTTCGAAAAAGTGAATCAGGGAATACGGCAGCGCTCTTCCTATAAGCGGGAAGAAACCGTGCCATTGATGGGAATGGTTCGCTGCGCTGGCTGCAACCGCATCATATCACGGGTGAAAAGAGTCAGGTCTAAGGGGATGAAAGGAGCAACCTATCGCTGTGGGGTTCAAAATATGACAAAAGAATTTGGATGCTGCCCGCAGACCATAGAAGAAAGCGAGATTGAAACCGCCATACTGACTATGCTCAAAATGATGGCCGCAGTAGTGGCCGACAGGGAAATTCTGGAGGAGGCAAGACATTCATCGGCCGGCAAGACGGCAGAAACAGAGAAACTTCTTACTAAATATGAAAAGGAAGTGGGGTGTCTGGCAAATCAAAGACTGGAAAAATATAGGGCGTACAAGAATGAGCTACTGTCACGGGAAGATTTTATAAAGGAAAAGTCGGCATTGGAGGGGAAGATTAAGATTCTTCTGTCAGAGATTGAAAAATGCAGACAGAAGCTGTATGATGATAAGTGTGCAGACGCCAGGGAGCAGGATGTGGCCTTGCAGCTGGGAAAGTATGTCCCTTTTGAGTCTCTAACCAGAGAGATGGTGGAGGCTTTTGTGGAGCGGGTCTATGTCTGCCGGGACGGTTCCATCCGGATTGCGTGGAAATTTAAAGATTTTTCAAAATTTTTTTAGCCCTAACTTGACAGGAGAGAGCATGTGCCGAGATTGGACAAGAAAGCTTTGGGCAAGCGAAGCTGCGGAGAAGTTCAAGGAGGGCTAAACGGCGATGAGACTGTATAGATTTACGGAAATTTGATGCAATTTTCTTGCAACTTATATGGGAAATATGTATAATAAGTTTAAATAATCCATGGTCAATCTTCAATGAGCTGGATAAGAAAGGTTTGACGCAAAGAAATAAGGCAGATACTAATTCTATTTATGCACGTTTGTTTTTTGGTAAAAAGAATAAGTTTAAAGGAGCCGCTCATTGATGAATTTGGCGATGGGTTCAGGGTTGTCTTCTTTCGGAAAACAATCAGGGCGAACCAGAAGGAAGATAATGGGGATGCGACAGGCATAAGAACTGGCCGGAAAGCAATCAATGAAGACCCGGAAAAGTGCAGCGAATCAGGAAAAAAAGAAAATCCGGCAATCCGGCAATCCGGCAATCCGCAGCTGGCAGATCAGGAATCCCTGATTGTAAAATATGTCCATGAGAACGATGAATGTACGGCATCTGCCATTGCCGGATTATTGGATGTGACAGGCAGGCGGGCAAGGGGGATTCTTGGAAACCTGGTAAAAAAAGAGGTGCTAAAAAAGTCGGAAATGCGAGAAATACGGTTTATCGGGCAGGTGGAAATTTCCCTTATGGAAAGTGAGGTATTGTGACAGAGCCTGATTGGGATTATGGGAAAAATGGATTTGCCTATGAAGGGAAAGAAGTTTTGATAAAAAGTGGAAGAAATTTTTAGCCCTAACTTGACAGGAGAGTATGTGTCGAGGATCGAGAAGAAAGCGCTGGGGAAGCTAAGGGAGAAGTTCGAGCAGGGGTGAGCCTACGGGAAAGATAAGGAATGTTCAAAGATGAGACAGAGTCAGTCCGACCGGGAGAGGACGAACTGATTCTGTCTCATTATGTCTGGTGGGCTATATGATTATTTCGTAAATTTCGGAAATTTGACGTAATTTTCTTGTAGGTTATATAAGGAGCATGTATAATAAAATTAACTGTGAAAGAAAGGGAAGCTTTATGCTTAGGGAAGCAGTCTAAATTTTACAACAAGGGTGACATCGAACCGATGGATGTGGTTTCTGATATTGATAAGAGAAATATTGTGAAAGTATGAGGAAGCTACTAGGGAAACAGATATTCTTGCATGTTCAGCTACTTTGACAGCGGGAGAAAAAGTTTGTCCTTTCACAGCAGATTATTGCACAGCAGAAATGGATACGCGTTTATACTACAAATTATGATGATGTGCTGGAAACCGCAGGGGAGAAAGTCGGCAGAAATTATACTCCCATGCTACTAAGTGACACGATAGAGAGGATTAATTGTGTGGAATCAGTGGTACATATGAATGGCTATATCCGCAATCTGGACAAGAATAGCCTGGAGAATGAATTTAAGCTATGTACCAGAAGGTTTGAGCAGGAGTGAGTCTGTGGGAGAGATAGGAAATGATATATAATAAGTTTAAAAGAGTTTGCAGTCTAATATACTACAAAATGGTGGTCTTTTGAGTATGGAGGATATGTCGCCATGGCGAGAACCGTAGGAATAGGGATTCAAAGCTTTGAGAAGCTGATAACAGAAAACAGCTTTTATATTGATAAAACAGATTTTATCAGGCAGTGGTGGGAAAACAGAGACGAGGTGACGCTGATAACCCGTCCTCGCAGATTTGGTAAGACCTTGAATATGAACATGTTGGAGAGATTCTTATCTGTACAATATGCGGGGCAGGGAGAGGTGTTTGAGGGTTTATCCATATGGAAGAATGAGAAATACCACAAACTTCAAGGAAGTATGCCCGTAATTTACTTAAGCTTTGCGGATGTAAAGGCCAATACCTTTGCCTCGGCAAGGGAAAAGATTTGTATGCTTATCGAAGAAGTATACCGCAGGTATGATTTCCTGCTGACAGGAGGAAGTCTGAGGGAGGGGGAGACAGAACGCTTCCGCAAGATTTTGGTAGAAATGACGGATTCTGAGGCAGCGTTCTCTCTCAAAAATCTGTGTGGTTATTTATCAGGTTATTATGGGAAAAAAGCTGTTATTTTGCTGGATGAGTACGACACACCGCTCCAGGAAGCCTGGTTGTATGGCTATTGGTATGAAATGGTGGAATTCATGAGAGGCCTGTTCAATTCTACATTCAAGACGAATCCTTATCTGGAGCGGGCGGTTATGACAGGAATCACAAGGGTAAGTAAGGAATCGATTTTCTCTGACCTGAATCATCTGACAGTTGTGACATCTACATCCGAGATGTATGCGGATTGCTTTGGATTTACGGAGGAAGAGGTGTTTTCTGCACTGGATGAGTATGGGATGCAGGATAGGCGTACTGATGTCAAAAGATGGTATGACGGCTTTACTTTTGGAAAATGCAGGGATATATACAATCCCTGGTCTATTATCAATTACCTGAAATTAGGACGCCTTTCCACCTACTGGGCCAACACCAGCAGCAACGGACTGGTGGATAAGCTGATTCGGGAAGGAAGCGTGGAGATAAAAATTTCCATGGAAAATCTGTTGAAAGGTAAGCATCTGTATAAGGAAATCGACGAGCAGATTATTTTTAATCAATTGGATGTAGATGAAAACGCAATTTGGAGCCTGTTTCTGGCTAGTGGATACTTGAAAGCGGAGAGTTACACGTTAAACGAGGAGACAGGAGGAGATTTGTATGAACTTGCTCTGACAAATAAAGAAGTGCAGATTATGTTCCAAAAGATGATTAGAAAATGGTTCTCAAGTACTGGGACGGTCTACAACGGATTTATCAAGTCATTGTTACAGGATGACGTAAAGTCCATGAACGCCTACATGAACCGTGTGGCTTTGGCCACGTTCAGCTACTTTGACAGCGGAAAGAACCTTTCCATGGAGACGCAGCCGGAAAGGTTCTACCACGGGTTTGTGCTGGGCTTGGCCGTGGAATTAGCGGATCGCTACATCATTACATCCAACCGGGAAAGCGGTTTTGGAAGGTATGAAGTGATGATGGAGCCAAAGAATGGAATGGACAATGCTGTCATAATGGAATTCAAGGTGAGGGATTCAGGTGATGAGAAATCTCTGGAGGACACTGCTGATGCAGCGCTGAAACAGATTGAAGAACAGCGATACCAAGCAGATTTGGAGAACCGGGGAGTCGCTGGCGACCGTATCAAGAAATATGGATTTGCCTTTGAAGGGAAAGAAGTTTTGATTAAAAGCTGATTAATTTTTTAGCCCTAACTTGACAGGAGAGTATGTGTCGAGGATCGAGAAGAAAGCGCTGGGGAAGCTAAGGGAGAAGTTCGAGCAGGGGTAGGCAGAAGATGAGGCAGCACATCGCGAAACGGGGTGAAACCGATCAAACAGTATATGGCTGGATCGATTTTGCCCCATTTCCATTCGCGTATTGCTTTTTGTGTGTAAATTGCATATAATGAAAAAAAGTCAATGTCCAGGAAAATGCATTGGCAGATGCCGTGTCTCAAAAAGACTCGCGTCTATATGCGGACAGTGCTGATTGGACATTTTTTGATGAAGCAGGAATGCAGGTAGGGAGGAAACGAGTATGAAGCACTACATAAAGATGGCTCTGCTGTATGCCGTTCTTGCAATGGCTGGCGGCGTATTTTACCGGGAGTTTACGAAATTCAACGACTTTACAGCCCAGACAACCCTGAGAGCGGTGCACCCCCACTATTTTCTGCTGGGCATGGTGTTTTTTCTGCTATTACTGCTGCTGGAAAAAAATTTTGCCTTTACCGGCGTAAAGACCAGACGGGTGTTGATTGCCTACCATATGGGCTTGAATCTAACATCCATAATGCTTGTGGTGCGGGGAATATCCCAGGTGCTGGGGCTTACGATTTCTTCCGGCATGGATGCGGCAATCTCCGGCATGGCCGGGATTGGGCATATGGTTCTGGGCGTTAGTCTGGTACTTCTGCTGGTGCAAATCAGGCACGGCGTATTGGCGGCCAATGCCTGATTTGTCAGGGCGTATTCCGAATGGAACGCAGTGTTATCCTGCAGTGCGGTATGGCCGGGGGACTCTGTATCCTACAATTCGGCTTTCTCCAGCTTCAAATGCCCGTCATACCGGCGCTCCATGTCCGGACTCAAATGATGGGTGACCGTGATGGTCAGGCAGTCTGTCCGGCTAAGCACCTCACTTTCTATTTTTTCGGCGGTCTCCCTGTCTAAATTGGCGGTAAACTCATCTAAAAGCAGAATTCTGCTGTTCCGTAGAAGTGCTCTGGCAAGGCTGATGCGCTGTCTTTCGCCGCCGGAGAAGTTTTTGCCTCTTTCGGTGACAGGGGTGGAGAGTCCCTGCGGAAGCGAGTCTACAAGGTCTTTCAGCCCTGCCTGCTCTATGGCTGCCGCAATTTCCGAAGTGCCGTATCTCTCGTCATACAGCGAAATATTGTTCTGGATGGTGTCCTGGAAGAGAAAAGTATCCTGGGAGACCGTTCCCACCAGAGCGCTGAGAGACTCCTGGCTGATCTTGCGCAGCTGTCTGCCGTCAATGGAGATGGAGCCGCCATAGTCGGGATAGTATCCGGATAACAGGGAAAGCAGGGTACTTTTTCCGCTGCCGCTTTGTCCGGTCACCACATAATGCTTTCCGGCCTCAAACCGGAAAGAAAGATTTTGGAGAACGTCCTGGCCCTTTTCGTAGCCGAAAGAGAGACTTTCCAGGGCGACTGCCTGCCCAAAGTCTTTTAGCTCTTCGCCGTCCACGGGCTCTCTTTCCTCCAACAGTGCGCCGAAGCGTTCCAGAAGAGGCTTCGCGGCGGCAAAATTTGCGATGAGGGAGGGCAGAGAGGTAATGGGCGATACAATATGTCCGATCAGATGTCCGAAAGCGATCACCATACCGGCGGAAATCATTCCTTTTATGGAAAAGTATGCTGCCAGCCCCATGACAAGTACGGTGGAGAGCAGCCCGGTAAACGCTCCCGCTTCTATACAGAACATCCGACAGTTGGCATTGCGGCGCTTTGCGTCTTCCGCCGCCCGGTTCTTTCCGGCATATTTTGTCAGGATATAAGGCAGCACGCCATAGGAGCGGATCAGGCGGAAGCCTCCGAAATCGTCCTGAATTTCCGCCGTATAGGCTTCGACGCATTCCACCTGTTTTTTCATGGACTTCTCCAGGGAACCGGAGCTTAGCCTGCTCACGGCCCTTGCGGCCAGAGCCAGCAGAACCATCAGAACCAGCATGACGGGCTGTATCATGAGACATATGACAGCTGCGGAAGCGAAACTGACCAGGCTCTCCAACGCGGAGATCAGGTTGACGAAATAGGTGGACTCCAGCAGATTTACATTATTGGTCAGTTCATTGATGTATTCCGCGCTGCCGGAAGCGTCAAAATCAGACACGTTCCGGCTCATGATGCCGGAAAAGAGATCTTTTTTCAAATGATATCTGGCCTTTGCCAGGATTCCGGCTTTGAGATAATAAAACAGAATCTCCAGGCAGATCAGCACTGTCACGAAGAGAACACTTCCGAGAAGCGTGGAAGACAGTTGCACCGTATTTTTTCCGGCACAATCCACCAGAGAGCTCATAACCAGGGCGAAAAGGCTGCCGCCTGCACCTTTTAGGATTAACAGTATGAAAAACAACAGGCAGATTCCTTTTCGCATCAGGAGATAATGGTACATTTTTGACTTTTTTGCATTCATTGCGGGACGCTCCTTTATCTGAGATTTCATTCCGAATCCCCTGCGGCCGGGCCAGACAGCCGCGCAGATTGGGGGAATAATAGGAGTGTAGCCTATCTGTATCATATCGTCCAGCAATGCGGAATTGGGAGGAATGCAACCAAACGTTGTGTCAGAGGGAGTCGATGACCTGGCGCTCTCGTGCGGCGAAGTAAGCGTTTGGCTCCAGCTCCTCTAAAAGCGCCGTCAGCTGGGGCTTCAGTGCCCGGCATTTTTCATGCATTCCTTTCTTGGAGTACAGAGAAGCCAGAATGAAAAGGAATTCACGCCTGTCCTCTTTGGTACAGCATCCTAAAACTGCCTCCCGGCAGGCTTCCACGCAGTCAAGGTTCCCGGCCTGGGCAGCGGCGTCCGCATACTGCAGCCACAAAGGCACGCTTTCCGGGGAGGGCGGCTGCATCAGCGCCTGTACGGAAAGGTCGCTGGAAAGGAGTTTAGGAATGGCATCGCCCTGTCCCAGGAGGAGCAATGCCTCAAAGTACAGCCTCAGCGTGTCCGGACAGGGATATGCCCGAAATTGACTCTCGCATTCTGAAAGAACCTCTCGCTGGTTCCCTTGTTCTATGAGCAGCTGGACCCTCTGCAGGCGGAATCGCATGTCCCCGGTCTTCTTACTCATATCCTCTGCCAGCGCCAGCGCCCTATTGGCGGATTCCCGGCTTTGCTGCAGGAGCAGGTGCATTTTGCAGGCTTCCAGCTCGATTTTGTCTTTTTCCAGTTTCGCCGGATCTCCCAGGCCCAGCTTCAGGGCGGAGTCGATGGCCTCCAGCTGGGTCTGCAGGGCAGCGGAAGCTTCGCGGAAAACATTGTCGTCTCTGAGGACGGAATATTTCAGCACCAGGTCTATGGCGTAATCTATGCCGGACCGCCCGAAGAGCTCGTCCAGGCTTACGCCGAAGAAGTCCGCAATCTTTGGCAGCAGGGAGATGTCGGGGGAACCGTTGCCCGCCTCCCATTTGGAGACGGTCTGGGGCACCAGAAACAAATACTCTGCCAGCTGGGCCTGGGTGATGTCCCTGGATTTGCGCAGGGCTGCTATCTTTTTGCCGATTGTGTGTTTCATCATGATACCTCCAGCCTTACTATACACTTTTTACAGTATATTTTCAACGATATTCATAATTTAACCGTTGTCATTTGCTGTAGAATTGTATATAATGTTCACATGGAACAGAATTACCATAAAACGATCACAGGAAAGGGAGGAGAGGAGTTGTAATGTCTGCGATTGAGGAAATTATCTGCAGCGCCAGAGAGGCCGGTGCCAGCGATGTGCATCTGGCAGCAGGGATACCGCCAAAGATGCGCATTGGAGGGGAATTATTTTCCATGAATTGCTCCAGGCTTACCGGGGCGGATATGCTGGATATCCTGATCGGCATTATGCCGGAAGCTTTTCGGGGCAGATTTGAGGAGAGAGGAGAATACGCATTTTCCTTTACATTGCCCCAGGGAGGGCGCTGCAGGGCCAATGCCTACAAGCAAAGGGAAAGCGTGGCGCTGGCGATCCGTCTGATCGAGTCTGAAATCCTTTTGCCCGAGGAGATGGGGATACCGGAAACGGCAGCCGAACTGTACCACAGAGAGTGCGGACTGATCCTGGTGACAGGACTTGCCGGCAGCGGCAAATCCACCACACTGGCTTCCCTGATCAACAAAATCAATGACAGCAGGGAGGCTTTGATCATTACGCTGGAGCAGCCGGCGGAGTATTTGCATCCCTGTAAAAGATCCATGGTCAATCAGCGGGAGATCGGCTTGGACAGCCTCGGTTTCGCGGAAGCGATCCGTGCCGCTGAGCGAGAGGATGCGGATGTGATTATGATAGGAGAGCTAAAGGATGCGGAGAGCGTCATGGCAGCCGTTGCGGCCGCCGGGAGCGGACATCTGGTATTTGCGGCTATGAATGCCGTCAGCGCGGTGGATGCCATTGCGGATATCCTGGATTTGTTTCCGCCCCACAGACAGGAACGGATGCGGGAGAGGCTGGCCGGCGTGCTGGAGGCAGTGGTATTCCAGCAGTTAAGTCCCACGGCGGACGGAGACGGAAGAGAGGCGGCTTTCGAGATTCTTACTGTGGATGAAAAAGTGCGCGGGAATATCCGTGCGAACAGGCTGTCTGCACTTTATGACGCAGTACAGCATTTGTATCAATAAAAGGTCTGATCTGCCGGATGCCGGGCTCCGCG
The DNA here is from genome assembly GCA_910584235.1 of uncultured Acetatifactor sp. Lineage (GTDB taxonomy): Bacteria > Bacillota > Clostridia > Lachnospirales > Lachnospiraceae > Acetatifactor. The sequence goes on from CAJTZD010000004.1 coordinate 16,246, forward strand.
CATCCGGCGGATATCACAAATGTCAAAGGTTTCCTGAAATATCATCGTAAAATACAATCAGAAAAGTTTTCAGCCTTATTATATCGGTATCATATCAACGTATCATTCGGCAATTGTCAAAATATTCTCAAACAGGAGGTTTCAGCTTTATGTACAGCGCAATTTTTTCCGGTGCGCTCCATGGGGTCCTGGCTTATATGGTCTCCGTGGAAGTGGACATCGCAAAAGGACTGCCGGCCTTTTTTATGGTGGGTTCCCTGAGTACGGAGGTGCGGGAGTCTAAGGAGCGGGTGTGGGTGGCACTTAAGAATGTGGGACTGCATCTGCCGCCCTGCCGTATCACCGTCAATTTATCTCCGGCAGACAGGAAAAAGGAGGGCACCGCTTTTGATCTGCCTATGGCGGTGGGGATGCTGGAGGCCTTGGAGCTGGTTCCGGCCGGGGCGGCAGGCGACTGTCTGTTCCTGGGAGAGCTGGGCTTAAGCGGAGAAGTGAAAAAGGTGAAAGGCGTGCTGCCCATTGTCCGCGCCGCGGCGGAAGCCGGAATCAGAGAATGTATTGTGCCGAAAGCCAATGCCAGAGAGGGAGCGGTCATTCCGGGCATCCGGGTCAGAGGCGCGGAAAATATTTTGGAGGTCATGCACTTTCTGGCGGCAGGCCCTGGGGAGCGGGATGAGATATTACCCCTTGTGCGGGTGGATGCGGCGGATCTTTTTTCCGGGGAGGGCACAGAGGCGTATCTGCATTCCGGCCAGCCTGACTTCAGTGAGGTGACCGGACAAGAGACGGCCAGACGGGCCGCGGAGATTGCCGCGGCAGGCTTTCACAACCTGTTAATGGTAGGGCCGCCCGGCGCCGGGAAATCCATGATCGCAAGACGAATCCCCGGTATCCTGCCGCCGCTGACACTGGAGGAAAGCCTGGAGGTGACTTCTGTGATCAGCGTGGCGGGACTGCTTAAGGAGGGGGAGACACTGGTAACCGGCCGGCCTTTCAGAAGCCCTCACCACACGATTTCCCAGGCAGCGCTCATAGGGGGAAGCGCAGTGCCCAGGCCCGGGATGATATCGCTTGCCCACAGAGGCGTCTTGTTTTTGGACGAGCTGCCGGAATTTCAGAGGATTTCCCTGGACGCCCTGCGCCAGCCTCTGGAGGAGAGGCGGGTGACCATTTCCCGGGCGAACGGCAATGTTACATATCCCAGCGACTTCATGCTGGTCTGCGCCATGAACCCCTGTCCCTGCGGGTATTATCCCGATACGGGGCGCTGCAGCTGTACGGAACCTCAGGTGCGCAAATATATGGGAAAGGTATCAGGACCTATCCTGGATCGGATCGATCTGTGCGTGGAGCTGCAGCCTGTGGACTATGAAAGCCTGAAAAGCGGCGCAGGGGGTGAGTCCAGCGCGAATATACGAGAGCGGGTGGAGCAGGCCAGGCAGATACAGAGGGCCAGGTTCCGGGGTACGCCGTACCGCTTTAACGGTGACATCGAAGTCTCCAGAATAGAGCAATACTGCGGGCTTGGGGAAAGGGAACAGCACTGCATGGAACAGCTGTATACCTCTCTGCAGCTCTCGGCCAGGGCATACCATCGCATCTTGCGGGTGGCCAGGACCATAGCGGATCTGGAGGGAGCGGAGGAAATCAGGGTGTCTCATTTGATGGAGGCTTCGTTTTACAGGCCATCCATGGAATACTGGGGCCATTAAGTACGCAGGGAGGTTATATACATGAATCAGGAAGAGTGGAGAGAAAGGGAGAATATCTACGCATGCTGGCTGTGCAATTTTCCGGATATGGGGAATAGACAGCGGCACAGGCTCTCGGAGCTTTGCGGCGGGCCGGAGGCAGTGTATCTGGCTGACAAGAAGAAATGGGGAGAGGTATTGCAACCTAAGCAGGTGGAGAGCCTGGCAAGGTACACCGCTCTGTGGAAGCCGCAGGCGCAGTACCGCAGAATGCGGGAGGAGGGCATTGAAGTGATCCTTATTGGGGACGAGAGGTATCCGGAGCGGCTGCGGAGGATTCCGGATGCGCCTTACTGTCTCTTTGTCCGGGGAGAGCTGCCCGGGGCCGATACCCCGGCGGTGGCCATTGTCGGCTCCAGAGAATGTTCGGCATATGGAAAGTATGTGGCAAAGGTTTTGGGGGAGGCTCTGGGGAAAAGAGGCGTGACCGTGATAAGCGGCATGGCGAGGGGAATCGACGGCATCAGCCAGGAGGCGGCGCTGGAGGCCGGGGGCTATTCCATAGGTGTCCTGGGCTCCGGCGTGAACATCTGCTATCCGGCGCAGAACAGAGGGCTTTACGAGAAGCTCATAAAGTCCGGGGCAGTGCTGTCCGAATACCCCCTGGGAACGCCTGCCCGCCCTCAGAATTTCCCGCCCAGGAACCGCATTGTCAGTGGTCTGGCCGATGCGGTAGTGGTGGTGGAGGCCAGGGCGAAAAGCGGAACCCTGATCACGGTGGACATGGCCCTGGAGCAGGGAAGGGAGGTATACGTGGTCCCGGGCCGGGTCACGGACAGACTCAGCGACGGCTGCAACCGCCTGGTGAAGCAGGGGGCGGGAGTGGTGCTGGGCCCGGAGAGCTTTTTGGAAGAAATCTTCCGGCTCTGGGAGACCGGAAAAAAGCCATCCTTTCAGGACAAGGAGCGGCCCAACGCGTTTTTGGAACAGCCACAGCCTGCGGGCCTGCCAAAGGAGCTGGCGGAGGTCCTGGGAGCGCTGGACTTTGAGCCAAAGTCCACGGAGGAAATCCGGGGACTGCTTTCGGCCAAATATCCGGAGAAGCACATCGTCACCTGCCTGATGCAGCTTTGCATGGAAAACCTTGCGGTTCAGGTCAGTCCCGGGCGGTTTTGCTGCAGGAGAGATTAGGCCTGCCTTCGCGGCCTTAAGCCACAGGCAGGCCCGGGGAAGCTGGGGGTTTTGGCTGTTGATTTTTACAATGGTTTCGTATATATTAGTGTGTAAGAACTTTGGAAAAGGAGGCTGCCATGCACAGAGAGAAAACAAAAGTCATACAGATCGGGGACAGAAAGATCGGGGGCGGCAATCTCGTCCTCATCCAGTCCATGACCAATACCAGGACCCAGGACGTATCCGCCACCGTAGCGCAGATTCTGGAGCTGGAGAGAGCGGGCTGCGAGATTGTGCGCTGTACAGTGCCGGATATGGAGGCGGCCAAAGCCCTTGGGCAGATCAGGAAGCAGATACATATTCCGCTGGTGGCAGATATTCATTTTGATTATAAGATGGCCATTGCCGCCATAGAGAACGGAGCGGATAAAATTCGTATCAATCCCGGCAACATAGGCGGGCCTGATAAGGTAAAAGCGGTAGTGGCCGCGGCCAAAGAGAAAAATATTCCTATCCGCGTGGGCGTCAACAGCGGTTCCCTGGAGAAAGGTCTGTTAGAGAAATACGGCGGCGTCACGGCACAGGGCATTGTGGAAAGCGCCCTGGAAAAGGTGGCAATGATCGAAACGTGTGACTATGAGAATGTAGTCATCAGCATCAAGTCCTCGGACGTGCTTATGTGCGTGAAAGCCCATGAGCTTTTGGCAGCGCGGACAGCATATCCCCTCCACATTGGGATTACGGAGGCAGGTACGGTCTGGAGCGGCAATATCAAATCCGCCCTTGGCCTTGGCCTGATTCTCTATCAGGGCATCGGCGACACCGTCCGGGTATCCCTGACGGGGGACCCGGTGGAGGAGATCAAGTCCGCAAAACTGATTCTGCGCTCACTGGGGCTGCGCAAGGGCGGCGTTGAAGTGGTCTCCTGCCCTACCTGCGGCAGGACCCGGATCGATCTCATCGGCCTGGCAGCCAGGGTGGAGAAGCTGGCGGAGGATTATCCTCTGGACATTAAGGTGGCTGTCATGGGATGTGCGGTCAACGGCCCGGGGGAGGCCAGGGAGGCGGATCTTGGGATAGCGGGAGGCCAGGGAGAGGGCCTTTTGTTCAAAAAAGGTGAAATCCTGAGAAAGGTACCCGAAGAGCAGCTGTTAGATGCGTTAAAGGAAGAGTTAGATAATTGGAAATGACTACAAAAGCAAAACCATTTTTTGAAGTGTTCCCCACACTGGATTTGAAAGGGACTTTATATGACAAGCTGGAACAGACGCAGGTAGAGCGGGTGTCCGCCACCAAGCAAAAGGACAGACTTTCCGTGTATCTGTTCAGCACCAGGCTATTGCTGAAAGAGGATATCTGGGCGGCGGAAAAGGCCATTAAGTCCCAGCTTTTTCCCCATGCGCTTTTGAAAGTGCGGATTTTTGAGCGTTTTGAGCTTTCTTCCCAGTATACCCCCGAGAATCTCATGGAGGTCTACCGGGAGAGCATTTTAGCGGAGCTGCGGGAGTACAGCCATGTGGAGTACAATGCTTTCCGCACCGCGGGAATCACTTATCCGGAAGCAGGGCAGATCTGCCTCTCCATAGACGATACCGTGCTCAACAGAAGCAAAGAGGGGGAGCTGGTGCGGGTGCTGGAGAAGATACTGGTGGAGCGCTGCGGCCTGAAAGCCCGGGTGGACATTGACTACAGAGAAGTAAAGGGCAGCAGATTTTCCGGGGACGACGAGATGCGGTTGCAGATGAAAGTCAACGAAATCATTCTGCGGGCAGGCGGCAGGGCCGGGGCTGCAGGGCAGTACGGACAGACACCGGAGGGCTATACAGGCGACGGGGCAGGCGCGGGGAATGGGGCCGGGACTGCCCCGGGCGCGAAAGCCTCAGGGAGCAGAGAGGCCGGGGGCAGTACAGGCAGAAGCGCCCCGGGACTCGGGAACGGGGGAAGCGGCTTCGGGAAAAAGAGTGGCGGTTCGGGACAGGATTCCGGCATCACAGGCAGAGGGGACGTGCCGGCAGGCGGCGTCACGAGACAGGCTGAGGAGGGGATCCCTTACCTAGGCGAGCACGGTAAGGGCGGCTTCAAGGGCAAGGGCGATTTCAGGCGGGGAGAATTCCGCAGAGGGGACCGTCCCTTAAAGCAGTCCGACAATCCCGACGTGATTTACGGAAAAGATTTTGACGAAGAGGTCATTCCCATTGACGAGATCATCGGCGAAGTGGGAGATGTGACTATCCGCGGAAAAATCTTGAAAACGGACAGCCGTGAGATCCGCAACGAAAGAACCATTGTGATGTTCGACATCACGGATTTTACGGATACCATCTCCATAAAGCTTTTTGTGAAGACAGAGTTTGTCACAGAGCTTTTGGGAAGTCTGAAGCCCGGAGTCTTTGTAAAGCTCAAAGGTATGGCTACCATGGACAAATTCGACCATGAGATTACCATAGGCTCCCTCACGGGCATCAAGAAGATTCCGAATTTCGTCACGGTGCGGTCGGATACGGCCGCCCATAAGCGTGTAGAACTGCACTGTCATACCAAGATGAGCGATTTCGACGGGGTTTCCGAGGCCAAGGATATCGTAAAGCGTGCTTACGGCTGGGGCCACAGAGCCATTGCCATCACGGACCACGGCGTAGTGCAGGGCTTTACGGACGCTTACCATGTGTGGGAAGATCTCTGGAAGACGGAGAAAGGGAAGTGTAAGGACCAGAACAAGGAGCCGCCGGACAAGCAGGATTTCTTTAAGGTCATCTATGGGGTGGAGGCTTATCTGGTGGACGATCTGAAAGAAATCGTCACCGGAGACAGGGGCGGGACACTTGGAGATGATTTTGTAGTCTTTGACATTGAGACCACCGGATTCTCCCCGGTGAACAACCGCATTATCGAAATCGGCGCGGTGAAAGTCTGCGGCGGCAGGGTGACGGAGCGCTTTTCCACGTTCGTGAATCCTCAGGTGCCCATTCCGTTTGAGATCGAAAAGCTCACATCCATCCGGGACGACATGGTAATGGACGCGCCTCTGATTGAAGAAGTGCTGCCGAAGTTCCTGGAATTTTGCCAGGGCTGCATATTGGTGGCCCACAACGCGGGCTTTGACATGAGCTTCATGCTGGAGAATGCCAGAAGGCAGAACCTCCCCATGGAGCATACCTATATTGACACCGTGGGCATTGCCAGAGTGCTGCTGCCGAACCAAGCCAAGCACACCCTGGACGCCGTGGCGAAGACCCTGAACATTTCCCTGGAGAACCATCACCGGGCGGTGGACGATGCGGAGTGCACCGCGTGGATCTTCGTGAAGCTCATCCAGATGCTGGAGGAAAAGGATATCCATACCCTGGCCCAGCTAAACGCCTTAGGAACTGCCAGCGTAGACCTGGTAAAGAAAGCGCCTACCTACCATGCCATCATTTTGGCTAAGAACGACCTGGGCCGCATCAATCTCTACCGGCTGGTGACCCAGTCCCACCTGGTTTATTACAACAACAGACATCCCAGGATTCCCAAGAGCCTGATTCAGAAGTACAGGGAGGGGCTTATCCTGGGCAGCGCCTGCGAGGCAGGAGAGCTTTACCGTGCCCTGCTGGACGGCCAGAGCGATATGCAGATCGCCAGGATCGTGAATTTCTACGATTATCTGGAAATCCAGCCCACAGGCAACAACAAATTTATGATAGCCTCCGAACGGATCCGGAACATCAATTCCATGGAGGACATCCAGAATATGAACCGGCAGGTGGTGAAGCTGGGAGAGCAGTTCCACAAGCCCGTGGTAGCCACCTGCGACGTGCATTTCCTGGATCCCGAGGACGAAGTGTACCGCCGCATTATCATGGCCGGGCGCGGATTCGAGGACGCAGACGATCAGGCTCCGCTGTTCCTGCACACTACGGACGAGATGCTGGAGGAGTTCTCCTATCTCGGAAGCGAGAAAGCCTATGAAATTGTAGTAAAAAATACCAATATGATAGCGGACATGGTGGAGGTCATCGCTCCGGTGCGGCCGGACAAATGCGCCCCTGTCATTGAGGACAGCGACAAGACGCTGACCAAGATCTGCTATGATAAGGCCCACGAAATTTATGGGCCCGATCTGCCGGAAATTGTGGAGGCGCGTCTGAAAAAGGAGCTGCACTCCATTATTACCAATGGCTTCGCCGTGATGTATATCATTGCCCAGAAGCTGGTGTGGAAATCCATAGAGGACGGATATCTGGTGGGTTCCAGGGGAAGCGTGGGAAGCTCTTTTGTGGCCACTATGGCGGGAATTACGGAAATCAATCCCTTAAGTCCTCATTACTACTGCAGCAAATGCCACTATGTGGATTTCGAGGAGGACGACGTAAAGGCTTATGGGGGCAAGGCGGGAGTGGACATGCCGGACAAAAACTGTCCGGTCTGCGGGGAGCCTCTCCACAAGGACGGCTTCGACATTCCCTTTGAGACATTCTTAGGCTTCAAGGGGGACAAAGAGCCGGATATCGACCTGAATTTCTCCGGAGAGTATCAGTCCAAGGCCCATAAATACACAGAGGTCATCTTCGGCGCCGGCCAGACATTCCGGGCGGGCACCATAGCCACCCTGGCGGACAAGACGGCATTCGGCTATGTGAAGAATTACTTTGAGGAAAGGGGAAGGCATCGGAGAAAGAGCGAGATGGAGAGGTTGGCCATGGGGGTGGCAGGGGTGCGCCGCAGCACGGGGCAGCACCCCGGCGGCATTGTGGTGCTGCCCTTTGGCCAGGACATCAATTCCTTTACGCCGGTGCAGCACCCGGCAAACGACATGGAGACGGATATCGTTACCACGCATTTTGATTATCACTCCATCGACCACAACCTGTTAAAGCTGGACATCCTGGGACACGATGATCCCACCATGATCCGTATGCTGCAGGATCTCACCGGCGTGGATCCCCTGACCATCCCTCTGGACGGCAAAGACGTGATGAGCCTGTTCCAGAACACGGACGCTTTGGGTGTCACCCCTGACCAGATCGGCGGGACAAAGCTGGGGTGTCTGGGGATCCCGGAGTTCGGCACGGACTTTGCCATGCAGATGGTGATTGATGCCCAGCCCAAGGCGTTCTCGGATCTGGTGCGCATCTCGGGGCTTGCCCACGGCACGGATGTGTGGCTGGGCAATGCGAAAGACCTGATCATGAGCGGCACGGCCACCATTTCCACGGCCATCTGTACCCGGGACGACATCATGCTCTACCTGATTCAGATGGGGGTGGAGTCCAGCCTGGCATTCACTATTATGGAGAGCGTCCGGAAAGGCAAGGGGCTCAAAGGCGAGTGGATCGACGCTATGAAAGAGAAGAATGTGCCTGACTGGTACATCGACTCCTGCAAGAAGATAAAGTACATGTTCCCCAAGGCTCACGCGGCGGCCTATGTCATGATGGCATGGCGCATCGCCTACTGCAAGATACATTACCCGTTAGCGTACTATGGGGCGTACTTCAGCATCCGGGCCAAGGCTTTCTCCTATGAACTGATGTGCCTGGGAAAAGCCAGGCTGGAGGCCAACATGGCGGACTATAAGCGCCGCATGGACGCCGCCGCGGACAAGGAGCCGGGAGCAGTGCCCCTCTCCAACAGGGAGGAGGGAGCCTATGGCGACATGCGCATCGTCCAGGAGATGTATGAGAGGGGCTACGAATTCACCCCCATCGATATCTTCACGGCCCAGTCCAGGTCTTTCCAGATCGTGGACGGGAAGCTGATGCCCTCCTTAAACAGCATAGAGGGCCTGGGGGACAAGGCGGCCGACGCCATTGTGGAGGCGGCCAAGGACGGGCCTTTTCTGTCCAAGGACGATTTCAGGGAGCGCACGAAAGTGTCCAAGACCATGGTGGACCTGATGGATTCCCTGAACCTTTTGGGCAACCTGCCGGAGTCCAATCAGCTGAGCCTGTTTGACTTTTAGGAGAGGTGAAACCGTAAGAAATCTGTAAGAAATCTGTAAGAAATACCCCGCATATTCTCCGGCCGGGAGCTGGAAAAAGGTAAGGATTTCACGGAGCGCTTTGTCAGAGGAGATGACAGACGCACGGATCGGCGGCAGGAGGGCATGGGGCCCTCTCCCGCCCGCCGTTTCGCTGTCACCAAAGTACTGACCGCCGCCGGGGTTTTAGCGGCAAACTGCCGCAAAAATCAAAAACCTGAAAAATTTAAAAAAATTTGAAAAAAGTACTTGCATTCCAATCAAAAATGTAGTAATATAATCAAGTACCGAGGCGATAGCAAATCACCGCAGCGGAAAAGGAAATGGCTGATTGGTCAAGCGGTTAAGACGCCGCCCTCTCACGGCGGAAACAGGGGTTCGATTCCCCTATCAGCTGTTCTTTCAAAAGAATAGCTCTATTAGGAAAAGTGCTGAAAACGGTTATAAAAATGTTTCAGCATTTTTTTTGTGAAAAATAACACTTGCACATCCGGTTCTTTCGGGGTATAGTATTTCACGAATGCAAAAACAGCATGCATGAAAAAGCAGAGGAACATTTATTATGGCAAAATATCTGGTAATCGTAGAGTCACCTGCGAAAGTGAAGACCATCAAGAAATTCTTAGGCTCCAACTATCAAGTGGCCGCCAGCAACGGGCATGTGCGCGACCTGCCCAAGAGCTCGCTGGGAATAGATGTGGAGCATGATTATGAACCGAAGTATATCACCATCCGGGGAAAGGGAGACATTTTGGCAAACCTGCGCAAGGAGGTAAAAAAGGCTGAGAAAATCTACCTTGCCACCGACCCTGACCGGGAAGGAGAGGCGATTTCCTGGCATCTGCTCTATGCCTTGAAGCTGGAACAGATGTTGACGGAAAAAAAAGTCTACCGCATCACTTTCAACGAAATCACAAAGAATGCTGTGAAAGAATCCCTGAAAAACGCCAGGGAGATCAATATGAACCTGGTGGACGCCCAGCAGGCCCGCCGTATGCTGGACCGCATGGTGGGGTACCGCATTTCCCCTTTATTATGGAAGAAAGTCAAAAGGGGCTTAAGCGCCGGCAGGGTACAGTCCGTGGCGCTGCGTATCATCTGTGACAGGGAGGAGGAAATTGATGCCTTTATCCCGGAGGAGTACTGGTCCCTGGACGTGAACCTTGATGTGAAAGGCGAGAAGAAGCCCATATGCGCAAAATATTACGGCACAGCGGATGAGAAGCGAACCATTACCTGCAAAGAGGAGGCGGATGCCGTGATGGCCTCCCTGAAAGGCGCAAAGTATATGGTCAAAGAGGTAAAGAAAGGCGAACGGCACAAGAAGCCGCCCCTGCCTTTTACCACTTCCACGCTTCAGCAGGAGGCCAGCCGGACCCTGAACTTTTCCACACAGAAGACCATGCGCCTGGCCCAGCAGCTCTATGAGGGCGTGGACATTCAGGGAGAGGGTACCGTGGGACTGATCACCTATCTGCGTACCGACTCCACCCGCGTCTCCAAAGAAGCGGAGGAGATGGCAGAACAGTTTATCACCGCCCAGTACGGTAAAAAATATTTAAACGAAACATCCGGGGAAAAGAAGAACAGCCAGAAGATACAGGATGCCCACGAGGCTATCCGCCCCACGCTGCTCGCCCGGATTCCCTTAGAGATCAAAGACCAGCTGCCCAGAGACCTTTTCAGACTTTATCAGCTGATCTGGAAACGTTTCGTGGCAAGCCGCATGGCGGCGGCGGAATATGAGAGCACATCTGTGCGGATTCAGGCAGCGGACCAGATTTTCGCGGTATCCGCATCGGCACTGAAATTTGACGGCTTTTTAAGCGTATACAATCCTGCCGATGAGGATAAAGAGGAGAATACCCTGACCGTGGGCCTTGGAAAGGACAGCGTCCTTTCTTTTCGGTCTTTTGACCCCAGGCAGCATTTCACCCAGCCGCCGGCCCATTATAACGAGGCGACTCTGGTGCGGGCCCTGGAGGAGCTTGGGATCGGGCGCCCCAGTACCTATGCGCCTACCATCACCACCATCCTGGCCAGACGCTATGTGGTGAAAGAAGAAAAAAATCTCTATGTGACGGAACTTGGAGAAGTTGTGAATCATATGATGAAAGAGGCATTCCCCTCTATCGTGGATGTGCATTTTACCGCCAGCATGGAAGCTCTGCTGGATGCCGTGGAAGAGGGCAGCGTCAAATGGAAGACTGTGGTATCCAATTTCTATCCGGATCTGGACGCGGCCGTGCAGTTGGCGGAAAAGGAGCTGGCGGAGGTGTCCATTGCGGATGAGGTCAGCGATGAGGAATGCGATCTGTGCGGACGCAGGATGGTGATCAAGTATGGTCCCCATGGAAGATTCCTGGCCTGCCCCGGCTTTCCGGAGTGCCGGAACACAAAACCGTACTTTGAGAAGATCGGCGTGGCCTGTCCCAAGTGCGGTAAGGATATCGTATTGAAGAAGACGAAGAAAGGAAGAAAATATTACGGCTGTATAGGCAATCCGGAGTGTGACTTTATGTCCTGGCAGAAGCCCTCGGGAGAGAACTGCCCCCGCTGCGGATCTCCGCTTCTGATCAAAGGGAATAAGCTGGTGTGCATCGATTCCAAGTGCGGTTACCATATTCTGACTGAATTGTCAAACAAATCTATATAAATGCGGAAATTTTGACTGTTTGTGCATTGTAATCTGAATTTATTTGTGATATGATAGGATTGCATATAGACAGGCGGTCAGAAAGCAGGATGTTTTACAGTCCGCGGGACCGGCATTGTGCATGGGACAAAAGCGGAGGAAAGCGAATGAGTAGCGTACAGCTTCTGGATAAGACCAGAAAAATCGGAAAACTATTGCACAATAACAATTCCAGCAAGGTAGTGTTCAACGACATCTGTAAAGTAATGCGCGAGATTCTGGAATCCAATGTGCTGGTCATCAGCCGCAAAGGCAAGGTGCTGGGCGTGGGGAAATCGGAGGGAATTGACTCCATTACCGAGCTGATCGACGAGAATGTGGGGGGATTCGTGGATCCCATGCTCAACGAAAGGCTCCTGGCAATTCTTTCCACCAAGGAGAACGTGAATCTGGAGACGCTGGGCTTTGAAAGCCCGGATATCCGCAAGTTCCAGGCCATCATTACACCCATAGAGATCGCGGGCGAGAGGCTGGGTACGCTGTTTCTCTATAAATGCGACAGGCAGTATGAGATTGACGATATCATCTTGTCCGAATACGGTACGACAGTGGTGGGGCTGGAGATGCTCAGGGCTATCAATGAGGAGAGTGCGGAGGAGAGCCGCAAGGTGGCCGTGGTGAAATCAGCCATCAGCACGCTTTCCTTTTCCGAGATGGAGGCCATTACCCATATCTTTGACGAGCTGGGCGGCATGGAGGGGATACTGGTGGCCAGCAAGATCGCGGACAGAGTGGGAATTACCAGATCCGTCATCGTGAATGCACTGCGCAAGTTCGAGAGCGCCGGGGTAATTGAATCCCGTTCTTCGGGCATGAAAGGGACCTACATCAAAGTACTCAACGATGTGCTGTTTGACGAGATAGAGGAACTGAAACGCCAGAGCCACCATAAGCAATAAGATAAATGACAAATAAATTTACATAGCCAAAAGGATTTGGGAAGGCCAGGAGGGCCGGAAGTGTAGGGAAAGATAAAGGGATTTATTGGTTTGCGCAATAAGTCCCTTTTTACATGGGGTACGGGTATGGGACACTTGACATTCCGAATGTATATGTGGGAAATTTAGTAACTTTTCGTAAAGGTATTGTTTTTTCAGGAAAAAATATTATAATAGACTAGAATGAATAAAATCACGTTTGGTTTTGCTTTTGTTTTTACTACATAGAGGTGCAGAGACAGAAAGGAGATAACGATGTTCCAATCAAGTGTGTTCGATTATGTGAATGTATTGGACAGAGCGGCGGATGCCAGCTGGATGCGCAATGAAGCCATCGGCAATAATCTGTCCAATGTGGATACGCCGGGATATAAGAGACAGGATGTGGCTTTTGAGGATGTACTGAAAAATGCTTTGGGCAGAAGCACGTACCGTTCCATGGACGCAAAGGTGTCGGACGTGAATCTGAAGAGGCTGGTAGGTCAGGTTTACACGGACCATGCCGGATATTCCTACCGCGTGGACGGAAATAACGTGGATCCGGATACGGAGGGCGTAATGCTGGCGGAGAATCAGCTGAAGTATCAGGGGCTGATTACTAGTATCAGCCAGGAGTTTACGAATCTGCAGACAGTGATGAAGTAAGAGAAAAGGAGATAGTAAAATGGGTTTGTTTTCTGCTTTCAATATCAATGCCTCCGGCATGACGGCGGAGAAATACCGTATGGACATCATTTCGGAGAATGTGGCAAACGCCAATACCACACGTACTGCAGACGGCACTCCTTATCGCAGAAAAGTGGTTTCCTTTGAGGAGAAGACTGAGAGGAGAAACGCTTCTTTCAGCCATATATTCGGTAAGACTCTCCACGACCACGGCTATGTCCAGACCACGGGGTCGGGCGTCAGGGTATCCGGCGTGTATTATGACAATGTCACAGAGATGAACATGGCTTATGACCCCGCTCATCCGGATGCGGATGAGAACGGTTATGTGACATATCCCAATGTGAATATCATCACAGAGATGACCAATATGATAGATGCCAGCCGGGCCTATGAAGCAAATTCCACGGCATTCAACGCCAGCAAGGCCATGGCCCAGAGAGGGCTGGAGATCGGCTCATAAGCAGACAGCGCAGAAAGTGAATGAAGGAAGGATGTACATAATATGGATATCTCAGCAGTGACAGGTTTGCCCAGGGTTTCGGGCACGACCCTGGTATCCGGCGCCGACGGTGTGGAGCGCGGGACGTTGACCGGAACCCTGACGGATAAAGAAAAGAAAGCGGAAGGCAGTTTGTTCGATGCCTTTTTGAACAGCGCCATTGACAATATAAAGACAACCAACAGTTATCTATCCAAGGCGGAGAATGAAGAAATCAAGTTTGCCATGGGCGAGACAGAGAATTTCCATGATTTGACCATTGCCCTGCAAAAAGCGTCTACAGCTCTGCAGTACACAGTGGCTGTGCGCGACAGACTGCTGGATGCTTATAAGGAACTGATGCAGATGCAGATCTGACGTATGATTCATCCACCCGGCGTTTTAGGGCGGTGTGAAAGGCAGGGAATTTTGAAATGACTAGGAGAGAAGCACCATGGCTGACAAGCTAAAAGAGATACCGGGTAAAGCGCTGGAATGGTGGAATAAATTCACTAGCAGACAGAAGACGATCATCATTGCCATCGTCGCAGTCGTAGTATTTACTTTTGTCATTATCATATATACTTTTTCAAGGCCTCAGTATGTGAGACTTGATACTTATGAAGACAGCGCTACCGCGGCAAAGATTGTAGAGATTTTGAATGATGCCGGCATCACTCACAAGGAGAGCGCGGACGCACGTACCATTGATGTGCTTAAAAACCAACTGCCTCAGGCCAATATGGCCATTGCTTCGGAGGGGTACGTGCCCGGCAGCCTCAAGTACGGCGACGTGGTGGAGGTGGGCATGTCCACCACATCCGCTGACAGGGAGAATCAGTATACGGTTTTCCGGCAAATGGAACTGGAGAATATGTTTGCCAAGACTATGCCCGTAAAGGACGTCACCGTCACTTTTAACAGGCAGTCCAGTTCCGGCAGACTCAGCGATATGGACTCGGAGGACTTCGCATACATACAGGTGACTGTGACAGAGGATTTTACTTCTGCCAACGCGGCGGCCATGGCAAAGGCGGCTGCCACAGCTCTGGGAAATAAGACCACGGCAAACATTACCATAGTGGATCAGAACTTTAATCTGCTGTTTGCCGGCGGGGATGAATATTCCACAATGGGGATTGCCAACTCCATGCAGGAACTGCAGACGCAGGCAGCGGCCATGGTGACGAACCAGGTAAAGAAAGTGCTGCTGGGCACCAAGCAGTTCAGCAACGTGGAGGTGAGCAGTCATCTTTCTGTGGATTATTCCGAGTACAGCAAAATGGTGACGGAGTATTATGCCAATGACGGCTATGTCAACGGCATGCCGCTTCACGAGGATACGCATACTTCCGAGAGCACCGGTGCCGATGGCGGGCTGCCGGGTACGGATTCCAACACAGAGAATCTCACATCATATCCCTATCTGGGAGCTGGCGGCGGAAGCAGTTCCACCGAGGAGCGGTCCGTAGATTATCAGAATAATGTATCTGAGACCAATACGATCACGCCGGCGGGAAGCATTGATTACGAGAATTCTTCCATATCTGTGGCACTGATCAAGTATCATGAATATTATGAAGAAGCCGTGGAGAGACAGGGGCTTTTGGAGGGCATCAGCTGGGATGAGTTCAAGGATGCCCACAGGGAGGATATTAAGCTGGAGGTAGACCAGGATGTAGTCCAGATGGTGGCCTATGCCAGCGGAATTGATGTCAGCAGAGTTGTAGTGGTCTCTTATGAATCCCCTCTGTTCTTTGATAAAGAGGGCTTTTTCGAGACAGTCAGCGCCACGGATATCATAAGCATTGTAATGATCATATTGATTCTCGGTCTGTTGGCTTTTGTCATCCTGCGCAGTATGGGGCTGAAGAAGAAAGCTGCCCAGGAGGAAGAGCCGGAGCTGTCCGTGGAAGATATGCTTCAGTCCACGCCGCCGGAGCCTGAGGTGGATAATATCGACGTGGAGACCAAGTCCGAGACCCGCAAGATGGTGGAGAAGTTTGTGGACGAGAATCCGGAAGCGGCGGCGAATCTGCTGCGCAACTGGCTGAACGAAGACTGGAACTGAGATTGACTGGATGCTAAGAGAGGTACAAGTGTATGCCAAATAGTGCGACAAGCGAGATGGGAATCAGGGGGGTGCAGAGGGCTGCCATTCTCCTGATATCCCTGGGGCCGGAGCGCTCTGCCGGTATTTTCAAGCATTTAAAAGAGGAAGAGATCGAGGAGATGACCCTGGAGATCGCCAATATCAGAAGCGTGACTCCCCAGGTAAAGGAAGCGGTCATCACGGAATTCTATGAGCTGTGCCTGGCCCAGCAGTATATTGCGGAGGGCGGTATCGGCTATGCGAAAGATCTGCTGGAAAAAGCGCTGGGCGCCGACAAGGCCATGGATGTCATCGGCAAGCTGACGGCGTCTCTGCAGGTGAAGCCTTTCGAATTCGTGCGCAAGACAGATGCCACCCAGCTTATTAACTTTATCCAGGATGAACATCCTCAGACCATTGCCCTGATACTGTCCTATCTGTCGCCGGGGCAGGCGTCTATGGTGATGTCTGCGCTGCCTCCGGAGAGACAGGCGGATGTGGCAAGACGTATTGCCGTCATGGACCGTACCAGTCCGGACATCATCAAAGAGGTGGAGAAAGTGTTGGAATCCAAGCTGGCAAGCCTTGTGAACCAGGACTACACCATCATCGGCGGCGTGGACGCTGTGGTGGAGATCCTGAATACGGTGGACCGTGGTACGGAGCGCCATATCATGGAGACTCTGGAAGTGGAAGAGCCGGAGCTGGCGGAAGAAATCAGAAAGAAGATGTTCGTGTTCGAGGATATTCTGCTTTTGGACGACAGAGCCATCCAGCGCGTGCTGCGTGACGTGGAGAATAACGACCTGACTATGGCCATGAAGAGCACTAAGGACGAAGTCAAGGAGGCAATCTTCAACAATATGTCCAAGCGTCTGGCTGTTATGATCAAGGAAGATATGGACTTTATGGGACCTGTGCGTATGAAAGATGTGGAGGAGGCCCAGCAGAAGATTGTCAATGTCATCAGAAAGCTGGAAGATGCCGGCGAAATTGTGATTTCCAGAGGTGGAGGTGACGAAATCGTTGTCTAGTAATCTGGTTAAACACATTTTTACCACATTGTCCGAGGACAAGGAAAAGCTTGTCATTGATAATAATGACCGGATCCGCAGACGCCTGGAAGCCCTGGGCATAGGACAGGGCGAGAGCGGGGGAGGGTTTGTATCCGGACTTGCTGTGGCGGATGTGATTGAAGTGCCTGAGGATGCCGCCGGAAATGTGATCAAGGCACAGGATGAGGCGAGGGAGCTTTTAGAGCAGGCAAAGGCCCAGGCCCGGGAGACTACAGAGCAGGCGAAAGCCCAGGCAGAGAGTATTTTAGAAGAGGCAAGAGCGAAAGCTCAGGCCGAGAGAGAGCAGGTGTTGGAGGAGGCCAGGCGGCAGGGATATATGGAGGGCATGAGCAAAGCTCAGGCCCATGAGGGCGCCATGGAGCAGGAATATCTGGAGAAAACCCAGGCCCTTGAGAACGAGTACCAGCAGCAGATAGACCTGCTGGAGCCTGATTTGGTGGAGGCGATCACCGGTATCTACGAGCATGTCTTCCATGTGGAGCTTTCCTCTTACCGGGAGATCCTGACGGGTCTGATTTCCGATGTGCTGCATAAGCTGGAGGGAAGCAGGAGCTTTATCATCCATGTGTCCAAGGATGATTACGCCTATGTCAGTATGCAGAAGAAACAGATTCTGGCAGGCGCTGTGTCGGAGAACACGATGGTGGATGTGGTGGAAGACGCGGCCGTGAGCAGAAATGAGTGTATGATTGAGACGGAAAACGGTATTTTTGACTGCGGACTGGGTTCACAGCTGTCAGAGCTGAAAAAGCGGCTGACGCTGCTTGCCTGGGAAAAGGAATCCTGAGAAAAGATTCCCTGAGGAGGATTGATTCTTTGCGGCAGGTTGCTGTAGACTTGGCAAAATATTATAGATTGTCCGAAGAAGTCTTTTATAAGAAGAAAGGCAAGGTAGTCAATGTAGTGGGCCTGACCATTGAGTCGGCAGGGCCTGACGCGAGACTGGGCGATATCTGTGAGATTACGCCTGAGGGCGGGGAGAAGCCGATTCTGGCCGAAGTGGTGGGCTTCAAAGATAAGAAGACCCTGCTGATGCCTTATGATTCCGTGGACGGCATCGGCCTGGGCTGTATCGTGGAAAATACGGGGGCTCCTCTGCGGGTGCCGGTCAGCGAGGCGCTTTTGGGCAAGACTCTGAACGGACTGGGGATACCCGTGGACGGAACGCGCTTTGACGGTGTGCCCTATCTGGTGGAGGCGGCGCCTCCCGATCCCATGAGCAGGAAGATTATAGATTCCGTGCTTCCCTTAGGTGTCAAAGCCGTAGACGGGCTGATCACGGTAGGCAAGGGACAGCGCATCGGTATCTTTGCCGGTTCCGGGGTGGGAAAGTCCACTCTGATGGGAATGTTTGCCCGCAACACCAAGGCGGACATCAATGTCATCGCCCTTATCGGTGAGCGGGGCAGGGAAGTGCGCGAGTTCATAGAGCGGGATTTGGGGGAAGAGGGCATGCGGCGCTCGGTAGTGGTGGTGGCTACTTCAGACAGGCCGGCTCTTGAGAGAAATAAGGCGGCAAAGACTGCTACGGCCATCGCCGAGTATTTCCGTGACAGAGGCAGGGATGTGCTTCTGATGATGGACTCTCTGACCCGTTTCTCCATGGCTCAGAGGGAGATCGGACTGGCCAGCGGAGAACCGCCGGTGACCAGAGGATATCCGCCCAGCGTATATTCGGAGATGCCAAAGCTTTTGGAGCGGGCCGGGTGCGCGGCCAGAGGGTCTATTACGGGTCTGTATACCGTGCTGGTGGACGGCGACGACTTCAATGAACCTATTACCGATACAGCCAGAAGCATTCTGGACGGACACATTATGCTGGACAGAAAGCTGGGGCATAAAAACCATTACCCTGCCATAGATATTTTGCAGAGTATTTCCAGATGTATGTCGCAGATTGCGTCAAAAGAACATAAACAGGCGGCCGGGAAGTTGAAGAATGTCCTTGCCACCTACAATGAGGCGGAGGATCTGATCAATATCGGCGCCTATAAGAACGGCAGCAATCCGTCCATCGACTACGCCATATCCAAGATTGAGGCTGTGAACAAGTTCCTCTGTCAGGATGTGGATGAGAAATTCAGTTTCGAGGACAGTGTAAACATGCTGCAGAGATTGTTTTAACTATATAAAAAAGCATGTCCTGCGGAGGAGACGGGATGGCAAGATTTCGATATTCCATGCAGAGTATTCTGAATATAAAGATGAAGATGGAGACCCAGGCAAAGCAGGAATTCTCCGCGGCACGGGCTGCTTTGGATGAAGAGGAGCAGCGCCTGGAGGCATTGTACGGCAGAAAGAACGGCTATGAAGAGGCTGGAAAGAAGCTTTTGTCCGGTACGCTGAAGCTTCGGGAAATCAACGAGAACAAAATGGCCATCCGGTGCATGGAGGATTACATAGAAAAACAGCAGATTAACGTGAACATGGCGCAGGAAAAGCTTGAGATGGCCAGAGAGAAGCTCACGGAAGTGCGAATGGAGCGCAAGACTCACGAGACATTGAAAGAAAAAGCTTTCGAGGCCTTTCTTATGGAGGAGAAGAGGCAGGAGAGCAAGGAGATAGACCAGCTGACCAGCTATACCTATGGACAGCGCAGAAGTGAAGAGAGCGCGGTAAGCGTATCTGTTTAGGAGAGATTATCATATGGCAGCAAAAGAATTGAGCCCCTCCGCCGCTCCAATGACGGCGGCAGAGGATGAAAAAGCAAGGCTGAAAGAAGAGAAAAAGAAATTCAAGCAGGAACAGAAGGCCCAGAAAAAAGAAGCCAAAAAAAGAGCGGCAGAGATCGCAAAGCAGGAGGAGGCCTTAGGCGAGGACGGCGGCAACGGCCTGGTGACTTTCTTTGCCACATTGCTGATTGTAGTCCTGTGGCTGGCTATTGTCTGCGTGGTGATTAAAATGGATGTGGGCGGTTTCGGAAGCAGCGTGCTGGCGCCTATCTTAAAGGATGTACCCGTGGTCAATAAGATTCTGCCCTCGAAATCTCTTCCGTCCTCTGAGGGGAGCGCAGACGGGGAGAGTTACGGGGGATATGAGAGCATTGACGAGGCTGTGGCTTATATCAGGCAGCTTGAGTTGGAACTGGAGCGGGAACAGACCGCTTCCAGGGACAAGGACACACAGCTTGACGAGCTGAAAGCAGAGGTTCTGCGTCTGAAAGAATTTGAGGAAAAGCAGGCGGAATTTCAGCGGATACAGACGGAATTTTTGGAGCAGGTCGTTTACTCGGAAAAGGGACCCGGTCCGGAGGAATATAAGAAGTTCTATGAGGCCGCAAATCCGGCTTCCTGGGAATATGTCTACAGGCAGGTGGTTACACAGTTGGAGGCGGATAAAGAGGTTCAGGACTTTGCGAAGACCTATGCCGAGATGAAGCCTAAACAGGCCGCCGGTATTTTCGAGGAAATGACAGACAATCTGGATCTGGTGGCAGAGATTCTGAATGCCATGGCAGTGGATGAGAGAGCGAAGATTCTGGGGGTTATGGACTCCGAAGTGGCTGCAAGGCTCACGAAAATGATGAATCCGGACTCTTAAGGATGATATTTCGGAATCCGAAATTAATTTTAGGGATAATATTTTGATGCCCGGGCGTCAGGATATTTATCATAAATCCCAAATAGAAAAAGAAAGGAGGGTAAGGATGACAAGCACGGCAGTAAAGGGAGTCGGTTCGCTTTTTGCGGACATGACAGCTACACAGGCGGGTAAAAATGCGCCGGGAGCCGGTAATTTTCAGGATGTCTGGAATGACCAGCTCAACAAGAACGCGGCGGAAAATACCTTTTCGGACAGCGCAGTGCAGACGGCTAAAAAGCAGAATGCTTCCAACGAGGAGATCCAGAGAGGTTCTTCCCTGAAGACAAAAGAGAATCAGGTCGTACAGGAGGAACCGCAGGAAGTACAGGAGCTGTCTCCGGAAGAGCAGGAGCAGGCCATGGAGGTGTTAGTCAGCGGGGCTCTTAAGCTGATACAGGAGATTGCGGACGTATTCGGCATCACTGTGGAAGAGCTTCAGGCCGCCATGGAGGAACTGGACATGGGCCAGCTGGATGTGCTGGATACGTCTAAGCTTGGCGCACTTTTGCTGAAACTGGGCGGCACCCAGGAGCTGTACGCACTGATTACAGACGGCGAGCTGTATGACAATTACCGGATGCTGATGGACCAGTTAAGCGGTATTCTTGAGGAAAGCGCGGATGTGCTGGAGACAGAGCCGGAGAATTTGCTTCAACTGCTTCAGGAGAATCCTGAAAGCAAGGTACCCGTGGAGACAGAGATTGTCGGGACGCAGCAGCCCAGGGAACAGACGGAGCTCTTAAGACAGGATGAGCAGCCGGCGGAGGTACCATCCGGAACGGACATGAATGCGCTGCAGGAGACGGCCCGGAAAGGCCAGGAGACCCAGCCCGACGCGGGAAAGCAGGAACAGCATTCTCATGAAAAGTCCGAGAAGCAACCTCAGATGAATCTGTTCGTACAGAATCTCAGGGCAGAGCAGTTCCAGCCGGAGGCGGTACAGAGTGTGCCCCAAAACAGCCCCTGGAGTGAGAACACCCAGAACATCATGAATCAGATCCTGGATTACATGAAGCTTCAGCTGAATACCGACAGTACGAATCTGGAGATGCAGCTGCACCCCGCAAGCTTGGGAACGCTGCAGATACAGCTTGCTTCCAAGGCGGGTGTGGTCACGGCGAACTTCATAGCCCAAAACGAGGCGGTGAAAGCGGCGTTAGAGACGCAGATGATTCAGCTCAAGGAGCAGTTTGAAGAGCAGGGTATCCGGGTGGAGTCCATTCAGGTCACGGTGGAGACCCATGAGTTTGAAAGAAACTTAGACGAACAGGGCCGGGGCAGGGAGAGACAGCCGGAGAAGAAAAACCGCTCAAGGAAAATCAACCTGGCAGGGGCAGTATCCATGGAAGACGCGGAAGCGAAAGAATCGGCGGCGGACAGGATGACAGCCACCGGCAGCACAGTGGAGTACACTGCGTGACGGAATACGGAAGAGGAACATTCCGGACAGAAAATCCGAAAACAGAAACGAAGAAAGGAGAACAAAGATGAGTGTATTGATGGCACCCGTGAAAGACGGTAAAATCGTGGAGACGGATTCTCAGAATTCCCTGAAGAAAGCCAAATCCTCCGACAACAACGGTATGGATAAGGATGCGTTCCTACAGCTTCTGGTAGCGCAGATGCAGTATCAGGATCCTCTGGAGCCTACCTCTAACACAGAGTATATTTCCCAGTATGCACAGTTCTCGCAGGTAGAGCAGATGCAGAATATGGCGTCTACATCAGAGCTGGCAAGGGCTACTTCCCTGGTGGGAAAAGAAGTCTATATCAAGACCACTGATTCAAAAGGAGATCCCAAGCTTCTCTATGGTAAGGTGGATTATGTGGTATTCGAGAACAACAAGGCGTATCTTGCCATTGACGAGTCTCTCTATGCGCTGGAAGATCTGGACACCGTTGTGGATCTGGATTATAAGAATGCTTTCGATAAGGCATACGACTTCACAGTGGCTCTGAACAAGCTTCCTGTGGTAGGCGGTATCGACCTGTCCTATGCGGAGGATATTGATAAGCTTGAGAAGATCTATAATGAGATGACCGATTACGAGAAGAGCTTCCTGACGGACGAAAATGTGAATAAGCTGAAGAAGTATATCGAGAAGCTCAAAGAAGTGCGCGAAGCCGCAGGCATAAAACCGGATGGCGATGGGAGTGAAGAGAAGCCCGATACCGAGGGCTCAGAGGGGACAGAGGGCGCTGAAGGAGTGTAAGTTCTGCTGACAGCGTTTCCGATCAAGGGTAAAAAGGAGCATACAGGGATGGATATTCAGAACAATGGCTATATGTCCATTGCGCAGCTGACGGATCAATACTTGGGAAAGCCCAAGAGAATACCGGTCCGGGAGACCAAGGATGGTCTGACCTTTCAGGATGTCCTGCAGCGGAAAACACAATCCGGCGCCTGCGATCTCAAGTTTTCCAAGCATGCTATGGGAAGACTTGCCGACCGCAATATAGAGCTGAACGATAGTCAGTTGGAGCGGCTTGCATCCGGCACCAGGAAAGCGCAGCAGAAAGGCATCAGGGATTCGCTGGTAATCGTGGATTCACTGGCATTCATTGTGAATGTGCCTAACCAGACGGTGGTCACTGCAATGGACAGCGCGCAGACAGATGAGAACATATTTACGAATATCAACGGAGCAGTTATCATGTGACCGGACCTTTTGGGGGTCAGAGCTTCTCGAATGACAGAGGGAGGCGCGCTTCGTTGGACTCACACGAGCAAGAATTTAGGAGGAAACAAGCACTATGATGAGATCACTTTTCTCTGGTGTGTCGGGACTTAAGACGCATCAGACCAGAATGGATGTTATCGGTAATAACATTGCGAACGTGAATACGGTAGCATACAAATACAGCTCCATGACCTTTGCGTCATTGATGAGCCAGACTACACAGAGGGCCAGCGGCGCCAATGCGACTACGGGTACCGGCGGCGTCAACGCAAGGCAGATCGGTCTGGGCGTTAAGACCAGCGCCATCAATATCAACATTACGGCCCAGGGAGCCAGCCAGTCAACGGGCAATCCCTTTGACATCATGATCACGGGCGAGAACTTCTTCGTGGTCAGCGACGGCAAACAAAACTACTTCACCAGAGACGGATCTTTCTACGTGGACGGAGCGGGAAACCTGGCCATGACCAGCATCGGCTACAATGTCATGGGCTGGCAGGTGGATACGGATCCGGTCACCGGGGACGTGAGAGGCATTAAAAAGGACACGGTGTCCGCACTGCGCATCATGAGTTCCGCCAATATGACTTATCCCCCCGAGGCCACCAGCGACGCTTATATGTCCGGTATCATTGATTTGAACGATACGGACGTGACGGCCACCGGGGGCAAGGTGGTGAATCTGAATTTCTATGACGCCCTGGGGTATACGTACACGGCGAAGTTTGCGTTTAAGCAGGATCCGGGAGATCCTGCCAACAACGTGCCGGCAGACAAATATAAGTATACTATGTCTCTCACGGAGATTCAGGACTCCAAAGGGAATAAAGTAGAGCTGCCTCAGGGTGTTGACTGGAATACTTTGATGCCTGACAAGACGATCACATTCGATCAGAAAACCGGTAAGATCAAAGAGCTTGTAGATGGTACTAATACGATTACCGATCTGACAAAGATGCAGATTAATCTGGCTTTTGCCCAGATCAGCGGTGTAGACAATAATACGCCTGCTAATCCTACAGGCAATTTCCGCGATATCACAATGGATCTGTCTCAGTTGACTACGTTCGACAACAAGGGCACCTCCACCGCAGGGGCCACCAACGGCAAGGACGACCAGTACAACAGCGGCTCCGGCCGCCGGGTGGGCGCGATGATCGGCGTAGCGATCCAGCAGAACGGCGAGATCTACGCAAGCTATGACAACGGCATGACCAAGCTCCTTGGCCAGATTGCCACCGCCAGGTTCCCAAATGCTTCCGGTCTGGAGAAACAGGCGGATAACCTGTACTCCGCTACCATGAACTCCGGTTCTTTCGACGGTATCGGCGTAGACATCACCGCTGACGGCGGCTATATGTCCACGGGACAGCTGGAGATGAGTAATGTGGATTTGTCTTCGGAATTTACGGAGATGATCACCACACAGCGCGGCTTCCAGGCTAACAGCCGTATCATAACCGTATCGGATACGCTTCTGGAAGAATTAACAAATCTGAAACGATAATTTGTTCTCGCATTTTGGCTTAAGCTGTGATATAATAGGGGGGCTGAAAGAAACGCCCCCCATATTCTTGTAAGAGATGGGAAAGAGGCATTGGAATGATAGAAGTGACAAAGCTGAACGGTATCAAGATTCTTGTGAATCCGCATTTGTTTGAAGTCGTGGAGGAGACCCCCGATACAGTAATCACTTTGACCACCGGGAAAAAAATAATTGTAAAAGAAAGTAGACAAGAGGTCAAAAATCTTGTAATATTATATAGAAAGGGTATTTTTGCGGAATAATCGAAAGAAGCAAAAGGGTTAGGTGATTGTCGTGGATATTGCGTCTTTAATTGGTATTATTTTATGTTTTGCGATGATGCTCTATGGTATCATAGACGGAGCCGGCATCAACAATCTGGTGAAAGAATACTGGAATATGCCATCGGCCGTTATTACGTTCGGCGGCGCGTTTGCCGCAACGCTGGCCTCGCACAGTCTGGCGGATTTCATAAACGGTCTGAAAAGCTTCACGTTGATTTTCAAGGCGCCGGCCATAAATACGGCCGAGATGATCCACAAGATTATCGACCTGTCCAATGTAGCCCGTAAGGAAGGACTCCTTTCCCTGGAGGAAGCCGCGGCGGATATGGATGACGCTTTTCTGAAGAAAGGTATCCTTTTGATGGTGGACGGCACGGATCCGGAACTGGTGCGGGCCATTATGGAGACAGAGCTGGTGAGCATAGAGGGCAGACACAAGACCTGTATCGGTTTCTGGGATACTCTTGGCGCCATGGGTCCTGCCTGGGGTATGATCGGTACACTGATCGGTCTGGTAGACATGTTGTACCATATGGATAATGTGGCTACACTGGGTCCTGCTATGGCCGTGGCGTTGATCACTACATTCTACGGCTCCGTTTTGGCCAATGCAATCTGTACGCCGGTATCCAATAAGTTGAAAGTAGACAATGCGGCGGAGATGATGCTGAAAGAGGTCATGATCGAGGGTCTGTTGTCCATACAGGCCGGCGAGAATCCCAGAGTCATTGAAGAGAAGCTGAAATCATTCCTGTCTCCGCAGGAGAGAGACGCCGCTTCCGGTTCCGACGGAGGAGGTGAGGAGTAATGGCAAAGCGCAAAGAGGAAACGCCCCCCGCCGGTTCGCCGGCGTGGATGGCGACTTTCAGTGACTTGATGAACCTCCTTCTCTGCTTCTTTGTCATGCTTTTTGCCATGTCCAGTATCGAGGAGGCGAAGCTCCAGGAGTTTGTGGCAGCCATGAACAATACGTTCAGCGTGTTTGACGGCGGTGCCAGCGCAATCGGAGACGGTTTCCTGATCAGCAACGGAGTCAGCCAGCTCAATGAGCTAGACCAGTATATCAACAGCACGGGTAAAGTTGCTGACAGCGAGACTGACGGAGAGGACTTTGAGGAATATGAGATGTCTCCGGAGGCCATGGAAGAGATTCTTACGGATAAGATGCTTGCGGAGAACGAAGAGCGGGTAGAGCAGATTGAGGAAGCCCTGAGTGAGAATGACATTGCCGATGAAGTGGAGCTTAGCTTTACCGCCCAATATGTGAAACTGACTATGAACGGCGGCTTGCTGTTCGACTCGGGAAGTGCCCTGCTCAAGGATGACGCAAAGCTGATTATAGATAAGGTGGGCTTGATACTGGAGCGTTACGGGAACGGGGGCATTATAGAAATCGAGGGGCATACGGATAATGTACCCATGCACAGCGCCCAATACCCCAGCAATGAGGAGTTGAGCAGCGCAAGAGCCTTGTCAGTGTTTTATTATCTGACTGAGACCACAACCTTGAATCCTCTGAACCTGAAGCATGCGGGAATGGGGGAGAGAGTGCCCATTGCGGACAATTCCACGCCGGAGGGCAGGAGCAGGAACAGAAGAGTCGAGATTTTGATCTATAATCCGTCCCAGAGTTAAGGTTTCTGTAAAAGTGACGGGAAAACAATGATGGAATCTGGGATAAATCTAGGATAGAAGGAAGGGTTTCCGTGATATGAAGAAGAATTTGTTAAGCGTGCTGATACTGGTACTGATGATTGTGAACATTGCTTTATCCGCAGTCATGATGATAAGCGTCACCAGCACAAACCAAAAGACGGCCGCACTCATGGACAGCATTGCCACTGCCATGAATCTGGAGTGGAACAGCCCGGGCAGCTCGTCGGAAGTGCCTCTGTCGGATTCCGAGGCTTACAATCTGGACGGAGGGATGACAATTCACCTGGCTTATTCGCAGACAGTGGGAGAAGACGGTTCCGTCAGCACCAGTGACAAACAGATGTACATTGTATTTGATATCGCTCTTTTGCTGAATAAGACCCATGAGGATTATGAAACTTACGGCGGAGACAACATGAGTCAGTATGACAGCATAATCAGGGATACAATTGAGTCTGTCGTTGACCAGTACACAGAGGAACAGTGCCGGGCGGATTTCAGCGGTGTCATCAGGGATGAGATTCTTGCCGCGATTCAGAAGCGGCTTAATTCAAAGGTCGTGTACGGAATTACGCTGAACAATGTGAAATACGGCGGCGGCTGATGGACAGACAGGCATAAGATAATATGACAGGAGGTGGACCTGTGTGGCCGATATTCTTTCCCAGGCGGAAATAGATGCCCTGCTTTCGGCGATGTCATCCGGTGAGCTCGATACAGAGCAGATGCAGCAGAAAGACGAGAAAAAGGTTAAGAATTATGATTTCAGCAGTCCTACAAAGTTTTCCAAGGAGCATTTGAGGACGCTCGAAATTATATTTGAGCATTATGCAAGGCTGCTCTCCACGAATCTTCCGGTGTATCTGCGCAAGAATGTGCAGGTTTCGGTGGTAGGTTCCGAGGCAATTAAATTTAATGAGTTTACCAATTCCCTGTCCAGCCCTATTATCATGGGCGTGGTCAACTTTGCACCCTTAACCGGGTCGATTATCATGGAATTGGGAACGAATCTCGGCTATGCTATGTTGGACCGCATGCTGGGAGGAAATGGAATGCCTCTGGAGAAGAGCAGAGATTTTTCCGAGATAGAACAGATTATCATAGAGAAGATATTGGTGATGTTCGTTCAGCTCCTGAGAGAGCCCTGGAAGAACGTGATTGATATATCACCTGTGCTGAGCAGACTGGAGACCAATCCCCAGTTCGCGCAGGTAATCGCTCCCAGCGAGATGGTTGCAATCGTGACATTGAGCATCAAGATCGGGGATGTCGAGGGTATGATGACTATCTGCCTTCCTTTTCTGACGCTTGAGGATGTCATGGATAAGCTGAATACAAAGTACTGGTATTCCACCATGCAGGAGAAGCATGACGAGAATTATGAGATGTATATCGAATCCATGATTCGGAAAGTGGATGTGCCGGTGAAAGCTGTGCTCGGTACAAGTACGATATCTGTAAGCGATTTTATGAATCTGCAGGTGGGAGACTGCATCAAGCTGAATTCCCTGACAGATCAGGACATGGATATCTATGTGG
This sequence comes from uncultured Acetatifactor sp., assembly GCA_910584235.1. Classification (GTDB taxonomy): domain Bacteria; phylum Bacillota; class Clostridia; order Lachnospirales; family Lachnospiraceae; genus Acetatifactor. The sequence continues at coordinate 44,284 of CAJTZD010000004.1, forward strand.
GCAACATCAGGAAATTTACAGCATTGCCTGGCACGGAGAGAGATTCTTATGCTGTCAGGATTACATCGGTTATTAGAGAGGAGGAATAAACAATGGATGGTGGATTGTCTCAAGACGAGATAAACGCATTACTTTCCGGCATGGATTTGTCCGAAGATGAAACTGAAGCTGCTGGAAGTAGCGGAGGTTCGGCTGGCACAGTCCAGACTCTGGAGGAAGCCGAGGAATTGCTCTCGGATGTCGAGAAAGATGCTGTCGGTGAGGTCGCCAATATCAGCATGGGATCCTCGGCTACCACCTTGTATTCCCTTGTGAACAGGAAAGTCAACATCACGACCCCTGAGGTGGGGTTTGCCACATGGGATAGTCTGTTGAATCAGTATGAAAGACCCTGTGTCTTTATTCAGATTAAATATACGGTGGGCCTGGAAGGCACCAATATTCTAATCTTGAAAGAGCATGACGTGAAAGTCATCACTGACCTGATGATGGGCGGCGATGGCACGAATACGGAAGGGGAGCTGGGGGAGCTTCATTTAAGCGCAATCTCCGAGGCCATGAATCAGATGATGGGTGCATCGGCCACGTCTCTTTCAACCATGATGCAGAAGAAGATAGACATCAGTCCGCCGGAGGCTGAGCTGCTGGACCTGGCATTGGTAAAGAACGGCGGGGAGGTTTCCCCTTTTCTGGGAGGTGTCTTTGTCAAGATATCTTTCCGGATGCAGATTGACGATTTGGTGGACAGCTCCATCATGCAGCTGTATCCCATAGACTTTGCACGCAGTGTGGTGGATACTTTTATGAATTCACAGTCAGGCGGAGCAGAGCAGGCGAGTGCAAAGGAAGCTTCCGAAGCGCCGGCCCAGCCAGCCGCTTCGCAGCCGGATATGGGCCAGATGGGGGCGGCTCCTCAGATGTATATGACCGGGGCAGCGAACATGAATATGGGAATGGCACCCCAGATGGATCCCAATGCTATGGCTATGAATATGGGCGGGATGCCTATGGGAGTGAATCCGCAAATGATGAATATGGGCGGAATGCCTATGGGAGTGAATCCGCAGATGATGAATATGGGCGGGATGTCCATGGGCGGAACAATGCAGCCTCAGGCATCCATGCAGAATATTAATGTTCAGCCTGCGCAGTTCCAGAGTTTCTCCGGCAGTGGGAACCCTGTGGCAGGGCAGGAGAACATCGGACTCATCATGGATGTTCCTCTGAATGTTACCGTAGAGCTTGGCCGCACGGCTAAGTCGATTTCCGAGATCCTTGATTTTGCACCCGGTTCCATCATCGAGCTTGACCGTATTGCCGGTGAACCTATAGATGTTCTGGTGAACGGAAAGCTTGTTGCAAAGGGTGAAGTGGTTGTAATTGAAGAGTGCTTCAGCGTAAGAATAACAGAGATTATCAAGTAGGAGGAAAGTTGAATGGCACAGAATGTTTTAATTTGTGATGATGCGGCATTTATGAGGATGATGATCAAAAATGTCCTGACCAAGGGCGGCTACAATGTTGTGGGTGAGGCCGAGAACGGCGCCAAGGCCGTGGAGAAGTACAAGGAGCTTTCTCCGGACCTGGTCCTGATGGATATTACTATGCCCGAGATGGACGGCATCCAGGCCCTGAAAGAGATCAAGAAAATTGACGGAGGAGCAAAGGTGATCATGTGTTCTGCCATGGGACAGCAGGCCATGGTGGTAGAGTCCATTCAGGCCGGCGCCAAGGACTTTATCGTAAAGCCGTTCCAGGAGGACCGTGTGCTGGAGGCTGTAAAGAAGGTTATTGGTTGATGATACTTCTGACCCAGGGCTTAAGTGCCTATGCTCAATTTATTACGGTGCTCTTACTGTTTGTGGCAGTGCTGGGAGTTACGGCTGTGGTCACAAAATGGATGGCAAACTACCAGAAGCAGCAAAGTACCAATGAGAACATAGAGGTAATAGAGACCACTCGGATCGCAAATAATAAGTATATCCAGATTATACGGGCAGGCGGAAAGTATATGGCCATTGCTGTCTGTAAGGATACGGTTACCATGTTGGGCGAGATTCCGGAGGATACGCTGAAAGAGACGAAGCCTGTGCAGGGTTTCAATTTCAAAGAACTTCTCGACAAGGCCATGAACAAAAAGGATGCCGCCCGGGAAGAGCCAAAGGATAATCAGTTGCATGATGAAAAATAAGCTTAGAACCAAGCAAATAGTAACCGCAATATGCCTACTGGTCACGGTGGGCATATTGTGTATTGTAAGTTCAATGACAGTATCTGCCAGCAGCGAGGACCCCTCCAATATACTTTCCATCAGCATGAGCGATGGCGGGAACGGAGAGATAAACGGGACTCTGCGTATCCTGCTGACTTTGACGCTGATCTCCATTGCGCCGATTCTTATTATCATGATGACCTCTTTTACGAGGATCATCATTGTACTGCACTTTACCCGTGCGGCACTGAATACGCAGACGGCTCCGCCGAATCAGGTTCTTGTGGGTCTGGCGCTGATTCTCACCTTTTTCATCATGGAACCTACGGTGCAGGAAATCAACGAGCAGGCATATCAGCCTTATGAGGCCGGGGAGATCGATCTGGACGAGGCGCTGGAGAGGGGGATAGAACCTTTGCGGGAATTCATGTATCCCCAGACGCAGGTAAAAGATGTGGAACTGTTCATGGACATTTCGGGACAGGAATGGGACGGGGTGGATCTTAGCACCATACCAATGTCCGTGCTGCTGCCCAGTTTTATGCTGGGTGAGCTGCGGATGGCGTTTTGGATCGGATTTATCATTTATATCCCTTTTATTGTCATTGACATGGTGGTGGCATCCACTTTGATGAGTATGGGTATGATGATGCTGCCGCCTACCACGATTTCCATGCCTTTTAAGATTCTGCTTTTTGTCCTGGCGGACGGATGGAATCTTGTCATAGGTGAGCTGGTGAAAACATTTTATTGGTACCAGTGAGAGAAGTGGTTTACAGGAAACGGTCTGTTTTTTGAATTGAGAAGTCTTGGAAAGGAGGAGAGGCAGGATGACAGTAGATGCAGTGATGGATATCACCAAACAGGCATTGTTTTTAATCATTAAGGTATCGCTGCCTGTGCTGCTGGTATCGCTGTGCGTAGGTCTGGCGGTGAGTATTTTCCAGACAGTGACTTCCATTCAGGAGCAGACGCTTACTTTTGTGCCGAAGATTGTCTGCGTGTTCCTGTCGTTGGTTCTCTTTGGAAACTGGATGATGACGTCTCTGGTGGAATTTATGACGACATTGTGGACGAATTTCGGCATGTATGCAGGCGGTTAAGGGGCATGATGGATGATAAACTATTCCTTTTCCATTTATGATTTGGAATTTTTTCTCCTGATTCTGGTCAGGGTGACATGCTTTGTCTATGTGGCCCCCTTTTTCAGTATGAGAAATACGCCCGCCAATGTGCGCATAGCCATGAGCTTCTTTACCTCGCTGCTTTTGTACCAGGCTTTGACGCCGACGGAGGCAGTGACCTATTCCACACTGACGGGATACACGGTTATTGTACTGAAAGAGGCCGTTGTGGGACTATTGATAGGCTTTGCGGCCAATATCTGTACTACGATTGTGAACTTCGCGGGTTCTATTGCAGACATGGAGACCGGACTGTCCATGGTGACGCTGATGGATCCCACTTCCAGGGAGAGCACCAGCATCACAGGTGTTCTCTACCAGTACGTGCTGATGTTTATGATGATTGCCACAGGGATGTACCGGTATTTGTTTGGCGCTTTGGCGGATACTTTTATATTGATTCCCGTAAACGGAGCGGTTCTGCGTGCGGAATCTCTGATGAATTCCATGCTGGTATTTCTTACAGAGTATATTATCATCGGTTTTCGCATAGTACTGCCGATATTCTGTTCTATTTTACTGCTGAACGCGGTTTTGGGTGTGCTGGCCAAAGTAGCGCCCCAGATGAACATGTTCGCGGTAGGTATTCAGCTGAAGGTTCTGGTGGGACTGTCCGTGCTCTTTCTCACGGCAAGCATGCTGCCGGGGATAGCCGACTTTGTGTTTGAAGAGATGAAGAAAATGATTGATTCCTTTGTGGGAGGCATGCTATGATTCGCTACAATCTGCAATTCTTTGCAAAGGAAGGCATGGGCGGCGAGAAGACAGAACCCGCTACTCAAAAAAAATTAGAAGATGCCCGCAAGAAAGGCCAGGTGGCAAAGAGCAGAGAGCTTACCAACGGCCTGGAGCTATTGGCCCTGTTCCTCATTTTGAAATTCTGGGTAGGGAATATGGGGATACAGTTTCTGGAGCTTTTTGGAAATATTTACAGCAGGATTCCGGAAGTGACCGTTTACCGGCAGAACACCATGCCGGAGCGGGAGGCCAGCGTGGTGTTTGCACAGCTTTTGTTTAATGTACTGCTGATCGTGGCGCCTATTTTTCTGCTGGGGTATCTGATCGCGTTCGTCACGGATGTGGCGCAGGTGAAATGGAAGCCTACTTTTGAACCGCTGCGGCCTAAATTCAGCAAACTCAATCCCATCAGCGGCTTCAAAAAGATTTTTTCCGCAAACGCCATGGTAGAGCTGGTCAAATCCATAGCAAAGATACTGCTGATCGGGTATGTGTGCTACAGCTATCTGAAAGATAAATGGCCCATATTGTTCAATCTCTATGATGTATCGCTTATGCAGGCTCTGCAGATCGTGGCGGAGACAGTGACGGATTTGGGGATTCGTGTGGCCGTATTTTACATGGTGCTGGCATTTGCGGATTATGCTTATCAGAAATTCAAGTTCTCTAAAGACATGAAGATGACCAAGCAGGAAGTCAAGGAAGAGTACAAACAACAGGAAGGAGATCCCCAGGTTAAGGGAAAGATCAAGCAGAAGATGAGGGAGACCTCCATGAAGCGTATGATGCAGTCCCTGCCCCAGGCGGATGTGGTCATTACGAACCCCACCCATTACGCGGTGGCCATCAAATACGACCCCCAGGTGGCGGATGCGCCCTTGGTGATCGCAAAAGGCGAGGATTATCTGGCCGCAAGGATCAAAGAAGTGGCGAAAGAGAACAACATTGAGATTGTGGAAAACAAGCCTCTGGCCCGTATGCTCTATGCCAACGTGGATATCGGGCAGGCAGTGCCGCCTGAGCTGTATCAGGCGGTGGCGGAGGTACTGGCGTTTGTATATCATCTGCAAGGCAAAATATAGACAAAGCTAAGGGAAAGGAGATGACAGCATGAGCAATAAAATGGCGAGAACAGACGTTATGATAGCGATCTATGTGCTGGTGGCATTTATGATGCTGATCGTGCCGCTGCCGGCAGGAATTCTGGATGTATTCATGGCATTCAATATTGCGGTGGCCTTTACGATCCTGTTTGCGTGTATGTTCATCAAGGAAGTGCTGGACATGTCCTACTTCCCCACGATTCTATTGTTTACGACCATATTTCGGATTGCCATGAACGTGTCTTCCACCAGATTGATTCTTACCACAGGCACTTCCGGAAACGTAGTAATGACGTTCGGACAGTTCGTGGGCGGCGGCGACTTGATCGTGGGCGCCATCGTCTTTATCATTTTGATCATGATTCAGTTTTTGGTCATCAATAAAGGTTCCGAGCGTGTGGCTGAGGTTACTGCCAGATTTACGCTGGACGCCATGCCCGGTAAGCAGATGGCCATTGACGCGGACTTAAATACCGGTACCATTGACGACAAGGAAGCTAAGGAAAGGCGTGAGAAGATTCAGCTGGAGTCCAGCTTCTTCGGCTCCATGGACGGTGCTGTCAAGTATGTAAAGGGAGATGCGGTGGCAGGACTTTTGCTGACCGTCATCAATCTGGTAGGCGGTATTGCCATGGGTGCGCTCCGGGGCGGCATGGACGTCATGACCGCGCTGGACAATTACGGCATTCTTACCATCGGTGACGGACTTGTGAGCCAGATTCCTTCTTTGCTCATCTCCTTATCCACCGGTGTATTGGTTACAAAGGGAAGCAAGGAGTCAGAGTTCGGCCCTGCCATTGTCAGACAGCTTTTCGGGATACCGAAAGTTATGTATATGGTAGGCGGGACGCTGGCATTTTTGTCCGTATTTACGGATTTGAATACGATCCTGTTTATGGGATTGGGCCTTGTCTTTATCGTGGGAGGCAGGATGATGGCCAGCAATCTGGAGACAGAGGCTATCGAACGGGAAGTAGACAGCGACGAGACGGCGGCTGAGGAAATGCGCCAGCCGGAGAATGTGGCCAGTCTCTTGCAGGTGGATCCCATCGAACTGGAATTCGGCTATGGAATCATACCTCTTGCCGACGTAAACCAGGGGGGAGACTTGCTGGACCGTGTTGTCATGATCAGGAGACAGATTGCGCTGGAACTTGGTACTGTGGTGCCTATCATCCGGCTGCGGGACAATATCCAGCTAAACCCCAATCAGTATATCATCAAGATCAAGGGGATACAGGTCAGCGAGGGAGAGATCCTCTTCGACCACTACATGGCCATGAACCCCGGCTATGTGGAGGAGGAGATCACGGGTATCCCTACCTTTGAACCCTCTTTCCATCTGCCTGCTATCTGGATCACAGAGGGGCAGAGGGAGCGGGCAGAGAGCCTGGGCTATACGGTGGTGGATCCGCCCTCTATCATTGCCACCCATCTGACGGAGATCATCAGACAGCACATAGACGAGCTGCTGAGCAGACAGGATGTGCAGAACCTGGTGAACAATATGCGGGAGACCAACCCGTCGCTGGTGGAGGAGCTGGTGCCCAAGCTTTTGGGGCTGGGTGAAATTCAGAAAGTACTGCAGAACCTCCTCAAAGAGGGTATCTCGATCCGGGATTTGCTGACCATCATGGAGACTTTGGCGGATTATGCGCCGGCTACCAGAGATACGGATATTTTGACGGAATATGTGAGACAAAGCTTGAAGCGCGCCATCTCCACGAAGTACTTCCCGCCTCATGAGACCACCAATGTGGTCACTTTGGATCCGAAAGTGGAACAGGAGATTATGGGAAGTGTGAAGCAGACAGAAAACGGAGCTTTCCTGAATCTGGATCCAAACAGGTCCAGGGCGATCATCGACTCGGTGGGCAAGGAGGTTCAGAAGCTGGAGAACCTTGGAAAGAACCCCATCGTGATCACATCTCCCATTGTGCGTATGTACTTCAAGAGACTGACAGAAGATTATTTCAGGGAATTGGTAGTCGTATCATATAATGAAGTGGAGACAAATGTAGAACTACAGTCTGTGGGGATGGTGACAGCATAAAATGATAATTAAGAAGTTTTTGGGGAAGACGGAAGAGGAGGCTGTGGGGGCTGCCAAAAAAGAGCTGGGAGACAACGTTGTCATCATGAACGTGAAGATCGTGAAGCGAAAAGGGCTGATGGCTTTGTTCCAGCCTAAGATGACAGAGATTACAGTGGCGCTGGAGGAGGAAAAGGATACGAAATCATTCCCGCGCGCTAACGCAGGCTCTGTACGGGGAGCGGTGCTTCAGGGCGGGAGGTCAGTGGCCGGCGGGGGGAACTCTCTGCGGCAGGATGACTCTCTGGAAGACAGGGCCTCCATTGAGCAAAAGCTTGACAATCTTCAAAGCCTTTTGGTAAGCAGGTTTCAGCAGAGCGAATCGGAGCGCAGAGAACTCGTCGCGGAGGAGGAAGCTCCGGACGCAGAGGAAGCTTTGCAGGAAGAAGAGGCCGAGGAGAGGGAAGAGGTTACGCAGCAACAGCGCTTTATGAAGCTTCTCTACAACACCATGCTGGAGAGCGAAGTGGATGAGAAGTATGCGAATCAGATCGTGGATGAAGTGGATGTGACAGGACAGTCCAATCTTCCCTTTGACTATATTCTGGGAAATGTATACCAGAAAATGATTCTGAAATTCGGCAGGGCAGAGGGAATCACACAGACAGAGGGGCATCCCAGGATAGTCATCTTCATGGGCCCTACGGGAGTGGGCAAGACCACTACCATAGCCAAGATCGCCAGCAATTATGTGGTGGAGGAAAAAAGAAAGGTTGCGCTTCTGACTGCGGATACCTACCGAATAGCGGCGGTGGATCAGCTGCGTACCTATGCCAATATTCTGGAGGTGCCCTTTCGGGTCATCTACTCGGAGGATGACACGAAAGAAGCCATAGAGGAATTCGGGGACTATGACTATATCTTCGTTGATACCGCGGGACATTCTCACCAGAACGAAGAGCAGTTGGGGCATACGAAAAATCTTGTGGAGATTTTACAGGAGAATGGGGACAGCCAGGTTTTCCTTGTGCTTTCCGCCACCACAAAGTACAGGGATCTTTTGAAAATCGTATCTCGTTACAATCAGATTACAGACTTTCAGCTGATATTCACCAAGCTGGATGAGACAGAGGTACTAGGGAATCTTCTGAATCTGAAGCTCTATACGGATAAACCCATCGCATTTGTGACTTACGGGCAAAACGTGCCTAATGATATCGAGCTGTTTAACCCTCAGAAGACTGTGAAGCAGATTTTGAGTAAGAAGCAGGAGCGCAGTGAGACGTAAGAGAAAAAGCACGTAAGGAGGTAAGAGATGGATCAGGCAGAACAATTACGAATCCTAAAGGCAGGGCAGCAACAGCCGAAATCATTGGCCCGTGTCATTGCTGTTACCAGCGGCAAAGGCGGCGTGGGAAAGTCCAATACCTCTATCAATCTGGCCATTCAGTTCAGGAAAATGGGGAAGCGTGTCATTATTCTGGATGCTGATTTTGGCCTTGCTAATATAGAAATTATGTTCGGTGCAGTTCCTGAACACAATCTCTGCGATTTGATTTATCAGGGAAAGAGCATCATGGATATCATCACATGGGGGCCTATGGAGGTGGGGTTCATCTCCGGAGGAAGCGGCATTGTGGGAATGTCCAATTTGAGCCGTGATTATCTCAATTACATTATCCAGAATTTGGTTCAACTGGACAGTATTGCGGATATTATCATTGTGGATACAGGCGCGGGTATTTCTGACGCGGTATTGGAATTCCTTGTAGCCAGCGGTGAAATTCTGCTGGTGACTACGCCGGAGCCCACTTCGATTACGGATTCCTACTCACTGGTGAAAGCGCTCTACCGCCATCCCAGATTCAGTGCCGAAACCATGAAAGTAAAACTGATTGCAAACCGGGTGGAAAAAGAATCCGAGGGACAGATCCTTTTCAGCAAACTGAATGCGGTGATCGAGAGGTACCTGAAAGTGCCTATGACATATCTGGGCTATGTGCCGGAGGATTCCCAGCTGTCCAAGTCCGTGATGCAGCAGGTTCCGGTGTCTTTGCATAATCCGGGGGCAAAGTCCACGGCGGCCTATGAACGTATCGCCGCGCGGCTTTTGGACAGAGAGGAGGCGCAGAGACAGCCTAAGAGAGGCATGGCGGCATTTTTCTCGTATATTATTACCAGGAAACGTTAAAATGAATGATAAAGGCAGGTGGTTGTTATGTTTTCCAAATTTATATCAATCGGGGATAAGATTGAAATGCAGGCAATGTCACATGAGGGTGACGAGAAGCCGGGGGGTTCGGCAAAAGTGTATCACAGTGAGGTGACTGAGATTCAGTCCGAGGACACCATCGAGATTACCATGCCGATGGAGAAGACGAAATTGATTCTACTGCCCATAGACAGCGAGTATGACATGATTTTCTATGGTTCCAGCGGTCTGTTTCAGTGTCTTGGCAGAGTCATTGACCGCTATAAGAGCAGCAATTCCTACCTGCTTTTGGTGGAGATGACCAGCAATCTGCGCAAGTATCAGCGGCGGGAGTTCTATCGTCTGCGCTGTGCTCTGGAGATGCATGCCAGGGCTTTGAGGGAGGATGAAGTGCAGACTGTGGAGAGCAGGATGCCGTATTCTCTGGCAAATAATCTTCCGCTGAAAGAGAGTGTTATCGTGGATATCAGCGGCGGCGGACTCAGGTTTGTGTCCACGCAGCCATTTGAACAGGACAGTCTTATGTACTGCTGCTACCATCTGATGAACGGCGGAGAGCACAAGAAGTATGAGGTGATCTGCAAAGTCATAAGCTGCATAGAACTGGACAATCGTCCGGGTACTTATGAGCACAGAGTCCAGTACTATGACATAGACCCGATAGAGCGGGAGGAAATCATAAAATATATCTTCGAGGAAGAGCGGAAGAGCCGGCAAAAGCAGAAATTCAGTTCCGAATCATAGTGTGAAAAGATTGGATATGGGGGTGTTGTATGAAAGACATTAACCTGGATCAGGTTTCCGAGAATTATTATGATGTGCTGAAAGAAATAGGCAACATTGGGGCCGGAAACGCTATGACAGCGTTGTCCCAGATGCTTCAGTGCAAGGTGGATATGAAAGTTCCCCAGGTCAGACTGCTGGAGTTCTCGGAGGTGGGAGAGCTCATGGGAGGCGAAGAGCAGATCATGGCGGCCGTGCTGTTGGCCGTGGAGGGCGATATCACGGGATACATGATGTTCATGGTGGAAGAGGACAGTGCCAGACATCTGATTAACAAAATTACCGGCGGAATGCTTGAGGGCATGGAGTTTGACGAGATGGGGCTGTCGGCTATGCAGGAGGTGGGAAATATCATCACCGGCGCATACTTGAATTCTCTTTCCTCCATGACGAATCTGACGGTATTTCCGTCTCCGCCTGCGGTGACCATTGATATGGCAGGAGCGATTCTCAGCGTGCCGGCTATTCAGTTCGGCATATATGGGGATAAGATTTTGCTGATACAGTCGCAGTTCTATGATGAAATACAGCTGGACGGTTATTTTATACTGATTCCGGATCTGGAATCTTATGAAAAGATTCTGGGAGCGCTGGGAGTACCTATGATAATGTAAGTATTGCTGACACAGATTCTTATTTTTCTCCGTGGAAAGTAAAAAATAACGGATAAAAAGGAGAAATAGCTCATGAGTGAGATATTAAAAGTAGGAATAGCGGATTTGAAGACCTGCGTAAGCCCTAACGGAGTGATGACTCTGGGGCTGGGGTCCTGCGTGGGGATAGCTATCAGGGACCCGATGACGAAGATTGGCGGCTTGGTACATATTATGCTGCCGGACAGTAAGGCCATTACAGGCGGACAGCATAATATTGCCAAGTTTGCGGATTCAGGCATAGATGAGCTGGTCAGGCAGATGGAACGGTTGGGAGCCAGGCGTGTCCGCATGGTGGCAAAGATTGCAGGGGGCGCCAATATGTTCAATTTTCAGGGCGGCGGTGCCAATGCGGTGGGAAAAGTAGGAGAACGGAATGTGGAGGCAGTCAAGGCAAAGCTGAGGCAGCTGAACATTCCCATTCAGGCAGCGGACACAGGGTTAAATTATGGCAGAACTGTCATTTTCTACCCTGAGACAGGGGCGTACCATATACGCGCAGTGGGAAAGCCGGAGAAAGTCATATAAATGAAGAAGAGCATTCATAATGAAGAAGAGCATTCATAATGAAGAAAAGCATGAAAAAGCATTCGTGAGGAGAGATCTATGAACAGAAAGAACATACCGCTTCTTCTGATGCTGACGGCCGGGGCAGTGACATGCATCATTACTTATATCAAAAAATATCCTGTGAACACACAGCTGATTGCCCTGTTTGCGGTGCTGGTGGTCTTTTATGTGCTGGGAAGTGTGCTGGTATGGACGCTGGATTATTTTGAGAGGCAGAACGAGGAAAAGCGGGCAGAAGAGGGCGAGGTCATCGAGAAAGATTCGGAGAATCCGGAGCAGGAGGCAGTACAGGAGCAGGAATAAGGCAGGAATAAGAATGCGCTTATGTCAAAATTCCCTTGACGAGGCAGACGATGTCTGGCATAATTGGCGATATAAATGAAGAAGAGCATTCACAATGAAGAAGAGCATTCATAATGAAGAAGAGCATTCACAATGAAGAGGCGCATTCATAGGGTAAAGAAGGAGCGAAGGTTTCATGGATGATGCAGGCAGAAAGAAACTCCTAGAAGAATATGCGAAGACAAAATCACCGGAAACCAGAGAGACAATCATTCTGGAATACGCTCCTTTAGTTAAGGTAGTAGCCGGGAGACTGAGCATGTATCTGGGCTATAACGTGGAATATGAGGACTTGGTCAGCTATGGGATTTTTGGCCTGATAGATGCCATAGACAAATTTGACTGTCTCAAGGATGTGAAATTTGAGACATACGCCAGCCTGCGTATCCGCGGGGCTATTCTGGACCAGATCCGAAAGATGGACTGGATTCCCAGGACGATCAGACAGAAACAGAAGAAAATTGAGGCAGTGATAAAGGAAATCGAGCAGACGCAAGGGCATGCTGCCACCGATGAGGAAATTGCGCGTGGACTGGGCATATCCGATGACGAATATCAGGATTGGCAGTCCCAGATGAAAATTACAGGCCTTGTCTCTTTGGATGAGTATATGCAGCAGGGCAGTGATGTGTCCCATGACAGCAGCAGACACACGACTTCTCACTTTGAAGCGCCCGAGGAGAGGGTAGAGAGGGAAGAACTGACAAAAGTGCTGGGGGAGGCGTTAGAGCTTTTGACGGAAAAAGAACAAAAGGTAATCACCCTTTACTATTATGAGGAACTTACTTTAAAAGAAATCAGTAATATATTGGAGGTTTCCGAGTCCCGGGTATCGCAGCTGCATACCAGGGCGTTAAAGAAGATGAAAGTAAAGATGGGGAACTACATGGGGATTCTTTCAGACAATTAAAAAGAGGGAGATTGCGGTTATGGAGAATGGTTACTTTCAGCTGGTAAATGATTCCAAAGGATATGGCATTGTTTTTCATCACGCCCAGGGCAGCGGTGAAGAGATTCGCCTGGATGAGGTCTGGAAATACCTGAATATGCTGAATATTCCGTATGACAGAAAGCAGGTGGAGGCAGAATTCAGCATGGGGCTGGCTACTGTATGCCATCTGGGCAGCGGAGACTGTCCGGTCTGCGACGAGACATATACATTGAATGTAAGCAAGGACTGCATGATTGCCACAGTGCGTTTCATTCCTCCTTCAGAGGGCGGAAAACGGCTGACCATGGATAAATTTTTAAAGGAAGTCGCCCAGCAGAAAATTGTTTATGGGATAAAGAAAGAGGCCCTGCAGGAGCATTTTGCCTCGGAGGGCATATTCTGCACGGATCTTTTAGTGGCCAGGGGCGAGAAGCCGGACCAGGGGGAAGATGCCCGGATAGAATACAGCTTTAACACGGACAAAAACAAGCGTCCCGCCCATTTGGAGGACGGACGGGTGGATTATTATAATCTGACTACCATCAACCAGTGCCATAAGGGAGATGTGCTGGCAACGATCATTCCGGAGCGCTACGGCGAAGCCGGCCATGACATATACGGCGGTCTGATCAAACCCAGGGATGTGAAGAAAGAGACGTTGAAATTCGGTAAGAACATCACGCTTTCCGAGGATAAGCTCACCATTACTTCGGATGTAGACGGACATGTAGTATTGCTGGACGGCAAGGTAGTGGTGTCCAGCGTGTACAAGGTCAAGGATGTGGACTTGTCCACAGGAAATATTGATTATGACGGAAGCATTGAAATCTCCGGCAGCGTCACTGCAAATATGGAAGTAAAGGCCGGGGGAAATGTGGTGATAAACGGCGGTGTGGAAAGCGCCAGAGTCATAGCCGGCGGCAATATCATCATCGCCAAGGGCATGAACGGAATGGGAAAAGGCTATCTGAGAGCCGGCGGCAATATCATGGTAAAGTTCCTGGAGAATGTCCGTGTGGTGACAGGGGGCTATCTGGAGTCCGAGGCCATTATGCACTGTGTGGTGACGGCGGGAACCGATGTGCGGGTGGACGGCAGAAGAGGTATTATTCTGGGAGGCTTGGTGCAGGCGGCAAACTCTATTACCGTAAAGACTGTGGGCGGCAGCATGAGCACGGCTACCACGCTGGAGGTAGGAGTGGATCCTCTGATCAAATCTCAGTACGACCGTGCGCAGAAGACTGCGGAAGAGAGCAAGAAAACCGTGGATGCGGCCCAGGTGGTATTTGATAATTTCAAGGAAAAGCAGAGGAAAGGCTTTAAGTATAACGAAAGTCAGCTGAGATATATGAGGAGCGTCGTGTCGCTGATACAGGAGAAGTCGGCTGAGCTGGAAAAGCTGAATACGCGCATTGAAGAGCTTCAGGCCATGATGGAGAACAGGCAGCAGGGGGAAGTGATCATCAATGAGCAGGCATATCCCAATACCACCATCGTGATTCGAAACGTGGCAAAGACGCTTCAGAATGACTATCGTTACTGCAAATTTGTCAAAGAGGACGGAGAAGTGCGGATGGTGTCTATGTAGCGAAAGGAGGCAGACTATGGCATTTGGATCCATTGAACTGACAACAATTTCAAGGGCACAGGATTACACCACGATCAAACATAATGAAGACAATAAGGTAAATGTGGATCAGGCGAATTTCAGTGAACAGTTTCAGAAGACCACGGAGCAGAATATCCGGGAGGTAAGGCACAGCGACAATACCCGGTGGCATGAGAATAAGCCGGATGCCAAGGAAAAGGGGAACAATAAGTACAGCGGAGACGGCGGAAAGAACCGGAAGAAGCAGCCGGAAAAAGAACGTGTCGTTGTAAAGAGCCGCGGGGGCTTTGATATGAAGATATGATTCTGCGGACAGACAGGCTAAGGGCGCAAAAATGACTTCTGTGCACAGGGCTGCACGGGGGCTTAGAATGGACGGACAAAAATGGATATAATGGAGATCATCCTTTTGATTGCGGGAGGCGTTATTTTTGTACTGAGCTTTTTTATCCCGGACAAAAAGGGCGCATCCGCCGACGGGATTTCAGAGGAGGATGTCAGGGCAATGATAGACCGGGAGCTGGCGGCAGGGGGAAAGTCACTGGATGAGGCTGCGTCCGAGGCCGCGGAGCGGACAGAGAGGTCTTTAGAAAGGCTTTCCAATGAGAAAATCATGGCTGTCAATGAGTATTCCGATACGGTATTGACGGAAATCCACAAGAATCATGAGGAAGTCATGTTTCTGTATGACATGCTTAACAACAAGCATACCAGCCTTAAGAACACGGTGGCAGAGGTGAACAGAGCCGTAAAAGAAGCGGAAAAGGCAATAGAAGCTCTCAGACATCAGATGGAGACGGCAGAGATAGAAAGCTGTGCGCAGGGCTTTCCCCTGCCGCAGGAGAATGGGAAAGCCGCTGCACAGTCTGAGGTTGTTGGGGAGCCTGCAGGGGAAGCGGAAGCTGCCTCCGGGGGAGACGACTTTTCGGAGAGCGGCGAATACGGAAGCAATAAGGAAAAAATCAGGTCGCTCCACCGACAGGGAAAATCCGTGGCGGAGATTGCCAGGGAACTGGAGCTGGGCATAGGGGAAGTAAAGCTGGTGATTGATTTATTCCAGTGTTGACAGAAATGAGGAAATAAGTGAAGCTGAGATATCATATGCGGGGATTGGGAGTTGGAATCATTGTGACCGCCCTGTTAATGGGAGCTGTAAAAGGGGAAAGAACCCCTTTAAGCGATGCGGAGATAAAAGCCAGGGCATCGGAGTTAGGGATGGTGGAAAGTGACTCGCTGAGGCTCTCGGACATTTCGAATATAGCGTCTTCGCCTGAGGAATCCAAAGCTCCCGAGAAAGAAAGCGGCTCTGACGCCGGCGAGGACTCCCCGGAAGAAAAGGGCGGGGGAGCCGCGAATGCGGAATCCGGTGCGGCTGAGGACGGCGGCGCGGACGGAGAGCCGGACGAGGGGGAACCTTTCGACGAGGACAGGGATCCTGCCCGGGGAGCCGTCCGGAATGACGAGGGCAATCTGCCGGACACAGAGGGCGGAGAGGTTTCAACGGGTTCGGGCAGCGGACAGGGACGGGAACAGGAAGAGGACGGGAATCTGGTCACAGTGGTCATTGAAGAGGGAGTCACTTCCTACAGCGTCTGCCAGCTTTTAGAGGAGCTGGGGCTCATAGAGGATGCCGATAGTCTGGATTATTATATCTGTTCCAACAGTTATTCCAGAAGCATTCAGCAAGGAACTTACAGGATTCCCAGGGGTACGTCTCAGGAAGACATTGTAAGGATTATTATGGGGAACGGATAAATTTTACAATACCTCTTGCACAGCAGGAGGTATTGTGTTATAATGCAAAATGTTGGAAAGCGCGCAGACGTGCTTTTCAAACACATCACGCAGGCTGATCCGGCAATGGTGCCCTTGGAAAAGAGTAGTTGACGGAGTCTGTCGGGTTAAAACGCGGATCCGGCAGGGAGGCCCTGCGGAAGAAATCAACCAAACGGAGGGAAAGACATGAGCGTTATATCAATGAAACAGCTGCTTGAAGCAGGCGTCCATTTTGGACATCAGACCAGAAGATGGAACCCTAAGATGGCTCCCTACATTTTTACGGAGAGGAACGGTATCCACATCATTGACCTGCAGAAGTCTGTGGGCAAGGTGGACGAGGCTTACAGGGCTGTCTCCGAGATCGCTGCCCAGGGCGGCACGATTCTGTTCGTGGGAACCAAGAAGCAGGCTCAGGACGCGGTGAAGACCGAGGCGGAGCGCTGCGGCATGTACTATGTGAACGAGAGATGGCTGGGCGGTATGCTGACCAATTTCAAGACCATCCAGTCTCGTATCGGCAGACTTCACGCCATCGAGAAGATGTCAGAGGACGGAACTTTTGATGTACTTCCCAAGAAAGAAGTCATCAAGCTAAAGAAAGAATGGGAGAAGCTGGAGAAGAACTTAGGCGGTATCAGGAGCATGACCAGAGTGCCTGACGCCATCTTTGTAGTAGACCCTAAGAAAGAGAGAATCTGCGTACAGGAAGCCCATGCACTGGGAATTACCCTGATCGGAATCGGCGATACCAACTGTGATCCCGAGGAGCTGGATTACATTATTCCCGGAAATGACGACGCAATCAGGGCAGTAAAATTGATTGTTTCCAAGATGGCGGATGCTGTCATTGAGGCAAATCAGGGTGAGGCTGTCTACACTGAAGAGGAAGCTGCGGCTGCACAGGCCGATGATGTCAGGGATATCGAGGAGATTGCTGCGGCAGAGTAAGACCAAGAATCAATAAGAGATGAACAGGAGGATGATATAAATGGCAGAAATAACTGCGGCAATGGTCAAGGAGCTTCGTGAGCAGACCGGCGCCGGTATGATGGATTGTAAAAAGGCTCTGAACGAGACCAATGGAAATATGGAAGAGGCCGTGGAGGTTCTGAGAAAGAGCGGGCAGGCCAAGGCTGTGAAGAAAGAGAGCAGGATTGCGGCCGAAGGGATCTGCCGCATTGCCACCGAGGGCGACAAGGTAGCGGCGGTGGTGGAGGTGAACTCCGAGACCGATTTCGTGGCAAAGAACGAGACTTTCCAGCAGTTTGTAGAGGCAGTGGCAAAGCAGGCTGTGAAGACCCAGAGCGCTGATATTGAAGCGTTTCTGGAGGAGGCATGGATTGAGGACGGCTCCAAGAAAGTGAAAGAAGCTTTGGTGGACAAGATCGCAGTCATCGGTGAGAAGCTGAGCATCCGCAGATTCGAGAAAGTGAATGCGGCAGAGGGCTGCGTGGCTACGTATGTACACGGCGGCGGTCGTATCGGCGTCATTGTCGAAGCGAAGACCGATGTAGTGAACGATGCGGTGAAAGAGGCTCTCACGAATCTCGCTATGCAGGTAGCTGCCCTGAATCCCAAGTATGTGGCTACCACGGATGTGTCCGAGGAGTACAAGGCCCATGAGAAAGAGATTCTTGCCGCCCAGATCGCGCAGGATCCCAAGATGGCCGGAAAGCCCGAGAAAGTTATCGAGGGCGCTGTTATGGGCCGTCTGAACAAGGAGCTGAAAGAGGTATGCCTGTTAGAGCAGGTATACGTAAAAGCAGAGGACGGCAAGCAGACCGTGGCTCAGTATGTGGCACAGGTGGCAAAGGAGAACAGCGCGAACCTGAGCATCAGCAGATTTGTGCGCTTCGAGACCGGCGAGGGTATCGAGAAGAAGCAGGAGGATTTTGCGGCTGAGGTGGCTGCGCAGATGGGCATGTAAGCGAAGTTTTCATATCAGCACAGCGTAAAAAAATATGAGGCTCTGAAAGCCTTGTAATCACACATCTTTAAGTGGTTGCGGAGGATTTCAGGGCCTTTTTTGTGTTCTGAAAAGGGGAAGCGGAAATGCCGTCTTTTACCGTCTGGAATCGTCTAAAATCACTTCAAATTGAGTATTACTCAAGGGCGATGTTGAGTAAAATGAGTATTCACAATCTTCGGCGAAGTTTACTCAATTATAGCAGTTCCTTAAAACTCCCGGTCTTACTTCATTTAAAAATTCAAAATAAGGAGGCTGCATTATGGACAGCACAGCGTTAAGAGCAGAGAAGCTGAAAGTGAATGGCTCTTCTCTGGTGCCGCATGAGACGGAGCAAAGACGAATCGGTACTGAGAATAGAGGCATGATTTTTAAGAACGGCGAACATGAATGTTTTTATTATGAGATGTTAAAACATATGAGGTTCCAGGATTGCTATCATAGAGCGTTGGTTTATGTGCTCGGAATATCTGGAGATACAAGGAGAAACTTTAAACGGATTTATGATGTTGAAAGCGGATGTGTACGAACTGAGTGCCTGCAGGAAGGCTGGCAGACCAGTGGAAGCGGGAGGATAATCCGGATGGCATTCAATCTGTACTGTAATGGCACACCCAGTGTCTATGATTATGAGGACCATGAGGAGCAACTGAGAGAATGCCAATACTATACGGTGGAGGATCTTTTTTGCTGTGAATATGCAGTTTATTTCTGGGAAGCTGTAAAAATAAGATATCCGGAATATGCCATACAGAAAACCGGAGGATTGGAGGGGTAGAATGCTTAAAATCAGAATGCAGGGAACCAGAGAGGATCTGGAGTGGTTTAAAAAACTGTTGGAGCGGCATGAGAAGATTAAAGTTATGCAGGTTTCGGAAGCTTTTGCAAATAAAGGTACAAAGAAGTTTTTCCGTATGTATACGGAAGTAGAAAAAGTAAAAAGGTAGCACAGGAGGAAATCATATGAGCAGAGTATCCGAAAAACAAAAAACAGTAAATAGTTCTGTGGTTATCGCCATATCGAACCAGAAAGGAGGAGTAGGAAAAACAACCACCTGTGTGAACCTGGGGATTGGACTTGTAAGGGCGGGGAAAAAGGTCTTGTTGGTGGAGGCTGATGCCCAGGGCAGTCTTGCGGTGAGCTTAGGAATTCAAGAGCCGGACAAGTTGGATGCTACACTGGTGAACATTTTGGAGAAGGTTATCAATGATGAGGAGGTTGAGCCGCGGGAAGGAATCATCTGCCATGAAGAGGGAATTGATTTTATCCCTGCAAATATTGAACTGGCGGGATTGGAGACGGCCCTTGTGAACATTATGAGCCGGGAGACGGTGATGCGCCAGTTCCTGCAGGAAATGCGGCAGCAGTATGACTATATTTTAATAGACTGCATGCCTTCTCTGGGGATGATTACCATAAACGCCCTTGTGGCGGCAGATTACGTGCTTGTCCCTGTGGAGGCCGCCTATTTGCCCGTGAAAGGTCTTCAGCAGTTGATTAAGACTATCGGAAACATACATCGGAAGCTGAACCCTTCCCTGGAGATTCTGGGAATCCTGTTGACGAAGGTTGACCGCAGGACAAATTTCGCAAGGGAGACATCTGCTAAGATCCGGGAGGTTTATGGAGAAAGGGTACACATCTTTGAGAACTGCATCCCGCTGTCCGTGAGGGCGGCGGAGACGGCAGCCGAGGGGAAGAGCATTTATCTTCATGACCCGAAAGGTGCTGTGGCAGAGGGGTATCTGTCTCTGACAGAGGAGGTGCTTGCGCTGACCGGATGTGCGGACAAGCCTATGGAAGCAGAAGGCGCAGGTGGTTCTGGCCTGCAGATGGGAGGCGGGCAATGAGGGGAAGCAGCGCACAGAAAATCAAGCTTACATCCTATGATGACCTGTTCGGCGGTGACGGGCAAGCCTCGGGAGAAGCTATTACATCCGTCCCGATCAGCCAGCTCCATCCCTTCCAAGGGCATCCGTTCCGTGTATCTGACGATGCAAAGATGCAGGAGACTGTGGAGAGCGTGAAGAAATATGGGGTACTGGTTCCGGGGATTGTACGCCCTTACGCCGAGGGAGGCTACGAAGTTGTGGCGGGGCATAGGAGGTGGCGGGCCTGTGAGCTGGCCGGGCTTACGGAAATGCCAGTCATCATCCGCAAAATGGACGACGATGAATCCACGGTAATTATGGTGGATTCCAATATCCAGAGGGAAGACCTCCTGCCCAGCGAAAAGGCAAGGGCGTACCGTATGAAGTACGAGGCTTTGAAACATCAGGGCAGCAGGGAAGGCGGCAGGACCATTGAGGAGATGGGTGAGACTGCCGGGGAGAGCGGGAAGACAGTCCAGAGGTATATCTGGCTGTCCCGCCTTTCAGACGGGCTGTTGGACATGGTGGACAGAAAGAAGATTGGCTTTGTACAGGGACTGAACCTCTCTTTTCTTTCCAAAGAAGAGCAGGGGTGGGTACAGGAGATTCTGGAAAGGCGGGGAACCGGCATCAGCACTTCCCAGTCCGCAAAGCTGAAAGAGCATGGCAGAAAGGGGGAGCTTACACCTGCACTGGCAGAGGATGTCCTGACAGAGAAGAAAGAAAAGTCACGGAAGATAACCATCAGAAAGGATGCGGTGAGAAAATATTTCAGTGATGATTACAGCAACGAGGAGATTGAGAGGATCATCTTGGAGCTGTTGGAGGGCTGGAAGGAAAGGCAGGAGGCTGATGGGGTATCTGACTAGCGGGAACCAGATCGTGGATGCGATGGGCTCCCTGAACATAACGGGGAACATCATACCGACAATCTGGTATAAGACGATTCTGCGGGAGAACCGTAAGCCCTATCTTCTGGCCATCGCCATCCTGGCGGATATCGTATACTGGTACCGCCCTGTTGAAATGCGCAACCAGTCAACGGGGCAGATAGAGGGCTGGAAAAAGAAATTCTCCGGGGACATCCTGCGGCAGAGCTACCAGTATTATGCCGAACTTTTCGGGGAATCGAAGAAGACCGTGAAGATGGCGATTGACAGGCTGGAGGAGCTCTGCGTGGTGAGGCGGGAGTTCAGGACGGTCAACCATGGGGAAGGGCTTGTATCAAACAATGTGATGTACCTGAAGCTGGTGCCGGAGCAGCTGTACCTGCTGACTTATCCGGAGGCAGAGCCGGGCAGTGTCTGGGAAGAAAAGGCATTTCTGGCGGGTACTGGTGATGCAATGGGAGGGGGACTCCCTGCAGAGCCGGGTGCCGCTGTGGTAAGAGCCGGGGGATGGCTGTCTGCAGAACCGGATGCAGGTATGGAAGGACTGGAAGGGAATCTCCCTACAGCACCGGATAGAGGTATGGAAAAATTGGGAAGGAGTCTCTCCACAAATTCGGATACAGGCATGGAAAAACAGGGAGGGAGCCTCCCTACAAATCCAGATACAGGTATGGAAAAACAGGGAGGGAGCCTCCTTACAAATTTGGATACAGGTGTGGAAAAACAGGGAGGGAGTCTCCCTACAGATTCGGATACAGGTGTGGAAAAAACGGGAGGGAGCCTCCCTACAGAAGCGGATAGAGGTATGGAAAAAACGGGAGGGAGCCTCCCTACAAATTCGGATACCCCTATGGAAAAATTGGGAGGGAGGGGTGTACAAAACGGGATACAGGCCCCTACAAATTTGTGGGGAGGTGGTGCCGGGAATTTCCAGAGCCTATGCCCAAAAACGGAGGGAGTACCCTCCCAAAACGGAGGGACATATACAGAGATTACTTCAGAGAATACATACATAGATTATAATAAATCTATCATTCCCTCTATCCGTGACAGCAGAGCAGGTGCGGCTGATGGGATGGAGGATGTGGATGCCTGCATGGCTCTGATCCGGCAGAACATAGAGTATGAGCACCACATGAAGTTCGACAGGCCAGATGAAAGGAGCCTGTATGAGGAACTGTATGCGGTAATCTGTGAAGTTGTATGCGTAAGGCACCGTTCTGTCCGGGTGGGCGGGGAGGAATATCCCCATGCGCTGGTAAAGGAACGGTTCCTGAAGCTGGGGGAAGAACATCTGCGCTATGTGATTGAATGTATGCGCAACACTTCAACCAGGATAACGAACATCAAGGCTTACATGATTACAGCCCTTTACAATGCGCCTATGACAATGAACCACTATTACCAGCAGGAAGTCAATTATGACATGCGCAGTGGAGGATGGCAGAATGCAGAGACGGAGAGAGGGAAGAATCAGATGTAAGTGGGGCGGTCACTTGTGGACATAATGTCCACAAGTTGGCAGCGAGAAAATACTGGAGAATATTTGGAAGATAAAGAATGGGAGCGGCAACAAAATGGCTGCTTCCATTTTATGTGCGTAAAGGTTGATATGGATAAACTTGTTTTCTGTCACTTGTGGACATAATGTCCACAAGTTGATTGGAATAAAAATCCATCGGATAGAGCTGGTGACAGTAAATTATTTTTGCAAGGACATAATCCATCATAATAAAGTAAAGGGGAGATTTGGAATGGGAAAAAGAGACGAACTGGTTATTGTCGAGGAACCTTTGTATCATGACACATGGAAGCTGTTAAAAAAATACCGGGATGTGGTGTGGAGCCTGGAGCTTTCCGTACAGCAGGTGCGCAACAAGTTTGAGATTGAATATGGGAATACTATTGAGGACTTCCTGGATTCGGTCTATCTGGCAGGGGCTGACATCGCAGGGAGTGACATTGAGCACCATGCCCAGTGTATTGAGCGCAGCCACAGGATGCTGAAGCTTCTGGACAGCGCCATTGACCTGCTGCGGAATAAGCATAAGAATGGAGAGAGCTATTACTGGCTGCTGTATTATTCCTATCTCTCGCCACAGCAGTTGAGGAATATGGAGGAGATTATTGAGAAACTGCGCCCACATATCAGGGATATCAGCATGCGCACTTATTATAGAAAAAGACAGGAATGTATCGGAGCACTCAGCTCCATTTTGTGGGGATATACCTCTAAGGACAGCATGGAGGTTTTGGAGCAGTTTGTTCCGGGGAAACAGGAGAAAGAGTAGACGGAATATTGACTGCTGTATTTGGCAGCGGCTTTCGGGAACTGCATATTGGGGGATTAAAAAGATAAATCGGAATTGATTAGAAATGGATTAGTATAGAAAGGGGAACGTGATGAAAAGTATTATTATATGGACATTGATAAATCTGGCATCAAACTTAATCATAGTAGAGATAGAGGCCATTCTATTCAGAAAGAGTGTCAACCGGGGATGGAAAGAAGTTGGTTTTTCGCTGGATCAGATTAGGAACAGGCACGGCCTGCGGCCATATTATATCATGCATATTTACTATGGAGGAGATGTGTACCCCATGGTGATTAAGAAAAAGGATTATGCAGAACTGCGGAAAAATAAAACGGGAAAAGCCTATGTCTATGTAAGAGAATATCCGGCATGGTTCATGAATCCTAATTTTAATAAGTATGATTTCTCTCTGCAGGAAGTGGACTGGCATGAAAGGGACAGGATAAATTGTCTGAAGGCATTTCTTTATATATTTATTGTGTTTGAAGCTATTATTTGTATGATTGCGTTTGAGGTTGAAAAAATATGATGGTGTGAAAAACGTAAAATGCTGAGGGCTAATTCTGAAGAGTGTAATAATCAAATCTAAAGAGACTGCTACATAAATTATAAAAACAAGTGAGAAACATTGACAGTAGATTATAGCCATGTTATCATCAAGTACAAATAGTGTGTTCAAAAGCGGAGATGTGGCTATATAATCTACCGGTAGACACTGCGATTATGCGGTTTGGAATCGAGTAATTTATAATATGGTTCCATTAATAGATTAACATAAAGAAAAATACAATAGAAAAACAACAGATAAACACTCAGAAACTTATAGAATAAGAATACCAGACAATCAGATTTGGGAAAACTCTTATATTTGATATTAGTTTTGGGTGTTTTTTGCTGTGTATTTTGCAGGTTTTTATATTCAATCAAATATGAGGATATAAGAAGAGATAAGGAATTTATAGTAAAGCGGAACGTAATGCAAGGAAAGGAGTCAAGAAGATATGATGAGTGAAACAAACATAACAAAAGTAAATGATTTGTATGAGATAGAACAGAAGATAAACCAGTATTTCCATGGCCTAAAAAGTGATAGAGAAAACATATTATTCTATAGGGGACAGGCTGATTATTCGTGGGAACTGGAACCAGGAATTAAAAGAGAACCAAATTTAAAGGAATGGGAGCAGTTAATGGGAAACGAGGATGATTGCCACAATATATTTGATTTTGTTGCAAAGTGTCAACATTATGGTAAGAAGACAAGGTTTCTGGATTTTACTACAGACATAAACATAGCATTATTTTTATGTAATGAGCATTTTGATAAAGATGGATGCGTATATATTTGTCCATATTCTCCCAGAAAAGCAAAATGGCATGACACAATTATTATATCAGAGTTAGCAATACAAAAAGAGGAAATCACAGTTGACGACTTTTCCCGTTATCTTTTCAATAAATATAAAGATATCAGAGATAATTATGAAGATAATATTCAATTATGTACATATATAGTTTCATGGCTGGATCATGGTTTCATGGTGATGCCAGATAAAAATGAATATGAGCAGATAAAAGAGCATAATAAAAGGCTATACAATCAGAAAGGAGCATTTTTTATATGTGGTAACAAAACAAAAAAACCGCTTGATTCTTGGAGCAGAATTAGTTCCCATGCAGGACATAACATAATCATTCCAACAGTATGCGATGTTCCGTCTACAATTAGTAATAGTAGGTTTGTGACTAAGGTAAAAATACCGGTATTTTTGAAAAAAGATATACTTAAATATTTAGATGAAAAAGGAATCAATTTTATAAATTTGATGAATCAATGAATTTATAGGTAATATAAATACTGCTCAAAATTAGAGACATTATTATTACATGTTTTGGACGATAGTTGTTGTTTATGTGGCATTTTAGTAGTAAGTTATTACAAATCGTGATGCACAAATAAGGAGGAAGATTAAAGTATGTTTAATGAAAAAGTGGAAGAAATAGAGAAAGAACTACGAGAAGTAGCGTTGGTTATGTTAGAATTTAAGAAAGGTATAAGTATAAGTATTGATACAATTTCCGATTTTCAAGTAACACTTGCAGAATGCTTATATAAAGCTATGTCAATATATAATGACATTTCGAAAAAAGAGAAAGATTATATAAAAATAAAAAAATCCCTGGAAACAGGCGCTTTTTCTGAAAAAATGAAGAATTGGAAAAAACAGAAGTTTGAAATTAAAGAATTAATTAATACAGGAAAAAGCCTTGGGGATGCTCTTGCTTATATGTTTTATAGGGATAGTATTGAGGAATTGGAAAAGCACTATGAGCATTCTGATAATGGATTGTTTGTATCAGGAATAGGTGGGATAGGAGAAATTGAATTTATTAAGGCAAATCCTACAATTAATGGTTATTTGGTGCTATATCATTCTATTACAAATATGTTACGAATAGGAGATTTTTCATTATGTTCATTAACGGGAAAAGTGGTTGGAATAGGAGAGATTAAAAGTGTATATAAAAGTGAGGAAAGTAAATTTGTATCAAGTATATATATGTCATCAAGAGTAAAGCTAGATATTGAGGCGGAAGATGGAGAAGAAATATACGGAAAAAGTACAAAGGAAAAAGTGAAAACACAAATAGAAAAACAAAATACATTATTGATGAGTAATTTTGGGAATATTATAAAAGATAAAAGAAAAATGGATACCCAAGATTTTTTAATTATGATGGCATGTAATAATGAAAAAGGAATTGTATATAACGAAAATAAGGATACTATGGTAATGACGATAACAGAAGAAGAATACGAGGCATCAAAAGATATAGATGACTTATTGGGAGCTAAAATAGATAATATGGCAAATAATTTAATGAAGAATTCTTTATATAATTGTATAAGAATGTCACAGATTGGGAAGGTATACAAGCCATATAGAAAACCAATTGTATGGTGGAATCTTGATGATGATATTATTATAAATGTCCTTTTTAATAAAAGTATGATATTCTCAGTAGTTAACCTTGCATCATATTATGAGCATCTTATAGCGAATGGCTTTTATGTTGAGATTAGGGAAGATGAGATTGTTGTTGGAAAGAGGTGCGGTAAACATTATATTAATTTAAAAGCTTTTGAAATGATAGAAGATTTGATGGTACATGAATTGTATATGCAAGAAGATATTGCGGAAATGGCTAATTCTATAGTTGAAAACGTACAAAATAAATGTGATAGAGAGACAATTGTAAGAATTAGTATTAAAAGGAATTTTTAGAGAATATTTTATATACGCTGGCACAAAATAGGCACTAAATTGGCACACTTTTGCTCTTTCCCCGCAAATCCCTATATGTTAAAATGAATATGCTGAAATCTGTACCCAAAACAGAAGAGACTAAGAATGCACCCCGCAGAGAGGTGCATTTTTGCATCATAGGGCGGGAACGGAAACCTGAGACGGTACTTTTCTGATGCTGCGTTACAGGACTCTGTCCTGCCATATATAACTGCGAGCTGGCTGCACTCCACACCGGAGGCAGCTATTTCTGTTTTGGAGACCAAAACCATGAAGGAGGATCAGAAGTTGAAGAAAACGACTCACCAGCAGCACACACAGACAGAGAAAAAGAAAGCACCCTGGTACAGAAAACTGCCCATAGCCCATGCCCTCTACGGCATATACCTGGGCTCCATGGCATTCCTTGCATCCACACTGCCCGTATTTGCCGGGGCGGACGGAGAGGACGCAGGAGGGGTAAACGTATGGACAAAGGCCAATGAGATCATGAAGGATGTGTACAGCCAGATTCTTCTCATTTCCACGGTAGCCGCCATCGTCACAGCCTCGGTGGCGCTCCTGATGATGAACTTCTCCCGCTCCGGGCGTACCGTGGACGAGAGCCGGGCGTGGCTGAAGCGCATCTGCATCACATGGGCAGTCCTGAACGGTCTGGGTTTCATCATGGCCTATGTCACCCCGTTCTTTTCGGGCGGCAAGTGGGGCGGCTGATGTGTTGGGCATATGGGACGCAGGCCACGCTTGCTGTAGAAAGGAGTGATTTCAGATGGGCATTTTAGACGGGATCGTGGAATGGATCGCAGAACAGGTGATGAACGGGCTTGATTTGGTGACAACATCGGTGCTGGGCGCTTTGGGCTGTGACATGGCGGTGTTCCTGCGCTATTTCCCCGCCGCAGGCACCATGTACCAGATATTCGTGGCCCTGGCCATCGGCATCATCCTGCTGAACTGGATATGGCAGCTGTTCAAGAACTTTGGCCTGGGGGCGGGCATCGAGGCGGAGGATCCGGTGAAGCTGAGCATCCGCTCCGTGCTGTTCATTGTACTGGCTTACTTTTCGGATGATATCGTCAATACGGTCTTGAAGATTGGCGGCACGCCCTACAACTGGATCCTGGACTCGGAGCTGCCGCCCATCAGCTTTGCCAGCTTCAGCTCGGTGGCGGCAACCATCATCGGCGTGGTGGCAAATGGGGGTGTGGCACTGATCGTGCTGATTCTGGTACTGATATTGGCATGGAACTACCTGAAGCTCCTCTTTGAGGCGGCAGAGCGGTATGTGCTGCTGGGGGTGCTGGTCTACACGGCGCCTGTGGTGTTCTCCATGGGGGCGTCCCAGTCCACCGGGAACATCTTCAAGTCCTGGTGCCGGATGCTTGGGGGACAGATCTTCCTGCTTGTGATGAATGCCTGGTGCCTGCGGCTGTTCACTTCCATGGTGGGGATGTTCCTTGCGAACCCGCTTTCCTTATAAAAGAGGGCAGTTCTGGACTGCCGGTGTCTGTGGGATACCAGCATCTGGAAAGGGCATCAATGGAGTGGTGTTATTCAATAGACAGCTTTCAGGAAGCAGGTGGAGGTTCCATGCATGTCATTGGGCGATTGTAGCTTAGGCGCTTAATAACGAAACCTTGCGCATTCTGGCTCCGGTTTATCCGGGTTAGGGAAAGCTTCCGGAAGCTGCAGGAGAACTGAAAACTATACTTACATATCAGGAGGACAACAGATTACATGAAAAAATTGAAGAGACTGTTAGCGGCAGCGTTCCTTACAGTGGCGCTGTCTTTTGCTGTCTGCCAGCCCAGCTTTGCCATATCGGAGGCGGATGTGCAGGCGAAGGTGGAGGCGTCCGGCAGGGAATCCGTTACCGGGAACGTGCTGATCTGGTTCCTGTGCGCCATCGCGTTCCTGAAAGTGTCCCAGAAGGTGGACTCCTTTATGTCGGGCCTGGGGATAAACGTGGGGCATACCGGCGGCAACATGATTGCGGAACTGATGGTGGCGGCAAGGGGCTTAGGGTCGGCCCGGAATGCTGTGGGCGGACGCTTCGGCTTTGGCGGGGGCGGCTCCGGCGGCAGGGCGGGAAGCCCCGGCAGGAATGGTGGCACGGGAAGCCCGGGCAGTCCGGGGAATACAGGCGCATTCCTGGCGGGCGGCCTTGCGGGCGTGGCCAGCAGGCAGGTGAAGAACGGCGCTGCCGCAGCCGTCACCGCCGCATCGGCCAGTGCCGGAAATGCCGGGGGCGCTGCTTCAGGGAGAGGAAAAGGCGGCATGCCCGGTGGGGTCTCCGGCATGGTGGGCGGCCAGATCTACAGGTCTTCCGTCGGCAGGGGCGGGCGCTTTGCCAATGACATCATCGGCAGGGTCGCAACAGGCAGCATTGCCGTGGACGGCACCATGGAGGGGACGCAGGCGGCGGAAGCCCTGCAGTCCTACATGGGCTACACGGCGCTGGGGGCCGGGGCGGCCAATGTGCCTGTTTTTACAGACGTGGAGATCGGCGGGGGACGGATCACCGGGACGGAGACCTCTGCAGGCCACCCGGACGGGATCGCCTTTGGGATGTACAATGCGGCCCAGTACGCCGCGCCGGAAGGGGCATATGACACGGTGCATACCGCAGACGGCGCCGCATGGTACAGGCAGTACGCCGTTGACGCCGTGGAGAGATCGCCCTACATGGCCGCGGACGGCTCCATTGCCTACAATGAGTCCATCGTGAAGAAGCTGCCCCCGGTACCGAAAAGAAAGGACAGGATATAGATGGGAGAAGAGAGGAACGGGATGGAGGAATTCCTGCAGAGGGGCTCCATGGCGGCCCAGTTTGCCAGGGGGGCCGTGAAGACGGGGAAAGCGGTGTCCGGTGCGGCAAAGGGTGCGGCTGTGGGAGGCCCATATGGCGCGGCTGCTGGGGCGCTGTGGGAGGGGAGGAAGAAGATCGGGAAGGCCATTGCCGCCATGGCGGCGCTCCTGCTCCTGCCCGTGGTGTTCCTGGCAATGCTCCCGGGGCTTTTGTTTGACGGCTTCATGTCCTGGGTGAGCCCATCAGACCCGGAGACGCCCATACTGAACAGCAGCACCGCCATCACGGAGAATGCCAACAACATTACTTTTACCATAAACAGCATCTTGAGCGAAGCCCTGGAGGAGACCCAGGCGGAGATGGAGGCCGACTTTGCATCCTCCGGCGCGGACTGCATGGAGGTGGTGAACCCTTATGCGGCAGGCCCGGTGTACAATGCCAACCTGTTCGTGTCCCAGTACTGTGCTTTCCGGAACGATGATTATGAGAACGTCTCCATAGCGGATATGGAGAGGGTGCTGCGGGGAGGGAAGGGACACCTATATTCTTTCCAGCGGAGGGAGGAGATGCGGGAAAGGACGGAGAGGGACCCGGAGACCGGGGAGGAGGAACGGATACCGGAGAGATGGATGGTCTATACCGTCTCCTACAATGGGGAAAGCTATTTCGCAGACCAGGTGTTCCATCTGACGGAAGAGCAGGAGGCGCTGGCGGAGGACTATGCGGGGAACATGAGCCTGTTCCTGGGGGACGGGCTGCTCCAGAACCTTGCAGAGTGGGACGGGAATTCCATCCCCTCCCTGGGGGATGTGTGCTTTGTGGACGGGGCAGCGGAGGTCGTCTATTTCAACCAGCTGGATGAACGCTATGCGCCGCAGCCCTACGGCACTGACAATATCGGCGGGTACGGCTGCGGGCCTACATGCATGGCCATGGTAGTGTCCTCGCTGACGGAGGAATACATGGATCCTACGGAGATGGCGCAGTGGTCTTATGAGAACGGCTACTGGTGCAGGGGCAGCGGCTCCTACCATGCGCTGATACCAGGCGCCGCCACGAACTGGGGGCTGCAGGTGTCCGGCTGTACCGCATCGGAACCCCAGAGGATACTGGATGCCCTGGCGGAAGGGAAGCTGGTGGTGGCCATCATGTCGGCGGGGCATTTCACGACGGGCGGGCATTTCATCGTGCTGCGCGGGGTGGAGGATGGGAAGGTCATGGTGGCGGATCCGGCCAGCTACAGGCGCAGCGGGCAGCTCTGGGATCTGGAGATTATATTGAAGGAGGCCAGCAGGCGTGCAGGGGCGGGCGGCCCGTTCTGGATTATCGGGTGAGGCGGCTGTAGAAAAGGTTTCCAGAACCATGTTTTGGGAAGCGATGGCCCATGTGCCTATGTCCGTGGGTGCATCCATCCTTGACGATGGAAGTAAGGCTTTTATCATATGCCGCTTCTTTGCATCCGGCTCCAGAAGCGTCCGTTCGATGTGCATTTAGGAACTGTCGGAAAATAACTGTTGCAATTTGTTTAGACAAAAGCTGGGAAATACAATGAATATTGCATTAGACTTGCAGCAGTTATTTGTAGACACTTCTTTACGCTGGCTGATGTTCCCGGCAGTTGATATAAGCAGATATGCCCGAATCATCTGGGCAAAGAAAGTCTGCGGAGGGAGGTGGAGCCATGCAGATATTGTGACAGGCGGGCATATTCTGCCTGATGGCCGCAGAAAAGAGAGAGAGGTAACAGATGGATAACCAGAATGACCGTGATATTTATGTCATCCCGCCGAACTTCGTGGATACGGGGACTTTCTTCGGTGGGATGTTCAAGGCGCGGAACGTGATAGAGGCGGGCATCCTCGCAGGGGGGACCGGGATCCCTATTTTCCTTTTCCTCCCGGCAGGGCTGACGGTGCGGGTCATCGTGCTGTGCCTTACCTCGCTTCCCCTGGGGCTGTTTGCCCTGATCGGGATTTCGGGGGAGAGCCTGACGTCATTCCTGGCAATCTTCCTGAAATACCTGCGGAACCGCCGGGTAGTGGGCGGGGATAAGGAAGAGGCGCAGGGACAGAAAGGAAAATCCCGGAGGACGAAGCCGCAGGGGGCAGGGAGCCAGGATGGAGACTGCCAGATAGATGGGAGAAAAAGCCGGCAGAAAGATGGAAGAGACAGCCCACAGAGAAATAGGCAGGGAACCGGTCGGGCAGGAGATCATCAGGAGATGTGCGGGGAAGCCCATCCGGAAAGAAGACAGGTTATTGCCAGGGGGCACACGTCCGGTAGAAATAATAGTAAAGACAGCATAGACAGAAAAAACATAAGCGGAAAAAACAGTAAAGGCAACATAGGCGGGATATCCGGATGGAGGCGTACCGGGGAAGAGGATTTCCCGGAAGAATTTGACCAGATAAAAGGGTATGAGATCCGCCAGAAGCTGCGCCCCAGCCAGGGCCGGAGAAACCATGAGGAATGGGACGGGAAACTTGACAGGACGCAAAATGGCGGCACCGAAAACCTGGGGGATAAGAGGCAGGATAGACGCAGGCAGGAAAGAGATGTACAGAAAAGCGCCGGGCAGGGGAATACTGACAGACAGGGGAAAAACCGTGGACAGGTAAAAGCTGACAGGTATGGGAAAGCCAATATACAGGTAAATGCTGAAAGATATGGGAAAACCAATAGACAGGCAGAAGTTGGCCGACAAGGAAAGCCTGGCAGACAGGCTGGCGTAGAAATGTGCCATAACGAAGGGCATAACCGCTATACGAAAGACGCTGGCAAAATGCAGAAAAAGAACGCCGGAAACCAAAACCAGGATAGGGCGAAGCGCCGGGGTTCTGCAAAAGCAAAGCATCAGCCCCAGGCTTTCCGGAACCCTTTAGCGGAATATCTCCCTATTTCCAAAGTGGAGAATGGCATGATATACACCAAAGACCACCGCTATGTGAAGGTGGTGGAGGTGGTGCCCATCAACTTCCTGCTCCGGAGCGCCCGGGAGCAGAGGGGCATCATCTACTCCTTTGTGTCCTATTTGAAGATAAGCCCGGTGAAGCTCCAGTTCAAGGTGCTGACCAGGAGGGCGGATATCGGCCGCCACATCAATACGGTGCGGAGGGAGATGGCGCAGGAGACCAACGGGCAGTGCCGGCTCATGCAGGAGGACTATCTGCAGTTCGTGCAGCAGATCAGCTCCAGGGAAGCCGTGACGCGCAGGTTCTTCCTGATTTTTGAATATGAGCCGTGGGATGCCAGACGCGGCGAAGAGGAGGCGGAAGCCGTTTCCCAACTGCAGGGGGCAGTCCGCACGGCATCCAACTATCTCCGCCAGTGCGGGAATGAGGTAATCATTCCGGATAATGAGGATGAGTTTACGGTGGATGTGCTCTATAACCTGCTCTGCAGGAATGAAAGCGCAGAGAAGCCGCTCTCCCGGAAAGTGCAGGAAGTGGCGGCGGGGTACCGGAATTTTGCAGGGGACAGTTGGAGCCGGAAAGACATGGGGAATGAGTTTGGCCAGGGAGATACAGGAGAGGGTTTCAGCATGAGAGGCATGAGGGATGGTTTTAACCAGAGGGATATAAGCGATAATTCCAAACAGGGGAATGCAGAGGGTAGTTCTTTTTATGAGGGCAGCATACCGGCTGCGGAATTTTTCGCCCCGAAGTCCATTGATTTTACCCATAGCCACTATATCTGCATTGACGGGCTATATTACGCTTACCTGATGGTGCCATCGGACGGATACAGGAGCCAGGTGCCTGCAGGGTGGCTGAGCCTGATGGTGAATGCCGGGGACGGGATTGACCTGGACATGTTCCTCAGCAGGCAGCCCAAAGAGCTGATCATCCAGAAGGTGGGCCAGCAGCTGCGTATCAACCGCTCTAAGATAAAGGATGCCAGCGACACCAACACGGACTTTGACGATATCGACAGCGCCATCCGCAGCGGCTACTTCCTGAAGGAGGGGCTTGCCAATAACGAGGATTTCTATTACATGAACTTACTGATTACGGTCACTGCATCCACGGTGGATGACCTGGAGTGGAAAGTAAATGAGATGAAGAAGCTTCTGCTGTCCCAGGACATGCGGGCCAGTTCCTGCCATTTCCGGGAGGAGCAGGCGTTCCTTTCCACGCTGCCGCTTGTCTCTATGGAAAAGAAGCTGTATGGGCGCACGAAGCGGAACCTTCTGACTGGGGGCGCTGCGGGCTGTTATCCCTTTACCAGTTATGAGATGTGCGATGACAACGGCATCCTGCTGGGAGTGAATAAATATAACAGCTCCCTGATCATTGTGGACATCTTCAATTCCGCAGTTTATAAGAATGCCAACATGGCGATCCTGGGCACCAGCGGGGCGGGGAAGACCTTTACCATGCAGCTGATGGCCCTGCGGATGCGGCGCAAGGGGATTCCCATCTTCATCATTGCGCCGCTGAAGGGGCATGAGTTCCACCGGGCCTGCGCCAATGTGGGAGGGGAGTTCATCCAGGTTTCCCCGGCCAGCCCCCACTGCATCAATGTGATGGAGATAAGGCAGGTAGACCGTTCCGTGAGCGCGCTCCTGGACGGGCCGGACATCACCCTTTCCGAGCTGGCGGAGAAGATCCAGCGGCTCCATATCTTTTTCAGCCTGCTGATTCCGGACATGACCCATGAGGAGCGGCAGCTCCTGGACGAGGCCATGATACATACCTACAATGCAAAGGGCATCACCCATGACAATGAGTCCCTGGCAGACCCGGATTGCCCGGAAAGGTACCGCGAGATGCCGGTGCTGGGGGATCTGTACCGGGTGCTGAAGGATTCGCCGGATACCCAGCGGCTTGCCAACATACTGAACCGTCTGGTGAACGGCTCTGCCAGTACCTTTAACCAGCAGACGAATGTTTCCCTGCAGAATAAATATACGGTGCTGGATATCTCGTCCCTGACGGGTGACCTGCTGACGGTGGGGATGTTTGTGGCTTTGGATTTCGTCTGGGACAGGGCGAAGGAGGACCGTACCGAGGAGAAGACTATCTTCATAGATGAATGCTGGCAGCTGCTTTCCGGTGCAGGCGCAACGGGTACACGGCTTGCAGGGGATTTCGTGCTGGAGATTTTCAAGACCATCCGGGGGTACGGCGGCTCTGCGGTCTGCGCCAGCCAGGACTTGAATGATTTCTTTAACCTGGACGGCGGGCGGTTCGGAAAGGGTATCGTCAACAACTCGAAGACGAAGATTATCCTGAACCTGGAGGACGAGGAGGCGGTGCGGGTACAGGACGCCTTACATCTGTCGGATGCGGAGGTCATGGAGATTACCCATTTTGAGCGTGGGAACGGGCTGATCAGCACCAATAGCAATAATATCATGGTGGAGTTCAAGGCAAGCCCGCTGGAGAAAGAACTGATTACCACGGACAGGAGAGAACTGAAAGAGCTGGTGGAAAGGATGCGGCAGGGATGGAATGAAGCTTCCTGACCTGGAAAAACCGGAACCAGAATGTTGCCGGTGTGCGCAGGATTTCGTTATTAAGCGCCCAAAGTTGTTCTAGCGGAAATCACTTCTGATGGGGTGAGAGGAGACTTGTTTTGTTTCAGTGGTGGGGAAGCGTTCATTCAGTTACAGGGTGCTGTCGCTGGCAAATTCAGGAAGCGAAGGTACATGGGCAGAACATATGGAAATCTGAAATAATGAAGATGTTGGGGTCTGGAGGGGGAGGTGATGCCATTGAGAACCAGGGCAGAGATTTATGGGAAGGAGGCTGCGGCGCTGCTTCAGGAGGTTTCCTTATATCCGGGAATCCGGGAGGGGCAGCTTAGCGCTTTCCATCCCGGAAAGGAGGGGACGGTAAACAACCTGCTTGCCCATCTGAAAAGGCAGGGGCGTATTGCTGAGGGGGAGGACGGGGGATTTTATCCTTATGGGGAGTGTCCCTGGGCGTCTGACAGCGGTATGGTGCGGGCGGTGTGGGTTCTGCTGGATTTCATGGACAGGGTGGAGTACCATTCGTCCGGGGACTTTCCGGTAAAGATTGTGTTCTTTTCCAATGGGGAGATGTATGAGATTGTCCATGTGGCGGAGGGGCAGGAGGCCCTTGTGTCCCATGCCATGGGGCGGTGCCGGGAGGATGGGAGCCACCGTATCGTGCTGGTGGATGTGCCGGGGCAGATTCCCATGTTGGATTTCCCTGGGATAACCGGGTTCTGTACCGTGGATCCGGCGGGGGATGTGAGTTATTACAAGAAGAGATGACAGAAATTTACCGAAGGGATGGATATAGGAATAGGCAGAAGTATGTTATCTGGATGTATGGACTACAGGGACAGACAGCAGTTCTTTACCGGGGCATGAAGTGGTTTTAGCAGGTTTCATTTTACCGTGGGATAAGGGCAGTGGACTATATATGCTGTAGTAGGGAGTGCCGCATAGGGCTGTACGAAATTTACCGAAGGTGCGGAAGAAATTATGATGATGCAGGAGCTTAGCCGGAAGAATAAAGATGCTGAGAAAAACGTGAGGATTTTACCGAAGGGTATAAGGGACAGAAGCAGACGGCGCCTATAGCCGGAACCATATTTTATCAGGAAAGACTGGAGGGATATATTTTGGACAGAAAAATCATTTCACGCAGGATTGCGGATATCCAGAACAACATGCGGCGCCTGAACAGCAGCATCTGTGCCATGGATTCCGTGGACATACAGCGGTATCCGGAAAACTACGAGACCATGTCAACGGAGGCGGCGCTGCGTGCGGAGGGGATTGCCTGCCAGTTGCGGAACCTTTTGTATGCGTCCACAGGCGTGCCCCGGGCGGAGTACCTTGTGAAGGCAGCGGAAGCCCACGGCATTGAAGTGGCATATGAGGAGGGAATCTTCCGGGTGGCGCTGCCCAGGCTGCTCCCCAAAAAGAAGATGCGCCAGAGTGGGATATTCCTGCTTGACCCGCTCCACGCGGCGCTGGGGCAGTACGGGGAGGAGAACCCCCTGCCCAGGTTCCGGGAGTGCGTGGTGTGCGTGTCCCATGTGTATGACCATGAGCTGCCGGACTGGCGCATCAGGGACTACGACAACCAGCAGCAGAAGCAGATCCTGGATGTGATTGCGCTTTATGTGATGGCGGACGACAGCGGCCTGCTGTGTGATGCGTACAACACCACGGAACTGGGGGACAAGGACGGCACCAACGTCTATATCATGGAGAAGAACCGCTTTGCCGGATGGCTTGCGGACAGGGAGAAACAGGTAAAATCCATATCAGATTTCTGACGGTTTTGTGGCTTTTTTGCATCAGGTGCCCTGAAATGGCGGGAATGCCGGAAACAGGGCGTTGCCGGAAAGGCATGGCGGCTGAGTTTACCCAAGTCTTTAGCCGCCACGGTAAAAAGCGTGGAGGAGGTGGTGCGTCTGGCGGACAGGAAAGTGCTTCCCGGGCAGGGGACTTTGGCCTATCATCTGCTGGCATTGACCGCTGTGTGCGGCGAGTTCCCGGCTGGTCTGATAGGGCGTCTTCCCGGGAGCGTGAGTTACAAAAGCACGGTCATATGGATGCTGAAGAAGGAAAAGCTCCTGCGGACCTATTACCAGGACGGGCTCCGTGGCTATCGTCTGGGGAGGAGGGCGAAAAGGCTCCTGCTGGAGGAAGAACCCGGGAGGTTCGATTTCCACCTGACCGGGAAGGGGGACACGAACATGCTCAAAAGCGAGGTGCAGAGGAGGCTGCGGCTGCACCGGATTGCGGGCTCCTATGTGGCGATGGGGAATGCGGGGGTGGCAGTGTTCCGGGATGAAAAGCCCCATGTGTTTGCGGAAGGGGAGGCCCGGGCTCCCTGCCCTGAGGGTGCGGCGTTCTACAGTTCCCGGGAGGTGAAGGAGATGGGCATAGATACGGTCAAGATACGCAGCTCCCGGATGACGGGGGTGCTGCTTGCCCCGTCCGGGGTCTTCCTGGTGTACAATGGCGGGCCCTGCGGTGCGAAATGGGACTACCGGGCAGAGCAGAGGGCGCAGACTTTTTTGAAAATGGTTTTGTGCTGCCAGCGCTTTCCGGGCAGGTATGGGGGCATGGAAGTTTCAGGGCTTTTGTTCGGGGACGGGCTGGAGCCTTTCTACAGTATCCTTACGGACGGGGACAGCCAGACACGATGCTTTTTCCTGCTGGATGGGAATTATGGGCATTTTTATTACCTGACAAATGACCACCGGGGAGATGTGCTACTGAGGCTGCTGTGTGATACCGGGCGTAAGGCGGAACTTGACAGAATTTTGATGCAGGGGCTGTGTGAGAAGGATGAGGGGTTCGTTGTAGAGAATGATGCCATGGACGAAAACGGGAATCCGGTACTGTTCGGGTATTTCCTGGACATCCCCCGTATTAACCGGTTCTGTACGGCGCTGCAGTTACAGGATAGGCGGGGAACCATCATATGCTTTGATTTTCAGAAAGAGGCATTAGCATGCTTCTGTAGTGGGCAGGTGGAGCTATCCGCCATCAGTTTTGAAAAATTTGAAAGGAGGTTTTTCCCATAGACAAGAGGAAATTAGTGAAGGGTCTGGTGGTTGCGCCTATAGCGGTGACAGCGATCCTGTATGTGGGCGGCTACCTGGCCCAGTTCATCGGTAACTATGCCCTGTGGAAAGAGGGCGGAGGGAGCCCGGGGGACGGCACCGCCCCTCTGATGGCTTCCACGGAGATTGCTGCCTGTTTCCAGGCGGCGCTGCGCCCTCCCTATGGCATTTACGGGATATTTATCTGCATCGGGCTCCTTGCGGTTCTGCTCCTGTTCATCATGAGGATTGGCTACAGCGATGCCGGTGAGTATGACGAGGACAGGAACTTTACCTATTCCGCCAGGGGGACTTACGGCACTTCCGGGTGGATGGGGCGCAGGGAGATGGAGGGCGTGCTTGACCTGGTGGGGGACCTGCGCCGCCACCGGGGGATCGTGCTGGGGATGCTGGACAGGAAATATGTCTGTGTGCCGGAGGAGACCAGGCTCAACAGCAACCTGGCGGTGTACGGCGCCAGCGGCAGCATGAAGACACGGTCTTTCTGTATGAACCGCATCCTGCAGGGAGTTTCCAGGGGGGAGTCGCTTATCATCTGTGACCCGAAAAGCGAGCTGTATGAGAAGTCCAGCGAGTACCTGCGGGACAGGGGGTATGTGGTGAAGGTGTTCAACCTGGTGAACCCAGAGAATTCGGATTCCTGGAACTGCCTTGCGGAGGTGGAGGGGCAGGAGCTGATGGCACAGCTTTTTGTGGATGTTATCATCCGCAACACGAAAGGGGATAGTAAGGGAGATCATTTTTGGGACAGCGCTGAGATGAATCTCCTTAAGGCATTGGTCCTCTATGTTGACAAGGGTTATCCCGAGGAAAGCCGGAATATGGGGCAGGTG
Organism: uncultured Acetatifactor sp.; assembly: GCA_910584235.1. GTDB lineage: Bacteria > Bacillota > Clostridia > Lachnospirales > Lachnospiraceae > Acetatifactor. Next base: position 82,981 of record CAJTZD010000004.1, read on the forward strand.
TACCAGCTGCTCACTCTGAATTCGGAGACGGCGCTGAACAGCCTGTTTGACGTGCTGCCAGCAACCCACCCGGCGAAGGCCCCTTACAGCCTGTTCAAGCAGGCATCGGACACGGTGCGAAGCGGCGTGGTAATTGGGCTGGGGAGCCGTCTGCAGGTATTCCAGTCGGAGCTGATTCGGAAGATAACGGCGCGGGATGAAATCGACCTGGAGCTGCCGGGGCAGGAGCCGTGTGCCTACTTCCTGGTGACCAGCGACCAGGACAGCACCTTTGACTTCCTGGCGTCCCTGTTCTTGTCTTTTGTGTTCATCAAGCTGGTGCGGTATGCGGATAAGAACTGCGAGGGCGGAAAGCTTTCGGTACCGGTTCATGTGCTGGGGGAGGAGCTGACCGCCTGCGGCACCATCCCTGATTTGTCCCGCCGCCTGAGCGTGATCCGTTCCCGGAACATCTCCATGTCCTGTGTGTTCCAGAACCTTGCGGGGCTGCAGAACCGGTACCCGCAGAACCTCTGGCAGGAGATACTGGGGAATGCGGACGTGCAGCTTTTCCTGGGGTGTACGGATCCGCTGACAGCAGAATTCGTTTCCTCCCGGACCGGGCTTGCCAGCGTGGCGGTCTCCAGCAAGTCGAAGCAGCTGGGGACGTGGCGGATCTCCAACTATACGCCGGAGTTCCGGGAGACCAGTGGCGTAGGGAAGCGGCCTGTGCTGACTCCGGACGAGGTGCTGCGGCTGCCCATTGACAAAGCGCTGGTCATTATCCGGGGAAAAAAGACGCTGAAAGTGGACAAGATGGACTACTCGAAGCATCCGGACTATCCGCTGCTGCGCTCCTGCAAGGCATCTGCCCATGTGCCGGAGTGGCGGCGGATGGAGATGGAGGCGGAGGGGAAGAAAGCAGGGGTACAGAAAGCAGAGCCACAAAAGAAAATGGAGACACAGAACCGGACGGGGACGCAGAAGACCGCAGCACAGAAGACAACAGTACAGAAAGGTGCAGAGCCACAGAAGAACAAGGTACAGAATGCCAGGGAGGAAAAAGCAGGTACACAGAAAGCAGAGGCCGGGCAGGTTCTGCCTGAGGGTGGGGCGGGTGCAGTGCCGCAGGATTCGGGAAAGGAGGCAAAGGCGGCACCCAGAACAGCATCAAAAGCAGCACCCAAAGAACCGGCTAAGAATACTGCAAAACAGACAGTGGAGAAAAAGGCATCAAGGGATGCAGTTACAAAGAATACAATTCCGGAGGGTGTAGCCCCAGAGAAGACGGACAGGGCCACAGGCAGGCTGAAACCCAAAACAGCACAAGGTGCAAAAACAGAATCGGCACAGCCCGCTGGGGTAGTGCTTACGGATAAGGATTCCATTATGTTGTAGGCAAGGAGTACCGAAGAGGAATAGCAGGCACGGCAGGGGACTGGTCCAGGGAGCGTATGGACTTCGGCCAGCCAAGGTGCTGCTTAAAAATGCAGTCTTATGGAAAACAGCAGCGTCCTGATTCCAGGCTGCTGGCATCAGGAGATGACAGAAAAGGCAGGTAAAACTAAAATCAATCATTTCAAAGAAAGAGAGGCAGATATATGGGCAGAAAAAAGGAAATAGTGGAAGTGAATGGGCTGGCTGTGGAAGCCCCCGGTGTTGAAGATGCTTTTATGGAAGACAGGGCACAGGAGGAAGCGTTTGACGGCAGGGAAGAGGGGACGGATCCTGAAATGGAATCTGACGGAGAAGAGCCCGGGGATATGGCTGATGATACAGGCAATTCCGGGGAAGATACTCTGGCAGATTTTATGGAAGAGGAAGATGCCCTGGTGGAATCCGCAGAAGATGGGGAGGAAATGCCTGAAGGAGGGCAGATGGAGGAATCCAGGGAGCATCAGGATGCGGACGGAGAGGATATCTGTGAAAACGGGGAAGAGGGAGAGGTGGCTGTGACAGACGAGGCCAGCGGCCTGGCAGAAAATGCCACAGAGCCAGGAGATGTCCCTGCGGAGATAGCTGCCGAAGGACCTGCCCCGGCAAAACCTAAGCGTAGTTCCCGGAAAAAGAAAGCAGTATCCGAGAAAGCAGAAAATGAAGCGGAGACCACAGGGGAGCAGGGCGATGCGGAGATAGGGGTACAGCCAGAGGTGGAGGTACAGCCGGAGACAGTACCGGAAGAGGGGTTGCTGGAGGAGGCACTGCTGTCGGCAGAAGAAAGCGATTCGGAGATGGAGGAAGACTTTCTGGATATGGATGCAGATAATGGCAGTGCATTGACTTTGGATTCAGAGGACCCGGAAGATGCGGATGGATGGGACGAAGTATACGGTGAAGCGGAAGAGGAAAGCGCAGCGGGAACTGCAGAGGAGGTCTTAGAGGAAACTGTAGAAATTGCAGAGGAAACTTCGGCTGTATCAAGAAGGGAAGCCCAGCCCGGCACTGTTTCGGAAAGAAGGCCGGCGGATTCAGCACCCCGTCGTGCCGTTGGAGGAAAAAGGGCGGAGGCACCCGTACTGACGCTGGAAGCCCGTGGGGAAGTGGAGACAGAAGAGAGCCGGGAGGATGTGATCTGGCATGAGATCCACAATGCCTACCGTACCAGACGGAGCCTGACCGGGCAGCTGGGCGGCATAGAGCAGACGGACAACGGCAAGACCATCGCCATCGTGGACTATAAGGGGTTCCGGATTGTCATCCCCCTGAAGGAGATGATGATCAACGTGGGGCGCAGCCCCTCCGGGCAGGAGTATGCGGAGCTGATGCTGCGGCAGAACAAGATCCTGGGGAACATGCTGGGGGCGGAGATTGACTTCATTGTGAAAGGCATCGACTCCAAAGCCAGGAGCGTGGTGGCCAGCCGCAGGGAGGCCATGCTGAAAAAGCGCCAGATATTCTATCTGGATACGGATGCCTCCGGGATGTACCGTGTCCATGAGGGGCGCATTGTGCAGGCCCGTGTCATCGCGGTTGCGGAGAAGGTGCTGCGGGTGGAGGTCTTCGGGGTGGAATGCTCCATCATGGCCCGCGACCTTGCATGGGACTGGATTGGGGATGCCCATGAGCGGTTCTCCGTGGGAGACCAGGTGCTGGTGAGGGTGCTGAGTGTGCGCAGGGACGGCCTGGAGGAGATCGCGGTCAAGGCGGACATCAAGAGCGTGTCCCAGAACACGAGCCATGACAACCTGAAAAAATGCCGCATCCAGAGCAAGTATGCGGGGAAGGTGACGGACGTACATAAAGGCGTGGTGTATATCCGCCTGTCCAACGGTGTCAATGCGGTGGCGCACTCCTGCTATGATTACCGGATGCCCGGGAAGAAAGACGACGTGAGCTTTGCGGTGACACGGCTGGATGAAGAGCGCGGGGTGGCTGTGGGGATAATCACCCGCGTGATTCGAAGAAATCTATAAATGATAAAACGATAAAATGTAAATATATTTAAGGAAAAAGCGGATAAAATAAACGAACTTGAAATGGAAAGTACAGGTTCCTCTCTGGGGCTCCTGTACTTTCCAGATATCTCTTGAAAGAATCAGCCCCGCCTAATGCTGTTTCCGGTAATCGGAAAAATGGTACAGCTTTGCCTTATCCAATATTTTCTGCCAGTCCATCAGGTCTTTCAGGACACGCAGGACATAAACCTCCTCGCTTTCCTGATTGATGATGTAAAAAATGAGATATGACTTATAAACCTTTTTATGTATGGTGTATCCGCGGTACCTGATTCCGGAATCGGAGAATTTCAGGGGAAAGTCTCCCAGGTTCCTTACTTCCCGGTCCAGGTTATGGTACAGGCGCTCCGCCGCATCCGGATTGCATAGCTCCATATGGATATAACGGACCAGGCTGAAGATGTCATCTATTGCTTCATCGGTAACAAGTACCTTATAATTCATGCTTCATTCTTTCCCGTATGATCCGGAACGCTTCATCTGCGGTATGAACCCTGCCGGCCTCCATATCATCAATTCCTTTGTCGAGATAAGAAAACAGAGTCTCCATGGCGTCTTTTTCAGTTGCCAGGTCTGTTGTATTCTGTACTACAGCTTCCATGTTTCTGTCCCCTTTCCTGTGTCTTGTGTCTATTATATCCGATTCTGTGTGAAAAGTATACCCTTAAATTCCTGAAAGCATATTCCTGGGAAAAGGCTTTATGGACTATGCTTTTCATTGGAAATAGCTTATACTGTAATAATAGAAATCTACGATGGATGAGAAAAGGAGGAGATGAGGCATCATGGAAAGAAGCCGGAGCGTGGAAGACAGGGTCAGGGAATGGCTGGGTGAGAACGGATACGATTATGAGGTGAGGACATACCAGCCAGGAGAGGATTCAGGGGAGTATGAGGCAAGGGATAAGGAGACCATATCCGTCCCGTCTTCCGTAGGGGATGTGGAGGCATTCATGAAACAGTTTGTGGAATCCTTTGAACAGGCACATGAGATTACTGTCCTGAAGAAAAGGGCCGAAGGGAGCCAATAAATTCGGCCAGACAGAAATCAGGATGATGAAAAGCAGGGAGACAAGATATAGATATTATTCTGTTGACCAATACTATATATTGTGCTAGACTGTACCTGTGATTGATTTTTGTGCGTATTTCGGATGGCTGTGTCCGAGCAGCGGCCGCAAGGGCTGCATTGCACACGCTGTTAAGGTTGTATGTATGCGTTGACGGCATATTTATGCGCTTATGAGAGTGCTCTGCCGTTTTTAGCAGCTATGGACTGAAATTACTAGAATAGTTTGGAATTAGCAGGAATGGCTTTGGCTCATGGGAGACCATGGGCGCCAGGGGACTGGAGAGGAGCTGTTCCTGCTTTTTTGTGCAAAAAATCGAGGAAAGGATGGTGAAAAAAGAATGGCAAGATTGAAGTGGCTGGAGGAATACTGCAACAAATGCGGGAACCAGCTGAACAGTTGGGATGCCCGACTGTCAAAGACACTTGCGTACAGGTACCCATGCTGTGAATCCTGCATAGCCGCTGAGTACGACATGACAGCTGAGGAACTGCGGGACCGCATGGAGGACTATTTCGGGATACGCCCCTGCCTGGGGATATAGCCGCGTGAATCCGGACAGTGGCAGGGCATTTTCGGATGCTTAACCACATGGAAATATTCGGCCCTGCATGGAACTGTAAATGTAAGCAGAGAGAGGAGAGTGTGGGATGGAAGAAAAACTAAATTTTGAGCGGAACCTGTTGACTAAGGGGCTCCTGGCGGCAGACTACACAGTGGAGAACCATCCAGATTATGTCGAAGTACAGCATTATTGCGGGATGGGGAAGAGTCTTGACAATTTCGATGGGGGCTTCACCTTTAAGCGGCGGTGGATATGGGACCAGACCTTTAAAACGCCCTGCGGGCTACAGTGCAAGGGGCGCCAGTGCCACAGCAGCCTGTGCTATATGGGCATCAGATGGACCTTTGAAAACGACATGGCCACAGTGTGCTGCCCATATGAGAAAGCCGGCTGCAGGATGAAGCATGAGTACCTCCAGAAGAACAAGGCAATCCGCTTCTGGTGCGAGGTGCATATGACGGCAGAGGAATACCGCTACGAGGGGAGCGTGGAGCAGCTGGAGAAGCTCCATGAAAAGGAGATTCGGGAAAAAGAAATGAAATTCAGCCTGGAGAGGGGCGGCCGCGTCTGCAGGGAGCACATGATTTTCGACAGGGACACCCAGGAATGGCAGATGTGCTATGACCCTTACCGCTGTGGACAGAGGCAGTGCTGTGGGCTGTGTCCAATATTGGGGCACGAGCTGGACGAAAAGAAAGGAAATGTATTCTATGACGTGAAGATAAGGCGCCAGCGGAGCGACCTGGACGGGACGCTGTTCGAGGGGCAGGTGGACACCAACATCACCCGCGGCCGGAAGCTGTTCTCCCATCCTGTGAGCATGGACATCTGCAGGGTCTGCGCGAAGCTGTGCCGGGACAAGATAGAGTGGAAGGTCAGGATGGAGTATTTCAGCGAGCTGTTCCATGCCGAACGCTATGGGAAAGAATTCACCGTCGAGGTGCTGGACATCCGGGCAGAGCGCAGGGAGTCCCGTGACCTGATGCAGGATTTGGAGGATATCCGCAGCGGAATCCGGGTGGTGCATGCCTCCGACATGGAGAAGCTGGAGGCAAAGGTGAAAAAGGAACGGAGGGAAAAGGCCCACGAGGCGGCGGTGAAGCGCCTGGAGAAGAAGCTCCTAAAAGAGGGGTATGGAAGCCTGAAGGAGTTCAGCCTGGATAAACGCCATGCGAACAGATGGCTGGGAGAGGAGCGGATCGCGCAGCTGGAGCAAAAGCGGCAGGAGATGGAGAAAGAGGAAAGGGAGCAGCCCGTACAGATCAGCCTGTCGGGTTTGGGCGGAGAAGAGGCTGGAGGGGCGTGACATGCGATGCAGGATTTTTGGATTAGTATAAATGCCTTATCCGCATCTTTTCAAATATAAATCCCCATTATATAATGGAGATGTGAAAAGATGTAGATAAAAAATCCATTGGGGGTGCGCCTTTTATCAGAAGCATAGGGATTGCTTCTGATAAGTTATACTATAGGAAGCAAGTGCAGCTTCCTATAGTCAATCGGCTAAAGGTAACTGGAAGTTTTCATAGGTTATATTATAAGAATCTTCGTATTATATCTGCCTGACAGGGAAAAGGAGGTGGTCAAGATTATGATGAATTTGTTTGATGAAGAACAGATAATGAAATCATTTATCAAAAGCGAAAGACACGATGCAGACCGAGAAACTGCAGAAAGGATGATAAAAATGGAAAAACTGTCGCTTGATGAAATTGCGCTGTGTCTTCCCTCATTATCATTAGACGAATTAAGGGAACTGGAAGCTGAGGTTATGCAGCTGGCGTAGCCAGCCATATCAATCAAAATCAGATATAGCAGCGATAGGGCATATAGCAGATGAAAACTATATGTCCTATTTGCCTGCCATTGCCTAATTCCTGATTGAATGATACCAGTCCATCAGGAAACAGAGGTAGTCTTCCCCGGGCTCTTCCGCAACCTGACTGAGGTCCACACTGCGGATATCCGCAAGGTTCGGGGCCTTCCCGAGAATCTGGTTCAATTCTCCCTGGCGGAACCGGATGAGCAGGCCTGCGGCAGAGCCTGCATGCAGCAGAAAGAAAGGAAAGTACAGCTTAAAGAGACGCATCCAGGGCATGCTGTTTACAGTAGGAAAACAGATGCCGGAGGTGCGGCACAGGACAGGAGGAGAAGACTTTGGGTGTAAAAGAAAACGTTATAACAAAATACATGGGTCAGAAACATATCTTTGCCGACCTGCTCAACTATTATATACATGGCGGCAGACAGGTTATAGGCCCGCACAGCCTGGAGGAGCTGGATATCTGTGAGGCGGAAGCCCTCTATGGAGGACAGGACGGGGACGGCCAGCTGGCGCAGGGGACAGGCGGCGTGATGGAGTCGCTGATTGCCATGACGGACGGGCGCGCGGCGTATCTGCTCTTGGCAGTAGAGGCACAGCCGGATATCTATGATGTGATGCTGGCAGAGAATATGGTATACGATGCTTTCCAGTATGCAGAACAGGTGTCCGGTGCTGCGGTTTCCTACAGGTGTTCCGATGATTGCAGGGGAGCCGATGGGGATGGGTACCTATCGGGTTTCATGAAGCAGGGCAGGATACTGCCTGTAGTGACACTGGTGGTGTATCTTTCTGCTAGGGAATGGGACGGGCCGATGTCCCTCCATGAGGTGTTCGGGGAGCAGGATGCCAGGATCCTTGCGCTGGTGCCGGATTATAAAGTCAACCTGGTTGCCCCGGCATCCATAAAGGACAGCGACTTTGAAAAATTCCATACATCCCTGAAAGAGGTGCTGTCATTCATCAAGTATTCACAGGATACCGACAGGCTTTGGAAAGCCGTGGAGGCAGACGAAGGGTTCCGGCACCTGGGGCGGGCAGAGGCAGACGTACTGAACGCATACGCAGGTGTAAATCTGGATATGGAAAAAGACAAGGAGGCGATTAATGTATGTTTGGCTCTGGAGGAAATGAAACGGAGGGCAGCGGAGAAAGCGAGGGGGAAGGAACGCGTTGCAGCAGAGGAAAACAGGATTTCCACTTTGATGAAGAACGTCTAAAACCTTATGGAAAAGGCAGGATGGTCTGCTGAGAATTCCATGGATGTATTGGATGTTTCCGAGGGGGACAGGAAAAAGCTCCAGCCGCCTATCAGATAAGCGTGCATTTTGGGGTGCAGATTTTATGAGCAAAAAAGGGAGCAAAGGGAAGCCAGCCAGATGCCGGAGAAAGGCATTCTGGCTGGCTTCCTGTCCGGGCAGGCATTTCCACAGCCATGGGCGCCTGCTGTCATTACCATTTTTGGCGTTCCGCTGGATCCGGACAGCACACAGCTGTAAATCAACGGGAAGGAGAGCGGCATGGAAGAAAAACAAAAATTCAAACAGAACCTGCTGACCCGGGGGCTCCTGGCTGCAGGCTACACGGTGGAGGACCATCCGCATTACACCGTGCTGAAAGACAACTATGGGGGTGGGAAGAGTATGGACAATTACCATGGCGGATTCACCTTTGAGCGGAAGTGGATCCGTGAACAGACATTCAGGACATGCTGCGGGCTGCTGTGCAAGGGGCGGCAGTGCCAGAGCGGCCTAAGCTGCAGGGACATCAGCTGGACATTTGAAAATGACAGGGCTACAGTCTGCTGCCCTTATGAGAAGCCCGACTGCAGTTTCCGGCACAGGTATCTCCAGAGGAACCCGTCAACCCGTTTCTGGTGCGAGGTGCACATGACAGCAGAGGAGTACCGCTATGAGGGGAGCGTGGAGGAGCTGCAGAAGCTCCATGAAGAGGAAATCCAGGAGAAAGGGATGGAATTTAGCCGGCAGAGGGGCGGCCGTGTCTGCAGGGAACATATGATTTTCGACAGGGACACCCAGGAATGGCAGATGCATTATGACCCATACCGATGCGGCGAGAGGCGATGCGGCGGCCTGTGTCCAATCCTAGGGCATGAGTTGGACGAGAAGAAAGGAAATGTCTTCTATGACCTGAAGATAAGGTGCCAGCGGAGCGACCTGGACGGGACGCTGTTCGAGGGACAGGTGGACACCAGCATCATCCGTGGGCGGAAGCTGTTCTCCCATCCGGTGAGCATGGACATCTGCAGGGTCTGCGTGAAGCTGTGCCAGGAAAGGATAGGGCGGGATGTCAGGCTGGAGTATTCCCGCCAGCTGTCCAATGCCGAATACTATGGAAAGGAATTTTCAGTCGAGGTGCTGGACATCCGGGCAGAGCGCAGGGAGTCCCGTGACCTGGTGCAGGACCTGGAGGACATCCGCAGCGGCATCCAGGTGGTGCATGCATCCGACATGGAGAAGTTGGAGGAAAACGCAAAAAAGGAAAGAAGGGAAAAGACACAGGAGGCGGCAATAAAGCGCCTGGAGAAGAAGCTCCTGAAAGATGGGTATGGGAGCCTGAAAGAATTCAGCCTGGACAAGCGCCATGCGGACAGGTGGCTGGGAAAGGAGCGGATTGCCCAGCTGGAGCAAAAGCGGCAGGAGAGGGAGAAAGAGGAGAGGGAGCAGCCCGTCCAGATCAGCCTGTCGGATCTGGAGGGAAAGGAGGCAGAAAGGGCGTGACATGTAGTTTTAGATGCTATTAGATATTAGCACACCAAAACATAAAGCACTATATATTGCGTTTAAACATTGACAGACTCAATATATTGTGCTAAACTGTCCTTGTAATTGATTTTTGTGCGTATCCCCCATGGGATTCCGGATAACCTATCCGGAGAGCGGACATACATCCGCATTGCACACGCTGTCAAGTTTGTATCCATGTGCCAGTAGTACCACTCTGCCCTTTGGGCGGCGGGCTGCTGGCTTTCTTATTCCGCACGGAGTCCGTGCATAAACCAGAAGCTATCACAAAACGGCAGGGATGCCGCATATGGCAGGAATGGACCGGGTTCACGGGAAAACGTGGACAACAGGCTTTTAGCCCGGTTCTGTCCCTGCCTTTTTTTACGTGCGACAATCCGGACAGCCATGCAGGCATGCCCGGAGGCAGAAGCCGCAATGATGCCCTGCGGCAGACGCAGCGGACGCAAAGAAACCGCCCAAACGCCCAAAGCGGCTTTGAGGAATAAAAGAGAAAGGAAGGCAGAAAGAATGAGCAGAAACAGCAGGAACATGAACAGGAATACCAGCAGGAGCCGGCAGACAAGAGGAGTGCTGTCCGCAGAAAGGGCAGCGGTGCGGTTCCCTGTCAGGGAAGCTGTCTGTAAGAAAACGGGCACCGGAGCCGATCAGAGGCACCGCAGCCACTACGCCGCAGTAGGCTCCGCTTCTCTCCCCCGCAGGGCCGGAAGGAGGTACTGACCTATGGCAGAAACTGCGCAGGAGAGGAAAAGGTACAGCCCCCTTGTGCTGACGGAGACGGAAAGCCTGTCCCGGGATCAGTGGCTGGAATACCGCCGCTTAGGGATTGGCGGCAGCGATGTGGCGGCCATCATGGGCATCTCCCCATTCCGCACGGCAAGGGACGTCTACTATGACAAGCTGGGCATAGCGGAAGTGGAAGGGTACGAGGGAAACTGGGTGGCCATGGAGATGGGGAACCTGCTGGAAGGCCTGGTGGCAGAAATCTTCCGGCGCAAGACTGGGTTTGAGGTCTACCAGGTCAAAAAGATGTTCCAGCACCCCGTCCACCGCTTCATGCTGGCTGATGTGGACAGCTTCGTCACCATGCCGGACGGCACGAGGGCCATCCTGGAGATCAAGACCACCAACTACAACGCGAAAGACCGCTGGTGGAGGGATGGAAAAGAAATTGTTCCACCCTATTATGAGGCCCAGGGACGGCACTACATGGCAGTGACGGACATTGACCGGGTATTCTTCTGCTGCCTCTACGGCAACACGGAAGACGAGGCCGTCATCCGGGAGATCCGCAGGGATGCCGTCTATGAGGAGGAGATGGTATTCCTGGAGCGGCAGTTCTGGGAGGATTATGTGCAGAAAAAAGTGCCGCCGCCCTACCTGGAGGACGGGGACGTGATCCTGGAGAGCATCAGCCGGCACTGCGGCCCGGCAGATACAAAGCTGCCCGCAGTCTCACTGGAGGGGCAGATGGCATCCAACCTGATGCGCTATATCCAGCTCCAGGAGGAAAAGAAGTATGCGGAGAAGGACACAAAGAAGCTGAGGGATGAGCTCCAGAGGCTGCAGGCCATACTGGCCGCGGAGATGGGGAGGGGCTGCACTGCAGTCTGCGACAGGGACGGGAAGCGCTATACCGTGACCTATAACCCCGTCCGCAAGCCCATGGTTGACAAGGATAGCCTGATGAGGCTGAAGCTCCTGCACCCGGAAATCTACGGGCAGTTCGTCACCGTATCGGAATCCCGGAGGTTCTATGTGAAAGCCAGCGACATTGTGGAAGCCGGAGGCGAGGCCGCATGAAGCAGGAGCACAAGGACGGAGACGGCATAACACAGGCGCCGGGAGGAGCCATGGAAAGTTCAGGCCAGCAAAACGGCCAATAAAACAGAAAGACAGGAAACAGAAATGAAGGAAATCAGAAAAGGCATATGTGCCGCAGGGGCAGCTTCCCTGCTGCTGGCGGGGATAGCCGGATGGGGGTGAATCGTGGTATTCGCCCCTCTGATTGGGGCCCTGCTGGCAGGAACCATCATAATGATCAGCGGGACACGCTGACCCAACGACACAAGGAGGTAAAAATGGGCTATATAGGGAAATATGAGAGCACCATCTTTTCCAACCCGGCGAACAGGTACTGCATCGTGTCGGTCAAGACGTCCGACACATCCGTCCCGGCACAGGCCAGGGACAGGCGGCGCTACCGGGACCACCTGATCCGCTTCACCGCCGTGGGATACAACATCCCCATGACGGACGCAGTGGAACTGGAGCTGGAAGGGGAATGGGTGGACAGCAAGTACGGCCTGCAGCTCCAGGTGGAGCAGTGCCGTGAGATTGTGCAGAAGACAGAGGAAGGGGTGCTTGCCTACCTGGGCTCCGGGCTGATAAAGGGCATCGGGGAGAAGACCGCCGCCCAGATCGTGGCCCGATTTGGCGTGGGCACCCTGGACATCCTGGAAAAGGCTCCGGAGCGGCTGCTGGAAATCCGGGGCATCACAGAGAACAAACTCCAGGACATCAAAGCATCCTATCAGGAGAGCAGGATGCTCCGGGACATCATGGCGCTCCTGGCCCCTTTTAAGCTGACGCCAAAGACAGCGCAGAAGATCTATGAGCACTTCGGCTCTGCCTGCCTGGACATCCTGCGGAAGAGCCCCTTTGAACTCTGCCGGATGCCGGGGTTCGGGTTCCGGCGGGTGGACGCCATCGTGCAGAAGACGGAGAGCAGGCCCCACGACCCCATGCGCATAACGGGCGCCCTCCACTGCGCGCTGACGGAGGCGAAAGGGAACGGCGGCCACCTCTATCTTGAAAAAGAGGAACTGTACAAGGAGGCTCTGCGGCTCCTGAATGAGATGGCCCCTCTGCCTGCGATGCGCGTCCGGGAAAGTGAGGTGGACAAGGCGCTGGAGGAAATGATACTGGGCGGCAAAGCAATCTCCGCGAAAGGGTGCATCTACACCCCGGCGGCATTCTCCCAAGAGGATGCCACAGCCAGGGAAATCGCAAAGCGCCTGACAGGGAACCTCCCTATGGAGGGGAACCTGGATGCCGTACTTGCATCGGTGAAGGCGGAGCTGGGCCTGCAGACCGCAGCAAAGCAGGAGGCGGCAGTGCGGACGGCTTTCCAGTACAATCTGTCCATCATCACCGGCTCCCCCGGAACGGGCAAGACCACGGTGCTGAAGGTGATCCTTGCGGCCTACCGGAAGCTGTTCCCGAAAAAGAAGATATCCCTGATGGCGCCTACCGGGCGTGCCAGCCGCCGCATGGCGGAGAGCACGGGTTTCCTGGAAGCCTGCACCCTCCACAGCGGCCTCAGGCTTGTGGGAGAGGAGGACGGGGGAAGGCTGCAGAAGGATGCCGCCGCACTGGACGCGGACCTGGTCATAGTGGACGAATTTTCCATGGTGGACATGTGGCTTGCCAGCAGGTTCTTTACTTCCCTGAAAGAGGACGCAAAGGTGGTGCTGGTGGGAGACCCCGACCAGCTGCCCAGCGTGGGGGCGGGGAACGTGTTCAGGGAGCTGATACAGTGCGGGCTTGTGCCGGTGACGGTGCTGGACACCATCTTCCGCCAGGCAAAGGACAGCCTCATCGCCCACAATGCCAGGTTCATCAACGAAGGGAACACAAAGCTCTACTATGGGGAGGACTTCCAGTTCCTGCCCTGTGAGAGCCAGGAGACGGCGGCAGCGGCCATCATGGAGAGGTACTGCAGCGAGAGCCGGGAGAACGGCATCGAGCATGTGCAGATACTCTCCCCTTTTCGGACGGACGGGGCGGTGTCCGCGGACAGCCTCAACGCCGCCATCCGGGAGGCGGTGAACCCTTTCCGCTCCACGGAGGACGAGGTGCAGCTGGGGACGAAGGCTTTCCGGGTTGGCGACCGGGTCATGCAGACGAAGAACACGGAAAAGGTATCCAACGGGGACCTGGGGTTCATCCGCTACATCAGGGATACGGAGAAAGGGAAGCGGATTGGCCTTGACTTCGGGGAGAACCGCCAGATGGAGTACGGCGTGGAGGACCTTGCCAACTTAAGCCTTGCCTACGCCACCACCATCCATAAGGCCATGGGGAGCGAGTACGATATCGTACTGATGCCCCTGCTGAAGGCCCACTATGTGATGCTCTGCCGCAACCTGCTGTACACAGGGATCACCCGTGCAAAGAAGCGGGTGGTCCTGGTGGGGCAGAAGCAGGTGCTGCACATGGGCATCCACCGCAACGAGATCAGTAAGCGCAACACCCTGCTGGGGGAACGCATCCGCCTCTATTATAAGGCGTTTGCCAGGAGCGCCGGGCTTCCGGTGCCTGTGTTCCCGGAGGGGCAGATGAAGGCGGCAGGCTGAAGCAGTATCATGCGCAAAGACGGCATCATGCCATCCATGCGGTACTTATGAGCGTCAATATCAATATTTTTCAGATAAAGATTGTGCAGGTGGGCGCTGCCGCAATGCCGGGCAGAGGACGGCAGACGGATGCGCCCATGGGTATATCAGGGAATCCTGATGGAAAAGCGACAGGATGGGTAATCCCTTACTGGCTGTAAGGGGTATTCACCATAAATGTATTGTAGCAGAGGAAAGGAGATTGAAGGAATGAATAAGAGCGGAGATTCGGCAACCATGTACAGAACAATACCGGCGGTGGCAGGGCTTAATAAGGTGGAGGGCTTCGACCCGTCCAGCCTGCTCGGCCATACCGTCTCCCCGACAACCGGGGAAGAGGGGCTGCAGCTGGGCCTTGCCTACAAGAAGCTGTGGTTCCGCCTTGCTTACCCTGAGGGGCGGCTCCAGACGGAAAAGGTTTCCCTGACGGAGCAGATGGCGGTGTTTGAGGCACGGGTCTATCTGCACCATGGCGATGCAGCCCCGGTGAGTAGCTTTGTTTTTGGCTGTGCCAAGGAGGACGCCCCCAGAGGCCGCTATATCCAGGCGGCGCAGGACCAGGCCATGGACGCGGCCCTGACAGATGCGGGGTTCGGGCTGCAGTTTGCTGACGTGTGTACGGACGGCAGGATGGCGGGAGATGGAGAAAAGCCCGTACATCCCGGAGCCGGGGATGCGGCAACAGAAAAGAACCCTGCCCGGAATGCCGGAAGCGCAGGAGCAGTGGTTTCCGCCGGGAATGCCGTCCATGCCGGAAACGTGGTAAGGCCATTCCCCGGTACATCAGCTGATGCAGGGACGAAAAAGGCACCAGCGCAGGGGGCACAGCCCTTTGGAGCCAGACAGCCTGTGCAGACAGCCGCAATGCCGCAGGGACAGGCGGCACCAACCGGAACCGGACAACTTGTCCGCACAGCCACAATGCCCCAGAACCAGGGGAGACAGCCGATAGGAACTCGACAGTCCGTTCAGACAGCGTCAATGCCCCAGAGTCAGGGGAGACAGTTGGCCGGAAACGGACAGCCTGTTCAGGCAGCTGCAATGCCCCAGAACCAGGGAAGACAGCCCACAGGAGCAAGGCAGCCCATTCTGGCAGCCGCAATACCGCAGGGCCAGACGACACCGACACCGCCCGCAGGAGCAAGGCAGCCTGCCCAGGCAGCAATGCTGCAGGGAACGGGATTACCCGTTGCCGGAACCGGAAAGCCGATTCAGGCTGTAGTTCCGCAGGGGCAGGACACACACCTGGCTGGGGACAGACAGGGTGTTCCGCCTGTTCTGCCGCAGAAGGGGGAGACACCGCCTACTGGAATCAGACAGCCTGCCCAGACTGTAATGCCGAGAGAGCAGGGGATGCTGGCTACCGGAAATAAGCTGCCGGTACCTCCCGCAATGCCGCAGAAGCAGGAGATGCCAGCTGATGGAACCGGAATGTCTGCCCAGACTGTAATGCCGAATAACCAGGGAGTGCCGCCTGCTGGAAATAAGCTGCCGGTATCCCCTACGATGCCGCAGAAGCAGGAGCCGCAGCCTGATGGGACCGGACAGCCTGTTCAGGCAGTAGTGCCGAAAGATCAGGGAGCACAGCCTACTGGGAAGAAACAGCCGGTAACTCCCGCAATGCCGCAGGGCCAGGGGGTGCAGCATGGCAGTAAGGAGAATACGGCACAGCTGGCAGCACCGGCGGCTCCGGTATCGGCAACATCCAGGAAAGCGGCCGCTGGCGGCTCTCGCTCGGGAGAAGCCGTCAAAGGCAGCACAGCATCAGGAGGACAGGCTGCATCACCGAATCCTGATACAGAGCAGGGACAGGATGCTTCATCTGCAGGAGCTGTGGACACTGCCCATCCTGCTAAGGGACAGCGGTATTTTGGAAATACGAAAGCTGCTGCAACTGCACAGCAGGGCCAGTCCGGCCGGCTCCCGGTGCCTCCGGCATCTCCGGAGAATAAAGGGGCAGTGCAGGCATCCGGTTCCACGGACACCCTGCCCGTCCCGCCCATGGGAAAAAGGGGGCAGGCAGATGCGGAGCCAGCCGTTGCGGCAGATGCCCTGCCCGTCCCTGCTGGCAGCCCTGGGAAAGAAGAATCCCGGTCAAGCGTATTGGAAGCCATAGCGCTGCTGAATGGCCAGGCGCTTCCTGCAGGCACATCTGAAGGCATGGCAGGGGAGAGCAATGGCAGCATCGCTGGAACCGCCACCGAAAATGGAGCGGCAGCATCCATGGAAGCCGCATCCACGGAGGGAGACCTGCCAGCAAATAGGGAAACAGCACAGGGAGAACCTGTCCCGCGCTATACGCCTGACATGCCCGTGGAGGAGATCGTAAGCCTGATGACTCTGGAAGAGGCCGGAAAGGTGGTAGTGGACACCGGCGTGAGCAAAGGGCAGACCATTGCGGAAGTGGCACAGAGGCGCCCTCCCAGCCTGAAGTTCTACCGCTATGGCGGATACAAGGGCCCCAACAACATCCTCCGTGCGGCGGCCCAGGTCATGCTGGACTCCATTGAGGGGCAGAAAGCCAGCTGAAGCCCGCACCGCCCTGCTTACAGGCACCGCCTGGCTGTATGGGCTGAAAGGTAAGGCATCTGGAATGAAGCCATGTGTGCCTGTAAAAGGGCCATAGTTGTAAAAGAAAATTACAGATGGTATTTCCTGCAGCTGTCCGGAACCACAGCCATATAGATGAAGCCTGTGTGGTTCCGACTGTAGCAGGAATAAGGCCCATGGAGCGTCATGGGCAAAGATGAAAAGGAGGCCAAAGAGAGATGAATATGAAAGTTTTTGCTGACATGATCTGCAGGGAAGTGGGAAGACGGCTCGGGGAAGGTGTCTGCGTGGAAGTCCGGGATGTAAGGAAGAACAACGGGACTATCCTGCATGGGCTGCTGGCCAGAAAAGAAGGCTGTAACGTGGCCCCTACAATATATCTGGACACATATCTGGAGGCATATGAGAGGGGGATGCCCCTTGGGCCGATCGTCCGGAGGATGCTGGACGCCTATCAGGAGAATTGGGGCGAAGGGCCTATAGATATGGGATTCTTCCGTTCCTTTGAGCGGGTACGGGACAGGATATGCTGCAGGCTGATTGGCAGGGAAAGGAACGAAGCGCTGTTGGAGGAGATACCGTATATCGAGTTCTTGGATCTGGCAGTCTGCTTCTATTATGCCTACCGTGGAGAGCTGGGTGACGGAATGATCCAGATAAACAATTCCCATATGGAGATGTGGGGAAGCAACATGATGGAGCTGCTTGCCCTGTTGAAGCGCAATACCCCCAGGCTCTTTCCATGGGCATGTTGCGGGATAGAGGAGGTTCTGACAGAAACGGCATGCGGTGACGATGCGGATTTCAGACACATCCTGGATGCATTATGCGAAGAGGTTCCCATGAAGGTCCTGAGCAATACGAAGAGGCTCCATGGGGCTGTCTGCATGCTCTATCCGGGCGTCCTGAAAGAGATGGCGGACAGGATGGGGGGAGATTTCTTCATCCTCCCCAGTTCCGTCCATGAAACAATCCTCCTGCCGGACGCCGGCGAAGGGCTCAATGGAGCGTTAAGGCAGATGATTCGCGAAGTGAACAGCACAAAGGTAGCCCCGGAGGAAGTGCTGTCCGATACCCTTTACCGCTATGACAGGGCCATGGGCAGGGTCATGACGGCCTGAGGCGTTGTGGGTTCTGTTATCCTGCATGCAGGATGATGGCATCCGCTCAGGGTATTTAACAGCGAAATCCTGCACATTCTGGCAAAATATTATATTGTCCCCGGCTTGTCTGGGTTAGGAAAATGCCGGGGGCATTATCTGTTGTATGGGCCGGGAAGTCCATACGGCAGGAACAAAATTCTGCATTACGCTGCAGGGGACAGGAGGAAAGATGGAACTGCTGATATATGTGCTCCATGGGGCATGGCACACAGAGGATACGGATGGGATCGAAATCCTCGGGGTGGCAGAAGAGACAGGGCCGCTGCTCGGAAAGCTGCATGGAATCGCAGACAGGAAGGCAGAGGGCTATGTTGAGCTGTGCGGCCATGTCTGGGAGGAGCATGGAGAAAGATATTACGAAGCCATGGACGGGGATGGGAGATATGCAAGATTCTATGTTGTGGAAGAGCATCTCCATATTTCCGGCAGGGCATTAGGAAGGGCAATCCTGAAAAAGGCAGCCGGCAGAAGGATGGCATGCAGGAGGTGCGGCTCGAAGGTGCGCCGGGAAAGGGAGGCAGGCCTCCGGGAGGAGTACCCGTACTACTGCCCGCGGTGCGATGAAAATATGTATTCCTTTGAGTGCATGGAAATGAGCTTGAGGGAGAGACGGCGGATACAGTGCCGGAAACGGGCTGCGAAAATAAGGGAAAGGGGGAAGCGCCATGAAAGACGGGCGGATGAAAGCGGCTGGACATGGAAACGGAAGGCTGCGGGGACTGGACAGATGGACAGAGGCTGAGGCATAAGCCTTTTACAAGCGGAGGGAAAGGAGGCGAGCCCATGGGAGACCCGTACCCACAGGGATTCCCGTTCGGGATCCGGGACGTGGCGGAGCTGCTCCACCTGAGGGTGCGCCGCCGCCAGCCGGACAGCATGTATACGGACTGCCCGTTCTGCGGGGACCGCAGGGGCAAGATGAACATCAACTTCACGAAGAATGTCTGGCGGTGCAACTACTGCGGCGAGGGCGGCGGCATGCTGGCCCTCTACGCAAGGCTCAACAATACCACCAGCTCGGATGCCTACCGGGAGATCTACGATGCCCTCCTGGCGGGGGACACCACCTGGGGGGACGGGGAAACGGAAAGGAAAGAGGCGGCCCATGTAGGCAGTGGAGGCACCCTGGCTGACACGCCGCTTCGAAGGGCAGGAGCCTCCCCGGAAAATGCGGCAGAGTGCAGGAAAGGGGCGGATTCCTGTCCGGCAGATGCGGGCAGGCGTAAGAAAGAGCCGGGACCTTGTCCGGCAAAGGCAGATGGCGGTTGGAATGGGACAGAATCCTGTCTGGCAAACGAAAGCGGGCGTAGAAGGGTAAAAAAACCCTGCCCGGCAAACGCAGGCGGGCGGGAGAAAATGGAACCTATGCCGCCATATGCAGATGCCAGGAAAGAACCTGAAATCCAGTTTCCATATACTGCGTTGCAGAACGAAGTGGAGATACCCCAGGCGGAGCGGGCCAATGACCAGCAGGTGCACCAGGCCTATTCGCTGTTATTGGGGATGCTGAGCCTGACACCCGCCCACCGGGCGCACTTAAAGTCTGAAAAACGCGGCCTGACGGACAGCCAGATTGACGCTTTCGGCTTCAGGAGCACGCCGCCCGGCTTCCTGTGCCGCTCCCTGGCGGAGAGGCTGCAGAAGCAGGGCTGTACCCTGGAGGGAGTGCCCGGGTTCTACCTGCACGAAAAGGGCTACTGGACTGTGCGGTTCAGCGGCCATGCCTCCGGTATCCTGATCCCGGCCATCGGCATTGACGGGTTCATCAAGGGAATGCAGATTCTGCTGGATACGCCATTCCGGGATAAGGGTGACCCTCCGGGGAAAGCCGGGACGAAATATATCTGGCTGTCCTCGGCTTCTAAGAATAAGGGCATTACCTCAGGAAGCCCGGTGCATTTCGCAGGGGATCCGTTTTCCAGGACAGTCTACGTCACAGAGGGCCTGCTGAAAGCGGACATCGCCCACTGCCTGACGGGCAGGACATTTGTGGCGGTGGCGGGGGCGAACAATGTGAAGCCTTTGGAGCCGCTGCTCGCCCTGCTGGCGCAGAACGGTACGGAGCTGGTGGTGGAGGCCTATGACATGGATAAGTGCAGTAATGAGATGACTGCAAAGGGAAGCTCCCAGATATGCAGGATGGCGGTAAGGCATGGAATGGAATGCCGCCGCCTGACATGGAACCCGAATTATAAAGGGATTGACGACTGGCAGCTTGCCTTGCGGAGGGAGAAACGGAAAGTGCAGGAAAACCGGCAGGACAGTGAGGCGCTGAACTTTAAGGAAAAGTATCTGTTGGGACAGTGCGGAATGGATGCCATGAAGCAGAAGTTGGAGAACCTGCGCAGGGAGAAGCATCCGTGTAATCTGGACAGAGAGTCCGGCCAGGATGGTGAAAGCAGAGCTACGGAGAGCCTGGACGGGCCGCCAGTATCAAGGATTGATGGCGGCAGAATGATGGAGAAGCTCGGGCTGACAGCAGAGGAATATGCCGTTTTCTGCCATGACGGGGAGAGGGCGCTGGAAGAGATGCTGGATGCCCAGAAGCGTGACTGCAGGTTCCGCATTTACCAGCTTGCTCTTGAAACAGGGGAGACAGTCCCTTTTGCTTTCAAGGGGATCCTTGATCTGTACAAAGCGGGATATGAACAGCCTCCGGCGGCGAAGTACAGGCTGGCGGCAGATTCCATACTTACCTGTCCAGCGGAATGGAAAGATGCGGAGATTCTGAAGCGCCTTTCGGCGTGCTTTGGAAGCCGTGTGCCGGAGAAAGAGAAAGGATGCATGGAGCACCCGCTTGCACCATCGGATGTGGTAGAGCTGAAAGACGGGGGAGGCCGCCGTTATTTTTATGTGGACGGATTGGACTTTGAACCTGTTCGGTTCTCGCCATTCCTGGTAAAGGACAGGGAACCTTCAAAATGAGAGGGGGTATCCAGAAAATATTTATAAACGGTAAAAAAGCCGGATATGAAACTGTGGAAAGGAGAGGAAATGAAAGAATATATAGTGACGATGTTGGTCATTGCCGATGAAGATACCGTAAAAAATGAATACGGGGACAATGTGGAGGATATGGTGCGCTGGTCCATGCCGGATGATGTGGAGTTTGGTTACAATGTCTTGGGATCGGAAGAGGTAATGAGCGAAGATGGGAGGAGGGCTGATATGGAGATGGATGAAATATATTGAATCAATTCAGGTGTTCTTAAAAAAAGCAGGCATATGGGCCGGTTTTATCTGGTTTAGAGTAAGGAGGCAGATATGGATAACTTTGCGACAATAAATATCGGACAGGACAGAGAGGATATGCCTTTGCCATACGAAGGCCGTGAGAGCATACAGGATGGATATCTTAGGGGTACGGATGTGTTCCAGGATGGTTTTGCTGTAACAGAATACAGCCCTTTTGACGATGTCGATGATGATGAAGGGCAGACAGGATACCCTATGGAGTCTGACTGGATGGACACAGGCGGAGAGGAAAGCACCCCTGTGATGGAAGAGACAGACCATCAGGATTCGGGATGCGGGTATAGGATAGGCGGTGACGGCAGCGTTGAAGATGATGAAGGGATCAGCCCCATAAAAAAGGATGCCGTGGAAACGGATGGGGCAGAAGCCGAGGAGGAACGGAAACGGGCAGAGCACGAGGCATCCGAAGCGAAAAGGAAAGCGGAGTGGGAAGCCAGGCAGCAGGAGAAGAGGGAAGCGCGGAAGGCACAGATGGAGCGGATCAGGGCCATGAGCGATGAGGAGCTGGCGGCACAGTCCATGAAAAGGGTGGAGGCCGACACGGAGAAGCTGACGCGCCGCAACATGAAGGAATGCGTCTCCGAGTACATCCAGACCGCATGCTTGGAGGACGCCGAGTTTGCACGGCAGGCCATGCTCCCCCAGAAGAACATGGTCCGCTGCTTCCAGTACATCAACCGGAAGGCCTATGAATACGTGCAGGATGAGATAAAGGCCAATGGGATACATCCGGGGCGGGACAATACCTGCTATGCCAGCGATGTCCCGGACGACCTCTGCTACCACTGGGCGGAGGAGTATTTCCGGACCATGGACGTGAAGGAGGACGAAGAGGAGGAAGAGAGGTTCGTCCCGAAGCCCTACATGGGAAAGGGCTCCCCGGGCCCATCTTCCAGGAAAACAGCAGGGAAAAAGGCGGCTTCCCACAAGCCAGGCACGGGCAAAGTGAAGGCGAAGGCAGAAGGCCAGAGCGAAAAAAGCGGGAAAGGCGCAGCGGATGGGAAAGCCGGGGACAGGCCTGACGGCAGGGCTGCAGACAGAAGGCAGAAGGCGGCTGATGACGGCCAGCTCTCTTTCATAGGCCAGATGACATTCAGCGGCTTTGAGGCACAGGAGGTGAAGGCAGGATGAAGACAGGGCGAAAGGCTGACAAAAAGAAAATCGACAGGAGGGAGTGCAGGAAGCATGCGGATCCCGGCCTGCGGATGCGCCGGGACAGCGGGCTGCTCTGTGCGGGACAGGTGGACTATATCGTGCGCACTGCGGTGAAGACTATAGGCCATAAAAGGCTGTTGGTGCTGTACGTCTATTCCCGGGAGGAGGCCGCAGGCGGCACCTTCCGTCCCACATTCACTGTGTTCCAGGGCAGGGGCGACTTCGCCACCCTTGCCAGGAGGGAGGATGGGAGCCTTGCCTGGAGGAAGGCTCCCTTTGAAGCCCTGGGCGGCTATTGGAGGTTCCAGTCCAGGTGCGCGTTCCATACGCCGAAGGATGAGGAGCGGGTGTGGCATTTCTGCGGGACAGGCAGTGCAGGGGGGTTCCAGCCCCTGCTGTCCCTCCAGAGCCGGATCTGCCAGGAAAGGAGGAGGGAAAGGCAGCGGGAGCAGGAGCGGAAGGTCCTGAAGCGCATGGAGGCCCTCCCGGCGCTTCCCCGGGGCCTGCGGGGCTGGGCGCAGAAGAGCGTCATGCCCGCATATTTTTTCTATGATTACCGGAAAGGCGCTAAAGAGGTGAAAGGGACCTGTTCAAGCTGCGGAAAGGAAGTGACGGTCTCCGGGGCAAGGCACAATGCCAAAGGCACCTGCCCGGGCTGCGGGCGGGAAGTGACCATGAAGACCAGGGGCCGCAGGGGGAGGATGTTCGACCGGGATACCCTGCAGGTGATCCAGAGGACAGGGCCCTGGGCGGCTGTAGTGAGGGTCATGAAGTGCTGCTGCGCCTACCGGGGGCAGGACATGCCGGAGATGTCGCTCTGGGAGAGCATGCGCCTCTTCGTCAGGCTGGGCAGGGACGGGATGGAGTGTGAAAGCTATTATGACTCCTACCAGACATACGGCCTGACCGGATGGAGGAAGGGCAGCAGGCCCATGCGCTGCTTCTACCAGTACAGCTTCGAGGCGGATGCATGCGGCTGGCTCTACTGTGGGAACCTGCCGGACGCCCTGGAGGGCACGCCATGGCAGTACTGCCAGATTAAGGAATATTCCGGACACTGCGGGAGCCCCCTGGAGGCCGTCCCGTTCCTGGCCGCCCATGTGCGCCATCCCAGGCTGGAGCATCTGGTAAAGATGGGGTTCTGGGAGCTGGCATCCAATCTGGCCTATGGAAGCGAATGCGGCAGGCTCCTGGACGAGGGCCAGGACAGGACGCACAGGGTGCTGCAGGTGGGCGCTGAGGATGTCCCTTTCCTCCGCAGGCTGGACCCGCTGCCGTCAGAACTGGAGGCCTTCCAGGGATACTGTAGGCGGAACCTGAAAGGACGGCAGGGGCTCCTGCTCTGGCAGAGGGAAAGGAAGGCATGGCGGGATGTGCCGGAGGTGCTGGATTATATGACGCCCCATAAGATGATGAGGTATCTGGAGGGGCAGTGCCAGTCCCTGTGCCTGCGGAGGACGGAGCGTGGGGGCCTGCGGTATGCCTCCATGCAGGACGTGGCAAGCGAGTACCGGGACTACCTGGGCATGTGCGCAGGCCAGCGCTATGACATGAAGAACAGCTTCGTCCTGTACCCTAAGGACCTGCAGGAGGCACATGACAGGGAGGCCCGCCGCATCAGGCTGAAGGCGGACGCGAAGACGCGCAGGGCGTTCAAGGCCGTCTGCAGGAAGCTGAAAGGGAAGATGGATTTTGAGATGGATGGGATGAAGGTCATGGTGCCGACGGTCCCGAAAGACCTCGTTTCGGAGGGCCATGCCCTGCACCACTGCGTGGGAGGCTATGTGGGCTGCATGGCGAAAGGGGAGTGCGCCATCCTGTTCCTCCGCCAGTGCGCGGAGGAGGGGAAGCCGTTCTATACCATCGAAGTACGGGACGGCAGGGTGGCGCAGGTGAGAGGGATGAAGAACTGCGGCCCCACCCCCGAGGTTGCCCGGTTCATAAGACAATGGAAGAAAGAGGTGCTGGAGGCGCCTGCGGTGGAGAGGGCTGCGTAAGGGAGAGCCTTAGGGCACACGGAGAGGAGGAAATATGGTTCAGGAAAAGAGGACGATGCTGAAGCTTTCGGCATCAGGGGAGTGCGTATCCATGCGGACGGTATCCAGGGGGTTCCGCTCGCCGCACAGGTTCGTCCTGCTGGAAAAGGAGCTGGAGGAACTGGAAGAGAATCGGTATGCCTTATCTGCAGACATCCGTTCTTTTGCAGTGCTGCGCCTGCAGAGGGCAGTTGTAGGAGGGGATGTCCTTGTGGTCAGGCTTGTCTGGCTGAGCGATGCCGCGGAAGGCAAGCTTTCCGGGACAGAGGAGACCCTGCGGTTTCCGTGGGATGATTTCCAGGAAGGGATTGCGGAGAGCCGCAGCCTGGACGGGGAGGCCGTGAGGCTGCTGGCAATGAAGGACGGCGGACGCCCGAAGGTTGAGTTCCGCAGCAGGGGGCACCTCAAGGACGTGGCGGGGATGCCTGGGCTGCGGAAGAAGTTGGGGAAGTTCCTTGCCAGCCACCTGGCGTGGGAAGGGAGCGTCAGGATCATGGTGTACGATGACTTTGTGCCCTACAGCTTCTTCTTCCAGGAGGAGAAGCCGGGCGGCACAGGCCTGTGCGGAGGAATCCTCCTGCATGGGCAGGAGGACATGAAAAAGGCATATTATGAGATACATACATGATTTGGCAGATGTTAGATTTAAGAAAACAGGGTCAACAGCAGTTTTGTTGTTGGCTCTATTTTTGTGTATATAAAAACAGGAAGCTCAGATCGTGATACTAAAAAATACAGCAATGTAGCAATATTTGAGCGGACTTTCATTGATATGCCAGTCTGTATATGGTAAGATTTTGAAAGAGGGCACTTTATGACTGGTGAGTCGAATAGCATGTAATTTATACTGTAGACTGGATTGTACAAAGGGGACTATTATGGCATATGAAGCAGGCGGAAGAGCGGATAAATCAGGAAACCGTTTTGAATATAACTGGACAATCAACAAAATGTTGGATGTCCTGAATGAAAAAATATCGTATCTTACCATAGAAGCAGTCGGAGATGACGAGAGGGGAGTGGATTTATGGATTGGAAATAAGGATGGAACCCGTGAAGGGCAGCAATGCAAAGGGCGGTGCCGCAGTAATGAATGTTGGACATATGGGGACGTGAATGAAAGAGGAATCTGGGATAACTGGAAAGGCCATCTTGAAAATAGCAAAGCTAATTTGGTTTCTTTAGTTTCTCCGCTTGCATTTACCACATTGGAAGACATAACCCAGATGGCGAGGAATACAGATGCCACAAAGCCGAGAGGTTTTTATGAATACCAGATAAAGAAATCAGGGAAAAAGACAGTAGAGTTTTTTTGCAAATACTGTGATGCAATGGGCATAAATCCTGATGAAGAGAGTGGCATAGCAACTGCGATTGACTATATGTCAAGGACGTTTTATCGAAACCCTGGCAACTTTGGATTGAGGGAAATTCTTCTGCAAAGAATTGAACTGTTATTTATTGGCGATGGGGAAGAGATTTTTTCAAAGCTGCTCAAATTTATTCTGTTGGAAGATATTTGGGGAAAGAAGATAGATGCGCTGATGATTACAGATTACTGTAAGGATGCGGGCATTGTCTTTCGGGATTTGGCGAGGGATGGGAGAATACTTCCTGCTATTTTGGATTTAAACGAAGAATATCAATCCGTATTTAGAAGATTTCAGGGCGGATATATTATACGGAATGAGGCAAAATGCTGCTGGCAGTGGATATTAGATGGAAAGTCAGTAATCGTCCATGGACATGCAGGCATGGGTAAAAGCGGGTGTATAGAGAACATTATTCAATTCTGTAAGGAATCGGAGACTTTATATCTGGCTGTCAAGCTGGACAAAAGAATACCACATGATACTGCTGAGAGATGGGGGCAGAGCATGGGATTGTCCGCATCTGTTTCGCAGTGCCTGAGTGCTGTGTCCTGTGATAAAAGGGCAGTCCTTATTTTTGACCAGTTGGATGCTTTGCGATGGACGCAGGCACATTCCAGCGATTCACTTGCCATATGCAGAAAAATAATTCGGGAAGTCGGGCAGATTAACCGGGAACGTAGCCATAAGATTTCAATCGTTATGGCGTGCCGCACGTATGATTTGGAAAACGACCGTAACATACAGGGGTTGTTTGAAGATTCGGCGAGGCCGGGCTGCATGATAGAGTGGGAAAGAATCCGGGTGGATAAATTGAGCCTGGAAGAGGTGGAAAAGGTTGTAGGTTCCGTTTATAAATCCCTAACTCCAAAGACAAGGGAGTTGTTGTCAACGGCAAGCAATCTGTATATATGGGAACATCTGGATGTCAAGCGGGAAGTTGAAATAAGCACAAAACAGCAGCTTGTGAGGGAATGGTGGGGGCAACTAAAGAGCAAGGCTGACAGGAATGGCCTCGATTCAGATAAATTGGAAAGGATAAAGGATAGTTTCATAAAGCGTTGTGACAGGAGCGGGAAGATGTATGCGAGCTGCTCCTGGCTGAACATGACAAATGATTACAGGGATTTCCTGCAGTCGAATGGATTTTTTGTGTTAATGGACGATAAGGTGTCATTGGTGCATCAATCCATTTTGGATTGTTTTTTTGCGGAGCATATGTTGGCGCAGCTTTATGATGATGTAAGCCTTTCAGATATTATAGGAGAAAAGAGCAGACAGAATCCGGGCAGACGGTATCAGGTACAGATGTTCCTGCAGCTTTTACTGGAAGATTCAGAAGAGGATTTTTTAGCTGTCGGGGAAAAGCTATTAGGGTTAGAGGATGTGCGATACAATGTGAAATATGTATTTATAGAAATCCTTTCCCAGATAACAGAACCGGATAAGAGTGTGTTCAAGTTTGTCCAAAGATTCCTGTGGGACGATAGCTGGGGAAAGCACTTTAGGAACGTGGTGGTTTGGAGGAAACAGGCATATGTAAGAAAGTTACGTGAACGTGGCGACCTGGATATATGGATGCAGTATGAAGATAAGTATAGCTATGTAACGGGTCTGTTCCACAGTATTATCCCGAACTACAGCAAGGAGGATATAGCGTTTTTACAGAAGTATGTATTAGATTCAGAGAAAGCAGATGAATGGATAAAATGCCTGGTAAGGGATATACATGAAGGAAGTGATGCCTTTTTTGAATTAAAATTAAGCTATTATAGACAATTTCCTCAGTCTTTTAAGCAATATAAGGATATTCTGCTGAGAAACAAAATAAAGGATTTGCGTTCTGTTCAATTAGTAGCTTTGATGCTGGAACAGCATGTGGATGAAGGGTTCGATAGTCTTTATCGCTACGATGAAGTCTTTATATCAGAAGACTCACATGACTTTAGAACGCAATATAAAAATATCTTTGAAATATTGATGCCCTTTATACCGATGGAGGATCAGGGTGTTTTTTCTAGGTGGTCTGCAAGGTATTCAGGCAAACACCGTTTGGAAAGGGTATGTATTCAGATTATAAAAAGTGCGAACAAGCATTTTGCCAAAAATGAGCCTGAGTTATTTCTGTCAAAGGTTTCATGCTATATGGGTACAGGGGTTTCGCTGCATAATGAATTGATACTGGATTCCTTTCAATATCTGCCGGATTTGTATGCAGATTATATTTTGGAATATATGTGTGGCGATTTTGAAGAGAGAATATTTGAATGTACAAGCGGAAATGGGGATAAACTGCTGCTTGTAAAGGCAGTGCTTGAAAAAAATGCCGTGATTTGTTCAGATGAAGCATATTCTGAATTGGAGTTTTGTATCATCCATTATAAGACACCGGATGCAAAAGAACGGTTACATCGCAGGATGGAATATAACAAAACAAAAAAGAAAGGGGATACATGGGCGTACTGGAATTTCTGCGGGGATCTGCAAAATGATTTGCTAGGAATCCTGCCAATTAACCGTATGGGGAAGGAGGCTAAGGAACTGAAAGCGGTTTTGGGCAGAGCATGCGAAAGAGGTTCAATATATCGATATAATGCAGACTGTAGGGGTGGGGGAGTCAACACTCCAATTGCTGGAAAAAAACTGAAATTTGATGCCTGGAAGGGAATTCTTCTGAACGATAAATTGCCATTAGAAAGATTCTTTGGGGTTCCCAAAAAGGATGGCAGGTATATAAATAATTCTGTGGGGGCGTTTGCAACAGAATTTCAAAAGGCAGTTTCAGACTCTCCGGCTGAATTTCTGCAGAATGTTTTGAATATGAAAGAGGAGATAAATGCAGTCTATGTCAAGGCATTGGCAAGAGGGATTGCCTACAGCAATAGGCATGATGAAGTTGACAATGGTAGCATAGAAGAAATGTTTCTGAAATATCCCTACGATTATGGGACAGGGATAGCGTTGGAATACTGTGAGATTATAGATAGAAAACAGGATATTGTTTGGTCTGAATCTACTTTGGACATGCTGTGCAGTATCATCCATGATCGTAAAGCGTTTATTCAGGATAAAGCAGAAGAGGATGCCGAGGCTTCGGAGGAGACCATAGAAAAGGCGGAAAGTAAAATGTTATATTCTGTCGTAGGAGTCGCTGCCCGGGCAATAAGCGGCATATTGTTCGGAAATAGAAGTGCGCTGGAAAAATTTAAGTCACCGCTTGATGAATTGGTGGATGATGTTGATTTTGTATCGAGATATGCATGTGTTTATGCTTTATGGACAGCTTACCATATTGAAAGGGACTGGGCAATAAGCAGGATCAGAAGAATGTTTCATTCAGACTTTCGGTTGGCGGGTATTTCAGATAGGAGAGTTCATTTTGCCTTGTATAAGGAAGATAAAGAAATTGTACAGAATGTATTAAGGGATGGATTCTGTTCTGATGATGATGTCCTGAAAGAAAGGTGCGGTGAATCTATTGCTGAAATGTATCTCGTTTATAATGATTTTGATGATATATTTGATTTCTTTCCAACATTGGAAGAGAAACAGAAAAAAGCTATGGTCAGCATGCTTATAGTATATCTTGGAATTGATAAATATCATGAAAAAGCTAAAAAAGAGTTAGGTCATATTCTTGAATATAATGACGAGAAGCTAATCGATTCATGGTCTGGTTTATTCTATAAAAATAGGATATGCCTGTCGCAGGACAGAGATTTTCTGTTACGTTTAATGACATCAGAATTGGGAGCTAAGATGATGTTTGCATTTGAAGAATACATAAGAAAGCATGGTAATTTATTGGATTATTCAGACATAATCCTTAAAATGGCTTGCTATATTTTAGAAGATGCAGATATGACTAGGCAGGACAGGTGGCTGATTGAGAGAGGCTTGATTAAATTAGTCTGGGGGCTTTATGACGAAGCTAACTCGGAAGAGAATATGGATGAAGATATTTCCGCAAGATGTTTGGACGTTTGGGATTTGATGTTTGAAAAGCAGATTGGGGAGACGCAGGAATTGACTAGAAAGATGATGGAATTATAAATGAGAAAAAGTTTAGAATCATGGGTAAGCAGTCATTGGATTGAAAGTTTTTGGGTGTATTTCGATTGTATTAGAGCCTTTATCCGATAATGTAAGGTTCCTCCATATAAACAAAACGTTCTTAGTGTGTATATGTTTCTGTAGAGACCTGAAGGAGATGGCATTTATATATTACCATAAAGTGCAGGGCTGACTCGCACAAAAGCAGTAATGGGATTGCAATGCTTTGGTAATTAGAGTTAATTCTAAAGAAAATTGGTTTCAAGGAGGATTAGTTTTATGAAAGATATTCTTGTTGTCCAGGGTGGGGGCAGGCTCAGCGGGAATACTGCCCAGTTGATTGGCAGTTTTGTAAAAGGTGCCGAAGATGTGGGGCATCGGGTGGAGGTAATCTCCCTGCTGAAAAATGAGGTGAAAGGCTGTTTGGGCTGTAATGCATGCCGCTATGGGAAGCCCTGCGTCCAGAAGGATGCGTTCAATGACATGGTTCCGAAGATAAAAGAGGCAGACTGTATTGTATTTGCCTCACCACTGTATTTCTGGACGTTTTCATCCAGGTTGAAAGCATTTATTGAGAGGTTCTACTGCATCGCCCAGGAAGATACGGATCCACCTTTTGGCAGGTATGAAAAATATCCTGTAAGGGACTGCGCCTTGCTCATGACTGCCGCAGATAACTTCTTTTGGACTTTTGAACAGGCAGTTTCTTACTACAATTTTGCCGTGGTCAATTACATGGGGTTCCAGGATAAGGGGATGCTCCTGGCCGGAGGCTGCGGCGACACGAATGGGAAGCCTCAGATTGAGAAGACTGGGTATCTGCAGGAGGCATATGAGTTCGGGAAAAGTATTTAACAGGAGGAGTATACGCCCTCTTCTCTGGTAGGCAGTATTGGAAGTAAATGGTAAAAGGAATAAAGGGCGAAATAAGTAAGGGAAATAAAGAGTTACGGAAGCGAGAGGGATACAGATGTATCAAAAAAATCAAGAAAAAATGCCGCATATCACGGCATGGAGGGCATATGGGCAGAAAATATTTTCAACGCCTGCCAGCAGGAGGATAGGGTACGGGCTGACCGGCATCATGTGTCTGCTGGGGATTCAGTGTCTGTTTTTTGTGGACTTCATATATGGCCTGCTTCCCTGGCTGATGGGAGGCTTCCTGGCAGGGGCAGGAGTGCTGGCTGTGATTGACTCGGTTCTGGCCGGGGAGTACCGGAGACTTGACACAAAGCTTTCGTCCAGCGGCGTCCTTATGCTGATGGTGGGGCTGGCCATCATTGTGCGGGGCAGCGGGGCGGACGGCCTGATCGGGGTGGCATGGGGGATATTCGGCCTGATCCAAGGTTCCGAGAGCCTGAATGTGGCCATCTATAATCTGGCCGGCAGGAAGAAATGGGGGATGGACATGCTGCAGGCGGCTGTGCAGATTGGGCTTGCACTTCTGCTCCTGGTTGACCCGGTGACGAAGCTGTACCCTCACATGCGGATCCTGGGGCTGGAGCTGCTTGCCATGGGGTTCCATATCTTCCGGGAGATCAGGGCGGCATCCTGACAGGAGGACGGACAGCCTGACGTACTTCGTTGCAGGTTGCCATCTGTCTGTGGAGAGGCTTATAGGAAGATGCTCTCCAGCAGTTGGCTTATAGGATTTATAGGCTTATAGAAAGAGTTCATTCCCTTTCCGGCCGCTACAGGCTTTTTTCAGCTTCATGCCAGCGACGGCAAGGAGGGCAGGGTTGACGCTGCGGGCTTTCCTGGGGCATACAGCGATGCAGCGCATGCAGGAGATGCATTTTGCGGTATCCGTTTCCGATGGCTCCTGGGCAGGGATGGCGCCTGCGGGACATTTTGACGCACAGAGGCCGCAATGGACGCAGGCTTTGCCCGCATGGGGCTTCATGGGGACGCCGCTGTATTCCCGGTAGGGGCGGTTTCCGGGAAGGGTGAGGGGGTTCCGGCCTGCCGGGGAATCTAATTTTGAACGGATGGCGGCGGCAAAGGCGGCAAGCTCTTTCCCATCCTCCGCATCCGGGCGTCCGGCGGCATACTGGCGCAGGATGGAGTGTTCGGCCACGGCAGCCACCGCCGCCATGCAGGAAAACCCGGCGGCTTCCAGGGTATCCTGCAGTTCCGCGAATGTGTCATCATAGGCCCGGTTTCCGTAGACGACAATCAGCACTGCCCTTGCTCCGTTGCCTTTCAGCTGGGCCAGCCTTGAAACCGCTGTGGCCGGAACCCGTCCGCCATAGGAGGGGACGGACACGATGCAGATATCTTCCTTATCGAAGGAAAGGGCGGAGAAATCCCTGCTGTGGTCGCTTAGGTCGATATGGGTGCTCTGCCCGCAGAAAGCTTCTGTGAACAGATCGGTAACCTTTTTGGTTCCCCCGGTGGGGCTGAATACGATATCATAGACGGACATTTTTCGGTCTCCTTTCTTTTCGCCAGAAATATATTCCGTGAGTATCTATAGTCTTTTAGTCCCTGAACTGCAGCAGCTTATATGGTTCCACGCCCAACACCCGGGCGATATTGAAGAGTATCTCCAGGGAAAAAGGGCGGATGATGTTCGGGGCTTCAATGGCGCTGAGATGGGAGCGGCTCAGGTCTGCTTTCTCCGCAAGCATGTCCTGTGTCATGCCGGCCCGTTTCCGGTAAAAGGCAATGTTCAGTCCCAGTTCGATATAGTAGTCTTTATTCTCAAAGCTGATATTGCTATCCGACATGGCACAGCACCCTCCTGATTTCCTGTTTTTCTTATTTTATCCCGAAGTATAAAAAGCATAAATTATTTGTTGCAGTGCGATTGCTTTGTGATATAAAGCATGATATACTGAATTCAGCCGGTTTCCGGGAAAGAAAGGATGCCGGCGGTCATTCCGGGAATGGGCAGCCTATTCTTCCCCTTCGGGCAGCCCCTCTTCCCGGACATGATTCATGGCGATAGAAACCGATGGAAATGTGCTGTATGAACCGCAGGCCAGGCAGCGCCGGCCCCGGTGAAATGGGAAGAAAATGGAATATTACGGAAGTTCCGGATGTAGAGATAGAAATAAAAGCATGGAGACTTATGAAAAAGGATGGATTGATGATTGATATTTGCAACAGGTAATCTACAGAAGACACTGGAGGGAGGAGACTTCCAAATCTCCTCCTCCAGGTCAATTGATAATTTCGGTAATGGCTCTGATGAACTCATCTACCCTGCACGCTTAAAACCATTATCTTATTATTGCCCTACAAATAATTTACGCTGTCTCTGTTCTGTTTTGTTGATAGTCCTGACCATATTGCCGTCACTGGCAGATACAAGATATCCCTTTTCAACCAGAGATTTAATCAGGTCCAGGATATGCTTCATTGCAACGCCCGACCATTTTTCTTTTCCTGGCCGCTTCAATCCAAACCGGTTAGACAATCCTCTTACGACATCAGAAGTATAATAGAATTTATTTGTCCTGGCGGTCCTGCAGTTTTTTAAAATTGCCGTCTTAATCTCTTCATCCTTTCGTGTTAAGATTTCCTCATACTCCTGATCCGTTATATCATAGACTGTTTCGTACAGGTCTACATATCTAAGATAGAAAGATTCTCTCTTTTCAAGCGCCTCCGCAATTTCCTTAATATCGTTTTTCAATACTTCCCCGCTGAAATTCTGTGGATGTAAGTATAAATGCTGCTTCCCTTTATGCCATATGGCACAGCTTCCGCCACACGCCTTTTCTTCACAGCTCCATCCTAAAGATGTAAATACTTCCACAAGGTCTGAATCAAAATTCTTTCTGTCTTCTTCTGTGAAGCAATAGGAAGGATAATCATACCCTTTTGTTGAAATCCGAAAATACACATTTGTATATTCATTTCCATAGTCTGCATCAGGATTCCAATTATTTGTGAGTTGATGATCCGCCCCATATTCATTTCCGGTTCCGTTTTGATGATATTTAATAGTCATAGGTTAAGCCGTCCTTTCCGCCCTCTATTTAATTCCCCGCAGCCTGATGCGGGGAATATCATTGCTATATGCCATACTTATGCCGCTGCTTTCGGGATGTTTAGTACAGGAAGCAGGACTGCATCCCTGCCGACCTCCATGGGCACCCATGCCCCGTTCCGCCAGATGCAGCCGGTCGCCTCATTGTAGAATTCGGCAGGCGGGGGCTGTATGCCGGGCGGGGTCTTTTTCATGTACAGGCGCAGATGTCTTTCATAAAAAGGGTCAAGGGCCAGATTGATGCGTAATTTCAGGTCAAGGACCAGCCTGTCAATCTCGTCCATGTCCTGCCTCTGGAAAGCGGCCTCGGTGATCTGGCGCAGCAGGCCGGACTGGTCTATGGTATCCTGGATGATGGCCCGTGCTTCTTCCTGGAAGTCCTGGTGGATGCGCACACCCTCCAGGGTGACCTGCTTGACATAGGCAGTGGCGGTGGTGCGGATATTGTGCCGCAGCTCGTCAAAGGGCTTTTTGTATTTCGTCTTAAGCACTTCCAGGGACACTGCAGCAAGGTTGCGCTTCAGGGTGTCGAGGTGCCCTTCCAGCGCAGTGCGGAGTTCGTTCTTATCCATAGGGGTTCCTCCTTCTAAGATTTGTAAGGTTATCTGGTAGCTGGGTCCTTCGATGCCGCTATCAGAGGATTCTTCGTTATAGGCATTCTTTTTGTCTGCGGCCTCTTCGTTATCGGCATCCTCTTTGTTTGCGGCCTCTTCGTTATCGGCATCCTCTTTATCTGTGGCCTCTTCGTTTTCAGCATCTTTTTTATCGGAATGCCTGCCGCGCCGGGCAGCCAGTGTGATCCCGTCTGCGCCGATGTCCTCGTCTTTGTCTTTCCGTTTCCGGTTCTGTTTCTTCCGGCACTTTTCCAGG
The DNA here is from genome assembly GCA_910584235.1 of uncultured Acetatifactor sp. Classification (GTDB taxonomy): domain Bacteria; phylum Bacillota; class Clostridia; order Lachnospirales; family Lachnospiraceae; genus Acetatifactor. The sequence goes on from CAJTZD010000004.1 coordinate 117,483, forward strand.
GTGGCGGCATAGTCGTAGCCGAGGGCGGCTTGGAGCTTCCCGGAGAATTTGCGGAGCATGTCTGAATGGTACTGGTACACGGCCCGGTGGTAGCCCTCCAGCTTCCACTGTTCGCATATCGTGTCAAGCAGGTTCGTGTAGTCCATGAGCGCGTCTATGGTCATCTTGATGTCGCCGTAGCAGGTGTGCACTTCATGGTCGCCGTCCAGGTCGAAGTAGTTGATTGTGAATTCCTTCCGCAGGAATTCGTCCAGTTCCATGGATGTGGCGAGCACTGGCTCATAGATCTCCCTGGGGTATTCGGGGGTGCTGTTTGTCTGGGCTGCATTATTCTCCATCCGGGGCACCTCCTGTCTGCTGGGGCTGCGGCGCGAAGAGGCCGTTTAAAAATGCGTTGGCGCCGGCGCGGTAACCGCTGCAGAAAGCACGCTCTATCTCTGCGTCATTCCGCCTGGATACGGCGGCCTGGTACTGCTCGAACAGCTCCTGGGACTGGCCCAGGGCGGGCAGGAGGGCTTTTTCCGCCTGGGTGACGTCCGCATCAAACGGGGCGAGCTGCTCCCTGTTCCCGAAGACTTCCGTTTCATACATCCAGTACAGGAGGTCATGCAGGAAGTCCGGGTCTGCCATGCCGTCCATGTTTATGGCTGGGACGGGCTTTGGAAGGACCGCGCCGTCCGGATTTGTGACAGTGGTAGGCTTTGGAAAGGCCATGCCGTCCGGATTAGTGACAGTCTTCAGAAGGGCCGTGCTGCCCGCATTTGTGGCAGGTGCAGACTTCGGAAGAGCCGTGCCGTCCGGCCTTATGGCAGGGACAGGGTTCTGAAAGGCTGTGCCGTCCGGATTAGTGGCAGTGACAGGCTTCGAAAGGGCGGAAGCGATGTCCTGGAGTGCGCTGATCAGCTTCGGCAGCTGGCTGTTAAAAAAGATGCTGCCCATTTTTGTCTCATAAAAATTCATTCGTCTTGCCTCTCTTTCTTTATGCTATTTTCTGTTCGCCCCACCTGATGCGGAGCACGCCGTTCTCGTCCTTCTCCTGCTTCATCAGGAGGGAGAGCAGGTCGAAGTCCACGTCGAACTTCTCATAGATCTCATCCAGGTCCACGTCCTGCCCTTTCATGAACAGGTTCAGCTTCTCCTTTGCCAGCACCATCTGCATCAGGTTGGACTCGATGCTGCCCGCATAGGTGAGGAAATAGATGTCCTTGTGCCGGGTGGAGGTGTAGCGGATGAACCGGAAGTAGAACTGGCTCATGCCGGAGTTGTTGTAGTGGAGCTCCGGGATGATGACCTTGTCCACATATTCGAAATTCACGCTGGAGGGGAGGCTCTGCTGGGTGCAGAGCAGAATCCCGTTGCCGCTGTCCTTCAGCTCCTGGCGCAGGGCGCGCCTTTTGGCAAAGCTGGTACTGTCCCCGGTGACGGTGAAAAGGGGGCGTTCCGGCAGGTATTCCCGGATTGCCTTTGCATAGGAGTCCAGCACCACCTTGTGGCGCACGCCGATGGCGATTATCTCATTTTCCCATTCCGCTGCCATCTCCACTGCCGTCATGACCTTGACGGGGGTATCCCCGGTGTATTCCTGCAGGGTGTCCGGGGCCGCGCCGATCCGCAGGAGCAGGACGATCTGCTGGACCAGGCGCATCATGGCGTCTTTCCGGGAGTTGCCTGTGGAAGCGAAGTAGTTCTCCCGCATCTTGTAGAACTCGTTTATGGCTTTCTTATATACCGCCTTTTCCTCCGGCGGGAACTGGAGCAGCACCTGGTGGATCCGCTTGATGTCCTTGCAGGCCACTTCCTCGAAAGTCCTTGTGATGACGGTCTTGTCCAGGAGGCGGTTCAGCACCTCCGCATTGTAGATGTCCTGGGTGCGCTTCTCCATGCCGAAGACGGTGACCTTTTCCGGCAGGTGGGAGGCGGCGAACAGGGAGTAGCCTTTCTTGTAGGCGGGGATGGGCTTGCCGTAGTAGGGGTTGACATCCCGGTTGGGCTCATCATCGTCATCGCCGTCCCTGTTCCTGCCGTGGCGGTAGACGAAGCGGTTCCAGGAGACCATGTTGACGGAGTTGTTGTAGAGCAGCTCCAGCTGCGGCGCAAACTCCGAGATGTTGTTCCGGGTGCTGGTGCCGGTGGTGAGCAGCTTCATCCGGCAGCGGCGGAAGCAGGAGAGCACCGCCTGGCTCCTGGCGCTGTTCGGGTTGGAGATCTCGTCGCTCTCGTCCAGGACCAGCTGGATGTTCCATCGGATACGCTTCAGGTAGCTGCGCAGCAGCTTTTTATGGGCGCTCACCATGTTCAGGGTGAACAGGACGAAGCACCCGGGCCGGATGCGCCGTAAGTCTCTGGGCTTCTGGACAAAGAGATAGGGCAGCCCATAGTTTTCCAGCACCACGTTCCAGTTGTTGCGGATGGAGATGGCGGAGGAGACTACCCAGGTGCTGTGTATGTTCTGGTGTCCCATGCGGTAGAGCCCGGCGGCAATCCCGGCCAGGGTCTTGCCGCTTCCCTGCTCCCACTGCAGGAGAGCGTAGCGCTTCTGGAGGATCAGGTTGATGTCGTGGAGTTGGATTTTGTTCAGCCGGATTTCCTCCATCAGGGAGGCGTCCCAGAGGGTGAACCCGGAGAGCCATGCGCCGATATCTGCATCTTCCTCCATCTCCGCAAAGGGGCGGCTCTGGCATTCATATTCCCTGCGCTTTTTCCGGAGCAGGCGCTCATATCCCGGGAAGGCTCCCGGGTTGTTGTCCAGCACTGCCTGGCAGATGGGGACGGGGAGGTGGCGGCCATCTTTCAGCTTCTTTCTTGCGGCGGCACCGTAAGCCTTGTAGGCGAACCCGCTGTCCCGCTTTACCAGGAAGAGGCCCTCTTTCTTCGGTGCGGGCACCTGCTTCCTTAGGGCATTGCGCAGGTAGGTGAGGGCTTTTTTCTCCGTGATGCGGACTTTGCACCATTCTTCAAAATTCATGTCGCTGGGCTGCTGCTGGGTATAGAAGCGGTGGAGGTATTCACAGCATTTGGCGTACAGTGGCCTGGTGGCTGGGTGAGCCTTAATCTGGTAGAGCAGCTTCTGGGACTGGTAGCGGAAGTCCCCTTTGGCTGGGTGCGCCTTTGCCAGCTCCAGCAGGATCTTTGCCTGATTGTCCTCCAAAGATGATTTAGCATAGGCCAGCACCTCGCGGTGGATGCGGGCAGATGCTGTGGAGATGTCAAAGTCTTTTGGAAGAATGTCGTCTTCCTCTGTGCGGTAGGGCTTTGGGGCCCATCCGGGGGCGCTGCTTTTCCGCTGCCAGAACTGCAGCTTTGTGGGGAAGCGGCTTACGCCCAGGGAGGAAAAGGCATCCTCCGGGAGAAGGAACTGTCCCAGAAAACTGTAATCCGATTCCATCTCCTTTATCTGGCCCTTGTCGGTAAAGGAGTCCCCCAGGAAAGAGCGGGGGACGATGAGGGCCAGGATGCCCAGGGGCTTTAAGAGCGCCGCAGCCTTTAAACAGAAGTACATCTGGGAGGGGAGCTCCCTGCCGCCCTCCGTCCGCCATTTCAGGTGGAAGGGCGGGTTGCCGACTATGTAGTCGAAGCGTGTCCCCGGATGCCAGGAGCGGATGTCCCGGCATTCAATGCTGGCATCCGGATAGAGAAACCTTGCTACTTTTACCGCTTTCGGGTCTATGTCGCAGCCGTAGAGGTTGGATTCTGTGGGCATGAAGTTGAAGAAATTCCCCATGCCGCAGGTCAGGTCTGCTATGAGGCTGCTCTCGGAGGGCTTCAGGCATTCTGCAACCAGCCTGCAGAGGCGGTGCGGGGTGAAGAACTGGCCGTTCTCCATCTCCTTTTTTGCCTGGCTGAAGGCGTTGTAGCTGTCATAGTCCTCCCGGCTCAGCCCGTGGAGGCCGCCGTTCCCGGTGTAGGCGTTGTAGATGTCCTCTGGGGTGACGGGGCAGTCTGCAGGAAGGCCGCTGCCGATCAGGTAAAGCACCTTTTCGTTCAGTGCCTTCCGCTGGTCATGGGGGATTTTCTCCCCGTGGTGGAAATATTTCAATGGGGGTCACTTCCTTTCTGTTCAGGTACTGTTTCCAGTTTCCCGCCCCTGCGGCGGAACCGGTAAATGGTGCTGGTAAGGGACTGTCTGGGGACATGGGAGGAATTTATCCTGTCTGCCGTGTCCCGGAGGGTCTGCAGGTCTGTGCCTTTCTCTGCGGGGGCGGCGATGACCCGGTCTTTGCTGGAGGCGACAAGATAGAGGTCTTTTTTCAGCCGCCCGGACAGCTTCCTTAGATAATAAGGGTAGAGCAGGACTACGGCCCCGTTGATGCCGTTTTTGGAGGTCAGTACCCATAAGCCGTTGCCGCCGGTTTCCGCGTCCGGCACTGCAGTGGGGCAGGGGGTGTATGGCGTTATCCGGAACCCCTGGAGCTCCGTATGCAGTTCAGCGGATTCCTGCAGCTCGTCAGGGCTGATGGAGAGCCTTTCGCAGAGGGCATTGTCCACGATGATGTATTCGTCCCGGGTTTTGCCGATGTCTATGGGGATGGAATAGATTACGGACAGGTCAAGCAGCTCCCTGTGGGGGAGACGGCCCAGCCGTGGGGCTTCCTTTTCTGTATTCACAAGCCGGTAGGTCACTGTGTTCAGGATATATTCCCTATCGATGTGGGGAATACACTTAGTATACTGGCTGATGTCGTAGATTTTGTTATAAAAGGTCATGAATTCGGCGGCTGCTTCTTTCATATCCGCGAAACCACATCTCATTTTGGACAGCAGGTGGTCGATGCGGATTGCCGGGCATGTGTTTTCCCCCGGGGTGCGGATCACAACGGTAGGGAAGGATGAGCCGCCGGGGTCGGTGGTTTCATAGAACTGGACTTCATAGTCGTCTCCATATTGTCTGTAGACAGCCTTTTTGATTTCTTCCACTAATTTTTCACGCATGTTTTCTTCCTCCGATTTTGTAGCAAAATAGAACGTTTTCTGGATAGGGATGCCATAACATGGGAAATGCCATATAGGGGAATGGCTTTCGGGTCACATGTATGGCATCCCTGTTGCAGCGGCGGGTTCCGGGTAGCAGTGCATGGAGGGGGCCAGAGGATGGGGCCTGCCGGTACAGATGGTTCTTGCAGGCTATCCTCCGGCCGTCCTGTAGATGCGCCAGTAGTCAGCATGGCGGCACGGTACCCAGGTATTCCTCCACGAATTTCCTGGCAAATTCCTCCGTGTGGAATTTGATGTCTGCCCGGTGGTTTTTGTACAGCTTCATGGACCGGACTTTCACGCAGCCGGTAAATTCGGTGGAGCTGTCGTCTGGGGCGCCTTTCTGGATAACCTGCTCCAGGCTGTAAGGGATGGGGGAGAAGCCTCCCACCTCGAAATGGACGATTCCATTTAAGATGTCTATGGTCTGCTGATAAATTTCCCAAGAGCTATGGCCATGGTAGTAATTCAAGCAACAGGCATAGTCAAGCTGTAGAATACTTTTTTTCAGAGTGAATCTTGCCTTGCCATTAGTGCTGCTCCAGGCGGCCCGGCGGCACTTCTCTTTCAGGTCAAAGACGGCTGCCTCCGCCAGTTCCCGGCCGCTGGTCTGAAGAAAGAGCTGTTCCAGGACTTCTGTGTAATGGAGCGCGAGGCTGTCCAGGGCAGCAGTATATTCTTCTGCCTGCTGTTTGAAGTCCTGCGCAGAGCGGTAGGAAGGCTCATGGGGGAGAAGGTTCTCCTTTATGCCCTCGGCACGGATGGTCAGGTGGTAGGCGCTGTTGAAATAATCAATAAGCTTACTGATGAAGACAGGATGGAGGGAGCGGCGCTGCTCCCTGATGTTTTCCTTGGAGAGATACAGCTTATTGCGCGCAGTGAGATAGGACTCGGAAGAGGCATCAACGGGAGCCAGCGCTTCCTGCTGCTGGCGCTGCATGTCCTCCCAGAAGAATTCCAGCTCCTGCAGGGCTTCCCTGGCGGCGTCATAGGCGGCCTGGTGTGCCTGGCAGAAGGTGCGGTCGGCTTCCGAGATGTGGGTGTCCGGCCTGATCTCTATGGATGCGAATTTTGTGAGCAGGTCCATTTGGCCTCCTTTCTGATTCATGCAATCACAATCTCCCCGGTATCCCTTTTGTAGAGATAGATGCTGTTGGAAAGGAATTCGGAGACATCGGTGAAATGTTCATTTGTATTGCATACAGTATTCCTGTAGGATTCCGGATTTTCGCCCTCTGTCAGGGGAACCAGCACCATCTTGTGGATGGAGTCCGGCAGGAGCAGGATGTCGCACCCCATGAGCAGGGAGAAGCCTTTCAGCGTATCCTTATAGCGGATGGCAGCAGCCCCGTATGTACGGTACGAATTGGTCAGCACGTACATCTGGGAGGGATGCCCGGGGAACGGGTTTCCTGGGAAAAGGTCCGGCATGTAGGAGACCTGCAGGGGGTAGAGCTGCGGGGTGTTTGCTTCCGCAATGGGGAACAGTTCCTCCGCCGTGATGCCCCACATGTCAAGATGGCTGTTGAAGACGGTGATGGTTCCCGGGGCGTTCTCAAGGCCGGATTTCATGCCGAACACGACTGCGAGGTCCAGGTACCTGAAATGGGGTATCTGGGACAGGAGTTCCCGGTTGGCATCATAATTGATGAGAAAATAGAATATTGTCTCCCTGGCCTGGTCAAAATGTCTGACCCATTCCATATCCACAGGCTTCTTCGGCCTGTCCCTGTGGTATATGTCGATGATGATGTTCAGTACGGCATTCATGCTTTTGCCGTTCTGGAAATCCTCGAACAGCTTCTCCAGATGGATGACAGGGCTGAGGCTGTTTTCGGATTCCGCGATTACGATTCCGTAACGGCGGATGTTGTTGAGCTTCAGCGTCTCTTTGAGCTGGACTTCCCTGTTCAAGGAAACGGCCAGGGCAGACTGGATTTTTTCTGTGAATTCTTTGATATTCATGTGTCCCTCCTGAAAAAGGCAGGACGGGCTGTCTGCCTGTCCTGCCGGAAACAAGTGCGGCTTTACCGCTGTCGATTGGTTACATGGTAAGGCTGTTGTGGAAGCCTTGATAAAAAAGCTGTGGTATGCCGTTAAGTGCTGTCATAAGCTGCCGCAGGAAGATTGGATATGCTACCATGGGCTGCCGCAAGGCACTACGCAGGCATTATCAGGCACATGCCGCCGGTTCCAAAGGGAACTGGCGGATGATTGCTGCCGGGTAGGGGGACAGAAAAAGGTGGTAATGGGTATTCTCTGTCTCGAAGTGGATGTGGTCAGATGAGATTTCATGGATTTCCTTTACCATTGAGGTGCGGTAGATGTAGCCATTGGCCTTGAACACGGCGCACTGTCCGGTGACAAGGGGGCAGAGGAGATTACCGCAGAGATCGAGTGACTTTTTGTTTTCTTTCTGTGATTTCATTTTGTTGATGCTCCTTTCTTTGGGTGGGATTATTTAGGCGATTGCGAAACGCCAGAATCCCGCATAAATACGGGATATTTTTTGT
>CAJTZD010000005.1:0-73904 GCA_910584235.1 uncultured Acetatifactor sp.
TTCAAGGTGTTTATATCAAAATGTAAGTCTAAAATATTTGCGGAACTATAGTTTATTATAGCAGGTTATTTATATGACAGCAAGGGCTAAGAATATTTTTCAGACAGTTCCCCCTGTGTCCCGGAACAATTATGAAGTACCTGCTTCACTTAAAAATAGTGCAATTGCGCTTTCCGTACCAGACTGCATAAGGTTTTGAAATAACTGTACTTTCTCCATCTGTATATCGCTTGCTTTTATTTTTAATGCGTCCAACAAAAATGTATGCTCCAGTATAACCACCAGTTCTTCTTTGGCAGCCTCCGGAATCTCTGTCCCTTTATCCTTTTCAAATTGTCTAAAATAAGATTCCAATTCAGCATGCATAATTTCATGTGTCAAAATTGAAATCGTAGTTTCGATTTCCTCTGTATCATTTACCAGAACATAAAAACCGTCATCATATTCAAGCGCATATCCGGTGAGATTCTCGCCATTGGGAATCATGATTTCAGTTCCTATCAGCACCGCAACAATTCTGTCAAAGGGTACCGTATATAATCGATGTCTTCTAAGCCATCTTTCATAACATTCAAAATATGCATTACGTTCCGTATATGAAACTATTTTTTCGATTCTCTGATTTGCTGCCTCTTTTCCACTTAAAACAAGAGATATGATTATTCTCCGCATCAAAGCTAAAAAATCAGCATATTCCTCTCTCAATACGATTCTTCTATTATAATCATTTATCCAGTTATCCACCTTAGTGCTGTAAATTATATGCATTTTTCCTCCTAAAACTGCCTCCCATTATGCAGAGCATATGGGAGGCACAGTCTTAGCCCAGCTTAAAGCAGCCACTGCTTTAGTTCATGGGCGTTACGCATGAATCAAAGTGACCGTTTATGTAGACATTTGTGTGGCCACCCAAAAGTTCACTCTGATCCAGCTTTTCCAAAATCTCTTTCAACTGTAAGTTCGTCATTTCAGCACCTCCTCTCCTGTGTCATTTTATACTAAAAGCTGCTCTGTAAAAAATTCATCACAGCTTCCGTATCATTATGTATCATCCAGATGAATTCACTATACACATGCTTATAGAATTCACAAAGCATTGATTTCTCTGACACACCTCCAGTCTCGCTATAAACCCTGCAGGGACACGAACAGCAAAATTTCTTCCATGGACAATTCCTGCACTCCTCGACCAGAGTTGTCTGTCTGTTTCTCATTGTCTGAAACCAAGCATCCTCCTGGATATTTTTTTCTATATCAATGTTTTGCATATTGACATTTCCTATACAGCCTTTGTCAATAAAGCAGGATTCTTGGCACAGATAAATATTACCATTTGGAACAACAAACAATTGATTCATGCCTGCGCCGCAAGGTTCCTTGTAACACATAAAGGGATGAAATAGCAATAAGCTTAAAAAGTAATACATAGCATTCGCCTCATAGTACTGCCTATCCTGCAGCATTTGCTTGCAAAAAGCCACATACTCTTTGGCAATCTCTTCCATACTAATTGTGTCTGCCAGAACCTCTTTGCCTCTTCCAATTGCACTGATAAGGTTAGCGCGGAATTGATTACATCCTGTAAAGGCAAGCAAGTCTTTTACGCTCTTAAATTGCCCTTTTCGATGGATCACTGATATTGTACTATAGCGAATCCCGCTCTCTTTCAATAACTGAATGTTATTGACCACTTCATCAAAAGTACTTCTTCCGTCAGCATAGATTCTGTTGTCGTTGAATTCCCCCACCCCGTCCAGGCTTAACCCAACAGAAAATTTATATGCCTTAAAAAAAGCAATCATTTCTGCCGTTAAAAGCGTTCCGTTTGTTTGGACAGTGAATCCTACTTTCTTTCCTGCCTTCTCTGCGATATGGAGGATTTGCGGCACTGCCTTGCTTATCATATTATAATTGAGCAAGGCTTCTCCCCCATTGAATTCCACGCAAACCGATGTACTGCATTTTTCAAGTGCAATAAACTTTTCAAAGGCTTTAACTGCTGTCTCGCTGCTCATATTTTCGCCGCAATTCGTAGCACTTTCAAAGCAATATCTGCACCTCAGATTACATTTCTCGGAAGTTTCTAAAATCAATAAGTTAAACTCTTCGTACTTTGCTTCATCAGAAACCTGGCTTATTAATTTATCTTCCATTAACTGATCATATATTGGGCCATTGCTGCCAATACGTATACCAGTGTTTTCTGTCTCAGCCATTTTAGCTAACTCTCTATAGCCGGAATCTATCTTCCAGACTCCAGTATCGATATTCAGCACCAAAGCCTCTTCGCCTCTTTGCTCAAACATAAAATTGTAGCTTTGCTCTTTACCGTTCGATCCCTCTCTCTGTTCGATGATGAGTGTTTTGATAATCCGCCCCATCTTTATATACCGCCTTTCTGCTGCCTTTTTATCTCTCGCTTGGAACTAAATACAGTTTAATCCTTAACCATCCCGTTTACCACTAACCAGACAGAAATCTTTTTGTTTCCATTTAGGTTGAGTACTTGCATTCTGTAGTCTTTCGTAATATAATTATTTCTGTCACTAAAAACCAAACACACCCGATGGAGGATATCTCATGCCAGTACATAACGCCAATCTGCTTATCAGGGAAGCCAGGATAAAAGCCGGACTCACGCAAGAACAGCTCTCCGAGGGCATCTGCACGCCGCAGGCGCTCTCCCGGATAGAGACTGGCACGGCAAACGTCAGCCACGTCACCTTTCAGGCTCTTATGGAGCGCGCCGGGGTACAATATGGCCGTTTTCCGGTCTTCAGCAGCCGGGATGGGTTTGAATGCTTCTATGGATTGAAGCGTGTCCGTCTCTATCTGGATGCCTGGCAGTTAGAGTCTGCCTATGAAGAGCTTGGCAAGCTGGAGGAGAAGAACTGGGCCGACAACCGGCTATACTATCAGGAGTGGCTGCTGCTCCACTGCAGACTGCAATTTCTTTCGGGGTGCTGCTCTCATCAGGAGAATTATGACACTCTGCTGGACGCACTGCATATAACGAGGCCGGATATTGACTTGTCGGACTTTCATGCGCTCCTCCTATCGCAGAATGAGATTCAGCTTTTGACATTAATAGCCCAGGAGGCTCTATACCTGGATATGGCGATGCTCTGCCGCCAGATTTGTGCACAGTTGGATACCTGTCTGGCGGACAGTACCTTTGCACTGATCGAAAAAGAGAGGATGCAGGCGGATGCTGCCATTGTTTATGTAAAATATCTGATTGGAGTAAAAGACTTTGACAATGCTTTTGAATTGGCTGACGCTTATCGCAAAAAGGCTGCTGTGAATACCTATGACGCACCTCTAATTGAACTGACCTTTCTGGCCGGATTATGCTGTCATTATGCCGAAAAGACCGAACTTGCGGATACACATATAAAAGCAGCCATTTACTCTGCCCAGGCAATCGAAAGCTGCTATGCCACCCGATGCAGGGATTATCTTGAAAAGGAGACTGAATATCGGATTACCGGGAGCATGAAAGACTTTCCTACACTTCCTTTAACGGCATTCCCGGCAAAAGTTTTCACGGATTCCGTCCATGTAACGGACGGAATCCGTGAAGCAGATACCGTGAATGCCTATACCTTAGGGCACCTGATTCAAGATTTGCGCTTGGAACAGAATGTCAGTCAATCGGTTCTGTGTCATGGTTTGTGCAGTAAATCAAAGCTTTCCAAGATAGAGAATGATTCTCTGCAGCCCGATGTTGCCCTTGCTGCTGCCCTATTGCAGCGGCTGGGTATCTCTGGAAAAATTTTCCCTTTTTGGGGAAATAGAAAAGATGCTGAATTTTATGATTTGCACTTCAAAATAACTCATTTTCAAAATATACCAAAAGAAAAAATTGCGAATTATTGTAAAAAAATTGAACAGCTTCTTGATAAAGATGATATTCTATACCGCCAAGAGTATCTTAGTAGCATAGCCTTTCAACAAGACTCTCCGGATGAAAGAATCCATAGTCTGTTAGAAGCGTTAAAACTGACTCTACCGGATTTCGACATTCACCAAATTTGCAACTATCGGCTAACTTGTGAGGAACTATCCATTCTGAATAATATTGCCCATGAGTACAGATGCACCAAAGATTCACACCTATGCTCTTTATACTTCCTGCAGATATTAGCCTATCTAGAATTTACAAAGCCAGATATTTTACTTCAAGTTAATATTTTACCTTTCACCGGTTTTATGTACTGCCATAGCCTATATATATTAAAACTTTATAATGAGGCTTCCACACTCCCTACCCTATTCAATATGGATATCATGAAGTACTTCACCAATGGTTATGCATATTTTTTGTTTTGCTATTCGCAGGCTTTAGGCGAGTGTATGTGCTATAAAGAAGCACATATTGCCGCTATACAATCATATGCTATCAATACTTTAATGAATCTTCATAAAAATGCCACTTTATTAAAGAAATATTTTAAGGAAGACTTCTCTATAGAACTTATTTATTGACCAGCCTTAACGAGATTATCTTCCTCCCAATCCCCACAGGGCATAATCCCCTCATCGCCCTCATTGCCCGTCCCAGACTGCTCGCTCCCGGTCAGGACCTCCCCGGGCAAGTCTCCCTCGCCAGTCCCTGTGGGAGACAGCACTGCCGGAGCCAGCAGCAGACTTGCAACCAAAGCTTGTGTCAGAATCTTCTTGATCCCATTTTTCCATTTCATACCCATATCAATCTTCTCCTTTGTGATATTATTTTACAGCACCCATTATGCCATTCGGCATTTCCTGCCTTGAGTATGGACATGTTATACCACGGCTGTATCTTAAGATTGATTATAGCAGCATAATAAACCAGATAGAATATCCTGATCGGAAAACATTCTGTTTCCATTTATGTTGAATGCAGCAATAAAGTATCATAAATCGGTGGCAAATTTGACCGTTCGTGAGTATAATAAAAGAAAAGGTTCCCCCAGGAGACCGGCTATGGCAATCACATCCCTGGACATTCTGAATCTGTCGCATTCTCTGAAAGACATCTGCGAGGTAAACTGCAATACCCCCGAATGCCTTTCGCAGGCTTTGAAGCTATTGATGCAGTACAACCTGATTCAGGCGAATCTGCAGTTTTCCAGACAGTTCTGTCAGGCTGCCGATGCCCAGGCCTGTCTCCCAACCGCGCCCGTTACCCGCGCGCCAGCTTCCCCAGCCACACCCTGCGCACACGCTTTTGTTCTTCCTGCCGCCCCTGACACGCACACTTCCGTTTTTCCTACTGCTCCGGACACGCATGCTTCCACTGCATCCGCGGATCCCTGCCCTCAGGCTCCCGCTGCGCCTACGGATCCCTGCCCGCGCAGCCTTGCTATGCCTGATGCTCCCGTCTCCCCTAGTTCCCCTGCCACTGACAGGCCTCCCATCCGGCTCGACATCGGCGACCCGTTTCTGGCGGACTATGAGGAATAGTTATAGAGATCTTCCAATGTCAGCAGCGTGACCTCTCCCTGTTTTTCGGCTTCCAGTAATGCCGGCGTAAAACCGCCTTTTGAAAAAATGTAATAGTGAAAGTTCGCGCCTCCCCGGAACACCTCCGCATATCTGCGGAGCAGTTCCAGCTCTTCTGTCCCAATCCTTTCGTTTCGATATTTGCAGGAGCCGATGAGATATTCATTCCCCTCTGTCGGCGTGCCCACAATGTCGATCTGCACCTCTTTGCAGGTCTTTGGATCCGTTCCCCACCACTGCCCTATACCGCTTAGCAGCATGGGGAGATTCTTCGCATATCGCAGCAGATACTCCCGGCACATCTTCTCAAAGACCAGACACATGTAATCCGGGTAGAACCGCTTTACTGCCTGTTCATAGACAAGCCGCATCCGTCCCGCGCTGATGACGGACATATTCCTGGGAACGAAACGATACCAGAATCGGAAAAAGTCTTCCTTTATCTGCTACAGCATTTCTGTAAACAAAAGGATGACAAGTAAATTGATGTCCGCTAAACCGGGCACGGGGTATAGGAATGAATTTTCAATATTCTTTCCTCAAAAGAAAATCCGCCAAATGCACGATCCTCACGCCGTTGATATTGCTGCCTGCGGCAAGTTCGTCAAGGGTGACGATATACTTCGGATAGTGGTCTCTGATTTCAAGAAGATTTGCAAGCTCGCGGTCAGATTCCTCCGGCAGGTTGCGGCACACCTGCACATAAATGCGCTCATCCCGCCGTACCCCCACAAAGTCGATCTCTTTCGTCTCGTTCTTGCCGATATACACCTGGTAGCCCTTTCTTCGCAGTTCGAAATATACAATATTTTCAAGCATAGCCGCAACGGCTGTAGGGTGAAATCCCATCATGCAATATTTCAGAGAAGCATCGGCAAGATAAAATTTCTCCTGGGTTTTCAGCACGGATTTTCCCTGCAGGTCGTACCGCTGACAGCGGTAGATGACAAAGGCTTTTTCCAGCCATTCCAGATAGTTGTACACCGATTCCACAGAGAGGGAGCGCCCCTCGCTTTTCAGGAACTTCACGATAGCGTTAGCGGAAAAGGTCTTGCCCACGTTTTCAACCACATATTTTACAACGCGGTTGAATAGATCAAAGTTTGTGATATGATGTCGTTTCGTTATATCGCTTGTGATAACGGAATGGTATATGCCCTCAATGATCTGATAGGCAGTTCTTTGATCAAACTGACTCAGCGCCACAACCGGGAAGCCGCCCATGCGAATGTATTCGGCAAGCATTTCTTTGGGCGTGGCTCCGCTTTCTTTTTTGAACTCGATATACTCGGCAAAGGACAGAGTAAACACAGGAATAGAGACATATCGTCCTGTCAGATAGGTGGATATCTCACTTGACATCAGCCTGGAATTGGATCCGGTTACATACAGATCCGTATTGGCGTTTTCAAGCAGACTGTTGACGGCTTTTTCCCAACCGGTGATTTCCTGCACTTCGTCCAGCAAGAGATAATACCGCTCTCCATCGGTCATTTTCTCCCTGATACCATGGTACATATCCTTATCCGTCATGCCATCGTCAAAATCCTCTGAGGTATAGCACATGCGGATGATGTGGTCTGCAGGAATGCCGCTTTTTATCAAATCATTCTGCAGCATTTCCAAAATTGTGGATTTTCCGCAGCGGCGTATACCCGCTAGGATTTTCACCAGCGGCACGTCACGATAAGTTTTCAGCATATCTAAATAGTGGGGTCTAATAATAATTTTCATAGATGCCTCCTTTTTATTAGTATATGTAAAAAACTTTGGAACAGTCAATAGTTTTTTCTTTTATACCATAAAAACTTTCCCATGTGTTCAGATGCCAAACTGGCAGAAAGCAATGTTGTAGTTATCTTCAGGATAGTTTTCCACATTGAAAGACATCTCTTTCATTATGTCATTCTCATAAGCGGTAAAATTTGCAGTCGGGGCATACTGTAAATTTAACTGTCGTGCAAGTATATGTTGCTTTCCGCTCGTGAGTCGGGTAACTTGGCAAGTTTTAGCAACCGTCAATATAAATTCCTCCCAGAGCAGACGTCTGCCATTTGGCAAAACCGTGGCGTCAATGTGTGCAGATTTCAGGCCAGCGCTGCCTTGCGGCTCCTGGGCCTCCCGGGGCAATAGTTCCGTCTCCAGAACCCCTGCAATGCCTTTGCCTGTCAGCTTCCCATAGGCCTCTTTCCTGGCCCACAGCCTGTAGAACAGCTTCTCCCGCTCCTCGCCCGCCTGCTCTGCCGCTATCGCCTCCGCTTCCCGCTTCGAAAAAAAGCGCCCGGAAATCTTCTCCATGTTTTTCCCGCAGTGCTGCTGGATATCTGCTCCGATTTCCTCTTCGGAGACGGCGCAGAGGACGTAGTTCCCTGAATGGGACAGGTTGAACTGTAATGGAAAATCCCTGAAATACGGTTTTCCGTTCTCCCCATATCGGTATGCAAGAGGGAAATATGGGAGATCCTCTAATCTCTCCAGCAATTCAGTGACAGAATATCTGCCTAAGTCGTAAAAACTGCCCGCACTGCCTGCGCGGACCGCCTCCCCCACAGCCAGCTGCAGCAAAAGCCCGCCCCCCAGGCAGGCTGCCCGCGCCCTGGCCGTCCTCATGCGCCTGGCTTTTTCGCGCCTCTCTTCGTCAACTCTGAAAGAGGCCCTCTGAAAGAGGGCCTCTCGTGCTGAACCTTGTCCTAAATCCTGTTCCGGAACTTCTTTTATCAACTCTTCTATCGAAAGAAGATACCTAGCCTCATACATCTCCTACTCCGTCACCTGCAAATGCAGCTCCTCAAGCTGCTTTGCCTCCACCGTTCCCGGCGCGTCCGACATCAGACAGGAGGCGTCCTTGACCTTGGGGAACGCGATGACGTCCCGGATATTGTCCGTCTTTGCCAGCTGCATCACGAACCGCTCCAAGCCGATGGCAAGTCCCGCGTGAGGCGGCACCCCGTATTTAAAAGCATCCAGCAGGAAGCCGAACTGTTCGTGGGCCTTTTCTTTGGTAAAGCCCAGCGCCTCAAACATCCTCTCCTGCACATCGCTCTGGAAAATCCTGACGCTGCCGCCGCCCAGCTCCATGCCGTTGACTACAATATCATAAGCTTTTGCCCGCACCTTGCCCGGCTCTGTCTCCAGAAGCTCCAGATCCTCCTCCATGGGCATGGTAAACGGATGGTGCATGGCCACATACCGTTCTTCCTCATCGCTCCATTCGAACTGAGGGAACTCCGTGACCCAGAGGAAATTGTACTGGTTCTCGTCCAGCATCCCCAGCTGCTTTGCCAGTTCCACCCTAAGCGCCCCCAGCACGGACCATACCAATTTCAGCTTGTCCGCCGCAAAGAGCAGCAAATCCCCCGGCTCCCCGGCCATGGCCGCCGCCAGGTTCTGCAGTTCCTCCTCCGTCATAAACTTGGCAAAGGAGGATTTATAGCTTCCGTCCTGCTGTACGGACAGATAGGCCAGCCCTTTCACGCCATAGCCTTTGGCGAACTCCACCAAAGCGTCGATCTTCTTCCTGGGCATCTCGGCCTGCCCTTTTACATTGATGCCCTGTACGCTGCCGCCGGCCTCCAGCGCTCCGGTGAACACGCCAAAGCCGCAGCCTTTTACCGTATCCGATACGTCCGTCAGTTCCATGCCGAATCTGGTGTCCGGCTTGTCCGAACCGAACCGCCTCATGGCCTCGTCCCAGGTCATCCGTTTCATGGGCAGCGCCACGTCCAGTCCCACTGCCTCCTTGCAGACCTTTGCCACCATCCGCTCAGTGACGTCCATCACATCCTCTTGGTCCACAAAGGACATCTCCAGGTCGATCTGGGTAAACTCCGGCTGTCTGTCCGCCCTTAAGTCCTCGTCGCGAAAGCACTTTGCGATCTGGAAATATCTGTCGTACCCGGAGCACATCAGCAGCTGCTTGAAAATCTGGGGCGACTGGGGCAGCGCGTAAAAACAGCCATGATGGATCCGGCTGGGCACCAGATAGTCTCTGGCCCCCTCCGGGGTGGATTTATTTAAAATCGGCGTCTCCACCTCCAGGAATCCCTCTTCCTTTAAAAAGGCATGGACAGCCGCCGTCATCCTGCTGCGAAGCATCAGATTCTGCTGCAGATCAGGCCTGCGCAGATCCAGGTAACGGTACTTCAGGCGCAGTTCCTCCTTGGTTTTGGAATCCGTCTCAATGGGGAAAGGCGGCGTCTCCGCCTCGGAGAGAATCCTAAGGCTCTCCGCACGGATCTCGATCTGGCCCGTGGCCAGGTTCTCGTTCACGGCTCCTGCGCGCTTCTCCACTCTGCCCGTCACTGCCGCCACGAACTCGCTGCGAAGCTTCTCGGCCTTGGCGAAATTTTCCGCCCCGCAGTCCGCCTCCTCGAAAATCACCTGCAGGATGCCTGCCCGGTCCCGCAGATCCACAAAAATGATGCCGCCTTTGTTGCGCTGTTTCTGTACCCAGCCCATGACGGTGACCTTTTCGCCGATGTTTGCCGCGGAGAGTTCCCCGCAGCGATGTGTCCTTTTTAAACCTTTCATTGACTCTGCCATTTTGATTCCTCGTTTTCCGTGTCCTTGCTATGACGCTATTCTATTCTGTATTTTTTCGTCTATTTCCTATCTGTTTATCGCATTCCCGTCTTTTATATTTGATTTTTGTATTCTTTTTTCGCTGCCCCGGAAATGCTTCCGCCGTTTGCTGCGATCAGCCTCCGGCAGCTAATTCTTCAAAGCTTCCCTGTAGAACTCCACGAATTCCCGGTACCCCTCGGCCTCCAGCTGCTCTTTCTGGAATTTCTTGTTCTTGTTCATCCGAACCACCAGCACCTGCCCGCCCTCTTCTCTTGCTTTCTGGGCTTTGGCGATTACATCAGCCATGGCCTGGCCCTCCACGCCTTTCTCCACCAGGTAGGCTGTCTTTTTCGGCGCATTCGGCACCTGGAACCCGCTCTCCGTCAAAAGCAGGATAATCCGCTCAAAACCGATAGAGAATCCGCAGGCCGGCACGTCCCTGCCGGTGAATTTCCCCACCATCTTGTCATACCTGCCGCCGCCTCCGCAGCTGGCGCCCAGGCCAGGGATGGCGATCTCAAAGATGGGACCCGTATAATAAGACATCCCCCGCACTAACGTAGGGTCGAATACCATCCGGAAATCTGCCGTCTTCGCCGCCTCTACGCTGTCTATGATCTCCCGCAGGCCCTCCACCGCCGAAATCCCCTGAACCTGAGATTCCCCCAGCTTCTCCGCCGCATACTGCAGACCGTCTTGAGCCTGCTCCAGGCCCGCGTACAGTTCCAGATAGCGCTCCACTGTGTCTGAAGCAAATCCGTTCTCCAGAAGCTCCGCCCTCACGCCGTCCATGCCGATCTTGTCCATCTTGTCCAAGGTAATGAAGACACTGTCATATTCCTCTTCTTTGAACCCGCTGTCTGCCGCCATGGCTTTCAGAAGCTGCCTGTCGTTGATGCGGATTTCAAAGTCTTTGAAGCCGATTTTCCCAAGGGTGGTGGTGGTGGCCAAAATCAGCTCGATCTCCGCCAGGTTGGAGGCCTCCCCGAAAATGTCGATATCGCACTGGGTAAACTGGCGGAACCGCCCTCTCTGGGGCCTGTCCGCCCGCCACACGCTGCCCGTCTGCAGCGCCTTGAACGGGGCAGGCAGTTGGGCGACATTGTTGGAATAATACCGCACCAGCGGCACGGTCAGGTCATAGCGCAGCCCGCCGTCCACCACTTCCTCCTCCGCCACAGCCTCCGCTATTTTCAGCTTCTCGCCCCTCTTTAAAATCTTGAAAATCAGCTTCTCATTGTCGCCGCCCTGCTTGTTGGTCAGGTTGGCTATGTTCTCTACACAGGGAGTCTCGATGGAAGTAAATCCGTATTTACCGTAGGTATCCTTGATCACGCCGATGACATAATCCCGAATCTGCATCTCCTCCGGCAGTATATCCCGCATGCCCGTCACAGGCTTTTTGCTCAGTGCCATATCTCCTGTCAGGCAGTCTCTGCCCGACTTCCTCCTCTCTGTTTTCCGGCTTTGTTTCTATCCATGCTATAAAGACGCATATCCCTGACGTCTGCTTCTTATCATAAGTTTTTTTCCGATTTCTGTCAATCCCGTTTGAATAAATCTCTGGTATACACCTTGTCCGCAACCGGATCCAGGCAGGCGTCGTAGCGGTTTGCGATAATGCAGTCCGACCGGCGGAAGAATTCCTCCAGATCATTTATCACCAGACTGCCGAAAAAGGTGCTCCCATCCTCCAGGGCGGGCTCGTAAATCACGATATTGGCCCCTTTGCCCTTGATGCGCTTCATGACGCCCTGGATGGAACTCTGGCGGAAGTTATCGCTGTTACTCTTCATGGTGAGACGGTATACGCCTACAGTCGTCGTCGTCTCGTAGGAGCTGTCATAATCCGACTGCTCGGAATAGGAGTAATAGCCCGCTTTCCGCAATACCTGGTCCGCCACAAATTCCTTTCTGGTACGGTTGGATTCCACGATGGCCTCAATGAGATTCTCCGGAACATTGCTGTAATTGGCCAACAGCTGTTTGGTATCCTTAGGCAGGCAGTACCCGCCGTAACCAAAAGACGGATTGTTGTAATGGTCCCCGATCCTGGGATCCAGACAGACACCCTCTATGATCTGCCTGGTGTCTAAGCCTTTCACCTCCGCGTATGTATCCAGCTCATTGAAAAAGCTCACCCGCAGCGCCAGATAGGTGTTGGCAAAGAGCTTCACGGCTTCGGCTTCCGTGGAGCCGACGAGAAGCACAGGCACCTCTTTCTTCAGGGCCGCCCTCGCCAAAAGGCCCGCAAAGCTTTCGGCTCTTTTGCGCATTTCCCGATTTCCCGTATCGTAACCCACGATAATCCTGGAAGGGTACAGGTTGTCATACAAAGCCTTTGTCTCCCGCAAAAATTCCGGACTGAACAGAATGCGGTCCGTCCGCTTCTGCGCACTGAGTTTAGCCGTATATCCTACCGGGATGGTGGATTTTATCACGATGCTGGCCCTGGTATTGGCCTTTAGGGCCGCCTCCACTACACTTTCCACCGCTGATGTGTCAAAATAGTTATTCTTGCTGTTGTAATTGGTAGGTGTGGCCACAACGATGATATCCGCGTCTGCGTACGCCGCCTGCGCATCCGTTGTAGCCGACAGATGGAGCGGTCTTTCCCGCAGGTATTCCTCCAGCTCCGCATCCCTGATGGGGGATTGTCTCTCATTGATCAATTTCACCTTTTCGGGAACGATATCCAGCGCCGTCACTTCATTCTCCTGAGCCAGCAGCACTGCCAGCGACAGGCCCACATAGCCCGTTCCTACAACTGTAATCTTCATATCCTCTACTCCACTCCTCTTCTGAAATCCATGAAAGCTCTCATGATGGAGCCGTCCGGCCCTCTCCTGTCACGAATAAAGAGATTATATCATAAAGAAAAAAAGAAGTCTACTGCCCCTTGCAATATCCGGCCTTTCGGTAAAAGGACGTATAAGGCATGCCGCAGAGCCTTGCCGCCTCCTTTCCCGTGATCTCTCCCGCCCTCCACCGCTCACAGGCCTCCTCAAAGTTCTCCGGCAGGGGTTTTAGAGGTCTTCCGAAATTTACGCCCCGCAGCTTTGCCGCCTCGATTCCCTCCCGCTGTCTTTCCCTGATGTTCTTCCGCTCATTCTCCGCCACAAAAGACAGCACCTGCAGCACGATGTCACTTAAGAATGTCCCCACCAAGTCCTTGCCCCGTCTGGTATCCAGCAGGGGCATGTCCAGCACCACGATGTCCACTTTCTTCTCCTTGGTCAGAATCCGCCACTGCTCCAGCACTTCCCCATAATTTCTGCCCAGGCGGTCAATGCTTTTGATGTAGAGCAGGTCGTCCTGGCGCAGGCGCCGCAGCAGTTTCCGGTACATGGGACGGTTAAAATCCTTTCCGGACTGCTTGTCCACATAAATGTTCTGTTTTGGCACTTCGGCACTGTTTAAGGCAATCATCTGCCTGTCCTCATTCTGCTCCCTTGTGCTTACGCGCACATATCCGTACTGATTTCCCATCGGTTTCTCCTTTGTATTCCTGCAGTATCTTACCGTCCGTTGTAAACGGAAAATTTGGGGGACAAAAAAAGGACAATCGAATCCGATTGCCCCTTTTATCTCCGCTTACCTTATACTACTATTTTCCCTGTCGGGAGTCAATACTTACCTCTCGTGCTACCAGAAACTCAGCTGTTCACCAGCGCCTTTTTCCTCAAAAGTCTGCAGGTATCCGAAGACCTCGTCAACCTCATGGATAATTCCGTGCTCTGCGCATCTTTCCCTGAAAAGCCTCATCAGATGCCTGCCGTTTGGACTTTCGATGCTGTACTGATTTCCGTATGTCCAAATATATCTTTCCTTTAATCCGGGAAACATTCTGTCTAACTGCGCATAAAAGTATTCCCTGTTTCCCTCTCTTAAGGTCATACCCATGCCAAAGCAGATGATGCCGTAGACCTTTGCCTCAATGCACATATCCAGTATACCGCAAATATTCTCTTCCGTGTCGTTGAGAAAGGGCAGGATGGGGGACAGCCATACCACGGTAGGGACACCCTCGTCCCGCAGCCGTTTCAGCACTGCAAAGCGCTCTTTTGTAGTGCTTACGTTGGGTTCTATTTTTTTACACAGTTCCTCGTCGCAGGTGGTCAGGGTCATCTGCACCACACATTTTGTCTTCTCGTTTATTTTCCGGAAAAGATCTAAATCCCTCAAAATACGGTCTGATTTTGTCTGCACCGTAACCCCGAAACCATGCCGGCAGATCAGTTCCAGGGCTTTGCGCATATTGCCGATTTCCGTCTCCAGCGGAATGTACGGATCCGTCATGGCTCCTGTGCCGATCATGCATTTTTTTCGCTTATGGATAAGGGCGTGTTCCAGCAGTTCAATGGCATTTTCCTTGACCTCGATGTCCTCAAAGGCATGCTCCATGTGATAGCATTTGCTCCTGGAATCGCAGTAAATACAGCCGTGGGTACAGCCTCTGTAGAGATTCATTCCGTTTTGGGGCGATAAGATTCCTTTTGCTTTTACATAGTGCATGGCAGGCCGCCTCCCATTTGCCCGTACGGAGCAAATTTATTCAAAACGTTTCAAATACTTCTTGACCAAAACACTGCCTAAGATAAGCGCTGCCGCCACACATCCTCCTCCGAAAAAAGAAAATACCTCTCCTGACATTATGGCAGCATACCCGGTGAAAACGCCAAATACCATAAGCCAGGTCCGTGCCGACCCGCAGACAATGTTCCATTTCCCGTCATTGAGACTTTTATAAAGCGATTTTGCGAGACGATGGATGGAACGCATTCCCGCCACATTTATAATTATGAAGATTATCGCAGCCATTATCAGGACAACCGCCATTATGGCCAGGAATTGGTATTCATAACCCCTGCCAATGCTATCAATCCTATTATATCTGTCTATATATGGACTGATGATAAAATAGAACTCCCTCCACTGGCTTGACGTCTCCATCATAGCGGCTACGGCAACCAGGAAAAATCCGAAAGCTACTAGCAGACAACCCAAAACACATCTCACCACACAGGAGGCAAAAATGGTACCGCTGATACAGCGCATATACTTTGAATCTACAATCCCGTTCTTGCACTGCGCATAAAGCAGCCAGAGAAAAATAGCCATCAGTATTTTTATAATGGGCAGTTCCCTGCTGATTAGCAAAAAGACTATACCTGCCGTATATAAAATACACATTACGGTAAAAATGCTGTCTTTCACTAACTGAGTCATTATTCCCTCCAAGGGATTCCGGTTATATGCCAGACCTGAACCACATTTTATACAAAAATGAGCGTTTTCATCGTTTTCATATCCGCAGTTAATACACCTCATATCCATTCCCTCCCGCTCATCACATTATATTTCTTGTAGTACTTCTACTATAACACAGACCCAATTTTCTATCAAGAATCACAAAATGTCTTTTTTGCACTTTTCCGCACTTCATAGCACAATTCCGACAAGATTTCTCTCCCGGCTTGCCCGCCGGGAGCTTGTATATTAAAATAGAAGAAGCGTATTCTATGGTAACAGAGGAAAATGTCTTTGGGGAGGTTCCATGTTAAAGGTAATGATCATAGACGATGATATGAATGTGCGGAAATGTCTCAGGCAGCTGATCCCCTGGCCGGAGACAGGCTGCGAGATTGTGGCGGAGGCGTCAAACGGGGCGGAGGGGCTGGAGCGCTTCCACGCCGTCCGGCCGGATGTGGTCATCTCCGACCTGAAGATGCCTGAGATGAGCGGGGAAGAGCTGTGTACCAGGATCAGGGCTGTATCCGACCATGTGGCCATCATTTTCTTAAGCGCCTATGAGGATTTCAATGTGGCCAGGCAGGCTCTGCACTATGGCGTTATGGAATATATCCTGAAGCCCATAGACACAAAGAAGCTTAAACAAATTACCGAACTTCTGCGGCAATTGTCCGCCGCTTTCCACAACCGCTCTTTTGTCCACAGTCTGCTCCAGGGCGATTCCTTTCCCGATGAGCTGTCCCTGGAGTTTCGGAATGGAAATGCCGCATATTTTGAGGCGCTTTTTCAGAAATTGTCGGACAGTCTGGAAACCGATTTCTCGCTTTTGCTGAATGTCTGCACTGTGTTAATCAATCTCCTCTTTGACACTCTGGAAAAATTGGACGAGAGCGGGGAGTCTCTGCACAGACAGCGGCAGACCGCGCTGGCAGAGCTCTCCGGCTTTTCCAGGAAGACAGAGGCCACGGCTTTCTGTCGGGAGCTGTATTTCGACTATCTTACGGGCCAGGCGCCTGGGGCAAAGGAGCAAAGCTTTGGCGGCAGAACCGTGGAGCAGGTGAAGCTCTATATTATGAAGAACCTGCACTGGCAGCAGCTGGGGCTGCCCGCCATCGCTGCCCATTTCGGATTCTCGGAGGATTATCTCAGCAAGCTTTTCAAGCGTGAGGCCGGGGAGAATATCAGTTCTTATATCACCTGTCTGCGGCTGAACCATGCCTGCAGGCTTTTAAAGAATACGCAGCTGACCATATCGGAGATTGCGCTGGCCTGCGGGTATTCCAGCAGCAATTATTTTTGCAGAAGCTTTAAAAAGCAACTGGAACTGACCCCCAATGAGTACAGACTGCATGAAATATCCCGCAACAGGAGTTTCCCATGACTATGCGCAGATGCAAACGCCTCACCGTCAAACTGTTTCTTCTCTTCGTCCTCATCCTCCTGTTTTCCCTGTTTTTTGAGGGAAGCATTATCTACAGGAGCTTTCTGGGATATGTGACGGAGTCCCTGGACGCCTCCACCCAACTGGTGATGGAGAGCCACTCCCGGCAGGTAAATGATTTCTTCCGCAGGACTGAGACGCTCTGCGACCTGATTAGCACAGAGATTCCCTCCATGGCGCCCCTTTTGGAGGAGGACACGGGGAATTTCTACGATGCCTGGCACAATTACCGCTATCTGCACAAGAGGCTGCAGACTCTGTGCGACTCTGTCATCGGTTCGGATATCCGGTACAAGGCGGTTCTGTTTTTGCATGAGGATTTTCCCATGACGGATTTTCTCTCCTCCCCGGAAGAAATTTTTTTAAAAAAATCGGTAAAGGAGTATGTCAGTTCCCCTTTTCACATCCTTTCCGAGCGAAATCTCCTGGACTCTGCCTGGTTTCAGAGTACAGGGCAGGCGGATTCCTCTTTCTGGTTCATGGAGCCGGAAAACAATGACACTATCTGGATTGCAAAGCGCATGGACGGGCTTTTTCTCTTTGACGGGCTCCCCCGGCATTATTCCATCGGCACTTTTCTCATTGGCATTGATGTCTCCTGGATCACTGGCCAGATGGAGGGACTGTTCTCAGAAAGCGATTCGCTCTTTTTCATCACGGACCGTTATGGGCGCATTGTCTATGCAAAGGACCCAGGGCTTCTGAACCGGAATCTGGATGATATTTGTACATTTGAAGACGTGAATGTCTCCAATTCTGCCGCCCAGAAAAAGCGCTACGCCCGGATGCAGGATGTGTCCTATCTCTCCTGGGAGCAGAATCTGGAGAGCAATGTGCGTCTCTGCTGCCTTACGCCGGTGCAGTCCTACAACAGGCAGATCCGTATTCAACTGCAGACATTTCTGGGGATGAGTCTGCTGGTGATTCTCGTAGGCATTCTGCTCACGGCTCTGTTCTCCCGGTATGTGACGCGCCCTGTAAAAGCTTTGAGCCGTCATATGGAAAAACAGAGTCTTACTCCCATTGCGCCCTATCGCTCTCAGGACGAAATCGGTATCCTTTACCGGAGTTTTAATCAGATGGTGGAAAAGCAGGAGGCGCTGATTCAGCAGACTATGGACTATGCGGAGAGGCAAAAGCAATTGAAATTCCAGATTCTCCAGGCTCAGATCAATCCTCATTTTCTCTATAACACTCTGGATTCCGTAGGCTGCGCTGCCATGATTCAGGGACAGACGGATCTTACCGATACCCTCTCCTGCCTGGTGAGCCTGCTGCGCTACAATATCAACGACCCGGAGCAGCTTGTGACGCTGGCGGAGGAGCTGCAGATGGTGGAGGATTATATCTCCATCCAGCGGTTCCGCTACGGGGATCTGCTGCTGTATTCCAGTCAGGTCAGCCGGGAGGCGACAGCCTGTAAAATCCCCAAAACCATCATCCAGCCTCTGGTGGAGAATGCGGTTCAGTACGGCGGACGCAGTCCCGATGGCGCATGCCGGATTTCACTTCAGGTTATAAATGAGAGGGAAAAAGGGAACATCCTCATTCACATTTGTAATGATGTCCCCTCGGGAAAGACAGCAAAAGATTTGGCTGCGCTATTGAATGCCTGTCTGTCAGGGCAGAGGGAACTTGCGCGGAGCAGCAGCGGGCTGGGCGTCATCAATGTACAGCAGCGCATCCAGTTCGTGTTCGGAGAGGCGTATGGGCTGCGGTATGAGAGGGATGGAGACAGGATTATCTGTGTTGTTTTGCTGCCTTGTTTTGAGTAAGTGGAGTCCTACTTTTCTTCTATCCCCGCCGCCGGACTAGCAGGCGGACACCACCAGTCGCACGCGCCTCCGGCCCCCGCAGTCCTCAGAGACATCTCCTCCCGCCAGCCAGGAATTGCTGGCCCCGGCAAACACATACCCAGGCTCCAACTCCAGGTCACAGGATACTTCCTTTGGCCATTCTGCCTCCAGCAGGATTCCGTTCTCTTCCCGCTGCCATGCCACCCTTACCTCTCCCACCGGAAGCCTGTGGCTGGCTTTCACATGCTCCAGTCCCGGTATGAAACACGGTTTCACGAAAATCTTTCTACTGTTTTTTATATGGATGCCTCCTGGCCACTGAATATACCAGCCGGCCACGTCCCCCAGAAAGTGGTGGTTCCCGGAAAGCATTCTGCGCCTTTCATCCGGCTGTATCTGCTCCGGGAGCGTGGTGTCTCCCCTCCGGGCAAAATATCCGTAGGCGGGGTATTTCGTTCCTGTAATCATTTCATAGGCTAGCTGTGCCTGGCCGAAAGCGGCCAGCACGTGGAACAGTACTCGGGCCCCCAGGAATCCGCAAGTCATCTTCCTCCCATCCTTTTCTATGATTTCCAGAAGACGCCTGAATGCCTCGGGCTTCTCCCCACTGTCAAAGATATCATAGAAAATCCCCATGGCCTGGCCGCTCTGACAGTTCCCCCGCATCAGCATCCTGCCGAAATCAATGTAGCTTCTCCTCACTGCCGCTCTGAACTCTGCTCCCAACTGTGCTGCGAATTTTTCGTGGAGCTTCAGTCCCACTGCTCCGAACATCTCCGCCGCCTCGACGCACATGCAGACTGCCATCACGCTGTCCGTAAAGCCCACAGGCAACAGATAGTCGGAGCTGTTCTCCCGATCTACCGGCCCTAAATCTCCCAGCCCCAGGGATACAATTCCCTCCCCATCCCGGGCTCTGGAGAGATATTCCAGGTAGGAGAGCATGGCGTGGGCATTCTCCAGGATGATTTCCTTATCTCCGCGGTAGCGGAATGTCATGTAGGGCAGTTCAAACAAAGCCCTGTCCCAGGCCGGTCCGTTCCCCCAGTCATATCCCCAGCTTCCCGTGGGCACAATGCCGGGAAGCATGCCGTTAGACCTCTGTGCACAGCGGATATTGTGGAGCCATTCCCTCCAGCTTCTCTCCACGCCCATGGTCAGAATCATGTGCTCCGCGGAAACCTGGGCGTCCCCTGTCCAGCCGTTCTTCTCCCGGTGAGGGCAGTCTGTGGGAAAATAGTAAAAATTCGCGCGGTCGCTGCGTCTCGCCATTTGGAAAATCCGGTTGGCTGTGGCGTCCGAACAGGAAAAATCGCCCCTCTCCTCCAGCCCTGAGCTCATCACCAGATACGTGAGGAATCCCTCTTCAAAAGCCTGTTCCGTTGTAATGCCGGACACGTACAGATAGCGGAAGCCGTGATAGGTAAAAAAGGGCTCGTAAATCTCCTCCTCTCTGCTTCCCACAATGTAAATGTCCCTCTGCACATACCCATCGGGGAAAAAGTTGGTATTGTTGTAGTCGGCCTTACCGTCCACAAGCTGCTCCGCGCACTGGATATCGATTCGCTGCCCGGGCTTCCCCTTGATTCGCAGCCGGAAAATGCCGGCGTTGTTCTCCCCGAAGTCAAACAGGTATCCCCCGGTGCCGGAGGGCTTTTCCTCCTGGGGATTCCTGCCCGAAAGCCATCTGCGCACATCTTCCCTGGGCTGATATTTCGTCAGTTCTCCCTCACGAACGCTCACAGGGGGCAGTTCTTTTGTCACAGCTATGGGCTCCGCCTCACAGTATTTCGCCTGGCCCCTGGGTCTGTCTGCCGCAAGGGGCTCATGCCAGCTTTCATCCTCCAGAAAGCCCGGCTGATTCCAGCCTGGGTCTTCCAGCCTCCTGTCATAAAAGGTGCCGGATCGCAGGTCATTGAACACCACCGGACCTTTTTTGCATTTAAAATTCCGGACATCAAACCGGATATTTCCTCCAATCCGCACCAGAACGGCCAGTCTGGGAGCGGCATTGAACACATTGCCGTCAAAATCCCACACGCATGTCTTGCTGTTTTGAAAGCCGTCCCCCAGCATAATGCCGATGACATTCTCCCCGGGCCGCAGCCATGGGGTGATGACATAGGAATCGTAATATACGATGTGGTCCGGGTTGGAGATATAGGGAGCCAGAGGTCCTTTGGTAATTCTGCTGCCGTTCACAAAAAGCTCGTAAAATCCCAGGCCGCAGATGGAGAGCTCTCCAAAGGCCGCTCCCTCCTCCACCTGAAAGCTTTTGCGAAAAAGGGGCGCCGCCACATGCTTAAAATAGGTGGACCGCTCCCTGTCCTCGCACACAAATACATCCGACAGTTCCATTCTGTCTTTCTTTTCTTCCATATAATCTTCCATACATATTTCTTTGGCCTTTGCCATTTTCCTCTCTTCCCGCGCTTCCGGGCAGGGCATCTTTGCACCATCTGCCACAATCCGGTATTCCACGGAAAATCTTTTTCCCAATCTTCCACAGATAAGAGGCCGCCATACCGAAAGTTCGCCCCCACTGCCCTATGGACAGACATTCCCGGTGCGAGTCCTCTCCGGTAAGGCGGCCCCTTTCACCGCGCTTCCTTATTCTGTTCCGCTTTTACCTATTCCTCTTTACTTATCCTGCAAAAAGTCCTGATACTGCGCATCCTGGGCTGCGATGACGTCCTCTACGCCCGCGTCTTTCAGCTTCTGATTTAGCTGTTCGATGCCGCTCTCGGGCTCCACAAAGCCTAAGATTAAGGGCGTCAGGTACTCCTCCAGCACCGCGGTGCAGTTGGTAACCTTATCGCTGACTTCGTCAAAATTGTAGACGATACCCAGATCCGCTGCTGGAACCGCGCTCTGGTTCCATTTCTCGTACTGCTCGTACTTGTCCTTTGGCTCATTGACGGTGGTATAGCTGATCATCACGTTGCCGCTGGCCCAGTTCATGCACACATAGGAAGACTCCTTGTTCAGATCCTCCAACTGTCCGTCCACCAGCCTGTAATGCACATCGGGAATTCCCCATGTAATGGCATTCTTTATCTCCGGATCCGTGTTCCACAGCTTCAGAAACTGATATGCCTTTTCCGGATTCTTGCACTTCTTGTAGATGCCGAAGATAGAGCCTCTGGTGGCATCGTTGGTAACCACAGGCTGTTCCAGGAAAATAGGCTCCAAATCGTAGTCTACATTGTTCTTCTCCGTATAAGGCGCATAGGAGCAATACCTGAGGCAGTAGTTTCCATACAACTCGTGCTGACTGTTTACCCAGTTCACGCTGTCCGTCAAAGCCTCCTCTGGAATATATCCTTTCTGGTTCCAGTCATACATCAGCTTCACATAGTCCGCAAACTTCTGAGTCTCGTAGAGATTTTCCACTTTTGCCGCATCACTGCGATTGATGACGCCAAGATAATACGGTGTGAAATCATAGGCATCAAACATTCCCAGCTTCAGGGACTCCTGATAGTTTGCAATGTACATGGCACCCAGGCTCTGCTCCTGCATGGCCTTTAAGAGCGGCTCCGCATCGGCTATGGTTTTGATAGAAGCAGCATCGATGCCGGTCTTTTGCAGCACGTTCTTATCTACCAGAAGCGCCCACTGCTCGCCCAGTTCTTTATAAGTGGGCACACCGTAGATGCCTCCCCTTAGGGTAGTGCCCAGCCACAAGGATTCCGGTATGGCATTGTAAAACTCAGGATCATTTTTGAGATATTCTGAAATGTCCGCATAGGCATCCATATTTACCCGGCTGATAAAGTCCGAACCGCCGTCCCAGCCGATATCCATCTGTTCATCTCCCGCAATCTGCAGAGGGAGATTGCTCCTATCCCAATTCCACTTGCAGATTTCAATCTTAACATTCAAATCTTTCACCTGGGGCAGCTCATTGATATAATCCGCAATCTTTCCCTCGTCTCCCAGGGAGGGTTCCTGGAACCAAATCCGCAGCGTCACAGGCTCCCCTGCGCTATCCCCAGATGCTTCCTCACTGGATTCTTCCTTACCGGTTGCTTCCTGTGATTCCTTTGCCTCTGACTCCTGCTGGGAAGACGAATCCTTACTGCTCTCCTGATTCCCTCCGCTGCCCTGACTGCCACATCCTATCAAAGACAGTGCCATAACAGCCGACAGTGTAAGTGCCACTAATTTTTTCTTCATTTTCTCCTCCTCTTTCCAATGTAAGTTAAACTTATCAAGTAAACAGACTTCGGGAGAGAACTCCCGTTTTATAAACAGCCCCGCTTTTGAACCCAGATTCTGCCCGGCCGGCGCAGATCTTTTGGGGCGATTTATCCATTCCGTTTCCGCAGTCTCTATAACAGCGGCGCTTCTTTATTGGTACAATAATAGATAGCATCCCTGCGCGTCCATCTCACCCTTTCACCGCGCCGATGGTGATTCCTTTGATGAAATATTTCTGGAAGAACGGATAGGCGATGATAATGGGGCCTGTGACCACTGCCAGCACCGCCATTTTGGTGGCCACAGAGGGCATCTGGGCCAATTGCTTTGCCATCTCCGGGGACGCGTTCATATTCTGCTTCAGGTATTCCATGCCGTTTTCTATCTTCATGAGAATCTGCTGCAGAGTGGCAAGCTTCGGCTCGCTCATGTACAGATAGGAGGTCTGCCACTGGTTCCAGTGTCCGATGGCCTCCATAAAGCCCAGGGCAGCCAACACCGGCTTGATCAGCGGCAGCACAATTTTCACATAGATATAGAATTCCCCCGCCCCGTCTATTTTTGCTGACTCAATCAGGGAGTCATGCACATTGGATTTGATAAAGGTGCGCATGACGATACAGGTGTAGGCGCTGACCCCGGGCAGAATCAATACCAGCAGATTGTTGCGCAGGTGGTATACATTGGATTTAAGAATGAACTCCGACAATCCACCACCGTGGAGCAGCATGGTAATCAGCAAAAATACCGTGAGACCCCCACGCAGCCGGAATGTACTGCGGCTTAAGGCATAACCGAACATGCTACACAGCAGGATCGTCCACACAGAGCCTACCACCGTCTCAAAAAGCGTCACCCCATAGGCTCTGACAATCTGGTCCCCGAATTTCACAATGTACTTATACCCGTCCAGGGTCCATCCCCTGGGGAAGAAGCTGAAGCCTTTCTCATAAATGCTGGCATCCGTGCTGAAAGAGGCGATTACCACCAGAATCATAGGCAGGAGGCATGTCACCGCAAACAGCCCCAACACCATATACAGAAGCGCCTGTCCCACCGAAAAATGCTTTACCGTTCTGTTTCCCATTGTTTTCCTCCAATCTCTCCCACTTCCAGGCATGCCGCCTCTGGCGGCACATACACCAGAAAACAATTTCCGGTGTAAAGTACAACAGAACGCAGTTCTGTTGTCAGGAACAATCGGTGCAAGTCCGTAAAAATGCCTGCAATTTAGATTTTCTTAGGCTGTGTACTAAAGAGGTGGGCCTTGCCCCCTCTTACAGTCTTAGAAAATCTTTGCACACTTAGAAAAGGGCGTTCTCCGGCGAGACTCTCCTGGTCACCGCATTGGCCGCCAGGCAGGCTATACAGCCCACCACCGACTGGAACATGGTCACCGCTGTACTGGGTCCGAAATCGTTGAGTCCGCTTTTCACCAAAGTTTTCAGCACATAGGTGTCTATAGTCTGTGTGGTCTCGTAGATCATGGAAGAATCCTTTGTGACCTGGTAGAACAGGCCTGTGTTGGAACTCATGATGCCGCCCACACCCATCAGCGTCACAATGCAAATCATGGAGACCAGCATGGGAATGTCAATATATTTCACTTTCTGCCAGCCAGTGGCGCCGTCCAAATCCGCCGCCTCATACAATTCCCCATCGATTCCGCTTAAGGCGGACAGATACAGCACCGCCCCATAGCCCGTACCTTTCCACACATTCACGATGGTCAGGATAAGGGGCCAGTATTTCGCCTCCGCATACCATCTTACAGGCTCATTTCCAAAGGTCTGGAGCAGCCCATTCAGCATTCCGTTGGTATGGTTTAAGAAGCATTCCACAATGTAGGTCACCGCGATAAAGGAGATAAAGGTGGGCAGTATCATCACCGCATGGGAATATTTCGTGAAATATTTGTTGCGGCACTGGTTCAGCCCCAGAGCCAGAGCCACATTCAGCACTGTCCCCACGGCGGTAAACAGCAGATAATAGCCCACTGTGTTGCGCAGCATCCGTATGGTCAGGTCTTTCATGGAAAAAAGGAACTTGAAATTCTGAAATCCCACCCATGGACTGTGGAGGATGCCGTCTGTATAGTTGAAGTCCTTAAAGGCCACCAGCAGTCCGAACATGGGGATGTAGTTGAATAAAATCAGCAGAATCACCACTGGCAGTACCATGCATACCAGTGTCCGGTTTTTCCAGGTATTGCGCAGCAGACTTTCCTGCTTCACGCCATAGGGGATTTTCTTCTTTCTAACTGACATATCTTTGTCCTTTCCCATTTGTTTCTGTATAGACTTTTTGTACGGACTTATTCCGGAGATACCTGTGTTTTTCTAAATACATTGTACCGCTTTCCGCCTGGTTCCGATATAGTACATTCCCTGTATTAATAGCACGCTGCCGCTTTTCCTCCCGCTACTTCGTCTCTATGAGTTCGAGAAGCCGTACATGGGTGTACTGACTGTTCTCTGCCTCCCCTCTGTTCCAGGCCGTGTTCGCTATAATATACAAACTGCCGTCCCGCAGCGCCCATACTTTCCCGTCTTCGGTCTGGGCCAGGCTTTGTGCCGTCTCTGTCAGGTGCAGCCTCTGTATGCTATTTCCGCCTTCCATCTCCACTGGCTCATCCGCAAAATATCTGTCAATTGCCGGAATGGCTCCCCTGTCTCTGCGCAGTCCCAGATAAACCACGATCTCCCTCTCCGGTTTACGCGCCAGATACTGGTTCAGGTGCTCTCCCCATACTTTTGTGGCGGGAGCATCCTCCAGGTTGACGAAAAGCATGTTTTTTGGCACCTGGGGATCAAAGGTCTGGTAAACCAGATTTTCCCCGAACCAAAAGATCCGCGTCTGCCTATAGTCAGTCTTTGTCAATGCCGCTTCTCTCTTGTTGGGGCAATACCACCAGGACTGGGCCGCCGGGTAGAAATAGCATCTCTTCCCGCCGTCCTTTCCGGACTTCCCTGCGATTTCCTCCGCGTTTTGCTCCACATACTCCCGAAACTCCCTGGACCATGCATAGGCTTGTGGTCTGCTGTGGTAGCTGTAGGCGTTCAAGGTGGGGAAAAAGTCGCCGAATGCCACGAAGTCATAGATGCCTCTGGCCCCATCCTCCAGATGCTCCTGAAAAAAGCGATGCATATATTCCTTTGTGGGATACACCCAGGGCTCCGCCTTATATTTTTCTTCCACGTCCTCATTGGTATTGCATTCCGTAATGATGTACCACATGGTTCTGGCAGACTGCTCCGCTTCCGCGAAAGGATAGCTTCTCTTTGCCGCAGCGGTATCAAAATCGCCGTATATCTCTCCACCGATGCCGTCAAAGCCTCCCTTTGTGCCATGGTTGATATTGAACGGCTCCAGCACAGACACATGCTTGTATACCACAGGGACGTTGGTCTGGGGCGTGCTTTTCATCCAGTCTGCCGCGGCTGTATTCAGATTCCCCAAACTCTCCTGGCGAAACCCCAGATAATCGTCCCACAGTAGGCTTTCATTCATATCAACACAGTATAATGCATTTGTATTTATATCCATGGCGTAGGAGTTGCCTCCTGAGGATCCCGTTTCCGCCGTATACACTGGAATCAGCCTTGCCGCCGTGTCAAAGTCCGACACGCCCTCCCCCAGCTTCCATTTCCTATTCAGATGCGCCACCGACTTATACTTTTCCCTAAGCCACTGGCTATATGCGTCTTGATGCCGGTTTCCAGTGAATCTTGCCGCCTCCGCTCCGTTCACTGTCCCGCTTTCATTGGTAAGGATATCGATAAAATTCCGAAAATACTCTCCCGCCGAAAAGCTATGGGCAAAGGCCCGGTACTTCCTGGCCATGACATCGGTATGCCGGTAAGGATCCACAAACTGCGACTCCCTCACATCCACCCAGGGTATAAAACACACCGTATATGCGCCCTGGGGCACATGAATTACAGCGCTGTAACGCATGGTCCCCCGGTCCGTGACCTCCGCCTCCCCGTCACCGCTGTCCACAGCCTTTCCGCTGCCATCCTCTATGACAATAAATTTGCAGAAAGCTTTCCGTATAGAGTCTGAGCCATTGGTAACCATATCCGCGACATGCTCCGTTTCCACTCTGCCTGTCCTTTCCGCTTTCACAGAGATTCTCCCACTCGCCGCCCGTATTCCCAAATACTGCGTTTGTCTGCACTCTGTGGGACAGGAAATCTGCAGGCCGTAAGTGATCCCATACTCCTCCAGCAACGCAAAATAGGGTTCCAGAACATGGGCAGGACAATCCTCCACGGTACGGTTGGTATTCAGGTAAATGTGCCGGATTCCCTTTTCCCATAGCATCCGCACCATTCTCTTATCCTGTTCCCACCTGAGCCTGTTGCCCTCAGGATCGTTCTTATCATAGAAAATCAGATACTTCGGGCACACCATGCCTCCCACAGGGAAATAGGGCTTCCCGTTCCAAATCATAGCATGGTTCTGATTCACATACCAAAGCTGACATCTGCCAGTCTTTGGCGACAGGTACTTTCCCCAGGATAAGGGCTTGTAATTCCCCTTTCCGGTAAACTCGCCGCCCTGAACACGGATCCGGACCGGGGTGCCCAGGGTCTCAAAGGTGTGAATACCTGGCAAAACGGTGTAGCTTCCCTCCGGCACATCCTCTTTTATCAGTGCACTGAGGGAAACTTCTGCTCTTTCTCCTGGTTCCAGGGTCACAGGCATCTCTCCCAGCTCCGCTACATACCACAGTTCCTCTCCCCGGAAAAAGGCAAGATAGGCCAACGGCTTTATCGCCCTGTGGCTGACTTTCGCCTGAACCTGTACCTGGAAAGCCTCTCCCCACCGCACCTGTACGGGAACGGTCAGATTTAGAATCTCCAGCACAAATCTCTCACCCGATTCCATTGTATTGCATATCTCGCTTCCTATCATGGCTCTTCCCCCAATCCTCTGTCATCCCATCCTTGTCGTTGCTTTCTCTCATTTTGGGTTGTGTTTGCTATGTTTTCCTTTCTACCGCTTCCTCTCTGCCAGTCCCGGAAAACGCGCCGGACGTCATTGCTGTTAAGCTTTCCTTTCAGGCCTCCATTTCCTCCGGCCTGTCCATCAGCTCCAGGGGATAGTCTCCCAGACGTTTTACCACAAATCCGTCTTTTCTGTATGTCTCGTAGTCGAAAGCGTCCAGCTCGTCTATGGCAAGCTTGTGGAACTCATAAAAATTCGGCCACCACTCATAGCCCTCTCCCAGGCTGTGGCTTAGATAGGCGTCCGCGATATCTTTCCCCATCTGAGGCGCCACGTAGAAAGCTCCCATAGCCAGCACATTGACGCCGTTTCCCGTGATGGCCCTGAGGGCAGCCGGGACGCTCTCCACCACCCCGGCGTGAACCCCGGGACATTTGCTGGCGGCGATGTGGATTCCCATTCCCGTGCCGCAGAACAGCAGCGCCCGCTCAAATTCTTTCTCGGAAATCATGGCCCCGGCTCTCAGGCCGATTCTGTGGAACATTTCCGGGTTCTCTTCATCCGCAGACCTTACGCCGATGTCCGTCACCGTCCAGCCTTTTGCCTTCAAATGAGCCGCTACCGCCTCTTTCAGGGGAAATCCCGCGAAATCTGCGCCTACCAAAATCTCTTTGTCCTTTACCAGCTTCATACTTTGCCTCCTTGTTTCTTTGTTTTTATTTTCCTGTTTCTGTTTTCCTTTTCCGACCTATCTAACCTTAGAAAATCTTCACTCCGTTCACACTTCCCGACAAGAACAATCCGTGAAAAGAATCTCTTTTCTTGCGATTCTTTCGTGTGTAACTTAGAACTTCTTAGCGGGCGTCCTAAAGAGGTTGGCTATGCCCCCTCTTGCCCGCTTAGAAGTTCATTACACACTTCATCCGCTTCAAACACATGAAACCCGCTGCCCACCACGCTTCGTTTCCCTGCAAAAACCACTTCCGCCTCCGTGGAAAAAGGCACCGTCACATACAGTCTGCACTTCCCATAGCTTTTCACCCAGCGCACCGCCACAGCCCCTCTCACCGTCTCCACTTTCGCGTTGACGGACAATAATTTCTTCGGGAAAAAGGGCTGAATCCGCATCCGCGCAAAGCCTTTCCCGGTGGGTTTGATACCGGCCAAATAAGCGTAAAACCAGTAGGCTGCAGCCCCGTACATGGGATGATTGTGGGAATTCATATTAGGGCTTTTCTTCAGTTCAAACCGCTCCCAGACAGTGGTGGCCTCGTTTTGAATCATATACCCGAAAGAGGGGTATTCCTCCCTGGTCAGAAACGCCCAAGCATCGTCCACATAGCCCTGCTGTGTCAAAGCCTCCAGCAGATATCTGGTGCAGAGATTCCCTGTGGTGATCTTCCCGCCTCTTTTTACCAGATCCTCATGAATCCGCTGCGCAGCCTCCCTGCGGCGGTTCTCCGGTATGATGCCCAGCCACAGGGCAAAGCTTTGGCACCCCTGAGAGCCCGTAGCCATCACCGCCCGCTCCTCATCCCACCATTGATCCAGCATGGCCTGGCGAATCTCCCGGGCCAGCTTCCTGTAAAAATCAGCCTCCTCTTTCTTTCCCAATATCCTGGAAAACTCCTGTAGCAATACAGCATTGTAATAATAATACCCCGTGGACATAAAACTTCCTGGTGTACAGCCCGACCGGGTGGCGTCTATGTCCGCCTCCCCGCCCTCACAGGCATAGACCGGCCCAGCCCAGTCCCCATAGTGGGAATAGGAAAGGATATGCCCCTGAGCCATCTCTCCCAGTCTCCGCTCCCACCGGACAAAGCCATCGTAAGCCCTGCGGATGACATCCGTATTCCCTGTGTGCAGCATGGCCTGCCGGGCGGCGATGAGGAAAGAGGAGCAGACCGGGTCTGCCGGGCGGTGCCCCAATACATAGGGCGCGGTACAGGTAATGGCGCCGTCCGCTGACTGCGTGTCCAGGATATCCTCCACCACTTTCGGAAACAGCCTGCCAATGTCAAGCTGATAGGGCACTGCCTCAAATCGCACCGTGGCGTCATTAAGCCACCCCAGCCGCTCGTCCCTCTGGGGGCAGTCTGTAAGGATGCTGTGAATATTGGCTTTTTCCGTCTGCACCATATTTTTCCAGATTTTGTTCACCAGTGCGCTTCCGCAGTGGAAAAAGCTGTCCAGCACTGCGTCCGTGTACCAACTCACGGCAGTGATATCCTCCGGCCGTAGTTCCTCCAGCCCCTCTATCTGCACGTAGCGGAATCCGTGGTAAGTGAACTTCGGCCTCCATTCCTCCAAATCCCTCCCATCCCCCGCCGCAATATAAGTATCCGTACTGCGGGCAGTGCGCAGAGTGTCCATGTACACGGTTCCGTCCTGGTCCAGCCGCTCGGAAAATTTTAACGTAATCCGCTGTCCCTGCTCCAGTCCTTTCGGAATCCGCAGGGCACATACCCCTGCGATATTCTGTCCGAAATCCGCCAGCCACATCCCGGATCCCGGAGAATACAAAAGCGCCGCCTTGTATTGTTCCCCGGCTGTCACAGGCTCCAGCACCATGGGCAGATTCTCTCCCCCCGGCGGCTGTACAGGCTTTACTCGAGAAAACCCGGACACTTTGCCTCCAAAACAATTCCAGTTTTCCTCCTGTCTGCGGGCGTCAAAAGTCTCCCCGTGAAACAGATTGCTGTAAACCACAGGCCCTGTGCCCCAGAGCCAGCTTCCGTCTGTACGGATGACTTCCTCCGTACCGTCCTCATAGGTGAGGCTCAGCACAAGCGCCAGCTGGGGAATGCCAAAGAAACGCACACTGTCCCACCCTCTGGAGCTACAGTCCCCATTCCGCCGCCAGCCCTGCCCCAGGATAGCGCTGATACAGTTTTCCTTTTCCAGCAGCCCCTCCGTCTCCGGAAGATATGCAAAATAGCAATGCCTGGTATAGTCGGAAATCGCCGGGTCCAACACAGCCTGATCCAGCTTTCTGCCATTCAGGTACAGCTCGTGAAATCCCAGTCCACAGGCATAGCAAACAGCATGAGCCACCCTTTTTTCCAGCACAAAATCTTTCTTAAAATAGACCGCCCGCTCCCCCTGATCCTCTGACGCGGCAATCCAGGTGGTCTCATACCTCTGCAGCCCTGACCGGAAAAAGAATTCCTCCCGCTCCCTGCTGACCTCACCTCTGTGATCCCGCAGTGCAATCCCCAGGGATATTCTTCTCTCCTTTGGCAGCACGGCCCCTCCATAGACAGCCTCCTGCTCTTCACTTTCCACCCAGCCTGTATCCCACAGCGTCCGGGGCCCGCACCACACCCTCAGCCTGTACGCGGCCTGACGCACATTTTTGCCATCCGCCTCCGCCGCCCAGGAAATCACAGGATTCTCGCGCGCCGTTATCCTGTACCTGCCCTGGCCCTTTAGCTGCCCGTAATCCAGCCTGATATTTTTTACACAAAGCATTTCGCTTCCTCCTTGTTTCTTCAAAATTCCAAAATCATTTCCAACAAAGAGACCGCAAAGAGCCAGTGCAGATTCTCTGTGGGATGATTGATCCCATTGGCCAGAAGTCTGGTCACATCCGCCCCCCAGGCCTCCAGCTGCTTCCATTTCGCATAACAGTCACAGACCGGAATTTCATTCCGCGCGCACACTTCCCTGGCCTTTTCCATGTAAACGTCCATCTCGCCTTTCACCTGGTGGGCTGTGATCTGTTCCGCCACAGACCGGATAGAAACAATTTCCATTTCCTCCGCTATTTTTGTCCCAATCATATTGGGTGTCATAAAAATGGTCTCAGTTCCAGCTTCTTTTAGTTTCCCAAAGATCCCCTCCAGCGCTTCCTCATAAACAGAAAGCCCCTCCAGGCCCAAATTCACGTCATTCAGTCCGTAACAGACCACCGCCAGATCCGGGTGGAAATCTATGACATCCCGCAACACCCTGTCTCTGCCCGAGAGCGCATTGTCTCCGCTGATGCCTGCATTGATTACATTCACAGCCACAGCGGGAAACAACTCTCCCAACATACGCTCCAGCTTATGATGATAAGCTTGCCAGCTACGAAATTTTGTCTCAACAGAACCCTCTTTTGTAGCATAGATTTCAAAACATCCCTGGGTCACGCTGTCCCCCAGAAACGCAATCATCAGCGGCCGAGCACCCCGGCCCGGACTGCAGGCACGCTCTCTGATTTTTTCCGCAAACTTCATAGGATTTCTTCCTTTCTTTCGTTTCTGTTTTTTCATATTATTTCAATCGTTTTTGCATCTGCCTCATTATTCACAAGGATATTATACCGATACTACAGCAGAATTTTAAATTGCATTTCTCCGTCATCCATAGCACTCTTTGGACCGGCAAGGCATCGAATAAATTAATTTTTGTGAAATTAAGCCAAAAACCTGGACAAGCATCCGCCTCCCTGTTACAATAAAAATATCTCTCAGGAATATGTAATTCTTTTTTTCAATCGCAGTTCTGCGGCATTTTTCCG
The DNA here is from genome assembly GCA_910584235.1 of uncultured Acetatifactor sp. Lineage (GTDB taxonomy): Bacteria > Bacillota > Clostridia > Lachnospirales > Lachnospiraceae > Acetatifactor. The sequence goes on from CAJTZD010000005.1 coordinate 32,204, forward strand.
GAGACAAAATTTTAAGAAAGGACGATTATGTCAATGAATCAAAACAAGACAACAGAAATCTCAAACCGGGAAGTAAAATCCAGCGCGTTCATCACTTTGTTCAGCGACCCGAAAAATGCAGCGCAACTGTATTCCGCGCTGGAGGACGTCCAGGTGTCCCCTGCGGACATCCATTACACTACGCTGGAGGGTGTACTGTTCATCGCGCGCAAAAACGATATGGCTTTCACAGTCAAGAACCGCGTGCTGGTCATCAGCGAGCACCAGTCTACCCTGAACAGCAACATGCCCCTGCGCGACATTATCTATTATGGACGCACCATGGAAAAGCTGATTGACAAAAGGGCCCTCTACCGGAATCGACAGCTTCCAATCCCCACGCCGGAATTTTTCGTTTTCTACAATGGAAATGAACCTTTTCCGTCCGAAAAAATACTGAAACTCTCCGATTCTTATCTTGAAAAGACATCCATTCCTATGCTAGAATGTATGGTAAAGGTAATCAATATCAATCTACCGGAAAATCATTCCGTTCTACAGAAATGCAAGCCGCTGTATGAATATTCCTGGTTCGTACAGCGCATCCGGGAATATATGGCAGAGGGTAACGGTCAAGATGCCGCAATCATCCATGCCGTAAAAGATTGTGAGAAAGAGAATATCTTTGCAGAATTTGTGCGAGAGCATGGCTCGGAGGTGATCAATATGCTATATACACAGTTTAATATGGAAGATGCTTTAGAAGTTCGGTATGAAGAGGGCTTTGAGGATGGCGCGTTAAAAAAGCTGGTAGAGCAGGTATGCCGGAAACTGGCAAAGGGGAAATCCTCCGAAACCATTGCTGAGGAATTGGAGGAACCCCTTGAAACTGTGACAGGAATCTGTGATGCCGCCCAAAAATGTGGTTCCTATTCTGATACAAAAGCAGTATTTCGTACATTACTAAACATATAGTCATTTTTAAAGAGGGGGGGCAGAGCACCCCCTTTTGTAAACGGACTATAAATACAAACTCCTCCGGGACAAGCATTCTAACAAGTCCGCACTGGTTCATTCCATATAAAAACTTCCCTCAGCCTCACAGCACCCCAAACAGAGCCCCAATATCCTCATCCTCAATGATCCTGCTGCTGGGCCTCCCCTCGTTGGCTAACATAGCCTCCACCCGGTTGGCGATGGTCACATCAATGAACCGTCCGATTTCAATCCCCCGCAACTCAAAGAAAAGCAGCGGCTGCTCGTCCAGGCGCACCCCCACCCCGTAAAGCGCCGCTGCCACATGCTTGCACAGAAGCGCCCAGTCCAGACAGCTGCAGCTAAAGCTAATCTCCCTGGGAGTGGGAAACAGCCCGTCCTTTCCCTGAAACAGCTCCTGCATCTGCACCGGGAAATTCCCGTTCAGCAGCTCCTCCATATTTTCAATCTTGCTGCCGCATTTCTCAATGATGCTCTGGCATTTTTCCTCTGAGAGAGGACTGATGCGGATCTCCACCTTGTAGGGCACCTTGCGGGTTCCCTGGACCCTGGCCAGGATCTTCCCTTTCTGAATCTTTAAATCCAACACCGCGCCGGCCCGCACATACCGCTTCCCCCGGTCCAGGCGGCTCTCATAATCCGCATACTGCTCCAGGTTCTCGCACCATGCTCTGCCCCACCAGTTCTGCACGATATTCCGTCCCTGCACCGTCACCGGCTCCAGCTTGTTTCCTTTCTTTTTTTCTTTCTTCTTGCTCTCCGCCGCGTTCCTCTGTATCTCCGTAGCCGTGGGCTGCCCATAGGCCATGGTATCCCAGTATTTGCTCATCCGCTTCTCACCATTCCTTTCAAGCTTTCGGCAGCTCCAGCCGCAGCATGGACATCAGCTCCTCATTGTTCAGCTCCGTAATCCATTTTTCGCCCCCAGACCCTATGACATTCTCCGCCAGCTCCTTTTTGGAGGCAATCATGGCGTCAATCTTCTCCTCGATAGTCCCCTGGCACACCAGCTTGTGAACCACCACATTTTTCTTCTGGCCAATACGGAACGCCCTGTCCGTGGCCTGATTCTCCACCGCCGGATTCCACCACCTGTCAAAATGAATCACATGATTGGCTTTCGTCAGATTCAGGCCTGTCCCTCCTGCTTTCACAGACACAACCATAAAGGGTACATATTTCTCCCCCTGAAATTCCTCCACTATCTTCCCCCGCTTTGCCACCGGCGTCCCGCCGTGGAGCACATAGCCCTTATGCCCGAACACCTGCTCCAAAAAGGCGGCCAGATATTCCGTAATCTCCTTGAACTGCGTGAATACAATGACCCGCTCCCGCTTTTCGTAGATGGTCTCACAGATATCCTTTAACAGCAGCAGCTTCCCGCTCTCCTCCATGGCATAGGCCTCCTGCCCCAGATACTGATCCGGGTGATTGCAGATCTGCTTCAGCTTCATAATGGTGGTAAGGATAATGCCGCTGCGCTGAATCCCCTCTGTAAGCGCAATCTTCTGCTCCATGTCCGCCACGGCTTTCCGGTACAGGACCACCTGCTTCTTTGTCAACGTGACATAGTCCACGCTCTCCAGCTTCTCCGGCAGATCCGAGATAATCTTCTTATCCGTCTTCACCCGCCTGAGCATAAAGGGCGACACCATTGTCTTCAATCGCATATAGCCCTCCGGATGCTGGTCCAGGGCTTTGCAGTATTCATGAAATTCCTTTGCGGAGCCCAAAAGCCCCTTGTTCAGAAAATCAAACAAAGACCAAAGGTTCATCAGTTCATTCTCGATAGGCGTTCCTGTCATCACAATGCGCATTCTGGCGGACAGCTTCTTAATCTCTCTGGTCTGTTTCGTACCTGGATTCTTGATAGCCTGAGCCTCGTCTAAAATCACACAGTCCCAGGGAATCTCCTGGAGCCCCTTGACCCGGGCCGCCATGCCATATGTGGTAATGGTTAAAAACGCCGGATTTTGGTTCAACTCCTCTTCCAGCGCCGCCGCGGTCTTTCCATGGAGAATCTGAAAGTCCATCCGGGGAGCAAACTTCTGGGCCTCCCTCTGCCAGTTGCCCAACAGCGAGGCAGGCAGCACCAGCAGCACCCTGGCGGAGGAATTGGCGCATCGCATCCTCTCCAGATAAGCCAGCACCTGCACCGTTTTCCCCAGTCCCATATCATCCGCCAGACAGGCCCCGAACCCCAACTGGTCCATATAGTCCAGCCAGGTATACCCATTCTTCTGATAAGGCCGCAGGGTGGCCTGAAAGCTTTTGGGAACCGGCGCTTTCCGTATGGTCTCCGGCTTTCTCAAATGCATCAGAAACTCCGAAAGCCACTCCCCATTGGATACCCCAGTCCCCACGTCAAACAGCTTGTTCTTCTGCCCCAGTTCTATCTGCATGGCATCAAAAAGCGTCATCTCTCCGGGCATCTCCTGAAGCCGCGCCAGAAGCTCCCGCAGCCTTTCATGATCCACTTCCACCCATTTCCCTTTTAAAAGCGCCAGTCCGTCCGTCTGCTCTAAAAGCTTCCTGATATCCTCCTCCGTCAGTTCCATTCCGTCCACCACCAGCTTAGGCCGCACGGAAATCAGCGTGTCAAAGCCCAGCATGGCAGGCTTGTTCTCCCCCAGGCTGGCCTCCAAAGACACGGAAGACGCTTTCTTTTTCCACCAATTGGGAATCCGGCACAGAATCCCCACCTGCTCTATGGCCTCAATGTCCTTTAAAAACGTGTACGCCTCCTGCGCCGTCAGCCGCAGCGCATGAAACATTTCCCCGGTGTCCACAAAGCCGCCGATGAGCTGGGAAACCTCCGCCGCGCGGTTTAAGCAGGACAGAAGCTTTAACAGCTTCTCCCGTTCGTTGCGATACTCTGTCAGGGCATATTTTAAGGGCACATGGCGCACCTTTCCGTCCTTTCCCTTTGTGGCGTAGGTGGCAAGGAACGCAAAGGGGAAAGCTTCGTCCTTATGCTCCACCAGATGGAAGAAAATCCGCTCCGGCACATGGAGATGCTGATTTTTCTCCGTGAGGTACATTTCTACAGTGCCATTGTATTCGGCTATCTCCCTGTGGAAAATCTCCAGAAGTTTTTGAAAGATACTTAAGATCCATTTGGCGTTTATGTACTCCGCCCCGATGGCAAAGGGCACTGCCTTTAGCAGGGTCTCCACATCCTCCCCTGAGGGTTTAAACTCCACCTTTTCCCTGGCAAGCTCCAGCTCCGGGAGACTGGTCAGACCCTTTAAAAATACTTCCGATACCAGGCGCAGAAAGCTCCCTGTGGCCGTAAGTCCAGCCGGCTTCTCCGCAAATCCCATCTCATACAGGGCATAATACCTGTCCGATGCAAACCGGTGTCCCCAGGAATCCTCTTCCCCGGTATTCCAGGATGCCTGTGCGTCCAGACAGAATTCTTTTTCCGTAAAAATGAATTGCAGAATCTCTGTCCGATCCTGTGTTTTTTCCATAGATGTTCCTCTTTCGCTATGATTGCACTAAACCTAGCGTGCTGTATTCCGATTCTCTTGTCAATCAAATGATATGATTATCTTTCTCTCTGCCGCTTCCCCGCAGTCTTTAGAATCCAGTCCACCGCCGCCTCCCCATGGGTGGGCAGATTTAGAGGCGGCTGCCCGGCCGCTCCTCCGGCCTCCGGGTCCCGGGTCTCTTCCGCCCCAGTGCGGAAAGTCTGCAGAGCATACGCGGCTAACAGCCCCGCCACCCGGCCCCGCTCAATAGAATTCTCCGCCCCCAAAAGCACCACCACCAGGTCATGTTCCATGGCCCCATTCTCCCCCCGCAGGGATGTGACCAGACAGGCTCCGGCTTTATTGGTGGTTCCGGTTTTCAGGCCCGTGACCGCAGCCATATTGTGCAGCAGCGGATTGGAATTCTTCACTTCCAGCCCCAGAGATTCTATCACGGCAGATTTCTGAGAAGTGATGTCCGTAATCTGGGGATATACCCTCAACAAATACGATACCATCCGAAACATATCCTCCGCGCTCATACGATTCTGCCGCTTCGAGGGAATGGCATCCTGGGTGTAGGCGGGCAGACCATGGCTATTGTAGAACACTGCCTGGGAAAGCCCCAACTCCAGCGCTTTCTGATTCATCCTCTCCACAAAAGCCTCCTCTGAGCCCGCGACGGTCTCCGCCAGACAAAAGGCGCATTCATTGCTGGAGGGCAAAAGAGCCCCCAGCAGCAGCTCCTCCACGGTAATCTGCTCCCCGGCTTTTAGCGGAATCACCCCATCCCCTGACTCCGCCAGCATCTGGGCCCCCTCAGAAATCGTGACCAATTGCCCAGGGGAAAGCTGCCCCGCCGAGATGGCCTCCATGGTTAAGAGACAGGTCATCAGTTTGGAGGTGCTGGCGATAGGATAGGACACATCTGCCTGATACCCATAATAAATCTCCCCCGTGGTAGCGTCCCCTGCCAGCACACTGTTGACCCCATAAAAATACCCTGCCTGCTCCAAAGCCTCCGGGGATACCCGGAAAGGTTCACTGGTATAAATCTGCAGCACCCCTGCCGGGGACACCTCCAGATTTACGTCCAAAATCATAGCCACATCCGCAGCCATCATGAAACAGTCATAAGAGCCCGAGGGCAAAGGCAGAATCAAGGTATAATAAACCGTCTTTTCCCCATTTACCGTGAACTCATTTCTCCGCACGGAAGCCTCCGGAATTTCCTCCTCACCCCATGGAACATTCTCCGTACCCACAGGCACATACCCCTGCCCCAGATTCAAAGACACCGATGCCTTAGCGATATCCAGAGAAAATCCTTTCTCCGTACCATTCAAAACCATAGCAATATCCCGCAGAGAAAGATAGGTATTGCCTACATAGTCACAGTCCAGAATCTTTACCGTGCCTGCTGCCCCAAAGTCCGTCTGCACCTGACAGATTCCCGGAATCTCATACCCCGCCTCTGCCCGGGCAGGCAGCATGGAGCATATCAAAGTAGCACACAATACCATAGCACCTATTTTCTGCAGAATTCTTTTCATTCCTCTCCCTCTTCTCCGCTTTCACCCATAAGCCTATTGCCATGTCACCTGGCGAAAACTCGCTTCCAGACATATCGCTTCCGAAAACATATACAACAGAAACTCCATTCAGTCCTGAGCCCAGGACCTCACCGCCACTCAGTATTTCCGCTCCTGAATATAGAATTCATTTACCTGCATCCTCTCACCCCAGGCATCCTCTTCGGCTCTGTCCTCTAAAAAACTCACCGGCTTTCCGTTTGCTTTAACTGATATACAATAGGGTATCGCTCCGGAAAAAGGCTGACCGCAGCCCCGGCTTCCCCGGACAAAATCAACATGGAATCTTTCCGGACATAACTCTCCTCCTTTGTGGCTGCAGTGCCTCCCGCCTCAAACTGCCGCAGCAGAACCTCCTCCCCCGCTTCATAGATGCCGCTGCCATCATACTCGGCCTGGAGCTCCTCCAGATCTGGCAGCAGCGCCGGACCGCAGGTCGTCAGATAAGACACCGCAGACATTCCGAAAGCCTCACTGATCAGCGCCTCCGTCTCCTCTGCGTCCGTGCCTCCCCCATAGCCTGCCATGCGGAGCCTTTCCGCCACCAGCTCTTCAAAGACCGCCGCAAACGCCTCATAGGCAGCCTGATTACAGGCCTCATAGCTCTCCGGCACCACATTGCAGGAAAAAGTCCCCTCAAACCTGCCAGTCTGTTCAAAAGCCAGGTTGACTTGCACAGTCAATTCCGGCATACAATCCTCCACATCCTCCTGGGAAATGGAGACAGCCTCTATGTCCTGAAGCCAGCCATATGCCTGAGCGGCGGCATACTGAGTCATAGACAATTCCGTAGCCCACTCCCCGGAAAGATCCCTGTCCCCCGGCCTGTAAAAATACAGATACGCCAAAAACGCAATGGCAGCGCTTAGAGACAGAAACAATAAGGTAAATATGATGCTTTTTATGGCCTTTCCCATAGTAATCCCCCCTGTATACAGCATGCAATCCGGCTATCTACATAGTAAAAGTCGTCTCTCCTGAAATCCTTGAAAAACTCGATTCCTATGGGATTTTCTTGTCCTCCATACTGTCTGCGCCTCCATTCCCTCCCAAAACTCATGTACCGTCTCTGCAAGAAGCTTAAGGCTTTACCCTAATTCTACCACATCTGCCAGGTGGAAGCCACTCCGAAGCTTTCCTACTTTTTCTCAGGCGTTTTTTCCGCTTTCTCCTCCCGGTGGAAATATTTATCCAGCTCTTTTCTGGTGTCCTCCGGCATGCCTTTCTTTACGGGCAAAACCGCGGCGTTCGCCACATCCCCGATAATCCGGACCGCGAATTCCACATTTTTATCCATGGCTTTTTCGCTTAAGACAGGCAGCAGATCATGGATGGTATGGATCTCCGCCGTGGATGTCCCCCTGCCCAGGCCCAGCGCCGGAATTTCCTTATCGCAGAAAGGAGCGGAATCGCTGGAGTGAACCCTGGCCTGAATTTCCGCGGAATATCCTGTCAGCTTACAATACTGCTCCACGAATGTCCGCAGTTCTTTCTCTCCCGTGACGCAGATTCTGTTACCGCCCAGTGCAGTGCCGCACATATCAAAATTGAAACAAAAACCAATCTTGTCTAACAGTTCCTCCTGCTGCTCCACATAAGCCTTTGACCCCAACAGTCCCAGTTCCTCGCTGCCGCACCAGATAAACCGCAGCGTCCTCCTGGCCGGATTTGCCGCAAAATGCCGGAAAATTCCCAAAAGCGCTACAGAACCGGTAGCATTGTCCCAGGCACCGGTGCCCACCGGGACGGAATCATAATGGGCTGTGAGCACAATGCTCTCCTCTTTCAGGTCCGTACCCTCAATCACAGCCAACACATTCTGGCTCTCCGGTTCCGTGTCTTCCTGCTCCAGGGTGAGAGATACCTTTTCCACCTCCTCCTGAATCAGCCACAGCGCATCCGCCGCCGGAATCGCAAAGCCGGGAATACGCCCGTTTCTGGTGAAATGCTCCCGCAGTCTCCGGGGATACAGAGAAGCCTCCTCTTCGGTGAAATAATACTTGCCCTGCATCACCAGGAACGCCGATGCCTTATGCTCCACCAGCCTCTTGTAGCATTTCTCGTCGGTGAGGTTATTTAACAGCACCACCTTGCCCTCCAGGCTTCCGACTCCGGCGAAGTCAATCTCCGAGGCATCGTCCAGATACACCAATGTACACTCCCTGTCAATGCAGCCTGACTGCAGGAAAGGCACACAGGGGATCTCCCGGCCTGCCGCCTGCACGGAACATTTCGTCACCTTTGCGTCCGGTATCCGGAATGTCATGTATTCCCCCCGGATGTACTCCCGGCCTGCCTCCCGGGCAGCCTGGTTGATTTCTTCCTGAATCAGTTTTGCTGCCTGCTTCTCCTCCTGGCTTCCGCCTATCCGGACGAAGCTCAGTTCTTTCACCAGATCCATTAGTTTCTTCATTTTCTGCCTCCTCGTATCCCATCTGTATAGAAATATCTGTCTCAATGGGATACATCCATTATATCTGTCTTATGAACATAACGCAATGCCTGTTCATCAGAAAAAGCAACAAATTGTTTCGCTACTTGTTTCGCTTCGAGAGGTAGCGTTTTATCCCCTCGTTCTCCCTGTCAGTGTTCTAGGATACACTCTCCCTGCCCTGCACATAAAAATATACCAACGGGCTGATCTGTGTCTGGCTCAGGCCTCACAGAATTCCGCTTCCCTCCTGAGGCAATCAGACTGCCCTGACAAACGAACTCTTTGCCGAACTGGATCAGGCCCTGCACTCCCCAAAAGCCCTCTATGACTTCCTGGAAAAACTGCTGACAGCGGATCTGGGCATGCTCTTCGACATCTCGTCCGCGTTCCGGTTCTACAACCTCATCTACAGCGACAAGCTGCTGCGCACTTCCGTCAGGACAGGGGAGCGGTATCTCTATGGCTTTGACCAGTTTACTTAGACCTATGCCCCCTTCTCCCACGCCCTGTCGGAAATCACCGCAGCCCTGCGGGCTCAGACCCCCTCCCTCACCATGGGCAATATGTTCCACGAATCCCCCGCCGTAAAAAAAAAGAGCCGGAGACAGCCTCCGGATGGAAAGGGCAAAACAGCTCCTCCTCACCACCGATCTGTCCCTGGCAGCCGTCAGCGAGGCAGTGGGCTTTAACGACTACTTCTATTTCATGAAAAAATTCAAGAAAGAAACAGGCATAACGCCGGGGCATTTCCGGAGCTGACCATACTCTTACGTTTTTCTCCTATGTCTCCAGGACAAAACTGCCCCGGAGACAGGAACTGCACGAACCCGATTCCGCGCAATTACTCAAATGAACTATAATACTCCTCGTATTCTTTCTGGACTTCATCCCCGCCGGCTTCTTTCAAGGCTGCCCTGTAAGCTTCTACATTGGCATCAAATTCCTCTGGTGCGCAGGTAATACATTTCACCAGATGTTCATCTGAAGCCAATCCCAATTCTGTAGAATTATCGCTATGGACAGGTGCCGTGTACACTGTCTGACTTCTAACTATCCCTGCAGTAGCATTCACATAATTATCAACCACATAATCTTTCCAGTCTCCATAGCCCTGCGCTGTGGATTGTATAAAGTCCGCATCCGTCATAAAATATCCGCCATTGCCCACCAGGAACAAGTCATTATTGATCCAGTCCTTATCTTTTGCATTATAGTCGGCGTCTATCGCCACAGGAATACCGTCTTCATACTGGAAATGTTCTCCCTCGAATCCATGGTACAAGGTAAATCCGCCTTCCTGAGTAGACAACCAATCCAGGTAAGTGATGCAGGCTTCCACATTTTTTGTGGTCTTAGGGATAAAGATATAAAAGCCATTCAATGCATAGCCGGGATTATATATCTGACCATCATTCACATTAACAAACGGCGGAATCGATACATACTCTGCTTCAGGATTGCTTTGCTTCAATGTCTGGAGCAGAGAACCTCTGTCTAATGCCACATTGGTATTGACGTTTGCCTCCAGCACGCCCACCTGGCCATTCACTATTAACTTGCCTGCTTCAGCCTGTGTATCTGCAACTGTATAGTATTCCGGTTCTACCAGTCTTTCATTGTACAAAGTGTTTAAGAATCTCAGATATTCCACCGCACCGTCATCTGTGTATATGAAATTCCAGCGATTACTGTTATAAAGCTTTACATCTGACACAGATTTCAGGAAAGAATGTCCCAGCGGCGACACACTGTAAACGCCAAATTGTGTGGAATAATATGGCACGCACTCCGGGTAATTCTCTTTAAATGCTTTCAATACGGTGTGCAGTTCTTCCACTGTAGTCGGTATCTCCAGTTCCAGGGCATCCAGCCAGTCCTTGCGGATAAAGCTTTCCATCATGGCACCTGTAGATCTCCTTGCCGTAATTGCAAACAGTTCTCCTTTCGAATTACGCCCGTAATCCAGCACCTCATCTGTCACATAAGCCTTTAGGTTCCTGGCCTGTTCTTCCCCGTCTACATACTCGCTTAAATTATAAGTGCCGCCATCATTGTAGTAATTCTCGGCATCCCCATAGGCAAAAACAATGTCAGGAGCCGTGTCTGTAGCCATCATAGTCTGCAGTTTGGTGAATTCCTCGCTTCTGGGCACAGCCACGAATTCTACATTGATTCCAACCTTATTCATCTCCTGGTTGATATATTGCGTCCATCTATTGTCTGTAACCGTAGAGCCATCCGGCGCATTGCTGCGGTCAAATACTTCCACCTTGATGGTCACATTGTCAAACTGCTTGTCTCCATAAGTAGTCTGATAACCGCTGTTCTCCTCTCCGTCTTCTTTTCCCTCTGTCTGCTCCCCGGCATCCGGCTGGGAACTGCTCTCCGGCGTACTTGACTTGTCTTCCGTGCCGGCGGGCGATGCCCCGCTATCTTCTTTCTGTCCACATCCTCCCAGCAGCATACTTCCTGCCAACAAAGCGGCCAGCAGGGCTGCACGAATTCCTTTTCTCCTTTTTAACATCATGTTTTCCTCCATTCTGCCGCTGACGTCTGCGGCCAACACTCTTCAAAGACAGTGCACGTCACCACTGCCTCTCCGCCCAAGGCGGAACCTAACAAAACAATAAATAACTCGCTACAAAAATCGCTGTAAAACCGGAAGAATGCCCATGCACTTCGGGCATTCTTCTGTGTGAGACTGGCTTGCAAAGCGAATTCATTCGCTTGCGAGCCAAGAAGTTCTTTACACACTTTAGCCTTTCACCGACCCCAGCATAACCCCTTTCACAAAATACTTCTGCAGCCAGGGGTATACCAGGATAATGGGCAAAGTGGCAAATACGACCGTGGCCATCTTCAGAGATTCCGACATGGCCTGGGTGCCCATGCCCTCCGCCGCCATGGAAGCCTGGTTCAGCTCATTGGCAAAAAGCATCTGCCGCAGCCGCAGCTGCAGGGAAAATTTCTCAGCCGACTGGATATAGATAAGGGAACTGAAATAATCGTTCCAATACCCCACCGCGTAAAACAAGCCGATTGTAGCAATGATGGGTACCGACAATGGCAGCGCGATCTGAAACAATACTTTCATGTCCCCGGCCCCGTCAATCAGAGCCGCCTCTTCCAGTTCCTTAGGCAGCTCCCGGAAAAATGTCCGCATGACAATGAAATTGAACACGCTCATGGCGGAAGGCACCACCAAAGCCGCATAGGTGTCATACATACCAAGGCCGCGCACCACGATGAAAGTGGGTATGATACCACCCCCGAAGTACATGGTGAACAGCATAAAACCACTGATAATCTTCCTGCCCTTCAGCTTTTCCTTGGACAGGGCGTATGCCGCCGCTATGGTCAGCACCAGCCCCAGCATCGTCCCGGACAATGTCACCACACAGGTCACCTGCATGGATAGCCAGACCGACTGCTGTTTGAAGATCTCCCTGTAAGCGTCCAGTTGGAAATCAATGGGGTAAAATGTCACTTTTCCTCCCAGCACAGCCGCTTTTCCGCTGACGGAACAGGCCAGAACGTTTAAAAAGGGATAGATACATATAACGACAATGAGGGTGACAATGACATACAGCAGAGTTTCGGCTGCCGACATTTTTTTCTTTTTCCTTGTCATAGGATACCCTCCTCTCCCATACATTTCGCTATCCTGTCCACGATCACCAGAATGATGATATTTACCAAAGACTGGAACAGGCCGATGGCCGTCGCCAGGTCATACTGGGCTTTCTCAATGCCCAGACGGTATACATAGGTACTGATCACCTCCGAAATGGCCATTACCTTGGTATTGCCCAGCAGCAGGGGCGCATCAAGACCAATGCTCATCATACTGCTTACATTCAGAATCAGCATGGTCACAGCCACGGACTTGATCATGGGCAGTGTGATGTAGCGGATTCGCTGGATCCTGGTGGCACCGTCCAGGTACGCCGCCTCGTAGAGGCTCTCGTCCACCCCCGTCAGGGCTGCCAGATAGATAATGGTTCCCCAGCCGATCTCTTTCCAGATGTTGCACAGGATGTAGGTAAAGATCCACCAGCCGTTGTTGCTCAGGAAAGGAACCGGGCCACCCCCTATGCTTTCCAGCACTTTATTCACCGTCCCGTTGGACATATTGAACATGTTCTGTGCGATGCCTGCCACTACCACCCAGGATATGAAGTGGGGCAGGTAGAGCAGGGACTGGGAGACCCTCTTGAACTTCACGGCCCGCAGTTCGTTGAGCATCAGGGCCAGTGCAATGGTCAGCGGAAAACTGGCCGCCAAAGTCGCCAGATTCAGCACCAAAGTGTTGCGGACAGAGTTCCAGAACTGCTGGCTCTTCCAGATCTTGACGAAATTCTCCAATCCCACGAATTTAGAACCCAGGACGCCCTTAAAAATATTGTAGTCCTGGAAAGCCATCACGATACCTGCCATGGGCAGATATTTGAAGACAACATAGTATACTATTACCGGGAGCACACACAGATACAGCCAGAAATCACGTTTCAGATAGTAGAGCGCTCCTCTTTTCTTTTTCAATCATTCCCTCCTTTCTGCCAGCGTATGGCATCTTATCTCCTGTGGCGTTTCTGTTTTGACTTCTGTCCTGACAGTCCCGCCGTGCCCGCTGCCGCCACCGGCGCCTTATGGGCGGCTCGTCCACAGGTTCATTATAGGCAGAAAAGTTTACGAAATACAATCGTGCGTTTCTCCCTTTTCCTGTCACTTTCTATAGGGAATCCGCCTGTTTATAGAAAGTAAAAGAAGCTGTATAGGATGTCATCCCTCCAGCTTCTTCCGGCTCATATCCTGCTATATCCTTTCTTCCCGGTTCAGTTTCCCTCCTGCCCGTCCGCAGCCATCCCCCTGCACTTGCGCTTCCACTCCCCGGGCGTCATCCCCTTGTATTTCTTGAAGAACCTGGAGAAGCTCTGGTCATTGTTGTACCCCACTTTCTGCGCGATCACTGCCAGGGTTTCCTCTGTCTGTAGCAGAAGTTCTGCCGCTTTCTGGATCCTTGTGCGGTTCAGGTAATCAATGAGCTTTTCTTCTTTCCCATGGTGAGCCTTGAATATCTTGTTCAGATACACATAACTGATGCCGATGGCATCTGCCACCTCCGTCACGTTTATATTTTTCCAGTAGTTCTCCTGGATATACGCAATGGCATTCCTGTAATAGGTATTCTCCTGCTGGTGGCTCTCCCTGTTATTCATGGCCTGCAGACGTCCCCACAGGATCTGCTGCATATACGCCATAAGCCTGTCCAGGGGCGCAGTCTCATATACCTCCCTAAGCAGGTCCCCGTGACTGCCCTCCAGGGGTTCCAGCGCCAGTTCCCTGTCAATCTCCCCCAGGATCCTGGCACAGAGGTTCTGGGCATAATCTTTACTGCCCACCCTGCAGATCTCCTGCCGTAATTCTTCCAGCTTCTCTGTCAGAAGTCCGGAATCCCCGGTGACAATGGCTCGGATCAGGGACGGTGCATAGGCCAGCATGCTTTTGTAATTGTAATTTTCCTCTGCCAGAGGGTATACCAGTCTCCTCTCCGCCTCCTTTTCCCGGAAAAAGGCTTTGTTCTCCAGACTGTCCCTACAGAGCCTGTACTGTTCCCGGATGGAATTCCCTATAGGGAAGACCCTGCTGGAGGCAAAATAATTGTCATCCCCTGTCAGTTCATTGAAAATCCGCACCAGGAACCGTTCTGCCCGTTCAATCTCCTCCTGTGTATTTCCGCTGAAAAGCACAGCGAAATCCCCGGTGGAGGTCTCGGACAGGATTCCCTCTAACCGGGCTGCCAGATAGACATCCAGGGTCTCCTGAAGCCGTCTGTTGCGCGCTTCCCTCTCTTCGCTCCCTAAGTTCTCCCGCAGTCTGCACAGCAACAGAGAACACATTTTCTTTTCCCCTGTGCCGAAGATAGCCGCAGTCTCCTGGAAGAAATGCTCCTGGGAAAGGATGCCGTCAAAGAGCATACGCAGCTTTGCCGCATTGACAAAGGCATCCAGGATATGGGCATCCGCCTCCGTCTTCCCTGTATTTTTCATATGAGAGAATGCTTTCTTGATGGCGTACCCCTCCGCCTCCTGGATAACCTGCGCATTCTCTCCATCATATTCTGCCTGACCGACTTTCCTCTGGTGTGTGCTGACCACGCTGTACAGTTCGTCCAGGGGACGGTAGATCCGCGCCGCCATGAGGAATGCCAACAATACCATCACTGCCAGGACGATTCCTCCCACCCGGACGATATAGGTGCCATATCCGATGCTGTTGCTGTAAAGCATTTTAATGGGAACGGATTCCATATAGTAAAGGTCCGCACCGCCAGACACGCCGCCCTCTGCCGAAATACCAGCCCCTGCCTTACCCTCCAGCACACAGGCAAAATAATACCGCTGCCCTCCCTCTGCGGCATAGAAGCCATCCTGCTCCTCCCAGTGCAATTCCCCGATACCAGCCAGATTCTCTCCCCCGGCCAGGGAGTCAAAGAGAAGCTCCTCCCCCAGGTACAGACAGATCTGCGTTTTAGTAGAAGCAAACCGTTCTGCCAATTCCTGTCCTACGGCCTCCATATCCATATTTCCCGCAAGTACAATATTTTTAATCTGGGGCGTGATCACCGTAAGCACGTTTTTCACAGGATAAAAGGACTCCATGCCATTCAGAATCATTTTGTCACAGAAGCCCCCGTCCATGTTCTGCCGGATGGGCAGCCACTGGACACTCATCGACTGTTCTCTGCGTTCCAGCCATTTTGTATCATAAAAGGATTCCAGGCTCTGCAACTTCGAGCCGGAATCCCAGATTTTACCAGTTCCCATGTCACACAGATAGACGGAATACAGGGAGGCATTCCGGTTCATGATCCTGACTCCTTCCTCCATTACCTTCACCATATGTTCCGGCTTTTGGGCGGCAATATAATTCTTGAAGCTGGTACCATAGACCATGCCCACCAGATCCTGTTCCACCTGACCGGTCATGCGCCTGTATGCCTCCTGCACCTCTGCCAGGCCCCGACGCTCTTTTTCCATCATATCCCCATGGTTCTTCTCGCGGATATCCCAGTACCACACAAGGCCCATGATCACGGTAGGCACCAGGATGATCAGCAGAAAGCTGACCATCACCCGTATAAAAATATTCGTTCTACTGTTGACCATTATCTTATTCTTTGCAGACATCTCTCACTCCACCCGCCAGTTCCAGGCCGCATCCTCCTTTTGTGCTCCTAGAACCGGCGGCTTCCCTGTACTTCCTACAGGAATAAATGTAGCACAATATTTCTGCATGGTCAAATTCTGACGGCCGGAATGATAGAAAGTGAAAGAATCTGTATAGAAAGTCATCCTACCGCTTTTCGCCCTTTTTTCCGGAAAACAATGGCTGCCAGCGTCCCCAAAAGCAGCAGAACGGACGCCGCTACCGTAATCCAGGCATTCCGTGTAAATCCCGCTACCAGATACCCTGCAAAGCACACCACAGCCACTAAGGTGGCGTAGGGCAGCTGGGTCTCCACATGGCGCAGATGCCCGCATTGGGCTCCGGTGGAAGCTAAGATCGTAGTATCGGAAATGGGCGAACAGTGATCCCCGTACACCGAACCTGCTAACGTCGCCCCCAGGGCAGGAATCAGGATGGCGCTGCCCCCGCTCCCTGCGCACATCATGGACACGATGGGCAGCAGGATGCCGAATGTCCCCCAGGCCGTGCCCATGGAAAAGGACAGGAAAGCCGCCACAGCGAACACGATGGCAGGCAGGAACGAATAGGGGAGGTTTACGGCATTGACAAAATGACTGACGAAAAACCCGGTTCCGATCATCTCCCGGCACACGCCCCCAAGCCCCCAGGCCAGAATCAATATGGTCAGCGCAGGGATCATGGTCTTGATCCCGTCAATGATCCCTGTCATGAACTCCCGCAAAGTCATGATCCGCCTGGGCAGATACATGGCCAGCGCCACCACCAATGCCGCAAAGGTTCCAAGGGTCAGGCCTGCCGTGGGATTCTCCCCGATGGCCTCCGTAAAGGCCTTTCCCTCAAAAAAGCCGCCTACATAGGCCATGCCCAGAATGGCGCACACGATCAGCGTTGCCACCGGCAGCACCAGATCCGGCACCGTTCCTTTCCTCTTTTTTGCAGCCGCATCTTTTTCGGCCTCTTTTTCAGCCCCCTGCTCTCCCTCCCTGCTCCCGCAGGCCTCCGCCTTTTCCATGGGGCCGAAGTCAAAGTCCGTGACGCTTAAGAAGAACACCATGACGATTGTGAGAATGGCGTACAGATTGTAGGGAATCGTCCGCACAAAGGCATTCAACCCCCCTGCCTCCTCCACCTCCGAGGCCACCGCCACCGCCCAGCTGGAAATAGGCGCGATGATGCACACAGGCGCGGCCGTGGCGTCCAGCACATAGGCCAGCTTCTCCCTGGAAATCCGGCACTTGTCCGTAATAGGGCGCATCACCGTCCCCACGGTAAGGCAGTTGAACCCATCGTCCACGAAGATCAAAAGCCCCAGCACGGCAGTGGCCAGCTTGGCGCTTATCTTGGTTTTGATACGCTTCCCTGCCCATTGTCCGTAGGCGTCCGAACCGCCGGATCGGGTGACGATCACCACCAAAGACCCCAGCAGCACCAGAAAGATGATCATGTAGCCATTCTCCCCGATCTTTCCCGCCAGCATGTCGAACACATATGTAACCGCCTGCAATAAGCTCCTCTCCGTACAGTAGCAGTAGATGCACATCCCGGAAAAGATCCCTATGAACAGGGATGAGTACACCTCCTTGCTGATCAATGCCAGCGTAATCGCAATTAACGGCGGCAGAATGGACAGCCATCCCGCCTCTATCATTTCCAACCCCATGTCTCTTCCCTCTTTTCTTTTTATTTTAATCTTTTTATTTTAATCTTTTTATTTTAATTCTGTCTATGATGTTGTATTATACAAAATTTTTCCATATTAAACAATCTATTTTTTTGCAAAAGAAAGACAAGATTTTACCTATACAGGAATATGCATCAAAAATTATTGTATTCGGAGAATACCGTTTTAATATTCATAAAATAGATTAATATAATATTTACATAACATAAATTCTCTGCAAATACTCACTGTTTTGTATACTTACCAACACCAAAGATAAAAGGAGGCTGCATTATATGAGGGATCTCGGTGCGACTCTGGCTCTACTGCGCTCGGAAAAGGGCTTAGGCCAAAAACAGATGGGTGCCAGCCTGAATCTGTCCATAAGCGCTATCTCCAGTTACGAAAAAAATGTGCATGCTCCGGACTTAAAGATGCTGTGCCGGCTGGCAGAGTACTTCAATGTCACCACAGATTATCTGTTAGGGCGCACGGAATACCGCTGTTCTCCCGAAACCCTCAAGCAGTATATCGCCCGGGACTATGCCATACAGGATATGGTCAATACTGTCCTTTCCCTGGACAAGGAGAAACAGGCCTCCATCGTCAACTTCGTAAAATACATGAAACACCTGCACAAGGAATCATCGGGGAAATCCAAATCTTAAGCAGTTATCGGGTAGGGAAATGGATTTCCCCACTACTCGCCGCGCGGCCCGCCGGCAAATTTCCCTATGCGGTCCTGCGTATAATAAAGCCAGGTACAGCACCGGCTGTACCTGGGTATATCTACGGATATGTCAAAGGGCTGCTGTTCCTACGTTTTGCCACAGCGTATCTGCACTTCTTCCCAGCGTTTGTCCACCTCCCGCTGAAATGCCGCGATCGGTTCCTCATTTCCGGGCCGGAACAGACGGCGGAACCGGCGCCGGGGCGCAGAAAGTCCTCAATAGGCAGCCTGTTGTAAGCCGTCACATACAATTCCTCCCACAGCGGCGCTCATGGAGCTCTGGTCGCTTTCCACCGGAATAAATTCCGTGCCAATGTCTTCGTTTGCAAGCCGGCAGAAGCACCGCAGCCTTTGCCCTCTGGCCCCTCCCGCCTGCCGTCTCGTGATTGTCGTGCAAGATGCACACGAAAACACTTCGCGGAAATTACCTGTGAACAGTAATCCTGCAACTAAAACGCTCAACCGTTTTTCAAAATAGGTATTGTCAATCATTCCCAGGCAAGGTATAATAAATAGGCATCATATCCTGTTTATCCCATAAGCAAAAAGCCCGCGCGGCCGGAATAAGGAGGAATTTACTGTGGAAAAAATACTGATTGTGGATGACAGCCGCCTGCAGGCAGCTCAGTTGAAATCTATCTTAGAGGAAGAATACGATATCACCATCGCCCAGACTGCGGAGGATGGGCTGCGCCTTGCCAGCATAGGCAATTTTTCTCTGATCCTGCTGGATGTGATCATGCCGGGCATGGACGGTTTTACGCTGCTGAAAAGGCTGCAGGAAGAAGTCATTGTCCAGAGCGTTCCCGTGATTCTCATCACCAGCCTTACGGATGAGGAAAGCGAACAGCGCGGTCTTACGCTGGGAGCGGTAGACTACATAACCAAGCCTTTCCGGCCATTGATCGTTAAGGCCAGAGTGGATACCCATATCAAATTATATAAATACCGTAAACAGGTAGAGCATCAGTCCAGAACCGACCAGCTCACAGGAGTGGCAAACAGATGGCAGCATGACCGTTACAGCATTCTGAAATGGAAAGAAGCCGCCAGGCTTCATGTACCTTTCTCCATCTGCATGTTTGATATCGACCGGTTCAAGGCATTCAACGATACATTCGGGCATCCGGCCGGAGATAAAGTCATTATCTCCGTGTCAAAGATTATCGATTCCCATCTGCAGCGTACCACGGATTTTCTGGCCCGCTACGGAGGGGAGGAATTTGTGGCTTTTCTCATGGGTGATCCCTCCGAAAAAGCTTTTGCTCATCTGCAAACCATCCGGAAAGCGGTGGAAAACAGCCATATTCCCCATGCGCCCGCCGTGGCGGATTGGGTCACCATCAGCATCGGCGGCGTTACCGTGATCCCACAGATGAACGAGTCCTACCAGTCTGTATTGAAAGTGGCTGACAATATGCTGTATGAAGCAAAATCCTCCGGGCGCAACAGAGTGATCTGGATGGATGAGAACAAAAAGCAATTGTTTGAAAAATAAGATATTCAGGTCAAATAAAAAACCAGTCAAATCTGACTGGTTTTTTGAGAGCAGGATACGGGAATCGAACCCGCCTCCTCAGCTTGGGAAGCTGATATACTACCAATGTACTAATCCTGCGAACAAATCCATTATAACACAAGTCCACCATTCTGCCAACTACTTTTTTTAAATTTTTCATCATTTTTTTCAACAAACTTAATTGACTTAATTGCCATAATAAAATCCTCCCTCAACACAAATGCTGTGGAAGTTACTTTGACAAAACAGGGCCGATTGTGCTTATCTTTTGGAAAAAGGACACTGCCGGCCCGCGGTGTCCTTTTGACGTACCATTGCTCAATTCATTCCGACCTCTCGATTCTCTTTCTGCCGCTCCAGAATCTCCTCCAATGTCCTGGGTGTATAGTCCATGTAATCCAGCATTGCGCCGCAGTTGAACATGCGGCAGGGCTTGTCGTACAGGGTCTCCATCTCATACTTTACCCGCTCCATCATGTTCCATTCAAAGCTGATATGGACATGACCATACAGATGATACCAACCATAATAGTGATTGTTGAAGCAGGGAATCGGATAATGGCTGAGTATGATTCCCTTTTTCTCCCCATAGGGCAGCTCTTTATAATCCGTTATTTCCATGAAAAATGCCTGGAAGTCCCGGTTCTTCAGCAATTTCTTGTCGTGATTTCCGATGATCAGATGTTTCTTTCCGTTAAGCTCCCTGAGAATTTCGTTGGTCTTCGTGGCATTGTGCCAACTGATGTCCCCCAAAATGAACACCTCGTCGTCCAGACCTACTGCAGCGTTCCAACGCTCCGTCAGTCCCCTGTCATGCTCTTCGATAGTCTTGAAAGGCCTGTTGTCAAAGGCCAGTGCGTTCCCATGTCCGAAATGGGTATCCGCAATAAAGAAATACGACATGCAGTTTTTCTCCTCTCCCGGTCCTTTGCGCCATACAAGACGCGCTTGCCTTAGCCAATGATATCAATCTGACACATCCGCATAGTCTCCAGGGCCGCCTCGTGGGTTTTCGGCGTCACACCAGCGCAGCAGGAGGCATCTACAGAAATGCCCGCCTCCGGAAAATGGGCTTTCAAAAGCAGCGCATTGGACACCACACAGATATCCGTGCACAGCCCGGCCAGTTGGATTTCGATCTCTCCTCTGTCCGCAGTCTTCCCGATCTCCTCCACCAGCTTTGTCGAACCGAATGTGCCCTTTTCCACAGCGCAGTAATTCTTCTGTGCCAGGGCATGCTGCACCTTTTCGTCCAAAAGCCAGCCGTCGGTATCCTTAATGCAATGGGGCACGGGAAGCTTTCTGCCTTCCGCCGTCTCAAGGTAATCCGGATAGTGTGTATCCAAAGTGACAAATATCCTGCCCTCAAAGCCCTTAATCTTATTTACCATATTGTCCACGATTCCCCGGGCCTCTTTCGTACCCAGCGCTCCGTCCACAAAATCCCTCTGCATGTCAACCACAACCAGAATCTTCTCCATAAAGCCTCCTGTCTGTTTTCCTTTTGGGAAATCTGTTGTCTGTTATCCCTGTATCACTTTTCAGATTGCGAAAAGCCCCGGGACAGATATGTGTTCCCGGGGCTTCCTTTCCTCTGCTTATGCCAGCTTGGTCTTTGCAAGTTCTGCCAGTGTCTTGAAGCCTTCCGCGTCATTGACTGCCATCTCAGCCAGCATCTTTCTGTTGATCTCCACCTCAGCCAGCTTCAGGCCATACATGAATCTGCTGTAGGAAAGGCCGTTCATCCTGGCCGCTGCGTTGATACGCGCGATCCACAGCTGCCTGAACTGACGCTTTCTCTCTTTTCTGCCTGCATATGCGTTGGCAAGAGCCCTCATAACGGACTGCTTCGCTATTCTGTACTGCTTGCTTCTTGCTCCCCTGTAGCCTTTCGCAAGCTTCAATACTCTTTTATGTTTTTTCTTGGCGTTTAAGCCACCTTTGATCCTAGCCATTCTTAATCTCCTCCTGTTTCGATTTTAACCCGGTATCTGTCTGCCTTATAAGTAGGGCAGAATCTTCTTCATATTCTTCTCGTTCGTCTTGTCCGTGATCGTGGACTTCCTCAGATTACGCTTGGTCTTCCGAGACTTCTTGGTCAAGATATGGCTCTTGTAAGCCTTATTTCTTTTCAGCTTACCCGTTCCTGTCACTTTAAAACGCTTTGCAGCAGATCTGTTTGTTTTCATTTTGGGCATAGCAATTTCCTCCTAAACTTTTCATGATTTATTATACGAACCGCTTCGCGTATCCCCATCCTGTGTCCATGACGGAAAACGCTTTGCGAACCCTATAACCGCTTATACCTTTTTTGCATCCGAACGCTTTTCCGCCAGGAACATGGTCATACTCCTGCCCTCCACCTTGGGCGCTTTCTCTACCACGGCAATATCAGCCACGCTCTGGGCGAAATCGTCCAAAATGTGCTTAGTGGTATTCATATGAGCCATCTCGCGGCCACGGAACCGGAGCGTTACTTTGACTTTGTCACCCTTTGTCAGGAATTTCCTGGCTGCATTGACTTTCGTGTTCAGATCATTGGTGTCAATATTGGGAGACAGGCGGATTTCCTTGATCTCAATGATCCTCTGTTTTTTCTTTGCCTCTTTTTCCTTTCTGACCATCTCATACTTGTACTTCCCGTAATCGACAATCTTGCATACCGGGGGCTTGGCGGTAGGAGCAATCTTCACCAGATCCAAACCAGCCTCCTCAGCCATTCTCATAGCCTCCCTCGCAGGCATGATCCCCAGCTGCGCACCGTCCTCGCCAATCAGACGAATCTCCTTGTCCCGAATCTGTTCGTTAATCATTAAGTCGCTAATGGTCTTATACCTCCCCATAAGAAAAGTGGATAGCATAACTATCCACTTTCACTCACCGCACACAGGACAGTCTGCTGCCTGTGTATGAAATCCATATCGTGAACGCTTACTGGCCCGATTGCCGTAAGGTGAGAGCGGATACTCTGCTTTTTTGTGTTCTTCACAGTTTTTTACTTTACCATAGATTCCGGATGCTGTCAATATCAAATTAAATTTTTTGTATTTTTAAATCCCTGTCTCTGTAAAAGCGACAGGCCTCCCTGGCCGCCTTAAGCCACCGCTCCTCCCCGGTTGCACGCCACAGGGAGGTGAGGCCCGGAATCACATAAGCGCCAATGGTTCCGTTGGCATCCGTGCACTCCCCGGTCTCCACATTCCATGCCTTGCCGAAGCCATGCTCCGGGGAGTAGTGGGACACCAGAAATTCAGCCGTACTTTCCGCGGCCTGAAGCCACTTCTCTTTCTCTATGCTTTTGTCCTGAGCCGCCACCCAGGCCTGGGACAGTTCCTTTATGGCAAAGCCCAGATTACAGGTATCCTCCACATCCCTTTCCCCGCTCAGCATCCAGTGATAATGAGTATGAATCAGCCCCGTCCGCCCCACCGCCTCATTGCTCCAGGCGTCCAGATTACTCACTTTCATATCCCCCTCCTGATCGCCATTCTAATTCTGCGGCCACCCAAACTCCATGATTCTACGGTATTCCTCCTCGCCAATCTCCAAAATGGTCCCATGCTTGAACCCATATGGAAAAGAGAACAGCCTGTCCGAACGCTTAAATTCTCCTCCGGCCAAATTCGGCGCCACAAAGGGCACATAGCCCTGTCCGGCTCCAGGTACCCCATAGTAATCCAGGAAAAGACACCATCTGCCATCCTCAATGCGCACCGCTGTAGGCGCTTCATACTTGCCCTCCTCCAGCACCGCCATCCTATCGTCAAACCGCTCCACTTTCCTGTACGGCCCCGTCACCTCAGGTGCACACAGTTCAATAATCCTGGCCGGATTGTGCTCATGCTTCAAAAACATGTAGTACATCCCCGCTTCCTCATAGATGGCGGAATCGATCACCCCAATGCTCTCTTCCCGGTAAAGCAGAGCGGGCTTTGTAAACTGCCTGAAATCCCTGGTCCTGGAATAGAATATCCCTTTGGGTCCATATCCGTTGTCCGCATGGGAAGAAGACCAGTGCAGCACATAATCCCCCTGTTTCCTGTCATACACCACATCTGGCGCCCAGAGACAGCCAAACCCCTCATCTCCCAGCTTAACAAGCTCCTGTTCCGTCCAGTGCACCAGATCCTCCGACTCCCAGTGGGCCAGGAACTTGCTGCCGTTCCTGGACACATTCTCCCAGCTATTCTCATACTTCCCCCGCATCCCGTAAGCCAGACTCAGATCCGTGGCGAAAATATGGTACTTCCCATCGGCCTGATTCCTGACAATGGTATGATCCCGCACGCCCTTATCCCCGTAAAAGGCCCACAGTACCGGCTGGCCGCCGTTTACCGCCTCCCAGGTAAATCCGTCCCGGCTCAGCCCAAAGTACACCTGCTCCCCGTCCGGGGTCCTTTTTTCCTTAAAATGAACAAACAGATACGCTCCCATAGCAAATATCCTCCTTTAACCTTTGACGGATCCCACCATCATTCCCTGGGTGAAAAATTTCTGCGCGAAAGGATACATGGCAATCATGGGCACAGAGGCCACCATGATAGCTGCCAGCTCAATGGTCTTCGAGGATGTAGGGCCGGCTGCATCCTGCAGCAGCGCATAAATCTCCGCATTTCCTGCCGCCGAGCTGGTTTTAAGTGCCTCTAGCGCATTGGCGTTATGTACCAACTGCACAATGTAATACTGAAGTGTCTTCAGCCCTCCGCTTTCCGTGTAGAATAAGGTGGTCTGATAATCGTTCCACACACCCACCACAGTAAACACAGCCAGCGCCGCAATGACCGGTTTGGACAAGGACATCACCACGCGACTGTAAATCTTGAATTCCGAAGCCCCGTCCAGCCTGGCCGACTCGTACAGCTCCCCTGGAATCGCCTTAAAATTACTGTTATAAATAATTACATTGTAAAACCCGCCAAACAGCCAGGGAATAATGTAGACCCAGTAGGTATTATACATTCCAAACAGGCTGATGACAAGAAAACTGGCGATAATTCCTCCGCTGATGTACATGCTTAAAAACCCCAGAATCAAATAAAACCTTTTCCCTTTCAGATAATCCCTGGAAAATCCATAGGCAAACATTGTAGTAATAATGGTGGAGAGAACTGTCACGATAACCGTTCTGGAAAAGGTGATAAACAGCGCCCCCTGGAACTGTTGATTTCTCCTCTCCGCTCCGCCCTCCGCCAGCCGGATACCGCCCCCACCCTTGCCCCCACCCAGCTTCACCAGATCCTGGAAATGATTGAGGCAAACTACATGCGGGAAATCCGCCTGACAGATGTGGCAAAACATTTTTACCTCTCCCCCAATTACCTGTCCATCCTGATCAAAAAAGAGACCGGCCTGACTTTCAGCGAGCTGCTGATCCAGAAACGCATCGCCCTGGCCAAAAAGATGCTGGCACAGACCAGCCTGCCCATCCAGGATATCATGGAACAGGTAGGCTACAAAGACTATTCCTGCTTTATCAAGCTTTTCAAAAAGCACACGGGCTCTACTCCATACGCCTACCGAAAAGCCACAGGGCTTCTCTAGGAGGCGCTTCGAAATACGTTTCTCCTCTATCCGCCTTGCGGCGTACACGCTGCCCAGGCAAAGTCCGCGCCCTGCACACAAAAACCGGCCGTCCCGCTCACTGCAAGCCTGGACGGCCGGTTCCCTCTCCGGCTCTTCTTTTTTGCTTTTTCTACCTTTCGGTAAAAGTCGCGCACTCCGTGCCCTTGCAGTCGCAGGCTCCGCAGCCCTTGATGTCCACATGGTCGGCATGGCATTTGTAGTTGGAATTGTAGACACATTTCACCGCTTCGCAGTCTATGCTGATTGTCCTGCTGGGATGCACTACAGAACTTTTGAAAGAGTCCATGCCCTCCCGCCTCTGGGTAAAGCTCTCGCAGCAGGTTCCCTCACAGTCGCAGGCTTTCTCTCCGCCCACGCAGATGTCCCCTTTGCAGCACAGATGCTGTTCATTATAGCAGCAGTTTTCCACGGCACATTTTAAATCCGCCATATTAGCCTCCTTCTGCGCTGCTGTCGCTTCTCTTCGCAGGGTCTGCTCTGCAATCCGGGTTCTTTCTGTACTTTGGGCATCCACATATTCTCCGAATTTGCCCTAAGTCACCAAATTGACTAAGCAGAGCCAAGCTTCATCCTGCGATTCGCTCTGCGGATTCGCTGCAAGCAGCGCAGAGGCGGCGAATCCGGACAGGATCCGCATCTGCCCCGGCTTATGAATGGAGCAGCTACAGTCCTGTCAGGATTAGTATGCCGCATTTACGTCCGGACTATTCCGGAAAATCATCAGGAATCGTATCTGGCAATCAGATTTCGTAAACCATTCGTTTCCATACCATTTCAGCCTGTACAGACAGCTTTTGCACAATGTCTGTCCTATTGGGTTCTGTCAGCTTTTCCTACAGCGGCCCATCAGACTCCGCATCCAAAAGCCCTGTCTCCTCTATGCCTTAGCGTTCTCCGGCTTATCCTGCACTTCCTCTTTCCGGATCTCTTTGGTGCGGATTTCCTCACAGATCTGATCCATGAACTCTGCCAGCGGTTTCTGGCCCTCGTCTCCCGCGAAACGGCTTCTCACGGACACCAGTCCATCCTCTTCCTCCTGCTGCCCCACTACCAGCATATAGGGCACTCTGTCCAGTCTGGCCTCACGGATCTTGAATCCAATCTTCTCCGAGCGGTTGTCTACCGTGGCATCAATGTCCTTTGCCTTAAGCTCTCCCAGCACCTTGTCCGCATAGGCCTCGTATTTTTCGGAAATGGGAAGCACCCGCACCTGCTCCGGGCAAAGCCAGGTAGGGAATTTGCCCGCATATTTTTCAATCAGCCAGGCCAGCGTCCGCTCATAGCAGCCGATAGAAGTCCGGTGAATGATATAAGGGCGCACCTTGTCGCCGTTTTCGTCAATATAGTACATGTCGAACTGCTCCGCCAGCAGGGCGTCCCACTGGATGGTGATCATGGTGTCCTCCTTGCCGTACACGTTTTTCGCATTGATGTCCACCTTAGGGCCGTAAAAAGCAGCCTCGCCCACATCCTCCACAAAAGGAATCCCCAATTCGTTCAGCACCCGGCGGATAGCCCCTTCCGTCTCCTCCCAGACTTCCGGCTCGCCGATATATTTTTCACGGTTCTCCGGATCCCATTTGGACAGATGGTAGGTCACATCCTCCTCCAGCCCCAGAGTCTGCAGGCAGTACTGGGCCAGGGCGATGCAGCCCTTGAACTCCTCCACCATCTGATCCGGCCTGACGATCAGGTGTCCCTCGGAGATGGTGAACTGCCGTACCCTGGTGAGGCCGTGCATCTCGCCGGAATCCTCGTTGCGGAACAGCGTGGACGTCTCCCCATAGCGGCAGGGCATGTCGCGGTAGGATTTCTGGCTGTTCTTGAACACATAGTACTGGAACGGACATGTCATGGGGCGCAGTGCGAAGACTTCCTTGTCTTTTTCCTCGTCCCCCAGCACGAACATGCCCTCTTTATAGTGATCCCAATGTCCGGAGATCTTATACAGGTCGCTTTTTGCCATCAGCGGGGTCTTGGTGCGCACATATCCCCACTCCTTGTCCTCCAGATCTTCGATCCAGCGCTGGAGTTTCATGACCATCTTGGTTCCCTTGGGCGTAAGCAGCGGCAGTCCCTGGCCAATGACGTCCACGGTGGTGAACAGTTCCATCTCCCTGCCCAGCCTGTTGTGATCCCGGCGCTTTGCGTCTTCCATGCGTTCCAGATGGGCCGCAAGGTCTTCTTTTTTATTGTAGGCAGTGCCGTAGATGCGCTGCAGCCTGGCTCTGTCGGAATCTCCCCTCCAGTAAGCCATGGAGGAAGAAGTAAGCTTGAATGCCTTGACCCCCTTTGTGCTCATCAGATGGGGGCCGGCGCAGAGATCCACGAATTCCCCCTGCCTGTAGAAAGAAATCTCCGCGTCCTCCGGAAGATCCTTGATCAGCTCCACCTTATAAGGCTCCTCCCTCTCTTCCATCAGCTTTATGGCCTCTGCCCTGGGCAGGGCAAAGCGCTCCAGCTTTGCGCCGTTTTTGATGAGTTTCTTCATTTCCGCCTCAATGGCGTCCAGGTCCTCCCTGGAAAATGGCTCATGTTCGAAATCATAGTAGAATCCCGTATCAATGCTGGGGCCAATGGCCAGCTTCACCTGGGGGAACAGATTCTTCACCGCTTCCGCCAGCACATGGGACGCCGTATGGCGGATGGTGGCCAGGCCCTCCGGGTCGTTTGCCGTACAGATGCTCAGCTCACAGTCCCCATCCAGCACTGTCCGCAAATCCACCACTTTTCCGTCCGCCTTGCCGCAGCAGGCAGCCCTTGCAAGCCCCTCGCTGATGTCAAGGGCAATATCATATACGCTCATGGCGCTTCCGTACTCCTTTACGGAGCCGTCTTTCAATGTGATTTTCATTTCTGTCTCTTCTCCTTTCTCTCCTTACGGGCTCTTCTGCATCTGCATCCCTGTCTTTCTTTCCCCTGTCCCGGCTTCCCGGTGCCGGCCCCGCAGTCGCAGCCATTGGCATTTCCGCTGCCGCTGCCGTTCCCGTTTCCGCATTCGATCATGACACCATGGGTCATGATCGCCATCCGCAGGCCATGGATGATTCCCGCCAGCAGACATATGGCTGCAATCATCCAGAGAGTTGCCTTTGTCATGGTCACCTCTCCCTCAAAGCAGGCTTCTCTCAATTTCCTGCACTTTTCTTTAAGCTCTTCCATTTTCTGTCATCTCCTTTTCTGTTCATGAAATTTTATATGCTTGAGATTTTTCATGCTTCAAATTTAATATCTTTCAGATTTTCTATGCTTCAAGTGTCCGGCAATTACACACAGGCACAGCCTGCGCATATAAAAAGTCCCCTGCAATCCGAAAATTGCAAGGGACGTTTCTGCTCCAGAGGATTCCATAAAACGCGGTTCCACCCTTGTTGCCGCCGGAAAACCCGGCTGCCACTCGTTTGCTCGTAACGGGAGCCTCCGTGCCCGATTAAGGGCCGCTCCGAGATGGTCTTCAGATGCTACTGCCTAACCGCTCACAGCACCGGTCTCCCGGGCGGTTCTCTCTGGGGACATCACACATCCTACTCTTCTCATCAACGCTTTCTCAAAGGGATTAAGAATCCCTTTGGATTTTTATCTCTTTTCTTATCTTAATCCCTTTCCTGCAAAAAGTAAAGGATTTTTTAAAAAAAGTCAGACCAGCTTCGTGCCGTTGACAGCCGCCATGACGCAGCCGCCTACCTCTTCCCTGCTCATGTCCAGCGCCACAGCCAGTTCCCCGTAAAGGTTCTCCTCGGCCAAATGCCAGTATTTGGCATCCACCGCGGTGACTTTCCTCCCCGCCTGAATCCGCTTCTGCCTGCGCAGATTTATGGTCTTTAAGAGCTTTACCAGCTCCTGGCAGTCATTGGACTTCATGCAATTCTTGTACGTCTGCTCCGTCATCTTGTCGTTTGGAATGGAGAGCAGGGGAATCTCCGGAATGGTTCCGATGAGGCGTTCAGCCTCCGTCCGTTCCAGCACCTTTCGCATCATAGGCTCTTTTTGGGACTCCACCGGCACATAGACAGTGCTTCCGGCCGAATATAAAGGTTTCAGGATATAGTACTGTTTCTCCTTATCCACTCCCGAAATATTCAGGGCCGTGATGTTCTCCACTTCACAGACGCCCTTATTGCTGCATATTACATAATCTCCTACTTGAAACACCTGAAACCTCACTTTCTGCAAATCTGCTGACTACTATTCCTCCCACTATATGTTATAACCATATTATAACAGATTAAACATGGGAATGTCAGCATTTTTTAATGTTTCAGGCGATTTTTGTGAAATATGCGCATGAAAGAATTGTAGCATTTTGTACAAAAATTTATACATATTTCATTAATCGATCACTTTGACACTCTCAATGACAGGCTGATACTCCTTTGCCACTAGGCCATTACTGTTAACATAGGCTTCGGCAGGGATGGCATCGCAGATGGCATCCACCACCTCTATCCCCTCCGTCACATACCCGAAACAGGCATACTTCCCATCCAGGGAAATGCTGTCCTCGTGTACGATGAAGAACTGGGAGCTGGCGCTGTCCGGATCATTTGCCCGTGCCATAGAGATAGCTCCTCTTGTGTGGGACAGATTGTTCTCAATTCCATTTTCGGAAAACTCGCCCTTGATGTTCTCACCGGAACCGCCTCCTCCACTGCCCAAAGGATCCCCACCCTGTATCATAAATCCCGACATTATGCGGTGAAAAGTCAACCCGTCATAGAAGCCGTCCCCTGCCAGCTTCAGGAAATTCTCCACCGTGATGGGCGCCGCGTCCCCATCCAGTTCCACGGAAATGGTACCCAAGTCTTTCACCGTGATCTCCACATGATGCTTCCCGGTCACGTCCTGATCCTGTCCATCCCCTTCGGCAGCGCTCTCTTTCTCCTCTCCGCTGTCCTGGACAGAACTCGTCCCCTGGCTTTCGTCCCCGGAGGTTTTGGCGTTCTCCTTGTCTCCACAGGCTGCCAGCGATACTGCCATTACTGCTACCAGTAAAATGCCCAACAATCTCTTTTTCATCTTCTCTCCCTTTCTCTCCTGTCGTTGCGCAACAATAGTGCCATCACAGCTGCAGTTGCAACTATGATGACACTATGAAGCTTTTTTATGCAAAATAACCAATGGTTATCCGCTTTTTTCCAAAAATCCTATATCGTAAAGTCAAAACGCTGACCCGTGGTGTTCTGGCGTTCTTCCTTTACCGTATTCCAGTCCACCTGGCTGATCTTCTCCGCCAGCTCTTCTATAGTAGAGGCGTAGACTGTAGTACGCTTGCCGGTACTCTTTCCATGGGCCAGATACTCGGCTGCCTCGGACCTCCCGGCCTCCTTTGCGGCATCTCTCTTGTCTTCCCGCTGCTTTTCGATGCGCTCCCGCTGCTTCTCGCTGTTCTTCTCCAGTTCCGCGAAGAAAGACACCTCTCCGTCATCACCGAAAGAGATGCCGATGCGGGTGACGTCCTCCGCCTTGTCCCCCAGCTGATTCTTCATCTCGTCCAACTTGGACACGGCGTTGTCCAGAACTTTCAGATTCTTGTTCTTCACGTCCTCGTCCGCCGCCATCTTCTCCAGTTCCTCTGGGGTGAACAGGGCGCTGTACTCGCCTGTGCCCTTGGACAGCAATGACGCTGCCTCCTCATCGGTCTCAAAATCCGCAACCATGAAATCCATATTCTTGTAGGTTTTCTTCAGCTCTTTCAGCAGGTTCTGCGCGGCCTTGCTCAATACGGGAGCCTTTTTGCTCTCGTTTGCGGAATTAGCGTTTTTGGCGTTCTCCGTTTTTGTCCTGTCTGCGTCCTTTGCATTCTGCGCATTTTTACTATAGATGCTGCTCTGATAATAGCTTCCTATTTTTTCCATTTTCTGCCCTCCATAGCTTTTTTAGCATCTTCCTTTGATGCCCTCATTCAACTTTTCTGTCGGCTGTACCGTCTTACTGTCAGGATACAGCGCTCCTGTCTTTTATTTCGGCAAAAACAAGAGAAACTTTAGGGAAAATTTGCCTCAAATCAAATAGACTTTGCATCCGGGATATGGTATACTTTTAGCACTTACACCAGATAACGGATACCGGCGCGCCGCCAATATCGAGTTGACTCTCGAAAACGAAAAGGAACAGCTCCTGATTCGCATCAACATACCAAAGGGCGAACTGAGGACAGTCAAGGAGCGCCTGGCGCAGATTGCATGATACCGTATATACACAGAACAAAGGACGATGATAAGAATCGCAAGGAGGAACCGCACATGAATTATCGGAAATTAGGCAAGACAGGGCTCATGGTCAGCGAGATTGGCCTGGGCGGAGAATGGCTGGAGCGCCATAACGCGGAGGAAGTAAAGCAGGTCATTAACCGCTGTGAAGAGGCGGGCATCAACATTCTGGACTGCTGGATGTCCGAGCCCAACGTGCGCACCAACATCGGAGACGCCCTGGCCGGGAGACGGGAGAAATGGTATATCCAGGGCCACATTGGCTCCACCTGGCAGAACGGCCAGTACGTCCGCACCAGAGAACTGCCCAAAGTCAAAGCCGCTTTTCAGGATCTCCTGGACAGGATGCAGACGGACTACATAGATTTAGGCATGATCCACTTTGTGGACGAGCCCGGGGAATTGAGCAAAATCATGGACGGGGAATTCCTGGCATATGTCCGGGGGCTAAAAGAGGCCGGAACCATACATCACATCGGCATGAGCACCCACAACCCTGCCGTGGCAAAGCTGGCGGCGGAGAGCGGCATCATTGAGATGATTCTCTTCAGCGTGAACCCGGCCTTTGACATGCTGCCTCCCACGGAAAACATCGACGACTTCTTCGCGGAGTCCTACGATGAGAGCCTGGGCGGCATCAACCCCGAAAGGGCGGAGGCCTACAGACTCTGTGAACAGAATGAGGTAGGCATCACCGTCATGAAAGGATACGCCGGCGGCAGACTGTTCTCCGCGGAGAGCTCCCCTTTCGGAGCGGCCCTGACGCCTGTGCAGTGCATCCACTATTGCCTGACCAGGCCTGCCGTGGCCAGCGTCATGGTAGGGTACGACACGCCAGCGCATGTGGACGCCGCCGTGGCTTATGAGACTGCCACCATGGAGGAAAAGGACTACGCCAGCGTTCTGGCCCATGCCCCCCGCCACAGCTATTACGGCCAGTGCACCTACTGCGGCCACTGCGCGCCCTGCCCGGCGGGCATCGACATCGCCATGGTGAACAAGCTCTACGACCTGGCTATGATGCAGCAGGAGCTGCCCGCCTCTCTGAAAGCCCACTATGACCAGCTCTCCGCAAACGCGGATGCCTGCATCGGCTGCAAGAGCTGTGAGAGCCGCTGTCCTTTCGGCGTAAAAATCGCGGAGCGGATGGAGAAGACCAGAGAGCATTTCAGGGGGTGAAGCCTCTGGTTATCCGGTCTATCTTTCCGGAAACCGCCGCTTCAGCGCCCGCTCTATGGGAAGAATGGACAGTACCATGATAACGCATTCCACCGTGCAGAGAATAAGGCCCCACAGCCCCACTTTTCCATCGCTCTCCCCCATACAGGGCAGCATGGCCAGAACGGACGGAATCAGCATGAGCAGACCTGTCCGCAGCCAGACTTTTCCAAAATACATCTGAGCAAAATTCCATGCCTCTTGACTTTTCATGGATTTTGCGGTGCGGTATCCGTAGAACCCGTTGACTTCCCGGGGCGGCCAGTGCAAAAACACCGCCCCGAAGATTATCATCAAAATCGGCAGCATTAAATTCGCGCATACCATAAAGATCCAGAATCCCATATGCATTCCTCCTTTACGATGGGTCTAAATTTCATCGTCTCTATTTGTGTTTTCGTTTCTATCCCATTTCCGTTTCTATTCGCAATATAACTCTTTACGTCCGTCTACTGACCGGTTTTGTGCTGCTCCTCCGGCAGCTTATACTTTCCGAAAGCCTTGTCCATATCAAGATGCACATCCTTAAAAAACAGCACCATCCATATTCCATAGGCTGCCAGCGCCACCCAGCCCGAGATCCACATGGCCCCCATTGCGCCAAACAGCATAATCAGTCCCCACAAAAAGCAGGCATTCCTCTCGTCCCTGGCCATCCACGCCCTGTCGTATTTTGCCCGCTCCTCCTCCGGCAGCCAGTGGAAGCCGCTGAGCCAGTTGGCGGCCCTCTTTTTGCCAAGGGCAAAGAACAGAGACAGCAGCCAGAAACAGGGCACCATCACGATACACGCGTAAAATCCAATCATACTTTTTCCTTCCTCGCCCGCCCCTTTTATAGTCCGTACACCCCGGACACGTGCCGGGTTCATACAGCGGCGGCACAGGCGTGGCTCCTGTCACATGCCGCGGCTCATTTCTCTATTTTACATAGAATCCGTACAGTTCCATCTGCCGGTTGAAGCTCATAGTGAATGTCACATTAGCGTTCTCATAGGAGACATTTACCTGCACCGCCGCGTAAACTTTACCCCTTTCGTGAATCTCCGCCATGTATATCCTGCCTATGCTTTGCAGTTCTCCCCAATCCTCGCCGATGTAGCCCCGGATGTAGGAAAAAGAGGTCCCGGACAGAGCTTCCCGCATCTCTTCGCTGGCATAACCCTCCAGGGTCTCGTACTCCTGAGCGCTGAACAGAGCGATGACCTCCTCCGCCCGGGACTGTACCGTTGCCGCATCGAAAGTTTTACTGTCTTCGATATTCCTCTCTTTCGGCAGCATCCAGTAGATGATTCCCGCTCCTACGGCCAGCGCCGCCAGTATAGCCCCAAAGATACATAGAATCCGCCTGACCCATTTCCTGCGCCTCCCCCTATTTCGCTCCTCCGGATCAAGGTTCTCGTTGAATTCCCGGGCCAGAGCCCGGGGGCTCCCCATTTCCTCCAGAATCTCCCACAGTTCTCTCCCCTCGTCCAGCCCAATCTCAATATCGGAATCCAGTTGCCTGAGGATTTCCCCTTTTTTCGCCGGAGCGCACTGCAGCGCCTTTCCCACCTGCCTGATATATTGCTGCTTCGTCATCTCAAACCGATCCTTTCCCCTGATCCGATGAAAGCCCCTACTTCCTCTCATATTTATTTTGTATCACCAAAATATACACCGCCATGGCCCCTATGGTCTCCGCCATCACGCCCAGAATGGAGATCACAATCAATGCGGAGTTCTGCCCGAAAAGTAATGGCAGCCCTAACGCCGCGAAAAGAATCCCATACACAATAAACAGCTTTCCCACCGCACGGTTATAGGCTTTCACGTCCCTCATGGGCAGCGGCTTTACATTGTTAAAGAAACCCACTTCTTTCCTCGCAAAGAAAGCGCCGATCCCCAATGCCACTAAAAGGCATCCTCCTGCCAGCCACATAACAAATCCGATCACTCTACCTGTGTTCATACTCTCTCCTCCTGACTTGCATATCCAATCCTCAATTACTTCCGTAACACTCTGCTTTATCGGGCAAGCGCCAATTGTCTGCCCGCGCACCGGGTACCGCAGACGGATTCTGACCAGATAAATTCCCTGGCTTTTCGTCCCCGTGTTCCGGCTTTCCTGCCGTCACAACATATTCCGCTGCCATGTCCTCCCGGTCATTCCCACGCTCCGGCTTCTGTCCCAGGACTGTGTCCACTGTCCGTGAAAAAGTCTTCCAAAGGGACTTAAGCTCCTCCAGAGTATCCCGCCCCTCCTCTGCCAGGCAGTAATACTTCTTGGACACCTCTTTGCCCCTTGGCTGGCTCCATCTGCTTACCACCAGGCCATCGTCCTCCATACGGTACAGGATGGGGTACAGGGTGCCCTCTTTGAGGAGGAACATCTCACTGCTCCTCTCTTTCAATTCGCAGATCAACTGATAACCATACTTCTCTTCCTCCGAGAGAAGCTGCAGCACCAGCATCTCCAACACGCCTTTCTTCATCTGCTGTTCATACTTCTGCTTCAAGCTGCCACCGTCCTTGTATAGAGAACATTTACATGGAAACACTTGTCTGAATCCATTATTCAAGTATTTAGCATTACTAAGTACATAGTAGCACCATGGCGTGGATTTGTCAATAAAATCTTAGTTGTCTAAATTTTCTTTTCATAGCACAAATAGAAACCATCGCTCCCAGCGCTTTCGGCAACCAACAGCAATCCCGCATCCCGACACATTTGGGCGATTGTATCCCGATCTTGGGCATCCGCCTTCCCTATGCCATAGGTGGTGGAAATATGTTCCGTTGGCAATTGAATCTCCACATCAACGCAGAAAGGCTCCGGATATGCAGATGCGATGTCACAGTCCCAGATATGGAGCAGGCCGTCGTTTTCCAAAACCCGTGCCGCTTCCCCAATTGCCTGCTTTTGCTCTTCTGTCCCCATAAACATCAGCGCATAAAAACAGGTTACATGCCGAAAAGAAGCATCGGCAAATGACAAGTCCGTGGCATCCATGCATATTTTCTCATATCCTCCCGGCGCTTCGTCCAGTTCCTCTTGACAATTGTCAATGGCAGTAACCTGCTCCCGGTAAAGCCGGCCGATTACGCCTTCACCGCCGCCGCCCATATCCAGTATTTTGCCGTCCAGTTCCTTTATAAGCCGAATCATCTTCTTTCCTCACCAATCTTTATCTTATCTTTTGTCTTTACAAAAAAGAGTTCCCCATGATACCATCCGGCCAAGATAAGCACCGCCAGAATCTTCCTCATGCGCAAGTCAAGTCTGTGATAGACCCTGCGTCTCTCCCAGGGCAGCCCCTCCACATACTCCCGCTCATCGCCCAGGGCCTGCAGCATCCTTTCGTATTGTTCCGGCTCTTTGGCCGCCACCGTCCCGAAGTCGCAGGTGACATAGGAGAATGCCTCCCCATTTTCCGCCAGCTTCGCCGCAAGCAGTGCCGGCAGTCCCCCGGCCCAGGCATCCTTTCCGGCCTCCAGAAACGTCTCTCTCCAGCAGACAGGCTCCGGCTCCCTTTTGGAGCAAGACACCCGGCGGAACGTGGGCTTGCCGTGTCTGTCATATTCCTTTACATAGGAAGCTTTCTCTTTCTGCCTGCCGCTGCCGGGTTCCTCCAGCAGTATGACACCCGTATCCGCCAGATGTTCCCACACTGCCTGGCGCACCTTTTCATAGGGCGCAGGAAAGTCCAGCCGATCCGTGATCTGCTTTGCCGTATACCCCCTGTCTGCCAGGTGACGGACCGCACCGCCGTATGCCGCCTCATGGACAAAATCTGCAAGCGCTTTCTGAAAATATCGATTTTCTCCCATCGTCTCCTCTTTCCCTCCACTGATGCTGTATCCCGGATACTCTTTTCTGCCCACCGGTTTCTCTGATTATGTCACAAAGCAGCGGCTTATGCAATACCCTGCCCCTTTGCGTCTGTTTCCGGGTCTGTTTCTACCGTCGCTTTTTACGTTGCCTTGCCGCCTTTTTCGCAGTTCTTCCCGCGGCCCTTTTGGCAGTCCTTTTTGCCGCTTTACCTACCGCTTTTTCCTGGAAGAATGGGCTTGCATTTTAGCGGAATTGCGAGTACAATAATAGGCGGCTACACATTACATTTAATGGTTGTGGAATAAAATACATAAAAGGAAACGAGGTACATCATGAAAAGCAAACAAAACAAATGGGTAAATGCCGCCATTCCGGCATTGCTCCTCCATTGCAGTATCGGTACAGTCTACTGCTGGTCCATCTTCAGTCAGGAAATCGCGGACTACATCGGCTTCTCCAAAGGAGCCACGGAATGGGCATTCAGCTTCGCCATCTTCTTCCTGGGAATGTCGGCGGCTTTCCTGGGCAATATCGTGGAAAAGGACATCCATAAGTCCTCCCTTATCGCCTCCATCTGTTTTGCCTGCGGCATGGCAGGAACCGGATTCTTCATTTACTATGGCGGTACCCATCAGCACAGCCCGCTGGCGCTGGTCGGCATCTACATCTGCTATGGCTTTATCATGGGCGTCGGCCTGGGCACGGGCTATCTGTCCCCTGTAAAGACCCTGATGCTCTGGTTCGAGGACAGGAAAGGCCTGGCCACAGGACTTGCCGTGGCAGGCTTCGGTGCCGCAAAGGCCATTGCAAGCCCTATCATGCAGGCTATGCTGGACAATCTGGGGGAGGGCGGCATCTACAAGATGTTCCTGATCCTGGCCGTAGTGTATTTCATCATGATGTTCGCAGGACATCTCCTGCTGCATAAGCCCGCCTCCTGGCACGAGCCCCAGAAAGCGGAAAAAGGCAAGGGCATGCTGGACGTCATCAAGTCCAGGCCTATCACAAACTATATCGGCATCTGGCTGATGTTCTACATCAACATCACCTGCGGCCTGGCTCTGATCTCCCAGGAGAAGATGATCGTGAAGTGCATCGGCCTGGCAGGCGCTGCCGGAATCATCTCCACCGTATCCGCCATCTTCAATGCGGGCGGCCGTCTGGGCTTCTCCGCATGGGCTGACAAGATGAAAGACAGGAATACCATTTACAAGCTGATCTTCATCCTCTCCATTGCTTTCACTGCCATTGTCATGGTAACCGGGGGGATCAAGAACGGGGAGGGCAATACCCTGCTTGTGATCCTGGTGCTGGGTCTTATCTTCGTAGTGAACGCCGGCTACGGCGGCGGCTTTTCCAATGTGCCTACATTACTGTCCGACCACTACGGTATGGGCAATATCAGCGCCATCCATGGCCTGACCCTTTCCGCCTGGGCCATCGCAGGCCTCACCGGCAATCAGATGGCCAACTGGATCGTGGACCATACAGGGGAGTTCTTCGACCTCCATGGCATCCAGGTCAATCCCGTGGGGTATCAGAATGTGCTGTATGTGACTGTCGTGCTGTATATCGTGGCTCTGTTGATCAGCCTGTTTATGGTGCGTGCTCCCAAAGAGGGCAAAAATTAAGCAGATCATCTTACGGAAAACATAGAAAGCATCGAAAATGGGCTGCTGCCTGCTGATATGCTCATGCAGGCGGCAGCCCATTTTTTATATCTTCCGATTTTATTACAGGTTTCCTGATTTTCGGGCGTCCCAAAGAGGCGGACTATGCCCTCTCCTGACCGCTTAGCAAATCTTCGCACTCTTCTTTCAGATAGATTTCCACCACCGTATCTTCGCAGATTTGTAGTGATGATCATGGGCAGCATAGCCCCAATTGTTGTTCAGAGTAATGCAGGCCTCCCAGGGGATGGGATTGCCGGCTTCGTCCCGAATGCCCTCCGGGGGGATCATCTGCTTCTGCGAGGCAAAGTCCCCGGCATAAGAGGTGGGATTCAGTGTTCGGATAGAACCTGCGCCCTCCCCGCTTCTCTCCGGTCGGTTGTCAATGATAATATCCGGCCGAATGGAGCGAACCATCTCCACCAGTTCCTTTGCTTTCCAACTGTCGCCAGTCAATGATGGAATAGTACAGGCCTACGCGGATGCCCTCCGCCCGGAAAGCGTCCAAAAATTCCCTCAAATATCCTTACACTTAGTTTCTTGCTGCGCTCCTGGCATTTACTTTCATCATGGCGATCAGCTTCACAATCATATCTCCGGTTCCCACATTGTAACCGGCCACACTGTAAATTCCCCGCATTCTTTGGTCAATCAGCACTGCCAGCGGCAGCTTTCCCGGTTCCAGGTACAGACTGCGGGCCAAAGCCTCCATGTTGGCCCCGAAATCATCATACAACAGCTTTATCTTCGGCAGCGCCTCCAACACTCGCCTGCACGCAGGATTTTCCCGCATCTGCGGGCGGGCAGCCACCAGGAACAAGCCAGCCCTTATTGCCGCATAGCTTTCCCTGCGCTGGTATATCTCGTTCAAAATATGCTCCGTAGGCTCCTCGTCCTCCCCCAGCCAAATGAACAGGCCACCGTTGTCTTTCACGCAATCCGAAATCCTGCAGGCCTCCCTATCCTCTTTTTTCAGGACAAAGTCCGTAACGGAAAAGTCTGTCAGCATATCCGAGGGTTCTGCCTCTGCCAGTTCCAGGCAGACTTCCCGCTCCTCTCCCTCTTTCAGTTCGAAACAGAGCTGTTTTGCAAGGATATTGCCGTTTGGAAGACGGTTTGTGGTCAATACCCTATATCTTCCTGCGGGAAAGGAAATAGCAATGTCAAACCTGTCCTGGATCCAGGATTCCGACCTCAGAGTGCGATACGCCTCACCGTCAAAACGGGACAGTGTCCAGTTTCCGGAGTAATTCCATATCACATCTCTTTGTCCGGAGACTACAATCCGGCCGCTTCCCTCTTGACGCTCCAGAGACACAAATCGTCCGTCCGGCTCGGGCATGGCATGCTCCCTGCCAGACATTGCTGCCGTTTCGCTGCCCACGTTCCGCGCTCTGCCAGCATTCGCCATGTTGTCGTCCTTCGCCGTCCAACCGGCTTTCCGCGTTCTGCCGGAACTCATCCACGCCTCCGGCAGCCCCTCAATTGGATCCAGTCTGGCCGGTATCCCCAGAGTCCTCAAAATCTGTATACAGACATTTCTTTGTGTGGCCATGCTTCCATAACCGCTCTTAAGCGCTCCCTGCGCAGAGGTCACAAGGTTTCCGTATTCTGCCTTTTTATCGGATGTAATCCTCTCCTTTACCAGCCGCCATGCCGCTGCCGGATCCCTGCGGATTTCCTCCGTCAGGTTCCTGCCGCATACAGCGCTTTCTCGTTCCAGCCAGCCACGGATAAAGCGCCGGAAAGGGCGAAGCATCTCATTCTCCACCCTGGGGCAGAGAATATAAGGTACAAACAAAGAATCCGGACAGGTCTCTTTCCAGGCCGCAGCCTCCAGGCAGCTCTCCTCCAGGATTTCTGCCGTAATGTCACGGTAGTCCTTTTCCCGCAAGCTTTCCAGCACTGCCAGCTTCCACCGCTTTGGATATGTTCCATTCGTGGGCTTTGCAAGAAATTCTGCTATTTCCCATTGGTTCCTGCAGGCCTTTTTCATAATGGCAATGCCTCTGTCCCTCTCAGAGGCATCCATGCCGGACACTGCCTGCCCGGCCAGTGCCTCATCATAGAAGCGGCTTTCTTTCTCCTGGCGCAGACGGTTCATCTCCTCCAGCCGTTTTCTGCCCCTGCTTTTTTCTTTATCAGATACCATTACATGGTTATAGTCAGAATCTTCCGGGGCAAAAAAAGTGAATTGTTCCCATTGGTCAGACTGTGGCAATGTATTATTCAAAAAGATCTCACAACATTTTCCCTGTCTGGTATCCGCCAAAGCCTCTCCATATGCGCCGTCCTTTGACGCGGTGATATGGAGGCTGCCAAATCCGGTTTGGAGCAGGCATTTTCCGTTTTCATCCGTACGCACTGAGGCTATTTCCCTATAACAGGAGCCGTTTATCACCTCAA
This sequence comes from uncultured Acetatifactor sp., assembly GCA_910584235.1. Lineage (GTDB taxonomy): Bacteria > Bacillota > Clostridia > Lachnospirales > Lachnospiraceae > Acetatifactor. The sequence continues at coordinate 72,696 of CAJTZD010000005.1, forward strand.
AGCACACCTCCGCATCCGGCTGCGGCTGCCCCGCCCTGTCGTATACGGCCACTTCCTGCCCTGTGGTTTTGGCATAGCGGCCTATATGGTTCAGCACATGACACATATCATTGCCGGGCAGCACCTGGGTGGCATCTTTCTCCATGCTCTCTTCCTCTACGGGAAGCAGCCATTTAGAATGCACCAGCATGGCTCTGGAGGACGCCCCCAAAAACCATCCCCTGTTTGGAACCTCCTCCGGCTCGCATGCGCCCACAAAAATCCATTCCCCGTCGCACCATGCCTCCACCCATGCGTGATTGTCATCGCAGTGGGACCAAAAGGGTACATATACCTGTCTGGCCGGAATGCCCAGACTGCGGAGCACTGATACCAAAAAGGTGGACTCCTCCCCGCAGCGCCCATATGCGCAGTTGTATACGCTCATGGGGCCGGCCGTGCGCTCATCCGTTGCCCTGTATGTAGCCTGAGAGGCGCACCAATAGTTAACCTCCAGCACAGCCTGCCGCATATCCATTCCGGCAATTCTGTCCTTTAACTCTCCGTAAAAGAATTCCCGGTGTTCCGTTATTTCTTCATTGTTTACACGATGATGAAGCACATATCCGGCAAACAACCTCTCCGGAACACAGCCCGCAAAGGGACCTTTTTCCCACAGGAAAACTCCGTGTCTGGCAAATGCATGGAAAAGCTCAGCCGGATAGTCCACCGCATCGCTCACCGGCATGGATGCATACAGGCATTTCAGGGCTTCCGCCACATGGATGTGACTTTCCTGCCCCTCCTGCTTCCATCCATTTTCTTCCTCCGGCTCAGAAGCTGCCTGCACCATGTTCGCCATCTGTGCTGCCTTTTTGGCACAGCCGCCTGCTTCCATGCGCACAAGCAGCTCCCTGAACGGCCCCTCCATTTTTTCCATCAACTGGCGCGTAAACATAAGCGTCCTCCCTTTCCCATCCATAAATAGGCTTTTATTCCGCAATCCTTGCAGCAGCACTCTATGCTCTTCACTTTTCCCCTGATCTTTCTTCCTGTAATCGCTTTATCATTTCCTCTGCAAGCCGAAGCTTTTCCTCTGCCTTTTGGCGCTCTTCTTCTACTTTCTGCTTTTCCTCTTCCACTTTCTGTCTTTCCTCTTCTACTTTCTGCTTCTGCTCTTCTACTTTCTGCTTCTGCTCTTCTACTTTCTGCTTCTGCTCTTCTACTTTC
>CAJTZD010000005.1:74004-77012 GCA_910584235.1 uncultured Acetatifactor sp.
TGCTTTTCCTCTTCTACTTTTTTCTTCTCTTCTTCCACTTTCTGCCGCTGTTCCGTTATACTGATTTTTTGCATATTCTCAAACAGATATCCCATTTTCCGCTCTCTCACTTTCCGGACACATTGGATCCTGTCTTCCGCAGGCGCCTCTATCTTAAAACACAGGCTTTCCATGACCCAAGCCAGAATGTCCACCACTTGCTCCGGGCTATCCCTAATGATCCTGTTTAGTCTGTCCGGTGGGATCCGTATGAAGTGTTCCAGATCTGCCGTGTCCTGTATTTTGTTCACCAACATGATCAGGGACATCTCGTCCCCTCTCTCCAAAAGCTCATTGTCACTGTAATCATGAATCCGAACTACATTATACTGAAAATCCGGGATCCATTTCTGAAATCCCTGAAATACATCTCTTCTGTCACTGCCTCCTATCCGGCTGCCCAGCCGGATATCCGCTGTCCATTCCGACCTCCCCTCATAATATACAATCGGAATAATCACGGGATACCGAAATCCTTTTCGGCCACTACAGCCTTCTTTCACTGCCTCCCTCTCCCTGCGGTACTCTGTCCATATACATACCATATACCGCAATAATTGCATGGACACATCATAGTCCACAAAACTTTTATGCTCTATGAGGGAAACAAGGAAAGGCGGCTGATTGCTTCCGGTCTTCTTTCCCTTTTCAATATCAAGAATCCGTATCTTCTTTACAGTATCGGAATCGAACTCCGTGCCCAGATAAGGGTGATACCGTTCCGAAACATCTTCGATATCCTCAGGCTGTACATCCCGCAATATGGGTATATCAAAATTGTCCCGCAAAAACTGTGCGCACAGAACGGAATTGCCAAACACTGTTTTACTGTTGATATCCCGATTGTGCTGGCTATCCTTTCCTTTTTCATGAATCGATTCAGAATTTGCTTTTACTTTGTGAGTTCCCCCTGTCTGTCCGTTCATGGCAGACAATTCGTTTTCGTTTCTTTCCATGACTCCTCCTGTTCCTCTACAGACAGGAGAAAGCGCCTTTCGCCTGTCTGTATCTTATTTTGCTGTCCCTTTTGAATAAATGGCGAAAAGCCGGTATATGGAAACAATTTGTTTCCATTGTAGTGAATATAGATGTTTCATTCGGAATGCAAATGACATTGCTCCGATTGTTTTATCCTGTGCAATCCACAAATTCACAAATCCCCGAACTCGGCTTTGTAAATTTGTATTTTTACTATAGCATAAAAAACGCATATACGCAAGCCGGGAATCAAAAAATTCTTTGCATCGCAGCCTAACACGTCGCAGCGATGCAAAGAATCAGAAATTTCATTAACTCACTTTGACTACTACCACATCCCCAATTCTAATGATAGAGCCCTCCTCCGGGAACACCGGCATGCTGTTAACGCGCTCATCCTGGGACAGTCTCTCGTATTCGTCCGCGGGACAGATATTAATCTGAATCTGGCAGATATCATGCACGAGCCCATTCCATGATCTTGTAATAGAGGCAGCATCAAGCCACCCACCTCCGATATAAGTATATCCATTTGCATTCCAAAATGTCTCTGACCTGTAATACATGGAGTTCCCAGCCGGTGTACCGATGAAACAGTACCTCAGTTCCTCGGACAGGAGTTCTTCCGCCCCCAGGCGCTCATGAATCTCTGCAACCACATTCATTGAGGATTTCCTGGTCTCCGACATCGTCTTCTGATCAACCTGTACCTGTAGAAAAGAAGAATACAGAATAACAACCGCTACCAGAGATGCCACTATGTTTATGGCCTTTAATAGCTTGCTCTTTTTTGCTGCCGCGGCCATAATCAGCAAAAATACCGGTATCACAAAAGCATATGCACCTGTCATCTGGGTACTGAGATATGTCTCTGTAGCCACCAAAAGCACAGCCCCCACTGCTATAGGTACCAGCGCCGCCAACAGCAAATAAACAATGCCGTTGCGTTTTTTGCATCTCAGCACGCTCCATATGTCAATGGCAAGTATCACAGCTGCAAGGACAAAGAACAGCAGATATAACTTCAAGCCGCCAAAATAAAGAGTTTTGCAGACGATTCCTTTATAATATAACACAAACCACTGCATAACGGCATTCAAGCGCTCCGGAAGCTTTAAAATCGTATTTAAAAAGGAATACGTGCTTGCCCCCGCATAGCTGCTCTTCTCCACATGACAGAGCCACAGCCGAAAATTCCACATTAACAGATATTCAATTCCGCCCAGAAGAATCGCTCCGCCCCCTTTTACAAGCAATAGTAATACATTGACAGAAATATCTTTTGCTTTTGTAATACACCAACCAATTACGGCCAGGCAGATACATCCGATAAAAGCCTGATATGCCCCCAGGCTCAGGCAAATGCACACAGAACCAGCCAGCATTCCCCCGAAGAAATTCTTTATTCTAGCGCAAATCCATACTCCAAGCATGCCCAGCATATAGGCAATCCCAAAGGTAGGAGACATATAACGATAGGACAGATTGATAAGAACTGACTGACTGCATAGAAACAGCCCCCCTGCCAGATAGCGGGGGAACCCCTTAGATTCAGATTCAAATAGGTCAAAGCAAAAGGTAAGTCCCAGTGAAAAACATCCAAGCGCGATCAGGGAAGCCATTGGGTCGCTGCTCACCCCAAAACGAAGACGGTCAATGTAATACCAAAACCATCTTCCAAGAGATAGCTCCCATGCTCCCGCCACATGATAGGAGCCCTCCCAGATGCCGTCATAGCAGTTGACCAACTCCTCAGCCATCAGTCTAAAATAGATGACCACAGAAAAAAGCATCATCCACTTCAAGAATGTTTTGTTCTCTTGAATAAATTTCCCGGCAGAACATTTGATACCTGCCATCTGCGCTTTCAGCATAATGATTTTCTCCCATTTTCACTAGCCTTGCCGCTTCGGTCACACGACCAGGCTGTCTTTAGTTTTCTCCCATTTTCACTAGCCTTGCCGCTTCGGTCACACGACCAGGCTGTCTTT
>CAJTZD010000005.1:77112-114008 GCA_910584235.1 uncultured Acetatifactor sp.
AGTTTTCTCCCATTTTCACTAGCTTTGCCGCTTCGGTCGTACGACCAAGCTGTCTTTAGTTTTCTCCCATTTTCACTAGCTTTGCCGCTTGGTCGGCGGCGATGCAGGCGTCCAGGATCTCCTGGATATCTCCGTTCATGACCTTATCCAGCTTGTAGATAGTCAGGCCTATGCGGTGGTCCGTGACGCGGCCCTGGGGAAAATTGTAGGTGCGGATTTTCTCGGAGCGATCTCCCGTACCGATCTGGCTGCGACGCAGCTCCGCTTCCGCGTCATGACGCTGCTGCTGCTCTATGTCGTACAGCTTTGACTTCAGCAGCGCAAAGGCCTTGGCCTTGTTCTGCAGCTGGGACTTCTCCGTCTGGCTGTACACCACAATGCCAGTGGGATAATGGGTCAGACGCACTGCGGAATCCGTAGTATTCACGCACTGACCCCCGTTTCCGGACGCACGCATAACGTCTATACGGATATCCTTTTCATCGATAACAATATCAATGTCCTCATCTACTTCCGGCATCACCGCCACGCTGATGGTTGAGGTGTGGATGCGCCCGCCGCTCTCCGTCTCCGGCACACGCTGTACGCGGTGGACGCCGCTCTCATATTTCATTTTGGAATATGCGCCCTGGCCGATTATGGTAAACTGTACCTCTTTCATGCCTCCAATGCCGATTTCATCTACGTTCAATGTCTCCACTTTCCAGCGCTGGCTCTCCGCATAGTGCACATACATCCGATAGATCTCCGCCGCAAACAGCGCCGCTTCATCTCCGCCCGCACCGGCGCGGATCTCTACAATTACATTCTTATCATCATTCGGATCCTTTGGAAGCAGCAGAATCTTCAGCTCCTGTTCCAGCTCCTCCACGCGCTTTTTGTTCTCGCCCAAAGTCTCCTTTAGCATTTCCCGCATTTCCTCATCGCTCTCTCCCTCCAGCATCTCCAGAGAGTCCTGAATTTCCTGTCCGCACTTCTTATATTCCATGTAAGCATCCACAATGGGTGTCAGATCGCTCTGCTCTTTCATCAGCTTCCGGAACCGCTCCTGATTGGCAGCCACCGTAGGCTCATGGAGCTCGCTTAAAATCTCTTCAAACCGAATCAGCAAATCTTCTAATTTATCGAACATATTTCCTCTCATTCTGCTGCAGAAGCAGCCCCTAAACTTACCTGTCCCCAGCCCAGCGTCCCATACACCACCCGGTCCAGCCCCGCATAATCTTTCACCACATTTATCTCCAGAAAACCCGCTTTCTCCATCAGCTCCCTGACATCCCCGGCCTGATCATATCCGATCTCCAGAAAAAGCATTCCGCCGCCCACAAGATACTCCCTGCTCTCCTGCGTTATCCTGCGATAGAAGAAAAGGCCGTCCCCGCCGCCGTCTAGTGCAAGCACAGGCTCATGCTCTCTTACCTCCGGCATCAAAGTACAAATTACCTCCCCGGGAATATATGGAGGGTTAGATACGATCATATCAAATTTTCCCTGCACCCGCTCAAACAGATCACTCTGTATGAACGAGATGCTGCCGGGCCTGCACACCACATCGTCCCACTGACAGTAAACACGCCTCTCCAACAGCTTTTCCGCGTTCCGCTTTGCAGTCTCCAGCGCTTCCCCGGAAATATCCGTCCCTACGCCCTCGCAGTCATTGGAATAGTGCAGAAGACTGATCAGGATACATCCGGACCCCGTACACAGATCCAGGATCCGCATACCGTCATGCAGATTCCGCAGCGCCTCTTCCACCAGAATCTCCGTATCCTGCCTGGGAATCAACACATGCTCATTCACGGAGAATTCCAGTCCCATGAACTCCTGCACCCCCGTAAGCTGCTGCAGAGGAATCCTTTTCTCCCGCCCGTCAATCAGTTCGCGATAACGCTCCTGTTCCCGGACTTCTAACATTCTGTCCCCATGAACCAGCAAGTCATTGCGCCCAGTCCCGCAGACATACTCCAGCAAAAGTCTGGCATCCAACTGCGCCTCAGGAATTCCGGCGCTTTCCAGCCTGTGCTTTCCCCAATGATATATTTCCCCGTATGTCATGCGTCAGTCATCCTCTTCCTCGGAGTCCTCTGTCTCATACCCAAAGTTGTCCCTTAAATACTGCTTCCAGTCAAATACGGCTTCCACTGCGGCGATAGCCACCTCTGCCATACTTTTATCCGGCTCCTTTGTAGTCATCCGCTGAATCGCCATGCCCGGCGCAGAGAGAATCTGTATGAAAATATTGCTGCTGCGTCCCGCCAGCCGGATAATCTCATAGGAAATTCCCGCCACCACAGGCATCAGCGCAATCCTGATTGCCACCCTGGCCGCAGGATTCTCCACCCGAATGAAGAAAAACAATACAATACTCACCAGAAATACAAAAAAGATAAAGCTGGTTCCGCATCTTTTATGAAGCCTGGAGCTGCGCATCACATTCTCCACAGTCAAAGGTCTCCCCCGCTCAATGCAATTGATACACTTATGCTCCGCCCCGTGATAACAGTATAACCGCCTGATATCTTTCATCAGGCTGATCCCTGTTACATAGAGAATAAAAATCAGGATACGCATGACACCTTCAATAATGGCTAACAGCGACTGATTCCGCAGAGAGTCTTTCAGCAGAGAAGACAGATAATAAGGCAGCACCACGAAAATCCCCAGTGCCAGCACAATGGCAAAGCAGGTGACCAGCGCCGATAAAAGCTTTTCTCCGGTCTCATTCTTCTGCTTTTTCTCCCCAGAATGTTTTTCGTCCGCAGTCTCTTCCTCTTCATAAAAAGAGGCGGAAAAATTCAGGCATTTCATGCCCAGTACCAATGAATCTATGAAATTAAATATACCTCTGACAAAAGGAATCTCCTTTAACTTGCTGCCGGGCAGGATCCCTGTTTCATTGCCCGTCTCTACGCTGATACCTCCGTCAGGCCGCCGCACGGCCACAGCATATTTTTCCTTGTTTTTCATCATAATACCCTCCAGCACAGCCTGCCCGCCGATGCCGGAATAACGGCTCTTCTTTGCCATACTCTTTCCTCCGATGAATGCTCTTCCTTAATGAATGTATGTCTTCAATGAATGCATTTCTTCAATGAATGCATTTCTTCAATGAATGCATTTCTTCATTTCCATCTCAAATAGCTTTAGCTGAGGCCTCTCTGAAAAAGCCATCCGCTAAAGCTCTCTGATATCATGTGAAAAAGGTTGAGATGCAATCACCCCAACCTTTCCTGCGATTCCTATTTGACGCCGTATTTCTTGTTGAACTTCTCAATACGTCCATCGGCTCTGGCTGTCTTCTGCTGGCCGGTGTAGAACGGATGGCACTTGGAACAAACTTCAACGTGAATCTCAGGCTTGGTAGAGCCTGTCACGAAAGTATTCCCGCAGTTACATGTCACGGTTGCCTGATAGTACTTAGGATGGATTCCTTCCTTCATCTTGTTCACCTCTCTATAAATAGATTCGCAGCTGCGAAGCTTTAGGTAATCTCGTTCACATCCGCACTGCTTATGGAACCACAAACAGCGCTATTATTGTAGCACAAGGACAGCGCAGTTGCAAGTCTTATTTTAAATAAATTTGTTTCTTTTTACCATCTGGACAAATTCATTGTTGTTCCTGGTCCGGGCAAACATATCCAGAATCCGGTCTGTGGCCTCGTCGGACTTTAATCCGTTCAAAGCCCTCCGCATAATATTGATGGCATCCAGCTCTTCGCTGGTCAGAAGCAAGTCCTCTCTTCTGGTGCCGGACTTGGCCAGGTCGATGGCCGGGAAGATACGCTTCTCGGACAGCTTTCTGTCCAGAATCATTTCCATATTGCCCGTACTCTTGAATTCCTCATAGATGACATCGTCCATCTTGCTGCCCGTATCCACCAGGGCCGTGGCCAGAATCGTCAGGCTGCCGCCGCCGCGCATGTTCCTGGCTGCGCCGAAGAACCGCTTGGGCATATGGAGCGCCGCAGGATCCAGACCGCCGGAAAGAGTGCGCCCGCTGGGCGGTACTACCAGATTGTATGCTCTTGCCAGACGCGTAATGCTGTCCAGCAGGATAATGACGTCCTTTTTATGCTCCACCAGGCGTTTCGCGCGCTCGATGACCATCTCGGACACTCTCTTGTGATGCTCGGGCAGCTCATCGAATGTGGAATAGATGACTTCTACATTGGTGCCGATAATAGCCTCTTTCACATCCGTCACTTCCTCGGGACGTTCGTCAATGAGCAGTATCAGCATATGCACATTGGGATCCGTGCGCAGAATAGACTTTGCCACCTCTTTGAGCAGGGTCGTCTTACCTGCCTTGGGGGGAGATACAATCATGCCGCGCTGTCCCTTGCCGATAGGACTGACCAGATCCATAACCCGCATGGCCACGCTGCTGCCCGGGGTTTCCAGGCGGATGCGCTCATCTGGGAAGATGGGCGTCATATCCTCAAAGGCCTTACGCTTGGACGCCTCCTCAATGGTATACCCGTTGATAGTACGGATAAACAGCAGTGCGCTGAACTTTTCCTGCTGAGTCTTGATGCGCTTGTTGCCCCGCAGAATGTCCCCTGTCTTAAGCCCGAAGCGCCTGATCTGACTGGGAGCCACATAGACATCATTCTCCCCTGGCAGATAGTTCTCACAACGGATAAAGCCATAGCCGTCCGGCATGACTTCCAGAATACCGCTGGCCTCCTCGCCGCTGTCAAGCTCCTTGGGATATGTCTTCTCGTCATAGACCTCCGTGGAACGAGTGGTACGCTGCTGCGTTGCAGGCGCAGGTGTCTGAGGCGGTGTCTGCGCGGATGCAGCGGCAGGCGCAGGCTGCTGGGTTCCCGCCTGTGTCTGCTGAGACGGCGCGGGGGACGGTGCCTGCTGAGACACCGCAGGCGCGGGTGTCCCCGGCGCTGTCTTGGGCGGCGTCTGCTGGACCGATGCCGGCTGGGACGATACGGATGCCGCAGGCGGTTCCTCCGCTTTCTTCATCCGCTCGGCTGCAGACTCTGCCTTATAACCGCTCTCATCCCTCACCATTTTATGCGCGGAAGCACTCCGCTGCTGGGAAGAAGACGGCCGCTTATTCGTCACAACACTGCGCTTGCGCGCAGGCTCCGGCGCGCTCTCTCCGCTTTCCTTTACAGCCTCCTGTTTCGGAGCTTCTTCCGCCTCCTGCTTCTTTATCCTTTCATCCTCAGTCAACATGGCCTCCACCAGTTCGGCCTTTTTCATGGAAGATGTACCTTTAAGCCCGCGTACCTTTGCGAGCTCTTTTAACTGTACAAGTGCCAATGATTCATACTTTTCTTTCATAGATTCCTCCTGATCTTAATTATCGCAGGACAACAGAAAAACGCCCTATGCATTCTATTGTCATGAATAAGGGGGGCACAGCTGATTAGACATGATGTGCAGCCTTGATATGCATGGTCGAACCCATACCTCGTAGCTTCATTATAATACACTTTTCCTAAAATAGGAACCCCTAAAATATAAAAAACTTGCGAAAGACGGCAAACTATTATATGATACTGGTAGTCGGAGTATATATGCCATTATCAGCCAAACAGAAAAGAGGTAGACCAATGACAAACAATGAGAAGTCTCTTATGATGCACGAACAGTGGAACGGTAAGCTGGAAATCGTATCCAAAGCTCCCGTGAAGTCCAGGGAGGATCTGGCAATCGCCTACACCCCGGGCGTGGCAGAGCCCTGCAAGGTCATCGCCAGGGACAAAGAAGAAGCATACAAGTACACCATGAAAGCCAACACCGTGGCCGTGGTTTCCGACGGAAGCGCTGTTTTGGGGCTGGGCAATATCGGCCCCCATGCCGCTATGCCCGTCATGGAGGGGAAAGCCGTTCTCTTTAAAGAATTCGGCGGGGTCAATGCCATCCCCATCTGCCTGGACACACAGGACACCGAGGAAATCATCAAAGCCGTCATGTGGCTGGCTCCCGCTTTCGGCGGCATCAATCTGGAGGATATCAGCGCCCCCAGGTGTTTTGAGATTGAAGAAAGACTGAACGCGGCACTGGATATCCCGGTCTTCCATGACGATCAGCACGGCACCGCCATCGTTGTGCTGGCAGGCATCATCAATGCCCTGAAAGTCGTGGGCAAGCGAAAGGAAGACTGTCGTGTAGTTGTAAACGGGGCCGGCAGCGCAGGTGTGGCTATCACGAAACTGCTTCTGACTTACGGTTTCTCTAACATTCTCATGTGCGATAAAGTGGGCATCCTCTCCAGGACCACAGAGGGCCTGAACTGGATGCAGCAGAAAATGACGGAGGTCACCAATCCGGCAGGCGAGAGCGGCACCCTGGCCGATGCCCTCAAAGGAGCGGACGTCTTTGTGGGAGTATCCGCCCCCAATATCGTCACGGCCGAAATGGTGCGCTCCATGAACCATGACGCCATCCTGTTTGCCATGGCCAATCCTGTGCCGGAGATTATGCCGGATGCGGCAAAAGCCGCGGGCGCCCGGGTGGTGGGCACCGGACGCAGCGATTTCCCCAATCAGGTGAACAATGTGGTAGCGTTCCCCGGCATCTTCAAGGGCGCGCTGGAGGGACGGGCTTCGCGGATCACAGAAGAAATGAAACTGGCCGCCGCGGAGGCTATTGCAGCCCTGGTGCCGGCAGAAGAGCTGAACGAGGACAATATTATGCCGGAGGCTTTCAATCCAAAAGTAGCCGAGCTGGTGGCGGAAGCGGTAAAATCCCATATCCGCTAACGGTACCCGCAAACTGCGTCCGGGCCTGAAAGCACCGCGGCAAAGTCCGTATGCTCCGGAAAAGGCGGCAATGCTGCCTCTCTCCGGAAACGGCAAATAAAGAATTTACGGCTAGAAAAGGAAGTGTGGGAAATGCTGCAGGATCCACTGACCCTCTACAAATTAATCGTGCTGTATATGCTGGACCGGGTCAACTTTCCTATGACCAACGCCCAGGTCAGCGATTATATTCTGGAAAAGGAATACACCAATTATCTCACTCTCCAGCAAGTTATCAATGAGCTCACAGAAGCACATATGATCGCCCAGGAGACCATACGCAACCGCACCCATCTGTCCATCACGGCGGAGGGGCGGGAAACTCTGCGCTTTTTCCGGAACCTGATCAATTACGGCATCAAGCAGGATATCGATAACTATTTTAGGGAAAACGAATACGTGCTGCGCAACGAGGTCTCCGTGCTGGGTGACTATTACTACACTGCCAGAGCCGGAGGATATGAAGCCCATCTGGTGGCAAAGGACAAAGATATCAATCTGGTGGACATCCGGATATCCGTGCCCACGGAGGAAATTGCCGAGACCATCTGCAACAAATGGCAGAAGAAAAATCAGGAAATCTACCAATACCTGGTGGAGAAGCTTTTTTAGACATGGAAAGAGACGCAGGGTCTACTCCTGCGCCTCTCTTTTGATTCTTTGCATATGCTCCCGTATCTTCGCCTCATAGCCGTTGCCGGAGGGCTTGTAGAATTCTCTTCCGTCCAGCTCATAGGGCAGATATTGCTGCCTGACATAATGATTGGGATAGTCGTGGGCATATTTATATCCGGTACCCCGGCCCAGCTTTGCAGCCCCCTTGTAATGGGCATCCTGCAGATGAGCGGGAATGGGCAGGTTTCCGGTGCGCCCTACCTCTTCCATGGCCGCAGAAATAGCGTTGCATGCAGCGTTGCTCTTCGGAGCGCTGGCCACATAAGCCGCAGCCTGGGCTAAAATGATCTGGGCCTCCGGCATGCCGATGCGCTCTACGGCCAGAGAGGCATTGGTGGCCACCACCAATGCCTGGGGATCCGCATTTCCCACGTCTTCCGCGGCGCAGATCATGATGCGTCTGGCCACAAAGGCAACATTTTCTCCCGCATAAAGCATCCGGGCAAGATAATACACAGCCGCATCCGGGTCGGAGCCCCGCATGCTTTTGATAAATGCGGAAATGGTATCATAATGGTTGTCCCCTGACTTATCATACCGGGCCGCCCGTTTCTGAATGCACTCCTGCGCCACATCCAGGGTGATGTGAATCTTGCCGTCTTCGCTGCGTCCTGTACTCATGATCCCCAGTTCTATGGCATTCAGTGCATGTCTGGCATCTCCGCCGGAGATGTCCGCCAAAAAGTCCAGAGCATCCTCGTCAATCACCGCGCCGTAAGCCCCCATGCCCCGGTCCGTGTCACAGACTGCCTTTCTTAAGAGCTCCCTGACCGCTTCCACGGGAATGGGCTTCAGTTCAAAAATGATGGAGCGGGACAGCAATGCCCCGTTCACCTCAAAATAGGGATTCTCCGTGGTAGCGCCTATCAATATGACAGTCCCGTCTTCCACAAAGGGCAGCAGATAGTCCTGCTGGGCCTTGTTGAAGCGATGTATCTCATCGATAAAGAGAATGGTCCGCTTTCCGTACATCCCCTGGATTTCCTTGGCTTTTGCCACCACTTCCTCCATGTCTTTCTTGCCGGCTACCGTGGCGTTGATCTGGGTAAATTCGGCGCTGGTGGTGCTGGCGATAACCTTTGCCAAAGTAGTCTTGCCGGTGCCGGGAGGCCCATAGAAGATTACGGAACTGATCTTATCCGCCTTGATGGCCCGATAGAGCAGCTTATCCCTGCCGATGATATGCTCCTGCCCCACTACCTCCTCCAGCGTCCGGGGACGCATTCTGGCCGCCAGGGGAGCCTCTTTTTCCATGTCGCTGCTTCTCATATAGTCAAATATATTCATGTCCATGCCGTTTTCTATCGCCCTCACCGTTTCAAATACACCTCGTTCTCATGGACAGTGACAGAGCTTAGGCTCCTTAAGAAGCTGGAAATCCGGCTGTAGCCGAACTGCTTAAAGTCCAGCTGTTTGTACTTCTTATGCAGTTCGTCGTTGAGACTGGCCAGATTCTCCACCATGCCCCCGTTCTTTTCGATCATACGGCAGATTTCCCGTTCCAGTTCCTCCTTGGTCAGAGTGGAACGACGCTCTACATAGTACTGGTTGCTGATCTTCTTTACATGGAGGTCGGTAAGCTCCTGGTCTATCATGGTGCTCAGCTTGGAATATCCGTAATTTCGTACATCAAAATCCGAAAATTTATCATTCAGCCGGTTCCCCAGCTGGGCCAGGTCCACATGCTTCCCGCCGTTCTCATTGATCAGGGTAAGGATCACCTGGCGCACCTCCGCCAGCGAAGTCACATTCTGTTCGTCAGGGGAAGCGCCATCTGTCTGGCCGCCATATCCTCCGTACCCGCCTGACCTGGAGCCCTTTTCGCTGGAGACACTGCGCTCTTCCGATGTGCTCCCCGCTCTGGCCAAAACGCCCTCCTCGATATTCTGCTCCGCCACCAGGTTCAGGTGGATGAAGCGGTTGCAGGCGCGGGTCAGTGCCAGGGGCGTCTTGGATTCCCCCATGCCCAGCACGAACATGTTCTCCTCCCGCAAACGCATGGCCAGCCTGGTGAAGTCGCTGTCGCTGGTGACCAGGCAGAAGCCCTGGACTTTATTCTTATAGAGGATATCCATTGCATCGATGACCATGGCCATATCCGTGGCATTCTTTCCCGTGGTATAGGAAAACTGCTGCACCGGCATGATGGAATATTCCAGCAGCATGCCCTCGGACCAGCCGTTCCCTCTGGACCAGTTGCCGTAGATGCGCCTGTAGCTGGTGGAGCCGTATTTCTCCAGCTCCTCAAATATGGTCACTGCGTACTTCGAGCTGATATTGTCGGCATCGATGAGCACCGCGAACTGCATCTTCTCATTGGACATGGACTCCATGATCTCTTCCATAAATTCCCCATACCTTTCCGTAAACCCTGTTTTCTAAAAAGTATAACACATCCCCGGGCTTTTTTCTATCTTTTTCTCTTCCCTGCTCAAACTTGCCCTGCTGTCTCCCCGGACAAACTATCTGGTCCAGTATCCGTCGTAAGCAAAGCCGGTCTTTCCCACCAGAAAATGTTCGGACCTGGTAAATCCGGCCCTTTGGATGGCTTTCTGCCTTTCCACCGCATATATGGGTGCTTTTGTCAGAATTCCTTTACATCCCAGCAGCTCCTGCATGTGGGGAATGATAAGCGCGGTGATGTCATACAGGGCATCCTCTGTTTCATAGCCGCTTCCCACATCGATTCTCAGGATTCCCATGTTGTTGAAAGGATCCTGTGAAACCCTCCGGCAAAGTTCAACGGTTCCCACCACGGCGGATGTTCCTTTATCCACAATGGAAAGTCTGGCAAACCAGCCGTTTTCATAGGAATATTTCCAGAAATCAAGGGCCTGTGCCATCCTTTCTTTGGTGGCATAATAGAAATTATCTCCGTCGCAGTTATCGCTGTTAAAGAACGGCAGGGCATTTTTATCACTGTAGACCTTTAGCAGATCGTCGCAATCCTTGTCTTCCACCGCTCTCAGCAGAAATCTCTCGTTTTCCAATACAGGACATTTTTCATAAATATGCATACTTTGCTCCCTTTCCGTCTTTCGTCATTCTGTATTCATTTGTTCCCCGGGGTATCCGGAGGTCCTCCCCCTCAGGGCTGCACGGACACTTTGCTGCCCACTCCGTCCCGGTCCCGGTATTTGGTGACTACGATTTTTCTGTCTATACGCTCTTTGAGCTCGGACACATGGGAGATAATGCCCACCAGGCGGTTACCCTCGGTCAGCTGTTGCAGGGCTTTCATGGCCTGTCCCAGGGCCTCCCCGTCCAGGGAGCCGAAGCCCTCGTCCACAAACATACTGTCCATTCGGATGCCTCCTGCATGGGACTGGATCTCGTCCGCCAGTCCAAGGGCAAGAGACAAGGAGGCCTGGAACGATTCTCCTCCGGACAGAGTTTTCACACTGCGCTCCGTGGCATTGTAATGGTCGATAACCTCAAGTTCCAGTCCGGCCTTTTTGCTGCGGTTACCGCCCTCCTGCTGGCGCTTCAGCTCATACTGACCGCTGCTCATGGTCAGCAGGCGCAGATTCGCCCGACGGATGATACGGTCGAAATAGGTCATCTGAATATAAGTCTCCAGCTCTATCTTCTGCTTGCCGCTTAAGTTGCCGCCCGCAGTGTCCGCCAGGGAGCGCATCCATATATATCTCTTTTCCACCGCCGCGATCTCATCCCGCCTGCTTCTCACCTTGTCTAAGATGTCCCGGTTTCTGGAAAGCGCTGCGTACTTCCGGTTTCTTTTTTCGGTCAGCTCCCTTTTTTCCTGCTGTCTTTCCTCTCTCTGCGCTGTCACTTCCCCTATGTCCGGCAGCCTTCCCTCCCCCGCTGTGCCAATCTGTCTGCGAATCGTATCCATTGCTTTATCAAGGCCTTCCATGCGGATACGGCACTGCGTCAGGTCTTGCTGTGCTGTTTGGTAAGCCTCCTCCAGCGTTTCCTTCCGACTTCTGTACAGGGAGACGCTCTCCACTGTCTGCTCTCTCGTAGCGTTCCCAAGCTGCCTGGCAAGGACATCCATCTGCTTTCTTCTCTCTGCATTCTCCGCCGCTTTCCTTGCCAGGTTCAGCTCGGTCCTGCGGATCTCCTCTGACAACTCCTTTTTCTGCGCCTCTTTCCGGGGAATGCTCTGCTCCAGAACCTGCCGCCTTGCCAGCTGCGTCCGATTTCTCCTGACGGCTTCCTCTGACAGCCGCAGCATCTCTGACAGCTTCTTTAGCGCCTCCGCGGCAGCTTCCCGCAGCTTTGCTTCCTCCGACGGGCTATCTGCCGGAAATTCCACAGACCCGGAAGCGTAGTCCTCCTCTTTTCGGCTCCCGTAAAAAGCGGTCAGGCTCTCTTGCAGCTGTGCGGCCTTTTCCGCTTTTCTGCTCAGAATTCCCGCAAGTTCCTTTTCCTGTTCCCCAAGCAGCGTCCGGTTCTGTGACAGTTCCTCTTCTCCCTGCCGCCTGTCCGCTTCCAACTGCTCCCGGAGCGCGATATCGTCCAAAAGCTGCTTCTTCCATTCTGCCAGTGCAAGGAGACAGCTTTCCGTCCGCCTCCCGTATAAGGAAGCTTCCTCTTTCAAATCACCTGTTCCAAATGCATCACCTTTACAAACAATCTGCTTTATGGGAGCTTCTTTTAACAATTCCAAATCGGATATCTGCCCATATGTCTCAAACAGCTTGTTCGCCTCTTTCAAAGACATTTTTGTCTTCTCCAGTTCCTCAGCCAATTGTCTTTCCGCGGCTTCCCTGCGTCCCCGTAGGGAAGCCGCCTGCTCCCTGGCCTCTGCCGTCTCTTCCTCCAGCTGACGCCTCTGCTGTTTTACCTGGGCCATGTGCCTTTCCAGCGCATCCAATCTCTTTCCGGCGGCCTCCGCCTGGTTCAGCCTGTTTAAGCTTCTCTCGTATACCTGCTGCAGACAGGAGGACACTTGATCTGTCGTCCATTCCCTATGGGGCATATCCTGTACAAACCCATTTGGCTCCTGCACTGCCTCTTTTGGCAGTTCTGCCAAGAATCTCTCCCACTGTCCCTGCCGCTCGCCAAACCGGTTTTTCGCCGTATTCAGCTGAAGCAACGTATCCTGCTTCTTCTGCTCCAGACTTTTTTGGCTTGGTCCCATAGCTTTCAGCTTGACCTCCAGCTCCTCTTTCAGACGGCATGCGCGCTCAGCCTCTTCATTCTCAATTTGAAAGCCTTGCTCCAAAATCTTTATTCTATTTGATACTTCATTTATAATCTCATAGAATCTTACTATTTCCTCTTTCAAAGCAGAATCTGCCTTGTCCTGGCTCTCAGCTTCCCATTGCCCGCTTCCCGGCCCGAATCTCAGGCTGTTTTGTCCCTCTTCCTGCACCCGGAGTATCTCCATGCGAAGCACTTCCCCTGCTGTATCTTTCGTCCGGCAAAGCTGTCCGCTCAGCTGCTCCTTTAGGTACCCGGCCTTTTCACTGAGCCGCTCCGCTCTGGCCTCAGCGGCGGACAGTTCTTTCTTTCCCCTGTCCAACTGCGTCTTTTGAGGCACGGCTTCCGGCACTTGCGCCGGCGAGGGATGATGTACGGAACCGCACACCGGGCATGCCACACCCTCCTCCAGCCCTCTGGCCAGAAGTCCTGCCTGGGCATCCAGAAAAGCCCGCTCCATTTTCCGGTAAGCCTCTCCAAGCCGCTGCTTTTCCTCCGCAGCAGCCTGATACTGTTCTCTGACACGGAAAAGTTCCCCCTGAATTTGTTCAAGCTTCTCTGTCTCCGAGGACAGCCTTGCCAAAGCAGCGTCCGCTTCCCGCAGTTTCTCCAGGCGCTGCTTCGCAATGAGTCTCCTGGCCTGTACGTCTCCAAAAGCCTCCCATTCCTCCTGGCAGCGGTTCCATTCTTTCTGACAGGCATCCCAGCGGGCACACACTCTCTCATATGCCTTTTCCAAAGTCCGCAAAGTCTCTCCCGATGTCTGCACCGCCTCTGCCTGCTCCCTGCAGGCCTGCAGCCTCTGCCCGGCTTCCTCCGTCTCATGGCGGCACAGCAGTATAGCTTCTTTGCTGTCTTTGAGAGAACTATGTTCCTTTTCGCATTCCTCTTCTTCCCGGGCAAGCTCCTGGCTGCGGTCGGAGAATCCTTTCAAAGCTGACCTGACCTGCTCTTCCTCTTGGGCCGCCGTTTTCCTCTCTCTTTCGCGTATCCGCCAGGATTCCTGCCGGCCCGCCAAGTGCTCCGCCGTCTGCTCCACCGCGGCCAGAATGCCCTCCCGATTCCCCAGTACTTCTGCTTTTTTCTGATTCTGCGCAATCCATTCCGAAAGCGCCTGCTGTCTATTCCGACTTCCGGCAACGGCTTGCTCCGCCATGCTCTGCTGCCGCGTCTCCCGGGCCAGTCCGTCGCCGGATCGCCGCAGTTCCTGCTGCCAGCGCAGGATATCGCTCTTTTCGCCCTCCAGGCGTACTTTCTCTTCCCCTGCCCCTGCAAGAAGCCCATACTCCTCCTGCTCCTCCTGCAGAGCGGCCTCCAGGGCCTGTTTCTTACTTTCCAAGTCCTCCCTGCGTCTCTTTTGGCAGGCAATTTCCCCCTCCCCTGCCTGCCAGGCCTCCTGATTCTCATCCAGGCTATCGAACTTCTCCAGATTCTTCAAAGCAGCCTGAATCCGCTCTTCCAGCCCGGCGCAGGCCTCACGGTCTTTACCTGCCTGTTCTAAGAGAGCCTCTTTCTTTGTAAACTCTGCCTGCAATTCCTCCCGTTTCTTCTGATTTTCCAGAAGCTCACGCTGCTGCTCTTCCCTGTGCCGGATCTTTACCATAAGCTGATCTTTCCCGCGAATTTCTCCGTCCAGCCCCTCGATCTGCCCGTCCATGGCTTCCAGGGCAGTCTCATCTTCCGTGCACAGCAGAGCCAATAGCTCCAGCCCCTCTTCCACTCTGCCGTCAAATTTGCTTTTCCGCAGCATTTCAAGACGGCTGCCGGCTCCCCCGGCGGAACCGCCCTGGCAGTCGATGCCCTCCATATACTGGTTCATACTGCGCTTCAGCTCTTCGTACCTGTCTTTTTCAAGCTTTACATCCGCCTTTAACTGTTCCTGAATCCGCTGGTAAAGGCCTGTGCCGAAAATCTGCCGGAAGATATCTCCCCGCTCCTCCGTCCCCGCGAACAGCAGCTTCTGGAAATCCCCCTGGGCTATCATGGCGATCTGGGTGAACTGTTTTCGGTCCAGCCCGATGAGCTCCGTCACGGCCTTTGTCACATCCGTTACCTTTGTGACGGGAGCCCTGCCGTCCGGATAGGTCAGCTGTGCATCCGCTCTCTGAAGCGTATAGCCGCTGCCGCGGCCCTTGGGCCTCATGTATTCCGGATTACGTTTTACCGTATATTCTTTTCCCCGGTAGGCAAAGGTGTATTCCACATAGGTGGGGATATTATCTTTTGCGTATTTGCTGCGGAACATGTCCGATTGCCGCACGTCCCCACTGGCTTCCCCGTACAGCGCAAAAACTATGGCGTCAAAAATCGTGGTCTTGCCCGCTCCGGTGTCCCCGGTGATCAGGTAAAGTCCCTGTCCTTTGAAGCTGCGAAAATCAATTTCCGTTCTGTCCGCATAGGGACCGAAAGCGCTTATGATCAATTGTAACGGTTTCATCTGTCTACCCCTGGCGCGCTATGGCGCACATATCAGATAACAAATCATTTTTGAATTTATCGTAATCAAATTTGCATTTTGCTTTCATCCGTTTTACTGCCGTCAAGATCATTTCTTTTGTCTGCTCTACTTTCCCGAAACTATCCTCATTACGGTATTTTTCAAAATCCATTCTGATTGCTATGCTAACCACACTTTTATTACAAAGAAACTTTATACTTTCTTTCCATTTTCCGCTATCATATATTTCCTGGGGAGCCGCAACAGGCATTATGCCTTTACTCCAGATTCCGATTTCACTTCAATCTCTCAATGAGCTTCTCCACATAATCTGTCTGTTCTCGGCTCATGGGCTGGTTGTTCTGCAGTTCAAAAAACTCCCCGAACAGCTCCAGCTCCGATTTCTGCTCCACCTGCGCTGCGGTGTCCACGCTTCTGTCCTGTCTGGTGCGGCTGTTGTCATAAATCAGGCGCATCAGGTTGGGATAGACCGTCCGAAGCCGCTGCATGCCGTCCGGGATATCCTCTTCATCCGTCAAAGTGACCTGCACATAGTCCTCGGTATTGGTATCCTGCCAGAAAGTTTTGGACATCATTTCCCGATAGGAGCCCCTGATCCTGCGCATGTCCCGCAGGGGCGCTAAGGGCACCGCGGATATGCTTGTCCGCCCTTTCTCTCTAAGCTCCACCACAGTGACTGATTTCTCCTGGTCAGCCTCGGAAAAGGAGTATTTTAACGGTGTTCCGCAGTACCGCACGTTCTCCCTCCCTACGGACTGGGGGCTGTGGATATGTCCCAGGGCCACATAATCAAAGCAGTCAAAAACCGTCCCGTCCACATTGTCCAGGCCGCCCACCGCCACCTCCTCGGAATCGCAGCGGCCCGCTCCCGTGACAAACTGATGGGCTATGAGGATATTACGTCTTGTGCAGTCTATTCCCATACGTTCCACCGCCAGTTCCACCGCCTCCTGATAGCTTTCCGGGGAAGCGCTCTGTATCTCCCCCTCCAGAGCATGGCGGACAATGGCCGGCTTGACAAAGGGGAGCAGATAGATTCCGATCTCCCCATAGGCATCTGTCAGAACCTGACAGAAAGCCGTCCCGTCATACACAGGCGACACATACACACCTCTCCCGCTCATAAGCTGCGCGCCAAAAGCGATCCGCTCCGGCGAATCGTGATTGCCTGCCACCGCAAATACCTTTTTCCCCAAATCCGCAAGACCGGTCAGGAACCAGTCGAACATCTGCACCGCCTCCGCCGAGGGCACCGGCTTGTCGTAAATATCCCCGGCTATGAGGACGGCATCCACCCGCTTTGCGGCTGCAATGTCCAGTATCTGCTTCAGTATATAGTTTTGATCCTCAATCATGGAAAATTCATTGACACGCTTTCCGATATGCAGATCCGAAATATGTAGAAATCTCATGCGGCCCCCTAATCTTCCCATTCGTCATCTCTCTTCGCCCGGGAAGATCTGCCGCCTCGCCCGGTAAGCCGCTGAAACAGATGATATCCTCCCCTGAGGACAGAGAAAACCAGGAACATAGTAATGAATCCAAACACGCCGAACATGATGTCGGCAAACTCCATGGCGCCTGTATTTGTCACCCGCTGACCGATCTCAATGGCAAAAGTAATGACTACGATGAGTGTAAACACATAGATCCAGCTGATGACCATGATATGATTGTTCCTGGCCAGCCATTTGAAAGTAGGATATATCACCAGAATCATAGCCATCCCCAGCGCGCCGATGATTATAAAATGCAGCTCTTTATCGTTAAAATTGTACTCGTAGGCATCGTTGAGCTCCAGCAGACGGCTGTGTATCCGCGCAATAAGCTCCACAATCGCATACAAAAATCTTGTCATAACCTTTGGTCTCCTTAGTATTCTTTAGGCAGCTGTGTAATCCCGTATTTTTGCTTGAAAGCCTCCAGCTGCGAGCTGTTTTGGATCAGGCATTCCTCCCGAAACTCCCCTGTGCGGATGTTCTTAAAGCCTGCCACCTGCTCTCCGTTGCAGATGCTGCATTTCAAGACCGGCCTCCAGTTTTCCCTGTCGTAGTCGGCCTGCTGTATCCGTTTCTTCCCGAACATTTCTCTCTCCTTATGCTCATGGGGTTTTATGGCCATCCGGCCGTTTCCTGCCATGAATAAGGTCATTTTATCATGAGCACAGCACCGCTCATGATATTATGGCCATCCGGCCGTTTCCTGCCATGAATAAGGTCATTTTATCATATTCTGCCGGGGAATACAATTATAACTTGTTTGCATTATTTCCTTGCATAAGTATCAGTCGCTGTCCCCTTTCTTTCGAAAAAACAGGAGCAGTGCCGCTGTAGCCGCTGTCACAGGGAGCTCCAGAATTATGGTCATGATTACTATTTTGCAGTCATTTTTCGGCACAATGCGGTCTTCCGCTCCCCGGGTGCCTGCCCTGTTCTCCTCTTCCACGGCATACAACGGCCTGCCGCCTGCTTTCGGACTCCTGTAAAATAAAACGAATTTTATTGGCAGAAAGCTTTTCTTTTTCCATATCTTATCACAAAAGCAGAAAATAGTAGTATAATGGGGTGGACTTTGATCCGTAAAACTTCAAAAGGAGGCGATCCTATGGACTTTTATCAGAAAATAGCCCTGATCTGCAGCCGCATCCCCAAAGGCCGGGTGGCTACCTATGGGCAGATTGCCCTTATGTGCGGCAAGCCAAAGAACGCCCGTCAGGTGGGCTATGCCTTAAGGCGCGGGCTGGCCGGGGAGGACATCCCCGCTCACCGCATCGTCAATGCCAGGGGCATACTGGCCGGCGCCGTTTATTTTGACACCCCGGACCTGCAGAAGCTCCTCTTGGAGACAGAGGGTGTGGAAGTCCTGCGCACCGATGAGGGCTGGAAAGTGGATTTAAAACGCTTTGGCTGGGACAATAGGTTAGAGGATGCGATGCCGGGATAGGCCCGGGCCAGATCTCGCCGGATTTTGGCCCCCAATGCCTCTCAGGGAATGCGGAAAGGCTGCCGATATAAATTGTGGAAAACAAAACTTATTCAGGAGGTAACCCAATGACGGATATGACTCAGATGCTGTATACCATGGAAAACAATCTGCGCCTGCAGAATCGGGCCAGAGCCGAAAGAAGAGCCCGGAAAGCGGAGCAGGAGAAAAAGGAATTTCAGGAGAAGCTCCTGGAGGCGGCTGCCAGTAAAATAGAGCTGGACGGCATGGCCGCAAAAGCCAAAGGCTCACAGGATGCTGTACAGAGGGATCAGCTCATCGGCATGATGGGCTCTGTCATGTGAGAATGCCGCCTGCCAGACCGCTCATCGCTCACGGCTTTTGCGGCCACCTGAAAGAGGCTGTCGTCAGGATGTTTCCCCCGATTTTTGCTCTGTATTGTTTGCATTTCTCCTCCTTTCCTGCCTCATGAGCAGTGCCAACAGCATGTCCGAATCCTGACATTCTTTATGTCTCACATCAGAAGAAATCCAGGAAGTTATAGGATAGGACTTCCTTTGCCACCGGGTCTGTCTCACTGTATTCCAGAAAACGCTTTCCGGCGTCTCCTGGAGCTCTGGGAGGAACTCCGTGCTGCCCCGAGACAGACTACTGTCTCAGCGGCTTTGCCGCAGCCATGGCCAGGAAGCTTCGGGAAACAGGGGAAGAGAACGAAGCGGCAGAAAAACTTTGCAGAATCGGCCATGTAAGGCGGCAATGAATTTCAGGGGTTCCCTATCTTCAAGGCTCCACAAACTCCATATTCACGGATTTTTCCGTAAACCCGTATTTCTCATACATGGTGGACAAAGCTAATCAGCAGCCGCACCATAGTGCTTTTCGTTATTTCAATAGCAATAAGATTTTATCCATTCTGTCTTTCATACTTTCAATCCCTTAAGATACTCTTTCTGCTCCGCTGTCACCCGATTGCTCTCGCGGGCTTTCTGGATGGCCTTGTTGTGCGTCCAGGCATCCAGCCGCTTCCCCTCCAGGAACGGAAGCACCGCTTCGTACTGCTTGGCCAGGGCCGTGGCGAAATACCATGCCCGCATCATGTTGACATAGTACTCCTCCGAGCGGATCTCCGCCACCCATTCCGGGTACTCCGGCCGGAACGCCTCGTCCAGGTAGAAGCGCATCAGCATCCCAATCCCGAAGCGGATGGTGTAGGTTTCCGTGGAGGAAATCCATCGGCGGATGGGTTCGATAAGCTCCTCTGTGTGCCTGGCGAACACTTTCGGGGCCATCATGTCGCAGGTGGCCCAATTGTCAATATAGGGAAGAAAGCGCTCGGTCTGCTCCAGGCATTGCCCATAATCCCGAAACTGCTCCACGATAAAGGCATGGACATTGTTCTCGTCATAGTACTTATGGGGGAGCTGCGCCAGGAACTCCCCAATCTGTGGGGCTTTCGCCCACTTCTTCGCCAGCTTTCGCACCTGTGGGGTGCGCACGCCGATAATGGTCTCCGGCGCCACCGTGGGAATCAGCTTTGCGTGGAAATCCTTGTATCCCTGATCCTGCAGTTCCCATAATTCCGCCCGTATTCTATCGCTTATTTGTTCTATCATCTGCTTTCCCATTCCGCTGTCCTCTCCGCTCTGCCTCCCGGCCATATTTCCAAGCTCGTCAGTCTCCTCCAATTCCGCCAGAACCTGAAAATGTCTCGGTATTCATTCAGCAGAATTTCTGCAGGCCGTCACTGCATACAGAGCACATCATTCCAGCCTGATTTCCAGGAAGAATACCTCTATTCCTTCCGGCAGGCGCTCCTCCACAAACCGTTCCGTGGCTTCATAAAATTTCCCAAAACCACGCCGGAGGCAATGCCGATTCTGTCATAGGCTTTCAAGTCCGCTCTGGACGCTTCCTCCACTGTCACTGTCTTAATCTCATATCGCTGTGCCACCGCATCCACCAGCTTTTTGGTTTTCCCATGGTGTGTGGACTCATAAATGATAATTGTTTTCATTTCTGCCCCCCGCTGCCTCGTGTCAGGCTATATCCTATGCCCGGCGCTTACCTGATTTCTATTGATATCCTGCCTTTTTCATCTCCATGCCGAAAGCTTTTTTCGACAGATTTGCCCTCCTGGCGGCTTCATCCGCTTTCAGGAGGCCGTCACTTCCAGGTAAGGCGCGCACTCCTCCAGGGAATCCGGCAGCCCCTCTCTTTCGATAAAATACAGCTCATGCAGAGCCCTTGTACATCCCAGATACACCTTGCGCCGGAACCGAGCGATATCTTCCCCGGATTCACTGGTTTCATTGGATTCATCGGGCTCCCTGGATTTATTGGCTTCCACGGATTCACCGGGTTTCATGGAATGGAGGAAATCGAACAAAATCACGGCGTCAAATTCCAGTCCCTTAGCCAGCAGCAGAGGTATTATCACTAACCTGTCTTTCATCTCGTCCTCAGGCGATATAATCAGCTGTGCCTCCATGTGTTTACACAAATAAGATTTTACCCCAAGGGCTTCCTCATCGCCGTTCACGATCACCGCCACGGAATGGTACTTCTCCAGCTGCTTTAAGACGGGCACAAGGCAGGAAAACATATCCCGGCTTATGATATACCTGGGCTTTTTGACTGGCCGCGCAAAATAGGAGTACTTCTCCGCTATGGGCTGCGCGGCCTCATCGATAAGCCGGAATGCCAGCGCATTGATGTCGCTGGAGGAGCGATAACATTTGCTGAGGCGGATCTGTATCAGTCCGGCCCCGAAAACCCTTTCATACTCCTGGTATCTCTGAATGGTCGTCAATGAATTGACGGTCTGATAGATATCTCCCAGCAATGTAAAGCTGCTTTTAGGGAACAGGCGCTTCATGATACAGAGCTGGAGCAGATTATAATCCTGGGACTCGTCAATCACGGTATGGTAGATAGCAGGGAACGGGGCCACCTCCCCCATCAGCACCTTGATAAACAGGTAAAACAGCGCGTCCTCGTACAAGAGCCTCCCCCGTTCCAGGGAATCGGACAGCCTTGCTACTTCCTGCTCCCTGTCCTCCCGGTCTCCCTCCCCCGTCTGGCGCAGATACTCCGCGAAGACTTCCCGCATCTGCTTCTTGGCATTTAGTCGATTCAGGCGGACCACATCCTCCTGAGCCGATTGTATAGTCTCATGCATCGTTCTTCTATAGAGAACCCGAGCCTCTTTCTCGGAAAAGACATCCTCTCGGCTCTCCAGGAATTCCCTGCACATTTCCTCTTTGTGCTCCGTAAAATAGTCCTCTATGGCCTTTCTGACCAGAACTTTGAGCCGCTCAAATCGGGACTGAAAGTCCGGAAAGCCCTCGGCATCCAGTTTCCTCCTGATCGCTTCCGGCGTTGCCAATATATTCTCCCCGTACCGGATTTCAGGTATCCGGAAAGGAAAATCGGCAAAATAGCGGATACAAAATTCCAGCAGATCTGCCGAGTACTTGACCTGGATCCACCTTTTCCGCTCCTCTGCATAGGGGCTTTCGATGCTCTTCAGCTGACTGTAATAATCCTCCACCTCCAGCCCCTCTCCTAAGCCTGCCTCCAGAAGGTCGGCGAAGACCTTGGTCTGCGCAGGCTTCTCTCCCAAGTCAGGAAGAATGGTGGAAATATAGGAGCCGAATATATGGTTGTTTGACAAAATCAGGACGTTCTCGGATTTTATGGTATCCCTGTTGCAGTAGAGCACATAGGCAAGGCGGTGGAGCCCTATGCTGGTCTTCCCGCTGCCCGCCAGGCCGTAGATCAGGCAGGATTTCTTTGTATCGCTTCGTATCGCCGCGTTCTGCTCTTTTTGGATACTCCCGATGATGACCTTGAGCTTATGGTCGGAATGGTTTGAAAGGACATCCCCCAGGATATCGTCATACATGGACGATTCGGTGTCATACACGGAAAGGAGGTGTCCATCCTCTATCTTGTACTGCCTTTTCCCTGTGATTTCCACTTCATTTTTGTAGTTATTTACCTGGTACCAGGCGGGGCCTAAATCGAACTGGTAGAACATGGAGGCGATGGGAGCCCTCCAGTCCACCACATATACCTCCTGAGTCTCCTCCTGCATGAGGCTGTAGATTCCGATATAGATTCTGTCCTTTTCCCCTGTCTCGCACTCCTCAAAGTCCACGCGGCCGAAATAGGGGGATTTCGCCATTTTCGTCATCCGCTGAATCTCCAGTTCGTTCCACTCCAGTCGCCTCTCCGCGAAGCTTACTGCCGCCTCCTGGGTGCT
The DNA here is from genome assembly GCA_910584235.1 of uncultured Acetatifactor sp. GTDB lineage: Bacteria > Bacillota > Clostridia > Lachnospirales > Lachnospiraceae > Acetatifactor. The sequence goes on from CAJTZD010000005.1 coordinate 99,388, forward strand.
CATAAAGATGACATCGTCAAAATCGCCAATCCCATGCCGGTTTTCCACCCACATCTCTTTCCGCTCCTGCACAACCTCCTCCCGCAGCGGAGCTTTCTCCCTGTGCAGCTTCTCCAGCTTGCTTTGGATGATTCCCTCCACCTGACCTAAATGCTCCACCTCGCTTTGAAATTCACCTTTTTCCATTGCCGCGCTCCTTTCCCTGAAACCTATCCCCTTTCTTCCGGTCACTTTCTTCCGGTTATGGACAAAAAAAGGAATACCATCCTGCATATTGCTGCGATTATAGTTCAGCATTATATATTGCACGTCAGTTAAATTTACAGTATGCCCCGACTGCGGACCGCCAGCCAGGCACCTTTCGGGTTGCGTTACCGTAAATTCTGGCTGTTTGCAGTATAGTCCATAGGAGCGCCTCAATACAAGACTTGTAATTTTGCTGTTTTTCTGGTATAATATATTATAGGGACAGGGAAAGGAAGCATCTTCTGTCCCATTATTTTTTTGTAAAATCGCTGAATTGCTTCAGTTCCTTTTTTCGCCCCTCCGGCAGGGCATTGAACTCCACATCCGCAATGGCACCCTCCAGGGCGTAGAGATATGCCAGGCAGACCAGCTCTGCCATATTTTCCTCACTTTCTGCCTGTCCGGCACAGTTTCCAGGAACCCGTAAAACCTTTCAGACAGGCCGCTGTCAATAGTCAGTAGCCTGTTCTTTCCCGGTAAAGGCCGGCGCGTATTTCACGGCCAGGCGGATGGCTTCTTTCATGCTGACCGCGTCCGCGATTCCCTGTCCCGCGATATCCATGGCGGTGCCGTGATCCACGGAAGTGCGCAGAAAGGGCATACCATTGGTGATGGCAATGGTGCGGGCGAAATCCAGCGTCTTGGTGGCGATATGTCCCTGGTCATGGTACAGGGAGAGCACGCTGTTGTACCTGCCCTGGAGAGTTAAGTGGAATACGGAGTCCGCCCCGACAGGGCCCTCCACCCGGTAGCCGAGCCTCCGCATCTCCTCCACCGCCGGGACTATCTCCTCTACCTCTTCCCAGCCGAACAGCCCGTGCTCCCCGCTGTGGGGATTCAGGCCCGCCACAGCCATGGTGCCCTGACGGACACCCAGCTTTTCCAGGGCGGCGCTGCAGCGGACGATATAGTCCATGACCCTTTCCTTTGTGATGTCGTCACAGGCCTGCCGCAGGGACACATGGCGGGTCAGGAAAAAGACCCTCATGCCGCGAACCTCAAACATGGTCAGGGGATCCGCAGTGCCGGACAGGGCTCCCAGAATCTCCGTATGGCCGATGAAGTCCACGCCTCCCGCCCGCAGGGATTCCTTGTTGATGGGCGGCGTGGCCATAGCGTCCGCCTGGCCCGAAAGGCAGAGCCTGGCGCTCTTTTCTATATATGCGTATGCCGCCTTTCCGCAGGCTCCCGACACTTTCCCCAGGCAGAAATCCGCCATCCGGATCCTTTCCATGTCTATCAGGTTCAGGATGCCAGGGCGGTAATCCCCTTCTTTCGGCGACTCTACCCGGCGGATGGCCAGAGCCGGCATGCCCGGAAAGGTCATGGCCTGTTCCAAGACAGTCCCGTCCCCCACTACCAGACAGGCGGCGCACTCTGTCACCTCCGGATCCGCCAGAGCCTTGATTACGATTTCCGGGCCGATTCCCGCCGGATCGCCCATGGGAATTGCTATGATTGGTTTCATCGTGATTCCTCCCACTCCTCCTTAAACTGTCTGATGGATTGCTGCCTGCCGGAACGCTCATCGCTTGTCAAATTCTCTTTAAGGGTATTTCGATATTTTCTCGCATAGGGCATCTCTGAGCAGTGACCGCTTCATACCTTGAATAAGGCCATTATATACCATAGCTATAATTTATGCCAAGCGTTTTCTTTACAATGCTTGGCCAGTATTCATTTTGATCTGCGACTTTCTGATACTCCTAATCCCTTATAAATTTTCCACTCCGTCTCTTGAACAGAAACAAATACATGTGCTAGAATATAAAAAGTATAGTTTTCATAAAAACAGGCGGCGTTTGTTTTGCGGAACACAGACCGAGAGGGGGATATTATGGGCAGGTATATCAGAGAGATGGAGCTGCAGCTTCCGGAGAGTGAGGTGCGGGAACTGATAGACGGTTTTCTGAAAGAGAACGGATTTTATATAGGAGAGTGGCAGGGAAAGATATGCTGGACAGCCGACTTTGGGATAAATACGCTGTTCACTCCCTTAAGGGTCACAAAAGCGAATACCGGGATATATTTTTTTGATTATACATACGAAAACGGGAAGCTGCATTTCGAGGCTTGGCTAAGGGACGGAAAGAAGAAAGAAGTGGGGTTGACGGGGTGGTATCTCTGGCAGACAAAGGAGCCTTACACCGACCTTGTGTCCAAGCTGGAGAAAGAACTGATCAGCAAACTGCCTCAGGACAGCGACCTGCGGCTTCAAGCAGGGAACAGCGCTCAGATTGAAAACAGCAACCGAAAGATGGGCAAGGCGCATCAGCTTTTGGGAGTCGTGGGCCTCATAGTTCTGATAGAGGTCTTTCTCAGCATCCTGAAGCGGCTGGGGGTGTTGGGATTTTAACTTCTGGTACAAGTCATCGGCAGAACGCGCGGACGAAAAGATTTTTTGAGTCAAATCCAGGCAAATCCGGCAAATTTCCCGCTTGACAAGAGACAGTATTGGTATTAGAATAATCACTAATCAAGCCATGAACATGCGTGAGTACAGAAGTATCCGTAAAAGCAGAGATGGAATGTCGCCGGCTGAAAGCGTTCCATACGGTTCTTTTGGAAGTTTCAGCATGGGAGCTTTCCTGCGAAAAGCGTCTGCCAGGATGCGTTAAGCCGGATGTCCGTGCAGCAGATTACAGCGCACAAAATGAGCGCAGGGTAGACATAATACCCTGAAATAGGGTGGTACCGCGATTCAACATCGTCCCTTGTCCAATCAACGACAGGCGGCGATGTTTTTTACTGTCAGATGCTGCTTTCAGTCTGACAGTTTCCCAACCCCCGCCGAAGACCAGAAAGGAGCATGGCAATGAAAGAGAGAATCAACGGTATTCTGTCTGAAGTAAAAACCAAGATATCCGCAGCGGCAAGCGAAAACGAGCTGCAGAGCGTAAAAAGCGCCTATATCGGCAAACAGGGAGCCCTAAGCCTCCTGATGAAAGAACTTCCCGGCCTGGCGGCAGAGCTTCGCCCCCAGATCGGCTCCCTGCTGAACCAGGCCAAGAACCAGGTGACAGAGCTGGTGGAGACAAAAAGGACGGAGCTGAAGCTGAAAGCCTCGCAAGTATCCCCGGATTTTGACTGTTCCGTTCCGGGTATCCTGCCCCGCCGGGGCGGCCTCCATCCCATCACCCAGATGTGCTATGACTTGAACGACACTTTCCGTTCCATGGGCTTCGAGATTTTTCAGGAGGATGATATTACCAGCGAGATGTACGCCTTTGACAAGCTGAACTTCCCTCCAAACCACCCTGCCAGGGAAAGCATGGACACCTACTGGCTGGAGGGACATGACAGCGGGAATACCAACGAGAAGCTGTGCCTGCGTCCCCACTTAACCGGCGGCAGCGTGCGGTACATGCAGACCCACAAGCCCCCCTACCGTTTCGTCTATCCGGGGCGGGTATACCGGAACGAAACCACGGACGCCCATCACGACAGGGCTTTCTTCCAATACGAGGCGCTGATCGTGGACAAGGACATCACGTTTACCTCCGGCAAGGTGATGATCAAAAGCATTTTGAGCAAAGTATTCGGCACGGATGTGCCGGTGCGGATGCGCTCCGGCTTCTTCCCCTTTGTGGAGCCCGGGTTCGAGATAGACATGCAGTGCCAGGTCTGCGGCGGCAAAGGCTGCAGCGTCTGCAAGCATGTGGGCTGGATCGAAGTCATGCCCGGCGGCTCCCCTCATCCAAATGTACTCCGTGCGGCGGGACTGGATCCGGACGAGTATACCGGATTCTATGTGGACATCGGTCTGGACAGGCTGGTCATGATGCGCTACGGCGTGGACGATGTGCGGCTGTTCCACAGCGCCGATCTCAGATTCCTGAACCAGTTTAAATAAGCAGGGGCGTAGAACTTTGGTAGTGTAAAACGGAATATGAAAAAATAACCCCTTTCCGTTGGCTTAGCCCATTCTATTTTGCTTGCGGAACCCCCGTCACGGCTGAAATAAACAGGCTTTCAGCCTAGCCTTGACTGGTCTTTCAAAACAAAATGCGGGGTAGGTAAGCTGAAGAAACGGGATGTATAGGCTTACAGCCTCTGGAACCGTCGATTTTACTGGCGACTGAACCAAATTGGGGCATATAAAGTTGACACTGCCAGAACTTATAATGGAGGTGTAAGATGAAATTATCATTATCATGGATTCGGGATTATGTGGCTATCCCGGAAAATATAGATTTGAAGAAACTGGCATATGATCTGACTATGTCCACCGTGGAAGTGGAGGACGTGGAATACCTGGCAGGCCGCTTTGAGCACATGGTAGTTGGCGTGATCGAGGAAATCCGGCCCCATCCCAACGCAGATAAGCTTCGGGTGTGCAAAGTGGACATCGGCGGCGAGAGCAAGGAGATCGTCTGCGGCGGCATCAACCTGCGGGAGGGGATGCGTGTGGCAGTCTCCTGCCCCGGCGCCATTGTGCGCTGGCACGGGGAGGGAGAGCCCGTGGTGATCAAGAATTCCAAGCTTAGGGGCGTGGAGTCCTTTGGCATGATCTGCGCCTCGGACGAAATCGGCTTAAGCGACCTGTTCCCTGCCTCCCAAGAGGCGGAAATCCTGGACTTGTCGGCCTTTGACGTGCCGGCCGGCACTTCCCTGGCGCAGGCTCTGGACATGGACGACGTGCTCCTGGAAATCGACAACAAATCCATGACAAACCGGCCGGATCTCTGGGGGCATTACGGCATAGCCCGGGAGATTGCGGCGCTCTACGACCTGCCTCTGGCCGAAATCGAACCCTTTGCGGCAGATGTACCGTCCGATTTCAAGGTGGAGATTTCCGATGCAAACAGATGTCCCAGATACATTGGCGTGGAAATGTCCGGCGTGGAGGTCAAGCCCTCCCCCTATCTGATACAGAGCCGCATCTGGAAAGCGGGAATGCGCCCCATCAATGCACTGGTGGATATCACCAACTACGCCATGCTGGCCACCGGAAACCCCACCCACGCATTTGACGCAGACCAGATCAAAGGGCACATTACGGTCAGGCGCGCCTCTCAGGGGGAGACCCTGAGCCTCTTAAACGGCAGGGAACTTACGCTTTGCGAAGACGATCTTGTAATCGCAGATTCCCAGGAGCCCGTTGCCCTTGCCGGGGTCATGGGCGGCTCAAAGGACTCCATCCTGCCTGATACAAAGCGCATCATCCTGGAAGTGGCAAATTTTGAGTCCACGGGAATCAGGCGGACAGCGCTTCGCTACGACAACAGGACCGAGGCCTCCTCCCGCTATGAGAAAGCCGTCGACCCGGAGCGCTGCGCTCAGGCTCTGGCTCTCTCCATGCAGTATTTCAGAGAACTGTACCCGGAACTGAAAGTCACAGGCTACTGCGACAGATATGAAAAGAAGCTGAAACGGGCCAAGGTGGACGTAAGCCTCACATGGCTGGCCAAACGTCTGGGAAAGACGTTGTCCAATGAAGAAATCCGCAGAAAGCTGGAGCTGCTGGGCTTTGACGTGGAGATCGAGGGGGACAGGATGCAGGCAGTCGCTCCCACCTGGCGCTCCACCGGCGACATCTCCATGAAAGACGATGTGATGGAAGAGGTGGCCAGAATGTATGGCTACGACCATTTTGAGGCCACCGAATTCACCACCACTTTTACAGGCGCAATCAACCAAAAGGGGCAGGATTTAATCCGGAATATCAAGGAATACCTTGCCGTCCGCTGCGGGATGCAGGAGGTCTACACATACCCCTGGATGAACGATGTATTCGTGGACGCAGTGCTGCCGGACAGGGAGGGCGTGCTGAAGCTCTCCACGCCGCCCGCGCCGGATTTGAGCTGCATCCGTTCTTCCCTGCTGCCCAACCTCTGCGAGGCAGTGGTAAAGAATGAACGCTATTTTAACGACTTCTCCATTTTCGAGGAGGCCCAGGTGTTCTTTGACAGAAATTACAGCGCCCCCTATGACGAAACCGAATCTCTGCCGCAGCAGAGCAGACATATCGGAGGGGCTTTCGCAAGCAGCAGAAAAGACATCACAGAGCTTTTTAGAGAGGCCAAGGGCGTCCTTGCGTACATGCCCCGCTATACGCATATGGAACCTCTCACGTTCCGGAAAGCGGAAAAGCCGGGCTGGGCGGACGATGTGGTGTGGCTGAATCTCTTCCTGGGGGAGGAGCGAATCGGCGATATGGGGCTTCTGGCCAAGAAAGTGTCCATGGCATGCGGTGTCAAGAACCTTTCCGTCATGCTCTTTGAGCTGGATGCCGCAAGACTGCAGCCGCTGAAATCCAGGACGAACAAATTCACCCATCTTGCGGAGTATCCGGAGACGGACTACGACATTTCCATGCTCTTTGAGTCGGATGCCGCATGGGCGGATATCTACGAGACCATCCTGGGCAAGAAGAAAGCCAGCGCGCTTTTGAAAGATGCCGCTTTCGTGGACGAATACAGAGGAAAACAGGTTCCGGCAGGAAAGAAATCCGTAACCATCCGCCTGACCATCGGATCACAGGAGAAGACACTGACCTCCCAGGAGATCGAGAACGTTGCGGAACAGGTGATGAAAAAGCTGCGCAAGGGAATGGGCGCAGAGCTCAGGACGCAGTAAGGTTCCCATGGATGCAGCGATGCTCCTATGACAAAAAGGAATGGCTCCGATATTGGCAGCCATTCCTTTTTAAGTTATTTTATTCTCAATTCTCTTAATGCTGTATCTCCGGCTTCTGCTTCGCCATCATTCTGGCCAGCACGGGCCCCATGCACTTCCCGAGGACGGGAACCAGCTCATGGTCAAAATTCTCCTTTACCTGGCTCTCCTTGCCGATGACCAGTGTGTACTCAGTCTCCGGTGTGGTGGCGGGCCAGTTGGGCACCTCCGGGTTCTGGGGGTTGCCGGTCTTGGCAAAGGCCATGACGGAATCGAATATCAGCTTCTCCACCCGCTCAGTGACGCCCTGCTCCTGGGTGTAAGGGGTAAACTCCGTATTGTGGAAGAAGTAAGGGATGTCCGCGCAGTGCCAGGGAGTACGTCCGCCGTCAAAGTTCATGTCCAGGTTAAACAGGTAGGGCCATACGCCGCCGCTGCATTTTGCTCTGGCTTTTATGTAGTCGATCTCCGGTCCCCGGAACATGAAGTCCATAGTCATGATGTCCACAGGATTGCGCTCCGGGTAAGCTTTCTGGAACAGGTCCAGCAGCTCTTTAGACTCTTCCTTACCCACTTCCGCTTCCACATAGGCTGCGCCTGCCTCTCTGGTCATCTCCGCTTTCTTGTAAGGGGTGGGGGCAAAGGAAGCGAATTCCCCGAACACGCTGCCCACCATCATGGGCACATGCTCTGTCTCCTTGCGGAAACCATTGGCCACAGGCTCTCCTGCATAGAAAGCATTCTTGTAAGGCGATCCGCCCACATACTCTCCGGCCTGCTCCAAAGCGGGCTTCACCTTGTTGTAGGCGGCAGCCAAATCATCGTAGGGCACTGTCTCCAGTGCTTTCACATCTTCCACCTTAAGCTCTTCCATCAGTGCTTTTCCCAGCTTCTCGCCGCTTCCCGTGCAGTCTGCCAGAACGCCGCCGATGACACCGCTCATGTTGATGCCCTTGGCAAACAGGCCGTCCGCTGCCGGAGTTTGAAGCAAAGTGGTGACTTTGGCGCCGCCTCCGGACTGTCCGAAGATGGTCACGTTCGATGGATCTCCGCCGAAACTTTCAATGTTGTCATGAATCCATTTCAGGGCGGCTACCAGGTCGTCTGTGCCTGCGTTGCCGGAGTTTGCATACTCCTCCCCATAATAAGACAGGTCGCAATAGCCCAGCACGTTTAACCTGTGGTTCACGGACACTACCACCACCTGGCCCAGCTTGCACATATTCTCCCCCTCATAAGCAATCTGCTCGATAGAGGAACCCGCGAAAAATCCGCCGCCGTGGAGCCATACCATAACAGGGCGCTTCTCCCCGTCCAGTCCCGGGCTCCAGATGTTCAGGTTCTGGCAGTCCTCGTTCATGACCCAAAATCGATGGGGCACCAGCAGCTCGCCGCCAGGCTTGCCCAGATCCATGAGGGGACAAACATAGCCGTAGCTGGTGGCCTGGAACACGCCCTCCCAGGGCTCTACGGGTTCCGGCGCGTGAAAGCGCTTTGCCTTGGCATAAGGGATCCCTTTGAAGATGTACATATCATCATAGAAATATCCACGCACCTTTCCTTTGTCGGTGTCCACCACAGCGGTCTGCTCGTCGTAGATGAATTTTTTCTCCATAAGTTACTGCCTCCGTTTCTTTTTTATATGTTTTTTCTTTTAAGCAGCAATATTTTTTCCAGCTTCATTGCCGAGAATGACTGCTGATATTCGCTACGGAATCCCATCAATGGCAATCAGTCATAGGTATATCCCGGCTCTTTGTAGAGATAGTCCCTATGGGCCTTGATTTCTTTGTCCCAGACTTCCTCTTTCCATTTTTCCTCGGCCACATCCTTTATGGCCACGGTAACGCATGAAATATCGCATACCAGTATCTCAGAAATGTCTGCCGCTATTTTTTCCGCGCATTTTCTCTTCTGCTCTTCCGTCCTGCCAGGGAAGCATTTCAGTTCTACATGTGGCATATCCGTTTCCCTCCATCCTTTACCTGCCTGCTGTTTCCTACATTATAATCCCCTTTGGGGCAGATGCGCAATTCCAAAAGCAAACTTCCCGTCATGCCGCCTCAGCGGCACAAACAATTGGTGAAAATCCGGAAGAATGCACCCTCTTGCGGACTTCGAAAATCTTTGCACACTTCTGTTCTGCATAAACAGGCTGTACTTGACCCGGACAGGCCGGATCGGAAAGTTTGCCGCTGCGGGCAGCGTTTTGCTGTCAAGCGCCTGGGAGTCAGATGACTTTCGCCTCCTCCAGCGCCCGGTACTCTTCCTCGGATTTTTGCAAAAACTCCACCAGAATCTTCCGATTATCCTCCCCCAAAGTGGGCGATGGCTTCCTGGTCACATTGGTCCTGGTGCCCAGGAGCTTTACCGGATTGCCGTTTAACACGATGTCCCCCATCACCGGGTGGGTGGTATGCACCAGCATTTCCCTGTCCCCGGCGATATGCCCGTCCTGAAAGATATCCTCCAGGTCGTAGATGGGGCCGGCGGGGATGCCCTCCTTTAACAGAATGTCCGTCACCTCCGCCACTGTCCTCTCCTTTGTCCACTCCTCAAAATATTCCTTTAGAATCAGGTTGTTCTCCACCCGCAGGGGCACGGTAAGGAATCTTTCGTCCTTTACCAGCTCAGGTCTGCGGATAATGTTCTCGCAGAAATGCTCATACAGCTTCTGGTTCCCGCAGCCAATGACCACATGTCCATCTTTCGCCTCGTAGGTGTCGTAGGGGGCTATGGCTTCGTAGGAATTGCCTCGGCGCTCCGGGACTTTGCCGGAGACGAAGTAGCGCTGTACAGCCTGCTCTAAGCTGGCCACCACACAGTCGGTGAGGGAGACATCCACCCTCTGCCCCTCCCCGGTGATATTCCGGGCATTCACCGCGGCCAGCACGCCTATGGTCAGGTTCAGCCCACCCAGGATATCTCCCATGGCATTGCCGGAGCGGGTAGGGGGATTGCCCTTTTGACCCGTGATGCTCATGAGGCCCCCCATAGCCTGGGCGATGATGTCGTAGCCGGGCCTGTCATGGTAGCGGCCGTAGCTGCCGAAGCCGCTGACTGCCCCGTAGATCAGCCGGGGATTGAACTTTTTCAGTTCCTCATAGCCCAGCCCCATCCTGTCCATGACCCCGGGGCGGAAGTTCTCTATGAGGATGTCGGCCTTTTTCACCAGCTCCCGCAGGACATCCTTACCTGCCTCCTGCTTCATGTCCAGGGTCATGCCGTATTTATTCCGGTTCAGGTTGGAATAGTACAGGCTCTCGCCGTTTAGGTAGGGAGCGTAGGCCCTGGCATCGTCCCCTTTGCCGGGCCGTTCTATCTTAATGACGGTGGCGCCCAGGTCCGCCAGCATGGCCCCGCAGAAAGGGCCCGCAATCACGCGGCACAGGTCAAGCACCACCAGGTTCTCCAATGCTGCATGCTCTGCCATTTTTACGTCAACTCCTTGATTCTCTTTTTTGAAACCTGATATATTGTTATCAAGTATTCTGTCACTCACCGGTCTAAGCTTTCCGAAAGAATGCCGGTGCATATCTCAGCTCAGGCAAACCTGGCTCAAAGTCATCTCGCCCAAAGCCAATAAGCGCTTTTTCAGGCTGCATAAGGCCTCTGGCACCTTATTGCCATGGCAGCGCCTGTCCTGTGTGCCACAGATTCAGCCCAGTTCGTCCTCGGCTACCTCTATTTTCATCCGCAGGAAAGCGCTGCCCATGGACTTGCCCAGGCTGTCCAGGCGCAGGGAGTGGGTGGCGCCGCCGCCTAAGGCATGCTTCATGACGAAATTGAAGCCCTGCAGGGAGGGTACGTCATAGCGGATGATCTCGCCCCTGACCATGTCGCCGAAATGGGCTTTCACCCGCTCTATGGTCACTTCTCTGGCGATGATGCCGTAATACTCCGGCTTCCTGGCAAAGACGCACACATTGCTGGTGTCACCCTTGTCCCCTGATCTGCCGTGGGCAATCTGATTCAGATATATCTGCATTTTCCTACATTCCTCCTCTTTTTTTCGAACATTCCTATTCCTTGATTCGGACAGTCAAAACTGTGATTTTCAGTTCCGCTCAAGTTCTTGCCGCCTAACCTCTGTACTGATCCGGATTCCAAACATGAGCTACTGCATCCAGAAGTGGAAATCCGGGACTTCAAAGCACTTCCAAAATATGGCTCTCCAGCTTCACCGCATCCCTGGGAATCAGGCAGGGCCACAGTCCCAACACTTCCTGTACCTTTGCCCTGCCGCCGAAGAAGCTTGCTCCCGGCGGACCGTTCAGCTGCAGAGGCGCAATCTCCGGAACCAGCTTATAGGCTTCTTCCTTGGTCAGAGTACGAATTGCTATGCGCAGCACCACCTCATTCAAATCTTTCAATTTCTCCGGATCCGTCTCCGCCACCCCAAGGTGCAGGGCATTTACGCCTATGTAATCGATTCGGACTTCCTCCGCGGCCAGATTTTTACGCTTCATCTTCTTCATGATGATATCCGCGGCGTACTGCGCTTTCTCATAGGCATCCGGCCAGGCGAAGCTCAGCATCCCCGCCACCTTGTATCCGGCATGATACCCCAAAGACAGCTTCAGCATATCGGGCCTGCGCCTGCCGCGGATATTCCCTACCCGCACACGGTTCTCCCCGATTTGGGTCAATGTGGCCTGGCTGATATCCACGTTCACGTCCGGCGTCAGGTAATTGGCCGGGTCGTGCACCTCGTAAAGGAATTGTTCCTTGCAGGACTGCTCACAGATGACGCCGCCGCAGTCCGGTGCTTTGGTGATGACAAAATTGTCCTTGCTGACCTCCGCGATGGGAAAGCCCAGTTCGTCCATCCGGGACACGTCCCGCCATCCGTAGTCATAGTTCCCGCCTGCTCCCTGGCCGCCGCATTCCAGCAGATGCCCTGCCATGATGCCCCTGGCCAGATTGTCCCAGTCGTCCGCCTCCCACCCCAACTCGTGCATGCACGGGGCCAGGAACAGGGCGGAGTCCGTGGAGCGGCCGGTGATGACCATGTCCGCGCCCTGCCTTAAGCATTCCAAGGTGGGCTCGTGGCCGAAATAGACATTGGCGTTGAAGACCTTGTCCTGAATGTCCCGAAAGTTTCCGGTATCGTCCATATTTTCAAAGGTGACTCCCTCTTTCAGAAGCGCGGGGATCCTGTCCGAAATCTCGTCCCCGGTGACATAGCCGATCTTCATGCCGGAAAGACCCTGCTCAGATGCCTGGGCCCCGAGGGCCTCCACCAGCCCCTCGATGTTCATGCCCCCGGCGTTGGTCAGCACGCGGATGCCTTTCTCATAGGCCTCTTTCCCGCACTCTTTCATCAGCCCTAAAAAATCCCTGGCATACCCGGCCTTAGGGTTCTTGAGCTTCTGCCTGGCCAGGATGGACATAGTCAGCTCCGCCAGATAGTCGCAGGCCATATAGTTGATATCGCTGTTTCGTACCATGTGGATAGCGGCGTCGTTGCTGTCCCCCCAGAAGCCCTGTCCGCCTCCGATCATTACTTTTTCCATGGCATCTTCTCCCTCCTTCCGTTTCTTTCATGTTCCAATGGTTCCTCTGCGTTTCCATATTCATATTGGCTTTCTATACGGATTCCTCATTTTCCCATATCAAGTTTAACGTTTTAGTTTTCCGTTTCATTATAATATTTTTGTTGTTTTTGTCAATTTCTTCATTTGTCCTCTCAGCTATCAAATAATATCCTTTTTGGTCAAACAGCCTTTTTCAGAGCTATGGGGGCATTGTCCCCCCTTGACCGGGAACGAATTTCATTGTAGCATAATAAGTGAAAACTCAATCGTTCATCCTGACTGTAACGCCAAAGAACAGCTCTTTCAAACACAGTGGGAAAGCAAGAGGAGTATCATCATGGTCACAATCAAAGAAATCGCCAGGGAGGCAAACGTATCGCCCACCACTGTCTCTCTGATCCTGAACAATAAATCCAAGGAAAGGAAGATCTCCGCCCTGACAGAGCAAAGAGTGCTGCAGATTGCGGAGCGCATGGGGTATCTGCCCAATCTCCAGGCCGTGAGCCTGAAAAAGGGCGGCAGCCAGTTTTCCTACCGCATATTGGTGTTCTGGGTGGCGGACAGCAGGGCCCATACTATGCTGCGCTTCTTCCGGGGGATAGAAGCCACCATCGAGGAAGACAGTCTGCCTTTCGAGATACTGCTCCAGCCCTACAAGGCCGGAGCGCTTCAGGCTGCCATGAAGCAGGAGCTGCTGCTGTCCTGTCATGGCGTCCTGGTGTGCAACGCGGCGGAAGCGGATCTGGAATATTTGGATGCAAACCAATTCCCCCGCCCCATAATCCTTTACAACCGCTATTCCAAGAAATATTCCAACGTGGTCATGGACGACCGCTCCATCGGCTCCATTCCCGGAGAAATCTTCGCCTCCCACGGCAAAAAGCATCCGGCGGTGATCACCACCCCGCCCACTTTCAGCGGCATGAGCATCCGGCGGAACCTCTTCGCCTACACCTGCCGCTCCCGGGGTATGGACGAACCTGTGGTGTACTGCTGTCAGGCCACCGGCAGAAGCGGCTACGAAACCACCTTACAGCTTTTGGAGGACCATCCGGAGACAGACTGCATCCTCTATATGCGGGAGGGGCTGGCTTTGGGGTCGCTGCGGGTCTTCTCAGAACTTCGGATTCCTTTCCCCGGGAGGCTGGAGTTCATCGCCATCGCGGATTCGGCCCAAGATTTCAGTGAAGTCTGCATCCCGGCCCTCTCGGTGGTGTATCTGCCTCTGGAGGCAGTGGCCTCGGAGTGTACCAGGATGATGTACCGCCAGATACATGCCGCCGGGTACAAAGTCACTTCCAAAGTGATACCCGTCACCTATATTCCCCGGGAAAGCTGTCCATCGTCTTCGCCATCTGCTCCCTGGACATGGGCATCTATTCGGTGATTCTTCTGAAGAAGCTGGACGCGGTGATTCTGGCCCTGATTGCGGGCACCTTTATAGAGATTGCCATAAAGCTGGAAAAAGGCAGCATTATCACACTAAATTTTTAGTCTACTGCGAGAGCTGCTCCCCTTCCCTGGCAGACCGCTTCGTACTGGGAAAATGTCCCAGTGCGGGAAAGACGCCAGGGGCGACCAATGCGATGCCTGCGGCGCGGTGCCGGAGCCGGAGAGCCTGTTGGAGCCGGTCTGCGCCTCCTGCGGAAAGCCTGTAAGTTTCCGGAAAGCAAGGCATCTCTACATCGCCGTATCCCGGCTGGAAAGGCAGCTCCAGGCTCTGGTGGATGCCCCCCCGATTGGCGCAGGAACGCCATTGCCTTTACCAACAACTATATCCGGGACAGAGCTCTGACCAGGGATCTGGAGCGGGGGATTCCGGTTCCGAGAGCAGGGTATGAAAGCAAGACCATCTATATCTGGGCGGAAAACGTGCTGGGGTATCTCTCCGCCAGCAAAACCGCCGCCGAGGAAAGAGGCGCGGATTTTTCCTGGCGGGAATTCGTCCACAGCCACAACGGAGAGCTGCTGGGAGGGTATGGAAATTTTGTGAACCGTTCCCTGGCGTTTATCACAAGATATTTGGACGGAATCGTGCCGGAGGGCACGGTTGACCCGGACATTGACAGGCAGACCCGGAGGCTGTATGCGTCCATGGACGGATTGATTGAAGCGGGGGCTTTCAAGGATGCCCTGGCACAGATATTTGATTTCGTCAGTACGGCAACTGAACCACTACCGGCTAAAGCCGGTAGGTTCGGTGAGCTGCTGAAGCAGCCT
>CAJTZD010000006.1:0-2635 GCA_910584235.1 uncultured Acetatifactor sp.
CTGATTTTACTTCCAGTTTGCACCATTTTTCAGTCTTTACTACCAAAGACAGGTTCTATGATAGCATGATATTCAGAATTTTTCAATTGTAGAATTTTTGATAATAAAGTATAAGTTTTCCATTTTCCGCAACATTTTATACCTTTTTTAAATGAACAATTAAAATTTTATCCTGCGGGCGCTCTACATTTCCAGGCCGTAGCTGCTCACTTTCCAGCCATCCTGTTCTTTCACCGCCGATATGGTCAGGTATTCCAGATAATCCGCCTCCGATGAGGGCCGGAACTCCACCCATATTTCCACCTCTTCGCCCGCTGCTGCCTCTGCTATGTCCAGCCCTTTTATAACCAGAAGCTGCGCCTGGGCCGCCACATGGCCGTCCTGGCCATCCGGGAATGTCTCCACGTCCCCCTCATAATCCGCTGCAAGATACGGGCGCAGCCCCGCCGCCTCTCCTGTCAGGTAGGCTTCCCAAAACGCAAGCACCAGCCGCTCCAGTCTTCCCACCTCCTCCAACTGACTCCTGTCTTCCTGCAATACACCGAAACTGGCAGCGATGGCAGCCAAAGCGGTTCCAAATCCCTCCTCATATTCCGGAGCAGCCGGATACACATAGTGGATGCCCATGGTTCTGTCACCGCTTTCAGTCAGCCAGGCATAGAAAATATTGCTGCCATCCTCTTTTCTCAGGATGCCCTGCTCTGTCCCCAAATACCCATCCTCCTCCAGGAGGCCCCAGGCCTGTTCCAGGGTTTTTCCTCTGTAGTCGGCCACCCAGAACCTTACCTGGTCATTGAACTCGTACACCCATTCATTGCTTCCACCAGCTTTCCACCCCTCCAAAGGAATCAGCAGACCGTAGCCCTGGCCTATATACAAGTTCGCAGGCTCCTCCTGGGGCATGCCCTCCTGCATATAGCAAAGCACATATTCCTGTCCCTGCCGGATCCTTTCCTGGCTTTCCCAGGCAGTGCCCGGATCTCCCGTGGCGCTCTCGTTTTGCGCCGTCGCTGTCTCTGTATTTTCTCCGGATGCGTATACGTCCGAATTGACTATATGCACGTCTTCACCCTTGGCATCCACGCTACTCCCGATCCCGTTCGGGGGCGGATCCAAAGGCAGGGTATCCCGGGAACCGCTGTCCACACCGTCTTTTCCTGCCTCTGCGCCGCTTTTCCAATTCTGCGCAGGGCTCCCCGTAGCCTCCACTGTCCTGGCCGAGGTGGTGAATACCAGCGCCAGGACTGCTACCAGCAACAATGACGCCATCATGGCCGTTTTTTTCATCTTCCTGTATTTCATAATCAGGCTGACTCTCTCTTCAATGGCATTTTTGCTGAACCCATTATACAGGGGCAGCAGCACGCGTTTCTTTTCCTCCATCCCGATCAGAGTCATGGCGTACCCTGCCCTGGCCTCCTGGCCGAAATGGCGCAGGACGCCCTCATCGCAGGCAAGCTCGATGTCCCGGTTCATCAGTCCGCACATAAGCCACACCAGCGGATTGAACCAGTGCAGGCAAAGCGCTGCCACCATCGCCAGTTTCAGCGCCGCATCGTGATGGCGGATATGCACGGATTCATGCAGCAGGATATATCTCAGTTCATGCCCGCCGCTCTCCAGCGCCCCGGCGGGGAGCAGAATCACCGGCCGCAGGCATCCGTAAGTCAGCGGCGCCAGGACTGCCCCCGACTGCCTGACCGAGATCCGCCCGGCCTGCCTCCGCCGCCCTTTTGCGCATTCCTCCAGCCACTGCAGTATCCGTCCATCCTTTACAGGTATGGCCTTACGGAATTTCCGCAGGCTGAAAGCGTAGGATATTAAGAAAAACAGCGCCAGGCTCACGGCCCCCGCGCACCAGATTGCGGGCAGCATCTGTATACTGCTCCCTTGCTCCGCCTTAGCCGCAGACTGTCCCAGCGCCAGATCCTGCACCACGGTCCATGCAGGCGGATTGCCCGTGAACGTCACTCCCTCCCACATCCCGCCCGAATACCCGGCCGGCATGGCCCGGTTCCCGGCCATCTGCAGAAATGTGTACAGGCTGAATACGGAGGAAAAGGAAAAAGGCAGCAACAGACGGATGAGGGCCAGGCTCCAGAGAACCGGAAATGTCCTCTTGGGCAGCTTATCCAGCCACAGAATCCTGACCGCGATAATGACCAGTATCAGTACGCCTCCGCAAAAGCTTCTTTGGATCAGTCCCATCCCCTATTTCCCCTCCTCCACAATTCTCTTCAGCCTCTCGATCTGCTGCCCGGAAAGGGCCTTTCTGCTCAAAAGAGAGGCGAAAAGCAAATCCGCCGACCCATCGTAGATCCTGTCTATCAGTTCATCCGTCTCCGAGGCCTGCACCTGGGCCTTTGAAACCAGCGCATGGCACAAAAAGCCCGGCTCCCGGCGTTCGATGGCTCCTTTTTTGACGCATTTCTTGATCACCGTATAAGTGGTGTTTACATTCCAGCCGATCTCTTCTTTCAGGATATCCGAGATCTGCTTGGCCGTGGAGTCCCCTTTCCGCCAGAGTACTGCCATCACTTTCAGTTCCGAGTCAAATAATTTCATGTCCGATTCCTGTCCTTTCTGCCCTTTCTGCCCTTTCTGCCCTGGCTGCCCTGGCTGCCCTGGCTGCGCA
>CAJTZD010000006.1:2735-91461 GCA_910584235.1 uncultured Acetatifactor sp.
TTGCCTGCCTCGGTTGCGCATTGCCTGCCTCGGTTGCGCATTGCCTGCCTCGGTTGCGCATTGCCTGCCTCGGTTCACAGTCCTGCCCTGGCTGCGCATTTCCCTCCCGCCAGAAACTGCAGTTCCGTTCGATGCTTGCCTTGAGGCGCTATACTACTGCAATAGTTTTATATTTTCATACTATCACGATAGTAGGCTTCTGTCAATACTATTGCAGTAGTTTTTATTGGTTCTTTTTTATTGATTTTATGCGCAGCTTTTTGTGCACGCCCCCTCAGACCCGCAGCCGCATCCGGCTCAGCACTGCCAGCATCTCATACTTCCTGGGCATATCCATCCACCTGGAGCACTCGGAAAAAAAGGGCGAATAGGCGGATTCCAGCCCTGCCTCTTCAATCTCTGCGAGCACCCGCTCTACCTCCCGCTGTCTGCAGATCCATTTGGGCGCAGTCTCCTGCGGCTGCCCCGGAGACTGTTCTCCCATCGTGAACTTCTGGAAACGCTCCAGCGGGTTCACCTGGTTGATCAGCTTCCTCACCAGAAAGGCTATGGCGTTCAACTGGGGAATCGAGGCAATGTCGTGGAGCATGCGGATGTCTATCTGCTCCTCCCCCAGAATCAGAAACCCTAAGTCGGATACTTTCAGCACCTCCGTGGCAGAGCCCTCCGGACGGGTGCTCAGGCCATTGGCATCAATTTCGTCCCGGAGGCTGAAGTCCGCCGCCTCCGGCGCCCGCCGGCCGCCATCGGTTTCGTCCTGTCGGCCAAAGTCCGCCGCCTCCGGTGCCCGCCTTCCGCCATCGGTTTCGTCCTGTCGGCCAAAGTCCGCCGCCTCCGGTGCCTGGTGCCCCGCCCGCAGTTCCAGTGCCCGGCGATTTCCGCCGTGCCCCCCTGTGTTTGGCCGAAAGCTTTGCCACAGCGCCTTTGCCGCCCCGGTCACCTGCTCGATGCCATAATCTTTCATCATATAAATGCGGTCCGCCGCCTGCAGATACTCGCTGCTGCCGCCGATTACCAGAATGGTGGACACACCGTGCCTCTCTGCCAGCTCCCGCACCCGCTCCACAAAAGCCGTGATGGGCTCTTTTTCAATCAGTGTCTTCATGACCGCATCCTGAATCATGAAATTGGTGGCGGATTTGTCCTCGTCGATCATCAGAAGCTTCACGCCCCACCCCACTGCCTCCATGATATTCGCAGCCTGGGAGGTGGAGCCGGAGGCATGCTCCGTGGAAAAGTCCGCAGGGTCTCCTCCCGGAATCCACTTGATGAACGGGGACAGGTTCACATGGCGGATGCTGCGGCCGTCCTCCGCGGAAATCTTCATGGCGGAGGCATCCGTTATCACAAGCTCCCTGCCGTCCCCCTCCGCATGGTCATAGATGCCGGCGCTCAAAGCGTCCAGCAGCGTACTTTTACCTGAATATCCGCCTCCCGTGATGACGGTGACCCCTTTTCGGAATGCCATGCCTCTAATTCCCGCCACCTCCACCGCATCCTCCGGCGTGGACAGGAAAGGGACGGCCGCTTTCATAGGCTCATCGCTGCCTTTCTCTCTGGGCAGGACGCTTCCGTCTGCCACAAAGGCGCAGTAATCGCTGTCTTTCAGCCATGCCCTGATTTCCTGCTGCTTTGCGGAAAGCGCCAGGGCCCGCCGCAGACCCGCATGGTCAAATTCGTTCACAAAGCAGTTCACCGCCTCCGGCAAGTCTCTTGTCAGCATCTGCACGGCCTTTTTGTGCTTGCCCAGAGGGAGCTGCACCTGGAGCATAAGGCTGACGCAAGGGTAGGCAGGCACGTCCATAGCCCCGTCAACGGGCACTATCCGGCAGACTGCGGCCGTGGAGGAGGCTTTGCCGTTATCCCTCAGCCCGTCCAGGATTTCGATGGTGTCCCCTTTCAGGATACGATAGTATTTCTGGGGCACCAGATTCACTGCGGCCACATTCCGGGCCAGTACCTTGCTGCCGGGCTCATAGGAAAAAAAGTGCCCGTTCTCCCTGGCCGTGCGCTTACGGTTGTCGTTCTCCTGGTTCAAAGCCCTCACATAGGGCAGAAACGCGCGGAAAATATAGTCCAGCGCGGCCACCCCCGCCTCCCGGATCTTCAGCAGATGCATGGGGATATGGATTACCACAGTAGGCTTCGACAGTTCCAGGCGGCTGCTCTTGGTTATCTCGTAGCCGATCTCCCCGTCCCAGTACAGGGCATGATTGTGCACAATCGGGTCTTTGTCCATGTATGTCTCGCACATCCTGCCCTCATATATCTCCTCATAGGTCTCGTTTGCGGGCTTCATGTTCAGCAGATAATATCTTAATCTCTTCAAATTCCGTTCTCCTTTTATACAATATTGTCTTCGTAATTTCTTTTTTCCCATATTCCCTTTTCTTCATCCATACGCTCTTTTCTCTCATAAAACATCACCTTTCCCTTTCCGGAATCCCTCGCACGCGGGGAGCGGGGCATCCTGCGCCCCGGACAGCATGGCTTTCGCCCGTGCTCCTCCTGCACAGCCTGACAGGAGAATGCTTTCAGCTGCCCCCAATACGGCTATGGGGCGCCTTACGGATACGTTCCCATAAAGAAGTAGGAGCCGCCTTTTTGGCACATCCCCTGACGTCATCCCCCGCACCGAATAAAAAGCGCGGCAAGCAGACCTTATCTCCTGCTCGCCGCGCCCGTTTCCGCGCACGAAAAAGGCACACCAATATGTGTGCCTGTTGACAACAGTTATTCATAAAGGTACTTAAAATACGGCATCCGAAATGCCCTCTGTTCAGTTGATTCGGTTCACCATCCTTACACTCTTTCTCATATCATGCTTCCTCCTTCAACTGAATTTTTTAAGTACTATAGCCAGTATACCATTGTCTTTCCAAAAATTCAAGAAAATTTTTCCTCTCCCGACAGCACAGACAATCACACTATTCCAGTACGTCAAACGCCGTCCCGCAGGCCCATGGGCTTCCGATGTCGCAGCGGCCATGGTGATACTGGCGTGTAACCGTCTGTCCCTCTTCCTCCGCTACATCCACCACCTCCACCCTGATCCTGCTGTCCCCGGCCCGGGTGCGGCCATCCAGCAGCGCAATCAGCGCATCCACGTCAGAAACAGTTGCTTTCCTGTCTTCCATTGTCTCCTCCTCTTTCCTCCGCACATGGCGCTTATGCCATTCGGCCGTTCCCTGCCAAGTCCCGGGCAGAGGCCCGAAATTCCAGGGAGCCGGGGGTGCTTCGCTCGTCAAAAGCCCGAATGATCATATCCCGCGCAAGCACGGCAGCCGCTTCTTGGGGCACTTGACTCTGCCCTCTCCGTACATTGTACCACTTTCCCCCCGCCCTGAAAACAGGAAAATTAAAAATCGAAACAATTGGAAATAATCAGAATAATCAGAAATCCCCCTCATCTCTTGCAAAGAATCCTTTCCTATGATAAAATGACACCGTCTACAGCAACGTGATAGCAAGGGAAGCCCAGTCTCCTCCGAAATCACACCCAACAGAAAAATGAGGAAAACAAATGAATGAATTAAAGCTGAACAACAAGCGGACTATCCTGGTAGGCCTGGCATTCCTGTCCATCTGCTCTTTCTGGCAGATGTACGACAGCGTGGTGCCTCTGATTCTGCGGGAGACTTTCGGCATGGACGAGTCGCTGACCGGTATCATCATGGCTACGGACAATATATTGGCCCTGTTCCTGCTGCCTTTCTTCGGCGGTCTTTCGGACAGGACCCGTACGAAGCTGGGCCGGCGCACTCCCTATATCATTGCCGGCACCGCCGGCGCCGTCATCCTGATGAACCTGCTGCCCGTGCTGGACAACAGCTATTCCCGGGAGGCTGCTCCCTATAAGCTTGTGACTTTCGTCATCGTGCTGGGACTGCTCCTGATTTCCATGGGAACCTACCGTTCTCCTGCCGTAGCCCTGATGCCGGACGTGACGGCAAAGCCCCTGCGCAGCAAGGCCAATGCCATCATCAACCTGATGGGAGCCGTGGGCGGCATCCTTTATCTGGGCGTGGCAGCCCTGCTTTACCCCACCGCAAAAGTGGCGGCCCTGGAGCATGTGAACTATCAGCCCCTGTTCATCATCGTGGCCGCCATTATGATTGTGGCCGTCGTTGTGCTGCTCATCACCATCAGGGAGCCTGCCCTCGCCGCCGAGAACCAGCAGTTGGAAAAGCAGCACCCCGAATGGAACCTGGCCGAAGACAATGGACAGGGCCGCGAGACCCTGCCCACACCGGTAAAGCGCAGCCTGGGCTTCCTGCTGGCTTCCATTGCCCTTTGGTTCATCGGCTACAACGGTGTCACCACCTGGTTCACCACCTATGTCTCCCAGGTCATGGGAGAGGGGCTGGGCGGCGCCTCCACCTGCCTGCTGGTAGCCACTGCCGGAGCCATTGTCTCCTATATCCCCATCGGCATCGTAGCCTCCAAAATAGGCCGGAAGAAGACCATCCATGCCGGCATCATCCTGCTGGCCTCCTGTTTCCTGGCAGGCTTTTTCCTGACCACCCTGTTCTCATCCATCAACGCCATCATGTTCGTGGCTTTCGCGCTGGTGGGTCTGGCATGGGCGGCCATCAATGTGAACTCCCTGCCCATGGTGGTGGAAATGTGCCGGGGGAGCGATGTAGGGAAATTCACGGGTTATTATTATACGGCCTCCATGCTGGCTCAGGTCATCACGCCGGTGCTGGCAGGCTCGCTGATGAAGTCCGTCAGCTACCAGATCCTCTTCCCCTACGCCGCTTTCTTCGTGATCCTTAGCTTCATTACCATGTGCTTCGTCCGCCATGGGGACAGCAAGGCTGAGGCCAAGATGGGCCTGGACGCTTTTGAGGATATGGAGGATTAACCGCAGCCGCGGGCAGAGGATCCAAAATAGCATGCCAACGGCAAAAAACACCTGCTTCGAGAAAGGAACATTCTAATGATAATCATATTCAGGATACTGTCCATAGCGCTCGTCATAGTCGCACTCTGGTGCCTGATGCTGCTGCCAAGGCGGTGCCAGGCCGGATGGGCGCAGCTTGCAGGCGCCAGATACGCCCACCGCGGGCTCCACGACATGACCCGGAATATCCCGGAAAACTCCATGTCAGCCTTTCGCAGGGCCATTGAGAACGGCTTTGGCGCAGAGCTGGATGTCCATCTCATGGCGGACGGACAGCTGGCGGTAGTTCATGACAGCGACCTTGCCAGAGTCTGCGGCAAGTCCGCTGTCATTGAGGAACTGACAGCGGAAGATTTAAAAAATTACCCCTTAAAGGGCAGCGGCGAGACCATCCCGCTCTTCCCGGAAGTCCTGGCGCTGTTTGAGAAAAAGGCTCCGCTTATCATCGAACTGAAAGTGGAGCACGGCAATGCCGCTGCCCTGACGGACGCGGTGATGGCGCATCTGCGGGACTGGGACGGCACCTACTGTGTGGAGTCCTTTCACCCTGCAGCCCTGCTGCGCCTGAAAAAGCACTACCCGTCCGTCATCCGCGGGCAGCTCTCCGAAAACTTCCTGCGAAGCGGCGACGGAGTCACGCTCACCTGGCCGGTGCGAGCCGTATTGACCCTGCTGCTAACCACGTTCCTCACCCGGCCGGACTTCATTGCCTACAACTACATAGACCGCTCCTGCCCCAGCCTGCGGCTGATGAAACGCCTCTATGGCGTCCATGAGGTGGGCTGGACCATCCGCAGCCCGGAAACCCTGGAGAGTCTGGAGCAACAGGGCGTCCTGCCGATTTTCGAGGGGTTTACGCCATAGAAGAGCCCGGACTCCTACGGTGGTGAGCAAGGTGTTTGCAGAGCGGGCAGTGAAGTATATCAGGTCTTGTGATATGGAGCATCTGCCCCAAAAGTTGCTGCTTGCGTTTTGAATTTTGTTCTTAACACTCCAATTTCCTCTGCTTTACACAGCTCCAACCTGTCAGCGCCGCACCTGCAATTAGCAGAACCGTAACACAGACCGCCTCCGCTCCCTTTGAAACAAAGAAATCCGCACCATCCCAGGCCGCATGGAAGAAAAACGCATAATGCACCACCCATGTGGCAAAGAAGCCTCCCATGGTCACGAACAGAGGAAAGGCTTTCAGCAGCATAGACACATAGTTGTTGCTGAATCGGGACAGGAACAGCGTCACAGCGCCAATCCCAATCCCCAAGGCCAGCACCATCCCGGTCAGAACGGCCAGATACTGCCCGTAGGTCCAGTTGAACCAGGGCGTTCCAACAGCCCAGACAGAGTTGCCCAGGGGACAGTCTTTCAGCGCGAGAGGGCCCTGCGCCAAAAACGGAATGGCGTAAACCGTTACATTCACTACACTCAGCAGCAATGCGGAGACCAACCCCGCCGCCAGCTGAGTGTGTAGCACCCGCCGTCCACGGCGGCCGGACCACTGGAGGGACCTCGTCCGCCGAAGCCGATCCCGCACCAGGGTGGGTGACAGCAGCAGAATGACGCTGATGGTTGTCCATTGGGCCAGATACTTGAAATAGTAGTCAGTGGAATCCATCACCGACCTGCTCAGAAAGCTCCTGGGCCAACTGTTTACCACCAGCATTTGCTCCTGCTCCTTTGCGGTGTAGGACTCAAAATAGTCGTGCTGCCGGAGATAGTCCCTTGGATCATCATAGCGCTCCAACATCTGCTGTATTGCGCTGATCGTATAGCAGTCGGTCCCATTCCGAATATCCCACGCCAGCCGGGCATTTTCCTCGGTCTGGTCGGCGGTACGAAAGCTGGCATAGTCTGTGATGCCTGCCGCCGCAGCCTCGGGAAACCCCTCCAACTGTCGGTCAAATATGGCAACCTCCTCCGCCAGACGGCTGTCCAACTCCGCCCGCTCCTCCGGTTCCAAGGTAGGTCCATACTGCGCCACCCACTCCACCGACAAATCGAACTCGTCCTGGGCTGAGGGGCCGTTGGAAAAATGCTCAATGTAGAAGCTGGGGAACATGTAATAATAGATCAGCCCCAGCAGGACAATGCCCGCCAAAATGCCGGGCCGCCAGATCTTTTTCAGCTCCTGCCAAAACAAGCTCATGTTCGTACATCCTTTCTTCCAAAGCGCCGCAACGCCAGCGCGGTCCCCACGCCGCAAATCACCAGGCTCAGTCCTGTGCCCATGCTCTCCTGCCAAGGGACAAAAGCGTTCAGGCCAAGCTCGGTAAACCAGCCGTTGACATACAGCCAGACGCTGACCGGCTGGAAGGTCAGCAGAGCGTAGCCTATCCAAAGTCCCACCTGGGCGCAGAGGGCCTGAGCCGCTGCACCTCCACACAGCAGCAGGGTCAGCACCAGGGCGGACAGGTAGACATTCTGTATCAACGTCCCACAGACTGCCGCCAACAGAGCGAATACCACAGTCAGCAGTCCGCCCAGCCCCACCACCGCCATAAGGTAACTCCCTGCGGTAAAGTCCGCCCAAGTGAAGAACGGGCGGCGGACCAGCATGTCAATGACGTAATTGAACTGGCTGGACACGCTGCCGCCCCAGACGCCGCTCCAGTCCCAGAACAGCAGAAACACCCCCAGCGTGACCGCCGCCAGCAGCAGATACACCACCAGCGCCCAAGTGATTCCGGCCAGCACCTTCCAGCGGCACAGCCTTCGCCCGGTGCGGGAGGCGTACACCCCCGCCGCCGTCCGCTGCTGGTTCTCATAGCCCAGCAGGAACAGCATGGACAGCACCCCCAGCACTGCCCCCTCGGTGAGGACGGCCCGCATCAGCACACCGTAGAGGAACTGGTGGACGTTATGGGTAATCGGCCCGCTGTACCAGTCCATGGCCGCTCCCGTCTCCGACAGGTGAGCGACCCGCTCCGCCAGCTGTTCATATTTGCGCTCCATCAGGGCGGCGGCTTTAGGAGAGCTTTTGACATAGCCGGTGTAATAATCTACAAGGGGCCGCAAGTCGTAGTCGGCATAGATGTCCGTCATGCCCTCCGCGGCGGACAGCAAATAGTCCCGGTACTCCGACTGGGGCTGCTGCCGCAGTCCATCCAGAAATCCGGTATCCACCCGCTGGCCCAGCCTGCCGGTCATAGCGGCGGCCTCGTTCCACTCCCACCGCCAGCGGCCGCCGCTGCCAATGAGCAGGCAGTTGAAGACCAGACACAAGGCCAACACGCCCCAGAGGGCGGGCAGGCGGGCCAGCTTGCTCCACTCATACCGCAGCAACCTCATACCTGTCCCTCCCGGTAGATGGCCAGGAAAGCGTCCTCCAAACCGGGCGTCACCGGGCCGGCTCCCCGGGGCGGGGTATCGCAGAAAATACGCAGGACAGTCCCCTGTTCCCCCTGCCGCTCACTGAGGAGGAACTGGTTTTCTTCCAAAGCAGTCCCCGCCGGGACCTCGAACACCCTACCCTTCATCTTGCCGCAGATGCCCGCCGGGCTGTCACAGCAGAACAGCTTATGGTCCCGGAGCATGACGATCTGCCCGGCGATGGTCTCAATATCGGAGACGATGTGGGTGGAGAGGATGACAATGCGATCCTCCGCCAGGGAGTGGATCAGGTTTCGGAACCGCACCCGCTCTCTGGGGTCCAGACCGGCGGTGGGCTCGTCCAGAATCAGCAGCCGCGGGTCGTTGAGCATGGCTTGGGCGATGCCCACCCGCTGGCGCATCCCGCCGGATAACTGCCGCATTTTTTTATGTTCTGCCTCAGATAATCCTACTAATTTCAGAAGCTCGCTGATTCGCCTGTGGGCCTCTTTTTTGGGGATGCACTGGAGGGCGGCGGCGTAGTGCAGGAACTGCCGGGGGGTATAGCCGGGGTAGTAGCCAAACTCCTGGGGCAGGTAACCCAACAGCCCCCGGTACTCCTCGTCCAGGGCGTGAATGTCCTCCCCCTCCCACAAAATCTGCCCGGAGGTGGGGAACAGCAGAGTAGTGAGCATTTTTATGAGGGTGGTCTTGCCCGCCCCGTTGGGAGCCAGCAGACCGTAGACCCCGGCGGAGAATTGGAGAGAGATGTCTTCCAGAGCGGTAAAATTGCCATATTGTTTGGTGATATGTTCAACTGTAAGCATAGAAACGGCCTCCTCGGTCAGGATAGCGGAGCATCCGCTCCAGAGTCAAAACACAGTAGGCCAACCCTGCGGTGGCCAGGATAAAGAATACCAGGACAGGAACCCTAAGCAGCAGTTCTTCACTCCAGCCACACGCCGCCAAAACCAGTCCGGCCAACCCCCATGCCACCGGCGGGAATACCATCCCCCGGCGGAATTTCAGGCAGAACAGGGTCAGGGCAGCGTAGAGAAACAGACTGGAAAAGGACAGCCCCAGCATCCAGGCCAGGGACCAGCTCCGCCCAGATGCCAGCCACAGCAGGATATTGGCGGAAACGCACAGGGCTACCGCCAGTCCGCCGAACACCAGCATCCGCAGGGCCAGCAGGGTCCAGGACGAGAGCCGACACGTTCGCCGCCACTCCCCGATGCCGCTGACCGCGTCTTTCCAGGCAGTCAGCAGGTAGAGGGCGGCGTATAGGGCGGGGGAGAACAGAAACAGTAGCGGTGCCAGGAGCGCGGAGCGGGCCACCGCCGCCCCCGGAATCAGACACAGCAGTGCCGCCAACACAGTTAGGAACAGGCAGTCCTCCACACCAAAGAACACCACAGACAGGGGAACGCTCCGCCGTTTGGCCCGCTGTTTTGCCCCACTCAACTCCACAATGCGCCGGATAGCCGCTTGCCGTTCCGCCCCTGTCGGCATGGGGATTTTTTCATTCATAAGTATCAAACTCCTCTCTGATCCGCCCTAAAAGGCGATAGTATTGGCTCTTTATTGCCGTCTCTGACTGCCCCAGGGTAGCGGCGATTTCGCTGAAGCTCTGTTCTCCATAGAGCCGCAGACGGAACACGGCCTGGAGCGAGGGAGGCAGCCCGGACACATAGTCCTCGATTTGCTTCAGCAACTCCCGGTCGTGGATTTGGGAGACAAAGCCCTCTTGAACAGGCAATTCGATTTCCTCCAGCGGCGTAGTTACGGGTCGGAATCGGCGGCGGGCATCAATGACTTTATTTGCGGCGATACGGTAGAGCCAGGTGCGGAAAGCAGCTTTCTTCGGGTCGTAGGATGGAAGTGCCCGGAGAACTGCCAGGAAGACGCTCTGGGTC
The DNA here is from genome assembly GCA_910584235.1 of uncultured Acetatifactor sp. Taxonomy (GTDB): domain Bacteria; phylum Bacillota; class Clostridia; order Lachnospirales; family Lachnospiraceae; genus Acetatifactor. The sequence continues at coordinate 12,864 of CAJTZD010000006.1, forward strand.
AGGTCCATGGCGTCCTCCTTGTGCCCGGTCTGGCGGTATACAAAAACGTATATCTCGTCGTAGTACCGCTCCACCAGCCGCTCCGCCGCCTGACAGGAGCCGCTGCGCTGGATGTCCCGTATCCACTTGTTCTCCTGCTCCATGGCCTCACCGCCTTTCCCTATTGATATATTCGTATGACCGGGTAACATCGTCGCAGGAAAAAGAAAATTTTTTCTGGTACTTTTGCATTATGCTCCTATATCGGCATCCCCATCTTTCCTCTCTTTCAACAGGAACCGCTCCCCTTCATAAGTCCGCACCGGGTTCCCCCTGACGATGCGGTAGTGCTCCATCCAGGCGGCACCAGCCTGCCGTTCCCGCTGCTCCTGCTGCAGGCCGGCAAGCTTCTCCCGCATCCGCTCCATGGCCCTGCGCTTATTCCGGAACTGGCTCCTCTCCTCTGTGGACTGGACCACGGTTCCGGTAGGGATGTGGATGACCCGCACGCCGGTCTCCACCTTGTTCACGTTCTGACCTCCATTCCCGCCGCAGTGGAACTTCTCGATGCGGTATTCCCCATCTGTCGTCACCTGAGCGGCCTCCGGGACGATGCTCACGTCCACATACCAATTCTTCCTTTTATGGTTCCTGCGGAAAGGGCTCCTGCAAATCCATAGCACCGTTCCCTCCAGGCCGCTTAGGTCATGCTCCGTCCGGAAACGGATGGAATCCAGGCAGCCCCTCTCATGGCCTTTGGTCTCTGACAGGGTTTCGAAATTCCCATATTCTCTTTTTAGCGCCTCGAACAGCTTCGCCACCGCCAGCTGGCATTCGGCGGGCCCCTGTCCTGCGCTGATCTGAACTATCATAAACTTGTACCTCTCAATTTTCATTTCATTGCATGCTTGCTCTTCAAGTATAGGCAAATACTGCCATCCATTTTGCTTTTCTGCATTTTGCTTTTCTGCATTTCACATATTACGATTTCAGGATTTACTCCGCGACTGCTCCCTGCTCCCGGCCTTGTAATTATAGACCGGCTTCAGTGTCCGTGTTATCCGGACGGTATCTCCGATTCGTTCCGCAATCTCCTCAATGGAACGGTAGGCAAAGGGGGCCTCGTCCAATGTGTCCGCCCCTACGCAGCTGCTGTAGATGCCTTTCATTTCTTTTTTGAAGTCCCATATGGTATACCGGCTTTTTACCTCCTCACGCTTCAGCCTCCTGCCGGAACCGTGGGGCGCAGAGCAGTTCCAATCTTCGTTCCCCAATCCGATGCCCAGAATCATGCCGTCCCGCATGTTTGCCGGAATGATTACCCTGGCTCCCTCTTCGGCGGCGATGGCCCCCTTGCGGAGCACTCCGGAAGCATCCAGATAATTATGCGCTACCGAGAACTGCTCCACCGCTTTCCATTTCATCCCTTTCAGGATTTCCCTGACAATGATCTGTCTGTTCAGTTCGGCATAGCCCTGAACGGTATGCACGTCCTCCATGTAGTTTTCCTTTTCGTCCCTCTCCAGATAGCTCATGTAATAGGGCACCTCCAGCCCCTGCGCTTTCAGGGATGTATGGGCAAGCTTCGTATAATGCTCCGCCACCTCTTCCCCCAGATGCCTGCTGCCCGTGTGCACCACCAGATACAGGCTTCCGTCCTCTCCCCTGTCAAGCTCCAGAAAATGGTTGCCGCCGCCAAGGGTACCCAGGCTCCGCTCTGCTTTCGGCCTGTTGACATGCCTGGCGCAGTGAAGCTTTTCATAGGGGAATTCCGCCGCCATATGGTGCGGCTCCTTCCTTATGGCGAACCCTGACGGCACATTCTCCCGGATGACCCGGTCCAGCTTCTGGAACTCTACTGCATTCCTATTCAATTTTACACAGGTCATGCCACAGCCGATGTCCACCCCCAGAAGCTGGGGCATTATCTTGTCTGTGACAGTCATGGCTAAACCGATAGGCCCCACCTTGCCGGGATGGATATCCGGCATGAGACGTATTCTGCTGCCCTCCGCCACCTGGTTGTCGCATATCATTTTTACCTGGGCCTCCGCGTACTGTTCCACGTCGTCCGTAAATATTTTTGCTTCGGCGTAAATGCCTTTTACTGTTTTCATATGATTTTCGTCTCCTTAAAAATGGGCGCAAAAAAAGCACCCCAAAGGTGCCGCAGCAGCAAGAATATCTTATAAAAGTTTTGTTGGGTGCCAGGAATAACCTAATCGCGACAAAACTATCTATCATACTTGCGGAGCGCTGTACCTTTGATTGTCAGTTCCTCTATTTTGTTCTGATATCTTCCGTTCTTCTGCATGGTAAGCCCTCCTCTTTCATAAAAACTTTATTTCTTTATATTTTGGTAACAAATACATGGTAGCATAAAGGCTGGGAATTGGCAAGCAGAAAGAAGAATTCGGTGCTAATTTCGGTGCTAATTCCATGCCAATCCCCGGCCAGAAGCTCGTAAATCATTTCTGGATGCATCTTTGTATACTTATCATCCACTACACGGCACAGCTCCCCAATCTGGCTAAGGTTGAACACGCACGCATCCACCAGTTTGTGTCCAATATAAAGCTGCCATAATCATAGCCAACACATTAATCGGACAGTTTCCGCTTGCCGATTAAGCGGCTTTTATGAAACTCCATCTAAGTAAGCCAAGTCCAAAATATAGCTATGTTATTGATAGTATTCAGCAGCAAAATCTAACCAATTGCCATCCGCGACTGTTCCGTCAGCATAATAATTATTGCAATAAACAGAAAATTCACTGCATTCCAATTTTGCAGGTACTCTTCCCTTTCGGTTTCCAAGCGCTCATCTTCTTCCTGAACACTTTGCGCTTCTTCCCTCTCTTTCTCTGTCATGAATCCCCCATCAACAGACGATGGAATCTCTTCTATATCGTCATTCATCTCAGTGGCAGCTTTTTCAGCATTATCCATCTTTTTATCAGGTATAGATGAAATTCCTACAATCGCCATTACAACCGCCAATATAATTGCAGCTATCAAAGGCAGTTTTTTATTGTTTTTCTTCATCAGCTTAAAGCCAAGCAACAAGATAAGGACAACTGCAATTTAAGCTCGCCACATTATCGGGAATCTCTCAAAGCTTAACAGAAACACCTACACCCAGTAAACATCGCGTTTTCAAGGCATGAAAAACCTCCGAAAATCACTCTTCGGAGGTTCCCCGGCAGGGCAGACCCTGTTTTGTTTTTCTCATTCTTCCGCAAAATAAGCAGAATTTAATTGCGAAACTATGGATTATGTCTACCCCTAAACCATAGGCATTCTAAAACGTTCTCTTTCCTCTTGCGTCAAATCAATCGGCGCAACCCCTCTTTCTCTTGCATATTTCGCCAGCCCCATCATATCCAACTTTATCTTTGGAACTAAGGCTCTCCTTATACTTCTTCATCTGTCCTTTCATAATCGTACGCCAACTCCTTGAATTAATTTCTTCAAAAAACTGGTTCCTGCCAGGCTACAGATTCAATTTTCGGAAATCAATCCATAAGTCATCATAGATGTTGGCTTTGATGCTATCAGTAAATGAATATATGGCAGGAGCCGAATCATGCTCCATATCATATACCAGGACAGTTTGCTTCATAGGATCCACAATCCAATACTCCCTTACGCCAGCGGAACGGTACAGGGACAATTTTGTATAGTAATCCATAGGGCGGCTGCCAGAGGATACGATTTCTATCACCCAGTCTGGAGCTCCCTTGCAGCCCTGGTCATCCAGCTTTCCTTTATCACAGATTACGGATATATCCGGCTCCAGATATTTGGAATCGTCTGCAAATAAGAACACGGCAAAAGGAGCAGGATATACTTTGTATTCGCCATTATTGCTGGCTATATGGTTTCCAATTGCCAGATGAAGGAATGATAAGATGTCTTGATGCTTTCTGCTGGGCGGGGCCATATAGTATATCTGGCCGTCAATCAGTTCAGCCCTGCTGCCTTCCTGCAGACTGTAGATATCGTCAATGGTATAAAATTTCTCTTGTGCCAATGCTGGTGCCATAGCAACACTTCCTTTCAGGGTTATTGTATGCAGGCGTAAGTGCCGTTCTCACTTGCGCGCAACTGCTGGTAATTGACAGAGGACTGTGGGCACCTATTTCTTCGCAGCACTCTCCCCGACTACACTGTCTCAGCTGCATACTTCTGAAAATACTCCTGTGCCCTCTGCCGGGATATGTTCAGTTTATGCTACAGCTACTTTCCTCCAGCTCCGCTACAGCTTTTTATTTAATTATAATCTAAGACACCCTAAAATGCAACAAAAACAAGAATCACCTGGCATAGTTGCACCTGGCATAGTTGCACCTGGCATATTGAAGCCTTTCATGAGTTACCAAAAAATAGCTTTACTTTTTTTCTCTTATGAAAGTCGCAACGAAAAACCCCCAATCCGTCCCTTAAAATATATTTTCCGACTTTTTTCACCCAAATACCCCAGAACCCTCATATTTACTGGCAAAACCCGGATTTTCAATTGACCTATGAATTGACCTGTCCCATCTGAAAAGTCCTAAAAAATACGAAAAGCCGCACAATTCCTATCATGACAGTTTTCTCGAAAAGCCGACAAAATCTTCCCCGCCAAAAAGTCAAAACACCCGCAACCCCAGTAAACATCACATTTCCCAGGCATGAAAAAACCTCCAAAGATTTCTCTCCGGAGGTCTCTCTCTAGCAGGGCAACCCCTGTCTGCAACAGGGCTACAAGGATTCGAACCTTGAAATGACGGAGTCAGAGTCCGTTGTTCTTTGGGGTTTGGGGCCAGGGAAATCAAAGGTTTTCAAGTCGCCCTGCCGATAAAATAATCTATGGAATAATCTATCGACTATACTTTTTAAAATCTTCCGTAGGTTCCAGCCCATCTACCTTAATCATTCCTATTGCGTAGTCCCATGCCTGTGAATTCGTCATGATCGTGCATTCCCCCTGACTACACTGTCTCCGCTGCATACTTCTGAAAATACTCCTGTGCTTTCTTCCGGGACACATTCAGTTTATGCTCCAGCTTCTCCAAAATGTCTTCCTCAGATAATCCACATTCAATCCCCATTTCAATAATGCCCCTGATTCTCCCCTCATTTTGGGTCTCTTCAAAAACAGTCCACATACCGCCATCTCCTTTCAATTCATAGTTCAGCTTACAATTCGCCGCACCCGCAACCGTCATTACCACTGCTTTCTCCACATCATGCTTTTTTGTATACTCTATGGCTTCTTCTTTTACCTCGTTAAATGGTTTACTGTTATCCAGAAGAATTCGCAGCAGATTAAAGAAATCCTTATTATCCACATTATGGAATTTATATTCATTCTGCCTGGCTTCCACAAGTATTATCTTATAGTCGTTCACATATTGTGCAACCTCCTCAGGAATGTTCAGCATCCCATGCAATGAAGCTGCTCCATTCCAGGGTTTTTCGCCATAATAGACAACCACTGTGATAACGGGTATCAGTTTATCTGTCTCACGCATTTTGGATAGATATTCATCCTCACTCAATCCTTCTGCTGTTTTATACCTTTTTGCGTTGCTGTCATATTGCTTCTTATAAAATCCATAGTCATATCCCATAACTCTCATTGGCATGGCATAATGAATATGTCCCTGATTTTCCATTCCCAGAATCACAAATTCCACACCCAACGCAGAAGACTTCTTCCTGACCTTAACGCTGTCTCTTGAAGCCGCAATAGATTCCGCATACTCGCGGTGTTCTAATACAGTGGACTCCTCCGTGTCAAGTTCCTCCAATTCTTCCGGAAATATCCTCTGCTCTCCATGGAACAACACAGCATTGAAAAAATCAGCAAACCGTTCGTTATCGTTCCAATAATTTTTCAGCACAGTGTCGGGCTTCAAAACCCGCTTTTTCTCACGCATTGCGCATCTCCTTCCCCATATTTCCCAGTATACCATAATTTTGTTCGCTTCAGCGCACATGGAATCACAAGTAGGCACAATGCCTTTCTGTGGCATGAATCTCCTCTCCATTTCTGCCACTCTCTTAAGGCTTTCCTTAAACAGCTCTGCCGAATTAGTATTGCAACCTGTTCCGAAATTATGATTCTCCAAAGAACCATCTCACTTAATCCCCTGCGGCTTCTTCTTAAATTATAATCTAAAACACCATGAAATACAACAAAAACAAGGAATTACCTGGCATTCGCGTTACAGGTAATTCCTTATTAATTTACTTCTTTTCCCTGATGGAATCAGGCAGAGGCACAATCTGCTTTTCTATGCCCTGTACGCTCACCTTTTTCCTGATAGCTATGTAATATCGCCGTGTCGTGGACTCAAGGTCTCCGATATAAGCGGCAATCTCTTCCACGCGGGCTCCGGCATCATACATATTTGTTGCGAATGTTCGACGAAATATGTGTAGTCCTCCCGAATAGGAATCCAGCCCCGCATTGTGGAAAATCACCTTCATCCTGTGCTGCAGATTGGTCGCCGTGTTCTGTCTCCCTGTTTTGGTCGTAATCACCAGCGCATCCGGCGAGCAGTCCTTTGCATTCCTGCGGATAAGCTCCAGGATATTCCTCGCATCCGAATTCAGCATAATGTTTCTGGCCTGTTGGTTCTTAGTCGTCCCTTCTACCATAATCTGCCGTTTATCCGCCGTTTCGGCATGGTTCCGAACCATGGAAGCGCTTTTATAGATTTTCAAAATCCCAAGATCTGAGTTATAGTCGCGAAATCTTAATGCCAAAGCCTCCCCGACACGAATTCCTGTGTAAAGCAATAGCAAACCATATAGTCCGGCCGGATACTTATAACCACCGGTCTCATTTACAGCAAGCGCTTCCTTTACAAACCTTTTTTCTTCTTCCTCGGACAGAACAACGACATCCGGTTCTTCCACCGTTTTAGCGTGTTTCCTCATGATTCTTTTCATCAATGTTTCCTTAATTGGAGCAACGGGGTTCGTCGAAGCCTTTCCCTGCAAAACTGCCCAGGCATACGCGGCATTCAGTACATCCACCACTTTCTTAACGGAGGAATCCGATAGTCTATCTTCATTCAGCAGAATGGCAATATGCTTTTCGATATCGGACATTCCAATTGCCTGTACCTGCATCCGCCCCAACGCATATGCCTCGATATGGCACTTTATAGTGGTCTCCCTCCTGTCGCGGGATTTTGGCTTAAGCTCATCATGCCCGACCTGGTACTCCAGATGTTTCCAACACAGGTCGCCTACAGTCCCCTTGGCCATTTGTTTTGCAGTATCTTGTGATGCGTTCCATTCTACAGCTTTTTTCCTCATCTCTTTGATGCATGCCGCTCTGGTTTCACAGGTTACCGTCAAGACTTTAGGACGCCCATCCCACCGTCTTCCCACATTGAGTTTATGGGTAATGGTTCCGTTTTTATTCTGAATGAATGTTCCTTCCCCTTTTGCATTGCGCTTTTTCCCGTCCATATTTATCACACTCCTTTAAAAGTAATAAAATCCTCGCAGAGCGTGGACTCTATTGTCATGAGTCACGCCCGCCATGTCGTCATATGGCGGGCGTATACTCTGGATTTGTCAAAGTAGAAATTCTTTCCCCTGATAGCTGTCCAGCCACTTAAGCAGTGCCTTGGTCTGCACAAAATATTGGTGTCCAATACGTATAGAAAGGAACGCCGGGTTGTGCATCAAATCATAGCATCTGTCCCTTCCCAAATGGAGCACTTTTCTTAAGTCTGAAACTGTCAAAAGAACCTTGCCCTCAATTTCCATCTTAGTCCCTCCTCGTTTTCCTCTAACATACTATTATCCTCACAGCTATACTTTTCCTGAACGATATTCAATATATCCTGGCATATAACAACATATTGGCTCACCATCCCCGGGCTTTGCTGTTTTCTGTCTCCTTCAGACAACATGGCCCGGATATATTCCGATAGATTTAAACCATTCTTTATAGCCTTTCTTTTCAACCTCCTCTTCTCAGTCTGCGATAAACGGATATTTAGCTGAGCCTTCTTGTTCTTGTGGTCTTCGTTCTTACAATCGTTTTTGTCCTTTTTGCATCTATTGATACTATTCATTGACTTCTTCACTCAGATACTCCTTTCAGGTTCCCTTTAGCAGGAACCGCAATTATTAGCCGCTTTTTAGCCAGAAATTTCTTGAACCCCTCATAAACTCTGCATTTCTGGCAATTTTTTATGTAACACATTTTTCCGCCTGCAAATTTGCTGTACACTGCCATACTGGCAGACAGCATCTTACTCTATTGTTTATGGCTGATAATATTTAACACCATCCATCAACATGTTTACTTACCCTGTTTTGTATGAAATTATTTGATATTAATTTTCCCTGAACACTGAAATAAAAAGAAAGGAGCCACCGAAATGACGAACGAAGAACTTTTATTACTGGAAGACATCTGCCCTATCCTGCACATAGGAAAGACCACCGCATACAGGCTTATACAGTCCGGGCAGCTTCCCGCCCAGAAGATTGGCGGCAAATGGCAGATTAAAGCCAATGATTTCAGAGATTACCTGGCCGGAAAATTCAGCCGGAACTAAAGTTACAGAAGCCCGAGACAACCAATCTCAAACCGGTACAAACCAGTCGGGCCAGTATCGGCCAATATTTTCTAAAGACATAAGGAGACCGAAAAGATATGTTAGAAGATTACCCGGAGCTATTGACAAGAAGACAGGCTCAGGAAATATTGCACATGGGAAAGAACCGGATATTAGACCATATCCAATCCGGGCGGTTGCGCGCCCTGGTCCTTGACAGACGGTATCTGATCAAAAAAGAGGATATAGTTGACTTTATCAACCGTCTGCCTTACAGATAAATGCCCATTTAAGGGAACTACTATTAAAAATCACCATGAATCCCGCTGTTATCCGGCCTTACCCGCCATTTTATACTCAGTACCGCCAGAATTTACAAACCCGTCGCAGACATGCATATATAGCTGGCGGTCTTAAAGCCACCAAAACAATGGTGGCTTTGTTGTAGGTTACTGCAAGTTTCATTGACATACAATATAAATTGACCTATGAATTGACCTATCCATTCTCAAAAAGGAGGATTTTTACCGAAAAACCAGTAAAATGTTACTGGCGGCATTTTTCATGCCCACAGAATAATTCACAGCCCCAAAGCCCGCCAACCCTTGATTTTACTGCATAAAAACACCCCGATGAATTTCTCCACCGGGGGTTTTATAGCAGGGCTACAAGGATTCGAACCTTGAAATGACGGAGTCAGAGTCCGTTGCCTTACCGTTTGGCGATAGCCCTATGTCCTGTTACTTGAAATATTATACACGAAGTATTTCCAATTTGCAATACCTTAATGCAAAATTTTTCAAATTTTTGCTCCAATTTTTGCTCCTCACTTTTTTGTTCTCCTAAAAGAATGCAAGCATACGATAGGAGAGCACAACGGCATATTCACAGTCTGTATTATAGTCTGTAAAAATACGCTTTATGCTGACCGGCACTCCCCCCAGAATTAACAGCATCCACTTTGGCTTTTCTCTTAACGTCCTCAGCATTTCCGCATCCTTTCCATCCCCTGCTTTGGGAAAGCGTTTTTTGAAAAAATCACATTCAGGGCAGCTTTACGTTCTGCCCTGAATTATGAAATGGTATGTAGAAAGTATAGCATAGCATGCCGGGGCTGGCAATCTATTTTTCGGGGACGATGAAACCGCAATGCGCTCACAATGAACTGTGAAACTCCCCACCGTATGCAGCAAGCCGTAGGGACCGCAAACTATTTTAATTCAGAATGACGGTTCAGGCCGCAATTTGCGTCTCCAAGACCGCAGCGCCTCTAAGACCTGAGAATCCTGGCTATCCTGTCCTCCCCGGCCCCGAACCTGGTACAGTAAATCACCTGCCCCCGGATGGAAACCAGGTCAAAGGCAGTCTCCGTTATTGTGCCGTATTCTCTTGCGGGGCATGCGGGATCCCACTGGCCCCTGTACAGGCCGGAGCCGCTTTGGGTATCTATGGCCACGATTTTGCCATCGTAGACAAGGTTGTCATAGTGCAGATGGCCCGCAAATGCAGCGATTACATTGTCCGCTTTCTGCATTTCGTTCCAGAGCCAGCCGCCGTTTATGACTTTGTCATAAGGAGACAGGCAGTCCGGAAAATGTCCCCGGGATTTTATGGGGGCATGGGAAAATACCAGGACTTTTTTATCTGTCTGCACAACTTTCTGAAACCAGGACACCTGTTTTGCGGAAATGGCGCATTCATTTACCGGATAGACGGGGTTTCCGAAACGGTCCATACCATAGACGCAGTCCGATGTGTTCAGGAACAGAAAGCGGTATCCCACATCCTCAAAATCCCAGTAATAATAATTCTCACTGGCGGGATTGTATCTCATGCAAATACGGTGTAAATCCTCAGGATACAGAAGATACTCTGAAACCGGCGGCTTTTTTTCGCCCGGGAACTGCGGAAAGCTCTTGAACGGCTCTAAACAGGATGTGGTGGCACAGTCGTCATGGTTGCCGATGCAGCAGTGCACCGGTATCGAGAGAGCGTACAGCGCCTCCATCATTTCCTCAATGGAGGCATGGGCTTTCTGTGGGTCGTCATCGTAGTCATTGCCCAAATCGCCGCCGCAGACCACGCATTGGAGGTTCGGCAGTCTGTCTATAATGTACTGCATGGAAGCCACTGTATCCACTGCCGACTCAAAGTCATCCGGCGCATACTCAGGGTGCTTGGGGCAGTCCCATTGGGACAGGCGGTTATGGGGGTCTGTATAAAATATAAAATTAAGGGGCGCATTGATTTTTCTTATTTTCTCGATTTTAGCATCATAATGCCTGGTCAGGTATGATAAATCCTTTTTCATGTCCATACTCCTTATATCTCTCCCTTATTCTCGCACTTCCAAACATGCCGCTTCAACGGCGCATACATCAGAACACAATTTCTGGCGTCAAGTACAACAGAACGCAGTTCTGTTTTCAAGAATAATTGGTGCAAGTCCGGAAAGGAACGCCGTTCCTGCCCAAACAATTCCATGTCCACATTGCCCGTGCGAAATATTCCTGATTTCGTATAGATTTCAACGGATTTTAGAATTCTTTTCTCCGATGCCACCCGGCAGACAGTTCCATGGAACAGCAAGTCCACCCCTGCTTCCGTCACCATGTCGTCCAATACCAGCTTGAAGTATTCCGGCTCCAGTTGGAAGCGCTCCGGCTCCAGGTCTCGGCAGGCAGTGTCCTGGGATACGCCTGCACTTGTATCTGTCCCACCGGACACGCTCCGGAAAGCATCCGTCGGGCTACCGGCTGCTTTCTCCAGCTGCCGTCTCCTCATTTCTGTAAAAATCCCTGCGCTGAGACACCTGGTTTTTCCGTTTGCAGGATCTTTATCCCAATATTGCATAAAAGGATAGACTAAGCTGTTGGACATGGCGCCGCCCAGAGATCCGGTACGCTCTATCAAAAGCACCTCCAGCCCCTCTCTTGCCGCTGCTACCGCTGCCGCCACACCGGTCAGGCCTCCGCCGACTACAATTAAATTATATCGTTTCATGTTCTCCCTCCCAAAATGTACCCATCCGATACACCGGAATCCACTCCCGGCAAAAGCTTTTCTCTCAATATGCCCTTATTTCAAATACCCTGGCAAAAGCATCCCCATGGGTAGCAGTCACGGTTATGCGGATACAGTCCCCGGCAATGTCCCGGGGAAGTCTGTGAATCCGAAATCGCTGCCCGTTTTCTTTCACTGTCTCCTGCCACAGGCACTGCTTGCCGGAAAGCAATTCGACTTTGTAGTCTCTTGCCAGCTCACGGGGCATGCCCTCCACCTGCATTTGTCTCTGTGCATGAGACAGGGAGGGCATAATGGGTTTGGTCAGGTTAGGGTCGAATTTAATATGGATTTCTCTTAATTGAGCGGCCCCAGGCAGCGTCACTGCAATCCACTCTCCATTCTTCCCTATTTCCCTGGAAATCCAACAGTTGCTTTCCTGCCCAACCCGTCTGCTAACACCGTTTGTAACATTGGCACAAAGCCCGTCTTTTTGTTCCGAGGAGCAGGTTACACTGTGAAGTCCCAGCAACTTATCACCGATATCCTGATTTCCTACCCCAGGGATATAGCAGTCGTCCTTGAGCAGGGTCTGCTGAAGCAGACCAATGCGGGCTCCTATTTCCCTGGGTGTGATTCCCATTCTCACTGCCAGAGCTGCCGCGGTGCCGCAGGCCTGGCCTGCTACACTGCAGGTGCCCATGACCCGCGTGGAACCGAATGCCATGTGGGACACGCTGATGGCCCTGCCCCCTAAAAAGAGGTTCTCTACATTGTGGGAATATAGGCAGCGATAGGGAATTGTGTATACATCATCCAGATAGATATTCCGGTTTCCCTCCCCTATCTCGCCCCGCAGGCCGCCCACCACATGCATATCCATAGGCCAGCCGCCGTAAGCCACCGCATCCTCAAAGCGTTTTCCCTGCCGCAGGTCCTGCTCTATGAGTACATAATCCCCTGTGACCCGCCTGGATTCCCGCTTCCCTGGCAGGAATCCCACCCAGTCCAGGGCGTAGGTTTCCGCCTGGTATTTTCCGCTGTTTTTGATATAATCCCAGGTTCCGTACAGGGCGGCCAGCAGTTCGTCCCGGATTTCCTCGCTGTCCGCGATGCAGTCCTTTGTATCCCCGCCCAGCTCCAGCCACCAATACCCGCTGGTAATCTCTCCTATCCACCTGGCCTCCAGCTTTTCCGGATCCATTTTTTCCGCCCAGAAAGGCCTGATGAAAGGTGCGGGCTTCCCTGTGTCCACTGCCCGGAACATCAGAGAATTTCCCATGGTGCAGCGGTCGCTTTCCTCCGGGGCGGAGGGCTCGCCGAAGACCTGCCTGCCCTCTCTGCCGGACATAACATTCGCCCCCGCAAGCATGGCCAGGTACCCATCCCCTGTGGCGTCCACGAACTGCCTGGCCTCAAAGAGGAATGTCTTCTCCGTAGTCATCTGAATCGCCTGTATGCGCGCAATCCTTCGCCGTTCCTGCTCTCTGGCGGATTGCGGCTCCTTTTCTGCATCATCTGCGGCCTGTGCTTCCCTTTCTGCGCCCTCTGCCGCACACGGTGTCTTTCCCCTCCATTCTGCGGCCTGTGCTTCCGTTCCTGCATCCCCTGCCGCGTACAATGCCTTTTCGCCCCATTCTGCGGCCTGCGCTTCCTTTCCTGCGTCCCCTGCCGCGTACAATGCCTTTTCGCCCCGCTCTGCGCCCTCCCGGCCCTTCTTTCCCGGCATCTCCGGCACTGGGTCCGCCCCAGTCTCACGCCCCTCTGTCAGCCTTGTATCCGCCCGTTCCGTCTGTGTCCCAGTCACCCTGGTATTCAGATACAGCTCCAGGTTCTCCTGAAACCGGAGCTTCTCCCAGAGCACGGTTTCGAAGACGGAAAAAGAGTGGTTGGGATTCCTGCGCTTGTTCTCCAGGAGGATTTCCATAAGGATGCCCGTCTCCCTGGCGTCCGGTCTGGCACCGTTATAGTCGGCGCCGCAGATGTGCATCCGTATCTCCGCCCCTGCGTTCCCTCCCGGCGCAGGCCGGTCATGGACCAGCGCGGTCCTGGCCCCGTGTCTGGCGGCCGCTATGGCGGCGCAGACTCCCGACATACCGCCTCCTACTACAACTACATCATATTCCTTTTCAATCACGATTTTCCTCGTCTGTTCTGTCATATTTCCAATCTCCATTTCCTGTTCTTCATCCATTTTATAAGAAGCAGGATTTCCGGGAGAGCACCTCCGCTGCCGACATGTCTGCCCCTATATCGGCCCCTTACCCCTTAATGCCTCCCAGAGAAATCCCGTCCATAATGTATTTCTGGAAAAAACAGAAAAACAGCATAGGCGGCACCAGTCCAAAGGTCAGCAGCATCAGGTACTCGTCCACAGGCATGGAGGTTTTGCTGCTTAAGATAGTCTGCCCGATGGGCATTTTATACTTCGTCTTAATCAACAGCGAGGGCCACAGGAACGTCCCCCATCCGCCCACCACCGTGAAAATTGCCACGGACATGAATACAGGCCGGCTTAAAGGCATGATAATCTTCGCGAATATCCCCAGCTCCGTCCCTCCGTCAATCCGCGCCGCCTCCAGATAGGAGGTGGAAATCCCGTCAAAGAAGCTCTTGAACAGCAGTGTGTTGAACGCGTTCCCCCCATGCATAATCCAGAGGGGCAGATAGCTGTCCATCATGTTGATGCCAAACAGGCCGTTGGTGAGATTGATGAACAGAGGCACCATGCTCAGGTTCCCGGGCATCATCATGGACCACAGCACTACCATCATCACTGCCTTGCTCCCCGCAGGCTTTAAGCGGGACAGCACGTATCCCCCCAGGCCGCAGCAGAACAGGGAAAAAGCCACATCCCCCACTATCATCACCAGAGTGGCCAGGTAGGAGGCCCCCAAATCCTGCCGTTTCCAGACTCTGGCAAGCTTCGAAAGGTCAATCTCCTCCGGCAGCAGAGAGGGCGGCACCTGCATGAACTCCCGGGTTCCCTTAAAGGAGGACAGAAGCATCCAGAACACCGGCAGAATGAATATCATGCTGATAAAGATAAAGAAGACCACCAGCACGGCCTGTATCACTTTCGCTTTGGTCTGTCGCATCTCCACGTCCAGAATGATGCTAGTCCTGTTTTCCTCTTTTCTTTTTAATTTACCTTTCAAATCGGCGCCTCCTCTCAGCTCTCCACATTTACTTTCTTCTCCAGTTTAAAATAGAACATGGTCAGCAGCACCAGCAGCAAGAACATAACCACGTTCACGGCCAGGGCGTTTCCAATCTTAAAGTACTGGAACGCGTAGCGGTAGGCCAGAAGCCCCAGGGACATGGAGGCATTGTTGGGGCCGCCGCCGGTCATGGCCAGGGGCTCCTCCATAACCTGGAACACCGCAATGATCTGCCGCACGAAATTCAGCAGCAGGATACCCGACACCTGGGGAAGCATTATATACCGAATGCGCTTCCGGATGCCGGCTCCGTCCACCAGCGCCGCCTCGTAGAGCTCCCTGCTCACCCCTTGCAGCGCCGCCAGGTAGAGCAATAACGTGCCGCCCATGGATTTCCAGGTGGAGGAGATGAGTATCAGCGGAATGGTCATACCCGAATTCTGCAGCCAGGTCTTCGGCTCCACCCCAAACCACCCCAGCAGCATGTTCAGCAGGCCGCTGCCGTTGGGATAGTACATGTAGTACCAGAGCATGGATATGGCGATGCCCGGCGCCATGCTGGGCAGATACATGGCGAACCGAAAAAATCCTTTCCCCCGAATCACCTCATTGAGCATCACCGCCAGCACAAAGGGCACCCAGAACCCGATGATCAGCGACCAGAATACATAGAGCAGGGTGTTGAACAGGGTCCTCATAAACCCGGTATCGCTCATGATGATCCTGTAATTCTGAAACCCTGCGAACTCCACAGGGGTATATCCTTTCATCTCAAAAAAAGACCATATGACGCCCTGTACCGTAGGCATCCAGAGGGTATACAGGATGCACAGCAGGAACGGCAGGAACAAAAGCCATCCTGCCAGATGCTTTCTCGCTTTCTTCATTTTCTCCATAGTTACCACGCCTTTCTGCAGCTTGCCTCATGCGCAGGTGCCGGAAGTCCGCCTCCCCTGCCTGTGCGCCGCCCATTCGCCATGTGGCGGCATGTTCCCGGTGCCGACCGGCGTCCGGAAAGACAGACAGGCCCGGCCCGAATGGCCGAACCTGCCTTTTTGCGTCAAGTTCCGTAAGTCTGTCTTTCCGTTATCCGGCGTCAGCCTTTGCAATGCTTTTCCCATGCATCAGTTTTCATTGTCCAGATAATTGACCTGGAAATCATTGGCCGCCCTCTCCAGGATGGCAGGGATATCCGCGTTCTCGTCCTGGAGCACCTCCTGGATGCAGTTGTCCAGAATGCTGTACAGCTCCTGGGCGCAGACTTCGGGCTCCGGCCTGAAGATTACATCATCATCATCAAGATAGCTTCTGAAGTTGTCCATATTGGCATTGGCATACTTTTTGTGAATGGCGGTCTTCTTCTCATAGCTGTCGCCGCCTTTCCATACAACACTCCACAGCTCGTCCAGTACGGGTACGCCTTTCTCTGCGTATCCTTTCATCAGGGCATCATAGTTCTCCTCTGCCTCGGGGGGCATCTCAGGTCCGATACCGATATGATCCATCCATTTAAACAGCGCGTCATATTTCTCAGGACCCGCACTATTGGGAATCATATAGACGTTTCCTCCGCTCAGGGCATAGCGTCCCTCAGGACCTGCGGGCATTTTGCCCCATGCCATGTGGTCCGGATTCATCTGATACTGGTCGATATACCAGGCCATGTTGGAGTAGCTTAAATCGCCGATCATCATAGCCACCTGTTCCGAGCCGTAGGTGCTGTAATATTCATTGCTGTCCACGAACAGATTGTCCGACAGGGCGTTGTATTTCCATTTCAAATCATGGACGAACTGCAGCGCCGCGGCGCATTCCTCACTGTTAAAGGCCGCCACCCATTTTCCGTCTTCCTGCTTCAGAAATTCCGTACCGTAGGACCAGGCAATATTGGTGAAGAGCCATCCGCCGGTATTAGTCATGGTGGGCATCTGGAAGCCAATCTTCCCCGTCTTCTCCTTGATTCTTCCCGCCAGCTCTCCCAGCTCCTCCCAGGTGTCCGGCCAGGGGATGGTACCATCCTCGTTCAGCTCCCCGGCCTCTTCAAACAGGCCTTTGTTGGCCACCAGGCCCAGGGTATACACATAGTCCGGCACATAATAAATTTTCCCGTCAATGGTCACCAGTTCTTTTACATTGTCGTCTATCTTGTCCGTGTAGCCGTACTTGTCCATCATCTCCGTCAGGTCAGAGGCATATCCCGCCTCCGCGATCCGATTCACTTCCGTGAAATATGTCATCCCCAGATCCGGAAGCTGATTAGCCGCAGCCTTAGGCAGGAATTCACTGACGCTGTACCCCCAGTTCTCCTCCTTGACAGTAATCCAGGGATATTTGTCCTCAAACTCTTCCTTACTCTTTTCCATTGCGGCATACCGGGAAGCGTCCGTCTCTTCCTTCGGCCACCCGCCGATGGAAATCTCCACCGGTGTCTGGTCCCCGTCGGCGGCTTCTTCCCCGCCGGATTCCTCCGGGGCGGACGTCTCCTCAGACGCAGAGGACTCTTTCGAAGCGGATGCTTCCTCCTGCTTGCTCTGGGAACTTTCCTGAGTCTCTTTCTCCCCGCAGCCTAAGCAGGACATGGCCAGAATCCCCGCCAACAATACAGCGCCACATTTTTTCACAATCATTTTTCTCCTCATACTGTTTCCTTTCTCAATTTCCGCCAACACCAATTAGTGACATCTCTATACTAACCGCAATATTGCACAAGCCGCAAGAGGAATTATGTGGCAGAAAACAGCAATATCCTGCGCAATCTCTTCCCTGTCCTTTTCTCTTTCTCAAATTTATGCTATAATCTGCCCAGGAACTGTAAAGTTTGGAAGTACACTTCCAAATTCTGATTGGTACGCCCGCCAGAGGCGGGCATAGGGGTATAAAAATGAGGGGAATGGCAAATGGGAAATTCTTTGTTCAGGATACTGTTCGTAGACGATGAAATCCATGTATTGCGGGGCATGAAAAACAGCTATGACTGGGGCTCGCTGGGCTTTCATGTGGTGGGGGAGGCCGGGGACGCGGACTCCGCCCTGGCCCTGGCCAGGAAGATGCTGCCCGACGTGGTGATTACGGATATCTGCATGGACGGCAGGGACGGGCTTTCTTTGATTACGGATTTGAAGTCTTTAAATCCCGCCACGGAGGTCATCATCCTGTCGGGATACCCTGACTTTCAATACGCCAAATCCGCCATGGAAAGAGGGGCCTTTGCCTATTTGCTGAAGCCCCTGAAGAATTCGGAATTTCTGGAGACCCTGGAGCGGGTCAAGGCCAGGCTGTGGAGCCTGCGCCGGGAGATTCCCTCCCATTTTCTCTCCCATCTGCTGCAGCTTTCCCCCTCCGGGGCGGACAGCGTGGCGGCCCTGGCCGCCGAGTACCGGCTGCATCTGCCCGGGGAGAGTTTCTTTGTGGCGATTTTACGAATCGACGGCCCTAGGGCCGCTCTTTCCCAGGAGGGGGACTGCGACGCTCCCCCGGCCTCCCCTGCGGAGGACGGGGCCTACGATGCCCTCCTGGCCTTTTTCCAGGAAAGATTTCCCGGCGAAGACCCTTTCTTCGTCTGCCGCAAGCAGGAAAGGCATCCCCATATGGCCGCCCTGATTTACTGTCGGGACCGCCGGCTCCGGGAGACGCTTCTGGGCAATATCCGGGAACTGGCGAAGAACTATACCAGAAAGACCGGACTGGCCCTGACTTTGGACGCCAGCGGCCTGAAATCGGACATCGCTTCTGTGCGGGAGGCCTATCTGGAGGCTTCCCGCTGCCTGCTGGACGGCTGCGGCTGTGTTCCTGCCGGTAGGCCTGACTTCCGGACAGGTGCGTCCCCGAAGCAGCCTCCTTTGCCTCCCCAGGCCTCCGCTTCTCACGAGACAGACTCCGTCACAGGGCACAGCCCCGGGGCAGCCGCCGACAGCGACGTCTTCCAGCTCCGTCGCGATGCCCCGGCCCCATCCACCTTTATCGGTCCCGGGGAACTGTCTCAGATTGTCTCCGGCATCCGCACCTTAAACCGCCCCCTGACGGAGGAGACGGTGCACGCCTGCTTTGCCAGATTAAAGTCCCTGAAAAGCCCCGACTGGGACATGGTCCGCAATGCCATCGCCCAACTGGCCATGCAGATTGTATCCGTGGCCGCGGTGAACCAGGAATCCATGGGGCTGGTATTCGGCAGGACTCCGCTGCCCGCCGTGGAACTGTTTTCCATGAACCTGTTTTCCGAAATGCAGGATTACATCCGGCAGCTCATTGACGCGGTATTTGACCACGCAGATATCATCATCCAGATTCCGGCAAAATACTCCAAACCCGTCAGGGATACCCAGATATACATTTATCGCAACTACCCCCTGCGCATCAATGTGGATACCATCGCCAATGCGCTCCACATCAACAAATACCATCTGATGCGGCTCTTCAAGCAGGAGACCGGCGGCACCATCGGCGAATTCCTCACGTCCACCCGGATAGAGGCCGCCTGTAAGCTGTTGCAGGACAGGGATTGTCCGGTTTCCGAGGCCGGGCGCTATGCGGGCTACCCGGACGCCAACTACTTCGGCAAGGTATTCAAGAAGCAGACGGGGCTTCTTCCCTCGGAATACCGGGAGCGGACTTCAAAGTAAATTTTGCGAAGTGCAAAGAACAGGAGCAAAGCCATGTTTCAGACATTCAGTAACCGAATCAAATATATT
The DNA here is from genome assembly GCA_910584235.1 of uncultured Acetatifactor sp. GTDB lineage: Bacteria > Bacillota > Clostridia > Lachnospirales > Lachnospiraceae > Acetatifactor. The sequence goes on from CAJTZD010000006.1 coordinate 32,270, forward strand.
GTCTCCGCCGTATCCCTCTCGGCGGTGGCAGTCTATCTGGTGGTCATCTTTTTCCTGTATTCCCGGTTCCTCCAGGAAGATTATCTGCAGAAAGCCACCCATATCAACAACATGCTGGCTCAGACCGTAAGCGCCCATCTGGAACAGGTTATGAATGCCTCCCTGTTCTTTGACCTGCCCGAGGATTTTGAGAGCCAGGTGGCTTTCCACGCCGCCCTCACCCGGTCTTTCAGGGGATATATCTCCTCCAACAATGACTTTAAGAATATCGCCTTTTTTACGGACACGGATGCCTACTACTATCTCTCCTCCGACAGCGCCTATATGGACGGCTTGATTTCCTCCATCCGAAGCGCTCCCGCCTCAGAGTCCGAGCAGGACAAGTGGTTCTATATCCCCGCCAGCCCCAGCCTCAACTTCCGCCTAATGTACCTGCATCCTGTGCGGGATAAAAGCGGCGCCTTAGCCGGACATCTGGCCATGTTTATCGACCCCAAAACCTTTCTGGAGGACAGTACCCTTATCCCCAATGCCTTTACGGAAGATTTCACGCTGTACCTGCGCCTTGACCAGGAGCAGTTCTGCCCGCTTCTCTCCCATGCACCCGGCGAAGAGCACTCGTTCCCGACAAAGATTCCCTTTTCCATGGAAGCCATGACTCAGAGGGACTACGGCTCCTTTTTTATCAGCATTCCCCTGGCGGAGGCCGGGCTTTGTCTCCAGACCATGGTTACCCCCGGCTCCCTTTATCAGAAGCAGTTTACCATGGGACTGATACTGGCCGGCATTTTCCTGGTCTCCTGCCTGTGCGTGATTTTCCTTATCTCCCGCTACACTCGAGGGCTGGTGCAGAAACTGGAGACCCTTAACCGCAAAATTGACGCATTCACTTCCGCACAGCGAGAGGAGGTCTTCCATGAAAACTCCCAGTAACATCAAAATACGCTGGTTTCTCCTGCTTTTCCTCTTCCTGAGCATCATGATTCCCTCCTCCCTGGCCATGCTCAGCATCCACAGCTTTACCAGGAGAACCATCCGGGAGGAATATACGGACAGCTATATGGAGTCCATCTCCGCCGAAATCGAGAACAACTTCTCCCTCCTGATTTTCCAGCTGAACCTTACCTATCTGCAGTTGATTACAAATCAGGCGTATAAAAGTCTGATTCTGGACACCTCCCTGTCCGGGGAGGAAAGATATGCGGAGCTTGCCTCCGCCATGGATGCCATTCTGACCCAGACCGGCATCACTGCCATTATCGATTACCTGGGCCCGGACGGCGAACTCTACCGCTTCGGCGCCGACCCGTCCGACTTCCCTGCGCCGGATGCCCAATTCGCGGACACCCTGGGCCATGTCCGGTTCACCTTTTCCCCACGGCCTGTGTACTACCAAAGCAGGAACTACTTTGCCGTGGGCAGAAAGCTGTACAATTATACCAGCAACATGGATTTAGGCTATGCCGTCCTCTACCTGGACGAGAACAACTTAAGCTCCCTCTACGCCGTTTCCTCCGACGAACAGAGCCTGTTCTTCATCTCCTCCGACGGCATGGTGCTCTTTCACCCTGATGAGACCTATATCGGAGCCAGGCTCTACCTGCCCGGGGAGCTTTTTTCCATGCCCGGGGGCAACTGGACCTATATGCAGCGGGAGCTTAAGGACGCTTCCATCCAAAACCCCCTGACCATTACCTGCATTCTCTCCAACGAAACCCTTTTTCGCAGGATGGACCGGATGCTTGTGCTGCTGTTTGTCTCCTATGGACTGATTCTGGTCATTGCTTTCGGGATTTCCACCTTGCTTTCCTCCAGGCTCATCCGGCATCTGTCCAGGCTGCGCAGCCGCATGGAGCATTTCTCCCTGGAGGACCGTACGCCCCTGACCCAGTCCCCGGCCAATGAAATCAGCTCCCTGGAAGCCAGCTTTGACAAAATGTCCGGAGAAATCCGCAGGCTGGTGGCGGACATCGAGCAGGCCAAAGACCAGGAGCACCAGGCCCAGTTAAGCGCCCTCCAGTCCCAGATTAATCCCCATTTCATCTACAATGCCCTGGATTCCATCAGTTGGAAAGCAAAGGAGAACCGCCAGTATGAGATAGACGATATGATCGTCACCCTGGCCACCTATTTCCGCTTGGGGCTCCACAAGGGAGACAGCATCATCACCATCCGCCATGAACTGGAACATGTGAAGAGCTATCTGCAGATCGAGACCATGCGCTTCCCCAATCTGTTCCGCGTCCGGTGGGATATCGATGCCTCCGCCTATGACTGCCTGACGCCCAAAATCATTCTGCAGCCGGTGGTGGAGAACTGTATCAAACACGGCTTTCGGGAGATGCGGCAGGGCGGCCTCATCGGTATCCGAAATTTCCGCCAGGGCGACGATATTGTCTTCGAAATTTCCGACAATGGCAGAGGGCTTTCCGGGGAAAAAGATTCCGACGCCGCTTCCTCCAAAACGGGAGGATACGGCCTCTACAACATCAATGAGCGCCTGACACGGCACTTCGGGGCGGACTACGGCCTGCGGATAACGGACAATCCGGGCGGCGGGACTCTTGTGGTGCTCCGCATTAAATACCGGAGAGAGGACAATTCTGTCCGCTGACACACAAAGACGCAAAAAACTTCCACCGACAAAAAGCAGGGCCCCGGCACAGAAATCTCTCCGCCGCAGCCCTGCTGCCTCTTATCCCAAATTATTGCCGCCTGTTCTTTGTATTCTCACAAGCCGGAAACCAGTGCAAGTCCGCAAGAATACTTATACAAGACGAACCTTGCCCCCTTAGAAAATCTTCATTCCGTTTACACCTCAAAGGTCAATTCCCCATAAGACGGCACCGGCCACACGCTCTTATCCACCATCATCTCCAGCGTGTCAATGGGAGCCCGAAGCTCCTCCATAACCTCTCTGACAGTGTCTTTGTAGTAGAATGCCTGCGCCTTTGTGTCTTCCATGGCAGCGGCCCGGGCAGTGACCTGGCGCAGTCTGCTCAGAGCCTCCTGGGCTGCCGTAAGCTTCCCGTTCACCTCGCCCAGAAGCTTTGCCTGTACAACAGGCTCCACCCCTGCTTCCTTGACGGCCACAACCGTATCCGCCAATTGTTTGGTATATTTCATCACAGCGGGGATATACTTCTTGCCCGCCATGTCCATCATGGTATTGGCCTCAATGTTGATGGTCTTCACATAGGTCTCGTATATAATCTCCTCCCTGGACTCCAGCTCCACCTTTGTAAAGATACCGAACTTCTCAAACAGCTTCACCGCCTTGTCCGTGGTCAGCGTGGACGCCGCCTCCACCATGGACTTGATATTGGGCAGACCCCGCCTGGCAGCCTCCTCCACCCAGTCCTCGGAATAACCGTCCCCGTTGAAGATAATCCTCTGATGAGCTCCCATATATTCCTTAATCAAATCATGTACCGCCAGCTCAAAATCCTCCGCCTTTTCCAGCCTGTCCGCAGCCTCGCAGAAAGCCTCCGCCACAATGGCGTTCAGAGTAGTGTTGGGACTGGCGATAGAATCCGCGCTGCCCACCATACGGAACTCGAATTTATTCCCCGTAAAGGCAAAGGGAGATGTACGGTTTCTGTCCGTGGCGTCTTTCTCCAGATCCGGCAGGGTAGACACCCCGGTCTCCAGTTTGCCGCCCTCCAGGCAATGGTCAGCCTCGCCGGTCTCCACCAACTGCTTCACCACATCTTCCAACTGCTCCCCCAGGAAGATAGAGATGATGGCCGGAGGCGCCTCGTTTGCGCCCAGCCTGTGGTCGTTGCCCACATCCGCCGCGCTCTGCCGCAGCAAGTCCGCATGCACATCCACTGCCTTGATAATGCAGGCCAGCACCAGCAGGAACTGAATATTCTCATTGGGTGTCTCACCGGGATCCAGGAGATTTACCCCATTGTCCGTCCCCAGAGACCAGTTGTTATGTTTGCCCGAGCCGTTCACCCCCGCAAAAGGCTTCTCGTGAAGCAGACAGGTAAGCCCATGCCGGCCGGCCACTTTCTTCATGGTCTCCATCACTAACTGATTGTGGTCCACCGCGATATTGGTCGTCTCATACACCGGAGCCAGCTCGTGCTGGGCCGGAGCCACCTCATTGTGCTGGGTTCTGGCCGTGACCCCCAGCTTCCACAGCTCCACATTCAAATCTTTCATATAGGCCCCCACACGCTCCCTGATGGTGCCGAAATAATGATCCTCCAACTCCTGCCCCTTAGGCGCAGGAGCGCCGAACAGCGTGCGTCCCGCAAAAATCAAATCCTCCCGCTGCAGATACTTCTCCCGGTCCACAAGGAAATACTCCTGCTCCGGCCCAACGCTCGCCACCACCTTTGTGGCCCCCGTATTGCCAAAGAGCCTGACAATCCGCAACGCCTGCTCACTGATGGCCTCCATGGACCGCAGCAGCGGCGTCTTCTTGTCCAGGGCCTCCCCGGTGTAGGAGCAGAACGCGGTGGGAATGCAGAGGATGACTCCGGTGGCGTCTTCTTTCAGGAAAGCCGGCGAGGTAATGTCCCATGCCGTATAGCCTCTGGCCTCAAAGGTGGCCCGAAGCCCTCCCGAGGGGAAAGAGGAGGCATCCGGCTCACCCTTAATCAGCTCCTTGCCCGAAAATTCCATAATCATCTTGCCGTCCTCGTCGGGATGAGTGACAAATGCGTCATGCTTCTCCGCCGTAATGCCGGTGAGAGGCTGGAACCAGTGGGTGTAATGAGTAGCGCCGTTTTCCACAGCCCAGTCTTTCATGGCCTTTGCCACCACATCCGCAGCCGCCAGGGACAATTCCCCGCCCTGATCCATGATTTTTCTCACTTCTTTGTATACGCTTTTGGGCAGCCTCTCTTTCATCTTCCCGAAAGTGAATACTTTACTGGCAAAAATCTCTTCCACATTCAATCTCTCGCTCATTTTTACTCTCCTCTCTGTCTTTCTCCGTCTATCCTGCAGCCCACGCCGCAGCTTTCCTCCGGCCCAGTCCTCCCGAAACGAAAAAAAGCTCCAAAGTAATACCTTACCATGGAACCTCCTCGTTCATCGAATACCACTATGCAGAAGCAGCCGCCCTCCCCGGACACCGGCGCTTCGTTGTTACTAAAATACCCTACTTTCCGCAAAAATGCAATACCCAAATTTCATTTCTCGTTTTCCGCCAAAAAGATAGCCCCTTTCCCCGGGGGACAGCCATATTTCGCATTCCTGCAATCCCCCCGTTTCCATTTTGTTCCGTCAAAATGCACAAAGAGCTCATCTATATATACCGGACAGCATTCTGAAAAATCTGGACGAAATCATCAGGACATGGTAAACTGGGAAAAATATGGAACTGCATGGAAGGAGAAACTGCCATGGAAACAGCAAAACAAAGATTTCAGAGGATAACACAACACATTTACCATATGCTCCCCCCATCCTTGCGGCAATTTGCCAAATTTGGCCTGGTGGGCGTCCTCAATACCCTCCTATCCTATATCATCACCAATGTATGCTACTATGGCTTACATCTCCATGAACAAATTTGTAATCTCATCACCTTTTTGATTACAGTGTTGATTTCATACTTGTTGAACAGTCGTTTTGTCTTCGCTCCAAAAGACGGGGAATGCCAGCCCTGGTATCAGACCTTGGCCAAAGTATACGCCTCCTATGCTCTGACAGAATTAGGCGGTGCAGGCTTACTGCTCTTCATTCAGGAGCGTCTCTTTGGCATCCCTCACTTCATTGCCACTTTCCTCAATCTATGTCTTACAGTCCCCCTTAATTTCTTTCTTAATAAATTCTGGGCCTACCGAAAACATCACCAGAAATCTTGAAAGCAGTAGAAATATATGGTATGATGTCCTTATTCTGAGCATGGGCAGCCAGAGAACATAGGACTGCCGGAAAGAAAGGGCCATCGTTTCTATGAAGATCATGCCAAACCGTATGGATTACGGTTTTTTTAAATACCAGGATGAGTTTGAGCAAAAGGTTCTCTCCGTCCTCCGCTCAGGGCGCTATGTACTAGGGGATGAAGTGGCCTGCTTTGAAAAAAGCTTTGCCGCTTATACGGGCGCAGCATACAGCGTGGGCCTGGCCAGCGGCTTGGACGCCCTTTGGATCGCCGTAAGGCTTCTAGGCATAGGCCCTGGGGATGAAGTGATCGTGCAGGGCAATACCTATATTGCCAGTGTCATGGGTATTACCATCAACGGTGCCCTCCCGGTTTTTGTGGAACCAGACGTTTATTACCAGCTTGACGCTGATAAAATAGAGGAAAAGATTACGAAAAATACCAAAGCGGTAATGGTGGTCCATCTCTATGGGCAAGTGGCGGATATGGACAAGATTACCAGGCTCTGCCAAAAGCACGGCCTGAAGCTCATAGAAGACTGTGCCCAATCCCATGGCGCCCTTTACAAGGGCAAAATGACCGGTACTTTCGGCGATGTAGGATGCTTTTCTTTTTACCCCTCTAAAAATCTTGGGGCTTTTGGGGATGCAGGCGCCATCGTCACCAATAATGCCTGCCTGGCGGAAAATGCAAGGGTATTCCGAAACTATGGCAGCGAGAAGCGGTACTACAACAAAGTCGTAGGCGCAAATTCCAGACTGGATGAAATCCAGGCCGGCCTCTTAAATATCCGTCTGGCACACATGGCAGAGATCACCGCAGAGCGGCGTCTGCTGGCAGACAGATACAGTGCCGGCATCACTGCAAAAGACCTTGTGCTTCCAATGGAGCGGGAGTGCACCCAGTCTGTATGGCATCAGTATGTCATTCGCACCGGCCGCCGGCAGGAACTGATGGATTATCTGGCAAAAAGGGAAATCGGCACCCTCATTCACTACCCCATCCCTCCCCATCTGGCGCAAGCCTATGCAGGTTTAGGCCATAAGAGAGGGGAACTGCCCGTCACCGAGGAATATGCCGCTACCGTTCTCTCGCTTCCTATGTACACAGGAATGCGCGTCGAAGAACAGCAATATATTTTGGAATGCCTCAATTCATTCTCATAGAGGAGGATATAACTGACAACCATGTTAAGACTGGAAGACCAGATTCATATTTTCAATTTCCCGGATTTAGGCGATGAACGCGGCAATCTGGTGGTAGTAGAGGGTGGTATCGCTATCCCCTTTGACATTAAGCGGATCTTTTATATCTATGGCTCAGACAGTGAAGTAGTACGGGGAAGCCATGCCAATCTAAAGTCAGAGTTCATCATGATAAACGTATCTGGTACCAGCAAGGTATTGATCGACAATGGTCTGGAGCGTCGTGTGGTGGCCCTGGACAAACCCCGGATGGGCCTGTATCTAAAAAGCATGGTTTGGAAAGAAATGTATGATTTTTCCCCGGACTCGGTTCTTTTAGTGCTTTCCAACGAACATTATGATCCCGGCGAATACATTCGAAACTATACAGATTATTTGGAAATGGTGAGAAAATGAGTAAAATATCAATTGTAATACCCGTGTATTACAATGGGGATACCTTGAAGCTTTTATATGAAGATATGAAGCAAAAAATTCTGGGAAAGCTGGGAGACTATGAAATCGTCTTCGTAGACGACGGCTCCGGCGATGACTCCTGGCAGATTATGAGACAGCTCCGACAGCAGGATACCCACATTAAACTGGTAAAGCTGTCCCGAAATTTCGGGGAACACGCGGCGCTTCTTGCCGGGCTCTGCGCCTGCAGCGGCGACTGTGCCGTCACCAAACAGGCTGACTTGCAGGAAGATTCCAACATCATCCTTGAAATGTATGAAAGCTGGAAACAAGGCAACAAGGTAGTCCTGGCTGTCCGCAAGGAACGGAAAGAAAATCCGGTGAAAGTTTTCTTTGCAAACATATACTATGCCCTGATCCGCAAAATTGTCAACAAAAATATGCCCGTGGGCGGTTGTGACTGCTACCTGATAGACCGGAAAGTGATTCAGGTACTGGAACGACTGGACGAAAAGAATTCTTCCCTGACTCTGCAGGTACTGTGGGCAGGCTTTCAGACAGACTCCGTCTATTTTGTGCGCCAGGACAGAGAAATCGGGAAATCCCGCTGGACCCTCTCCAAAAAAGTAAAGCTGGTTATGGATTCTGTAATGAGCTTTTCCTATTTTCCGCTGCGCTTTATGTCCGGGCTGGGCATCCTCTTTAATATACTGGCCTTTCTCCTTTTGGTCAGCGTCTTCGTCGAGAAATTTACCAAAGGCACACCCATTGTGGGCTGGGCTTCTCTCATGTGCGTGGTTCTGTGCGCCTCAGGTGTCATCATGCTGATGTTAGGCATTCTGGGAGAATATATCTGGCGGACACTGGATGCCGCCAGGACACGCCCCCCCTATATTGTGGATGAAATTCTGGAGGTCCGTGAAAAGGAGTCCTGCCATGAAGACTAAGCAGAAATGGTTCTATATCCTTTTGATAGCCCTGAGCCTCCTGGCCTCTTTCAAAATGGTTTTCTTTTCCCTGGGTCTGGACGAGGAATATCAGGTAGTAATGGCTTACCGGAATGCCCGGGGAGACCGGTTATTCCTGGATATGTGGGAGCCCCATCAATCCTCGGCTTTTTTGTGTACCCTTTTGATGAAGCCATATCTTGCGCTGTTCGGCACCACAGGTGTGGTGCTGTATCTGCGGCTGTGTGGCACTGTTCTCCACCTTATGGTAAGTTTCTGCCTCTATAGAGTTTTGAAATCCTTAATGGAGAAAAAATATGCCTGGATCCTGGCCCTGATTTATTTCAATACCATCCCGAAACAGATTATACTGCCGGAATTTGGTATTATGCAAGTGTGGTTCTACACTTTACTTTCTCTTTGCCTGATTCAGTATTATATCAAAGGCAGAAAACGCCAATACCTGGTTCTCGCTTCCCTGGCATTGGTGCTAAATGTCCTGTCCTATCCCTCTTGCCTGATTCTCTTTCCCTTTTTATTGCTCCTTTGCTTCCGCTTTTCCGGAAAGGATAAATGGCGGGATATGGGAATGGTCACTTTGGTCTGCTGCCTCTGCGGCCTGGGATATCTGGGTATGCTTTTCACCTACACCTTCCCTGCAGAATTGCTGGCAACCCTGTCCCATATTCTGAACGGGGATGTGACTCATTCTTTAGCCCTAAGCGAGAAGATATTCTCCCTACTATCCGGTTGCCTATATGTGGCTGTTCTGTGGACAGCCTGCTTTGCCTTGGCTTTTGGGGTGGGAAAATGGAAAAAGCTTCCCAAGGAACGATATTACTATTTGGCAACAATTCTAGCCTGCGGACTGGAATTGCTTTTCTGGCTCCCCCTAAACAAAGGCTATGAAAACATGCAGCTTCACCTGGCGGCCTTTACATTGGCCGGACTGTGTCTTACCCAAAACCGAAAACAGCAGCCTCTGCAGACTACTGTTCTGTTTTCCTTGCTGCGGTATCTCATCGCAGGGGCTCTGGTGTCTCTGCTGGCCGTTGCCTACCTGACAGATCTCACCGTGATGCTCTCCATTCCCCATGCCATGCCGGCCGCCTTTTTCGGAGCTGCCCTGCTGGTTTTGGAACAGCATCAAAAAAAGGAGCAAAGCGCTCCCACTGCCAAATGGCTGTATGCTACACTTCTGCTGTGGTGCCTGACAGCGATCCTGGGGAAAGGGTATACCATGCGTTCAGGCGCTTCTTATCACAATATTCTCCAAAGTGCCGGCATTATGCGAAATGGCCCCGCCGCGGGAATCATCTCCAATTACATGATTCCCTATGTCTATAACTGTGACTATGAAGACTGGCAGCAATATATGCAGCATGGGGATAAAGTATTGATTGTGGTGGATCAGGTGAACAATCTGAGCACCATTCAATATCTGTTCAAGGATGTGGAGATCTCCCATTTCTCCATTGTCAATCCCACTGCCTATGATGAAAGACTTTTGGAATATTGGGAACTGTTCCCGGAAAAAGCCCCCAATGTGATCCTGGTAGATTGCTGGTATGGGCAGCTCATGGCAGATCCTGACAGTTGGATCATGCAATATATTGAGAACGACTTCGGATATACCCAGGTCAATGACGGTCGTTATATACGCATTTACCGCAAATAAAAGCCTTTTGGGCTCAGGGTTTCGGGGCTCTCCCCCCATTTGCCACCCGCAGCAAATCGTAAAGCGCCGGCGCCTCAGACAGCCTGATCCAAATCTTCTGCCTGGCATGGGGACAGCTTTCCACTGCCTCCCCCTCCTCATTATACATGGCCTCCACCGTGACGGGGACATTTCTGCCGTCAGGCTTCATGATTTCCACCAAATCTCCCACACAAAATTTGTTGCGCTGTTCAAAAAGAGCCAGAGCCACATCCTCCATAGGCTCTGTTTTCTGCTGCCCGGAAAACCCCTGCACATTTTCCTCCCGGCGCTCCCTGCCCCATTCCGCCTCCTGCAGCCGGGGCAGCGAACCGCCTGCCGCCACCTCCTCAATGATTCCCAGATGAATGTACTCGTTTACATAAGTGCTGTTGTCGTAAATCTGGGTCTCCCGGGTAGGTTTCCCAAAATAAAACCCCGTGGTAAACTGACGGTAAGTACACTTTCCGATTTCCTCCCGATACCAATCCATATTCCCGCGATACCGTTCCTCAGAAGTAAAATAATCGTCAATGGCTTTCCGGTAGGTACGGGTCATGGTAGCAATATACAGGGCTGTCTTCATACGCCCCTCTACTTTCAGACTGTCAATCCCCGCCTCCACCAGCTCAGGTATATGCTCTATCATACACAAATCTTTGGAATTAAAAAGATAAGTGCCCCTCTCATTTTCATACACCGGCAGATACTCCCCTGGCCTGGTCTCCTCCACCACCGCATACTTCCACCGGCAGGGGTGGGTACAGGAGCCCTGGTTGGCATCCCGTCCGGTGAAATAATTGCTCAAAAGACAGCGCCCGGAGTAAGAGATACACATAGAGCCCTGCACAAAGCTTTCTATCTCCATCTCCTCCGGTATCCGCTCCCTGATGGCACGGATTTCTTCCAGAGACAGCTCCCTGGCGCTTACCACCCGCTTCGCCCCCTGCTTCCACCAGAACCGGTAAGTTTCGTAGTTGGTATTGTTGGCCTGGGTGGAAATATGGATCTCCGCCTCCGGCCACACCTCTCTGGCAACGGTGAACATACCCGGATCCGAAATAATCAGCCCGTCGCACCGCTCCGGCCTCATATCCCGCAGCTCCCTGAAGTAAGCCTCCGCCCCCTCCAGATCCTCGTTATGGGCCAGTATGTTTGCCGTCACATACACCTTTACGCCCCTTTCATGGGCAAATGCAATCCCCCGGGCCATCTCCTCCGGCGAAAAGTTCTTCGCCTTTGCCCGCAGCCCAAAGGCCTCCCCCCCAATATATACCGCATCCGCTCCGAAAATCACGGCTGTCTTCAGCCCCTCTAAGCTGCCCGCCGGCATCAAAAGCTCCGGTTTCTTTCTCCGCGCCATAATCCTGCCCCTCCCTTTTGTCCGTCCGCTCCCTGCCTGCACCCTCTTTGGGGGTTTAGAAAATCTTCATTCCGTTCACACCTTGAGACTCACCGTCACCCCGTCTCCCACAGGCAGCACCACAGTCTCCAGCAACGGATGGTGCTTCAGCTCATAAAGGTACTCCCGCATTCTGGCATGAATGGTGCGGTTTCGTCTGGTCACCGCAAACCGGGACTGCACCACATCCCCGTCCTGCAGCACATTGTCGGACACCAACAGCCCGTCCGCTGCCAAAAGCCGCAAACAATCTTCCAGGAAATACAGATACTGTCCTTTGGCCGCATCCATAAAAATAAAATCATAAGTTCCCGTCAGGCCCTGCAGAACCTCCGCCGCATCCCCCTCCAAAAGCGTAATCCTGTCCTCTCTCCCGGCCCGCCTGAAATTCTCCTTTGCCACGGGAATGCGCTTCTCATATTTTTCAATGGTAGTGATATGACAGTCCTTTGGCCCATACTGGCTCATCAACAGCGCAGAAAAGCCCACCGCAGTGCCCACCTCCAGAATATTCGCCGGTTTCTTTACCGCCAGCAGAAATTTCAGCAGGCTCTGGGTAGACTTTCGCACAATAGGAATCCGGTTTTCCAGCGCTTCTTTTTCGATTTCATCCAGAAAGGCAGTATTCCCCCCGTCCAGGGAGTCGATAAAGGCCGCCATCCTCTCGTCTATGATCATACGCTCTCCTCTTATTTTCGGAAAGCTTCCGTCTCCGCAGCCAATGCCCGGGTTCTCTCCGGATTCCGGACTCGGGCTTCCCGTGGAAAACACGGACGAAAACGCCTCTCTAAGCGCCCGCTCCGCTTTCCGTTCCGTCTCCGCTCTCCGTATCCTGCCCCTGGGTATCGGAGCCTGTGTCGCCGCTCTCGGACGCGGCCCCTCCCGCAGGCGGGTTCGCTGTCTCGGAAGAGCTGCCGGCGCCCCTACCGCCCCCGGAGGATGAGCCCTCGCCCTCTTCCTCTTTCTCCACCACCATGGCCTGCATCATCTCTTCCGCTGTCATGGCAGTGCTCAGCTCAAAAGTGCCGGGTCCCACATCCGCCCTGCATTCCGAGAGATAATACTGCAGCACGAAAAGCTTTGCGTCCCGGACCAGCCCTCTGCTCTCGAAGAGCTTCCCGATGTCAAAAGCCGACATCTCCGGCTCCACGGTCACAGTCACTGTCCGGCCCTCTCCAGTGGATATGGCAGGCTCCGTAAAAATACGGTACCCATACTCATAGCAGATTCCGGCTCCCCTGTAAATCACATAAACCACCGCCACCGCCATCACCACCCGAATGATAGCTCCCATAACCGCGGCAATAATACTCGTCACTTTCATAAAATCCTCCGTCCCCAAGCCCGGAAGAATGCCCATACACTTTAGGCATTCTTACGTGTGCAATTTAGATTTTCAAGTGCCATGCTCTTGGTGCTTTAGACTGTGTACTTTACAGCCTTAGAAAATCTTTGCACACTTCCCGTCATACCGCCTCTAGCGGCACAAACAATAACTGAAAAGGTGCAAGTCAAAGCGCAAAAGCCGCACTTGAAGAATGCCCATGCACTTCGGGCATTCTTCTGTGTGAGACTGGCGAGCCAAGCGAACTTGTTCGCTCGCAAGCCTAGAAGTTCTTGGCGGGCGTCCTTTGGCCGCCTAGAACTTCTTCTCACACTTATACCTCCATAATAATAGGTAATATCATAGGCCGCCTCTTGGTCTTTTTCCAGACATAATCACTGAGGGCATCCTTTGTGGTATTCTTTAATTTTCCCCAGTCCGTTATGCCTCTGTCCAGGCATCTCTGGATAGCGTCGTCCACAATCTGTCTGGCCTCTTCTATCAGTTCATCGGATTCCTTTACATACACGAATCCTCTGGACACAATATCCGGACCTGCCACCAGCTCTTCTCCGACCCGGTCCAGGCTCATGACCACTACCATAATGCCGTCCTCCGCCAGATGCTGGCGATCCCGCAGCACCACATTTCCCACATCTCCCACACCCAGGCCGTCCACCAGAATCGCTCCCACGGGAACCCTGCCTTTTACGTCCGCATGCTCCTTGTCCAGCTCCAGCACATCGCCGGAGGACAGGATGAAGATATGGTCTTTCTCAATTCCCAGGCTCTGGGCAATCTTAGCCTGGGCTTTCAGATGCTTGATCTCCCCGTGGACAGGTATGGAATATTTGGGTCTGATCAGCGCGTACAGCAGCTTGATCTCCTCCTGGCAGGCATGCCCTGACACATGGGCATCCTGGAATATCACGTCCGCACCCTTGCGGATCAGCTCATTGATCACCTTGGTGACGGACTTTTCGTTTCCGGGGATGGGGTTGGAGGAAAAGATCACCGTATCTCCGGCGCCGATGCTGATCTTTCGGTGCATACCGCTGGCCATGCGGCTTAAGGCCGCCATGCTCTCTCCCTGGCTTCCCGTGGTGATGACCACCTGCTTCTCATTGGGATAATCTTTCATCTGATCCACCTCAATGAGCGTATTGTCCGGAATGCTGATACAGCCTAAGTTTCTGGCCGTATCAATAATGCTCACCATGCTGCGCCCGTCCACACAGACCTTGCGCCCGAATTTATACGCAGTATTGATGATCTGCTGGACCCTGTCCACATTGGAGGCAAAGGTAGCCACAAAAATCCTGGTATTCTTATGCTCCTCAAATAAATTGTCAAAAGTGGCGCCCACGGTGCGCTCGGAGGGAGTAAATCCGGGCCGCTCCGCATTGGTGGAATCACACATCAGCGCCAGCACGCCTTTCTTGCCCAGTTCCGCGAAACGCTGGAGGTCTATGGCGTCTCCGAACACAGGTGTGTAGTCAACCTTAAAGTCTCCCGTATGCACCACCACCCCTACCGGGGAGTAGATTGCCAGCGCCGCCGCGTCCACAATGCTGTGGTTGGTCTTGATAAACTCCACCCGAAGCTGTCCTAAATTGATGGACTGGCCGAACTTCACCACCTTGCGCTTGACGCTTTTCGTCAGCTCATGTTCTTTGAGCTTATTCTCAATGATACCCATGGTCAGCCTGGTGGCATAGATGGGCGCATTGATCTCCCGGAGCACATAGGGCAGCGCTCCGATATGGTCCTCATGGCCATGGGTAATCACAAAGCCCTTTACCTTGCTGATATTGTCCTTAAGGTAAGTCACGTCCGGTATGACCAGGTCAATGCCCAGCATGTCGTCAGCCGGAAATGACAGGCCGCAGTCTACCACAACAATACTGTCTTCGTATTCGAACGCAGTAATGTTCATGCCGATTTGTTCCAGGCCCCCCAAAGGGATTATCTTTAGTCTGGAACCGCTGTTATTCTCTTTTTTCTTCAATCAAATCTCCTCCACATTCTACACAGTAGCCGTAGAGCTTTACCTCATGATTCACAACACGAAATCCGGTAGCCCCGGTGATCTTCTCCTCCAGCTCCTCCAACAGATCATCCTGAAAGGATAACACCCTGCCGCATTTGATACAAATCAGATGATGATGACGGTGTCTCCCTGTGCCCTCCAGAGCACTCCCCATCTCGTAGCGCACAAAACCATCGTCAAAATTGATCCGGTCAATCAGATGCAGGCTCCCCAACAACTGTATGGTTCTATAAACAGTAGCCAGTCCGATGTCCGGACAGTCCACTTTTACAAGCTCAAATATTTCTTCCGCGGTCAGATGCTCCTTAGGGCAGGCGGCAATGGCCTCCAGAACCGCCATCCTCTGTCTGGTGACCTTTAAGCCTTTGTCCTTTAAAAGCCGCTCCGCGCTCTCCCTGTCAACTGCCATATTCCAACTCCGCACGGCGTCCCTGTCCGGCCGGCGTTCCTGTCCGGCTTACTCTCTCTCAAACTCCACGTCCTCTAACATACTCTCGAACACACCCGCTACGGCGACAAGTTCGTCATCATCGGACACAACGGTATACACGCCGTCCGGCTCCCCGTCCCGGGAGATATCTTTCAGAATCAGGGCTTCACCGTCGCCTTCCTCCACATCAGTGACAAGGATATAGTCAATTCCCCCTATCCTCGTCTGTTCCAGCACATAGAAATCCACCGGCTCTTCTCCGTCCGGACTGAATGTAATCTTTTCCTGTTTTGCCATTTCCGCTCCTAAATCCTTACCTTGGCCCTACGCCCCAAGCCTGCCCCGGGCTGCCTGGGAATCTGCCGAAAGCGCGGCAAATATCCCCCGGAATTCCCTGCCGCTACGCTTTACGGCTCTTCTGTACCGTCCGAACCGTCAGACTGTCCGGAGGCTCTTTCCATACCGCGGTAATCCAGATAACCCTGCAGTATCAGAACCGCCGCGATCTTGTCCACATAATCCTTTCTCTTTTCCCTGCGGATGCCGGCCTCTATCATGGCCTTGTCAGCCGCCACCGTGGTCAGGCGCTCGTCCCACATGACCACAGGCAGTCCCGTCCGGCGTTCCAGCTTCTCCCGAAATTCCTCCGTCAGCTCCGCGCGCACTCCTGCCGTGGCGTTCATATTCTTCGGAAGCCCCAGCACGATTTCCTCCGCTTCGTATTCCAGTATCAGCTCTTCAATCCGGGCTAAAGTCCGGCGCAGCTTGTCCTCTCTCTCCCTGCGGATGATCTCCACCCCCTGGGCCGTTATGAGCAGACTGTCGCTGACCGCCACCCCCACTGTCTTCGAACCGAAATCGAGACCCATTATGCGCATAGGACGCCTCCTTCTCCCAACACTCAATCCCAGCGTGAAGCTTTAGAATTTCTTAGTCTGCATACTTTGCAGGCTTTGAAATTCTCTCCGCGCTATTCCCATTCTTTTGTATGAATGTACTCTGTCAGCAGCTCCTCCACCAGCTCGTCCCGCTCCACTTTCATGATCATACTCCTTGCGTTCTTGTGGCTGGTGATATAGGTGGGATCGCCGCTCATGATGTATCCCACGATCTGGTTTACCGGATTGTAGCCCTTTTCCGTCAATGCCTCATATACGGCGGCCAGCACCGCCTTCGCTCCGTCCGCAGGTTCCGAGTCCACCTTGAAGTATTGTGTGTTTTCTAAATTCTGCATGTCCTGACTCCTATCCGCCCGTACAAGACCGGGCCTGTCCCTTGTGGTAAAAGCGGTCCATCCATTACTTTCCTTTTATCATAACTCATTTGCGAAAAAAATTCAAGCTACATCAGAATTTCCTCTGTGAGGAAATCCTGAATCCGTACTTTTGCCAGCGTGTTGATGGCCGGTACGTCCTTTTCTTCACGGTCTGTCACATCTACGGCCACCTTTACATAGTCCTTTGTATGCCCGATGCAATAGGTCCTGCCGTTTATCCCGCACTGTTCCTCCAAAAGCACTTCGGCTTCCTTTCCTATGTACCGCCTGCGGAATTCCTCTGACTGCCGCCCCCGCAGGGCAATCAGCTCGGCGCTCCGCTTTGCTTTCACAGGCTCCGGCACCTGGTCCGGCATGGAATCCGCCGCCGTGCCTGCCCGCCTGGAATATTTGAAGACATGCATATCGTAAAAATGCACTTTTTCCAGGAATTCTTTTGTCTGTGCAAACTCCTCTTCCGTCTCCCCCGGAAAGCCTGCGATCACATCCGTGGTGATGGCGGGCGTATCGAAATATTCCCGCAAAAGCTCCACGCTTTTATAGTATTCCCCGGTGGTGTAATGTCTATTCATCCTTTTTAAGGTAGCGTCGCAGCCGCTCTGGAGGGATAAATGGAAATGGGGGCAGAGCTTTGGAAGCTTTGCCAGCCGCTTTGCGGTATCGGGCGTAATGATCCTGGGTTCCAAGGATCCTAGCCGGATCCGCTCCACCCCCTTTGTCTCCTGTATCCGCTCCGCCAGTTCCACCAGTCTGCTGTGTCCGTTATACCCGGGCCGGCGTATGCGCTCCCCGCTATCGTCTTCCGCCGTACCGTCCCCGAAATCAATGCCGTAAGAGCTGATATGAATCCCCGTCAACACCACCTCCCGGTAGCCTGCCGCCGCCAGCCCCGCCGCCTCCCGGAGCACATCTTCCATCCTGCGGCTTCTTACCCTGCCCCTGGCATAGGGTATGGCGCAGTAGGAGCAGAACTGATTGCAGCCGTCCTGAATCTTGATGTAGGCCCTGGTATGCTCCGCCGTCTGCCTTAGCTGCATCTCCTCATATTCATAGGTATGGCCAATGTCCGGAATCGTGGCGCCATGCAGCGTCTTATCCGTATACTGCCTGTCCCGGCTCTCCTCTTTCCTGGTTTGCAGGAATTCCTCCAGGATGGGCACAATGTCTTTTTTGCGGTTGTTGCCCACGGCAAGGTCGATGGCCGGGTCCTTTTCCACAGCCTCCCTGCCGGTCTGCACATAGCAGCCCACAGCCACCACTATAGCGGCCGGATTTTGCTGTCTGGCCCGGTGGAGCATCTGTCTGCTCTTTCGGTCCGCTATATTGGTCACGGTACAGGTATTCACGATATAAATATCCGCCGCCTCATCAAATGGCACAATACGGTATCCCTTTTCCTGAAGCCTTTGCCGCATTCCATCCATTTCATAAGAATTCACCTTGCAGCCCAGATTATACAATGCCACACTTTTCATGATTATTCTCCACTATTTTTGTATTGTTTTCGCCTTGACTTTTGGGACTCCAACCGTTAATATGTTGACTGGAAAGAAAAAGACAGGAGGTAAGGAAGATGAAAACAGTACAAATATTTTTAAACTCTATCGACAAAGTAAAATCCTTTGTGAACGACATCTCCAAGTTCGATTATGATTTCGACCTGGTATCCGGCAGATATGTAGTCGATGCGAAATCCATCATGGGGATCTTCAGCTTAGATCTGTCCAAGCCCATTGATTTGAACATCCACACAGAGGAAGGCGCAGACGAAGTACTGGAATTCTTAAAACCCTATATCGTACCGTAGCGTACAGTATCTGCAGTTTAAGTACATGAGAAAAGCCGGAAAAGGTCTCTTTGGGAAAGCCCTGAGAGGCCTTTTCCTGTTTATGCCCGCCGCGTCTCTCCCTCTCTCATTCCTCCACCACAATCAGCTCTTTGGTCTCCAGCGCTGTCCGCACCAGCTCCTCTATTCCCTCCTGCAGGTTCTGCTCATGGCGGCGGATAAATTTCAGATTGGGTTTGGTCACGGGATGCTTGGCCACAAAAATCGTACAACAGTCCTCATAAGGCAGAATGGAGGTCTCAAAGGTATCGATACGGTTGGCCACCTCCACGATCTCCAGCTTGTCGAACCCGATCAGGGGACGGTACACCGGCAGCTCGCATACCTCATTGGTGGCGATCAGAGACTGCATGGTCTGGGAGGCCACCTGCCCGATGCTCTCGCCGGTGATAAGCCCCAGACAATCCGTCTCCTTTGCGATGTGCTCCGCAATCCGCATCATATACCGGCGCATGATGATGGTCAGCTCCTCATGAGGACACTTCTCATGGATATAAAGCTGGATGTCCGTAAAGTTGATCACATGGAGCCACACAGGGCCTGCGTACCGGGACACAATTCTGGCCAGATCCACCACTTTCTGTTTCGCCCGCTCGCTGGTGTAGGGGGGCGCGTGGAAGTACACCGCGTCCAGCTTCACGCCGCGCTTTGCTATCATATATCCCGCCACAGGAGAGTCGATGCCGCCGGACAAAAGCAGCATGGCTTTCCCCCCTGACCCCACGGGCATGCCGCCGGGACCCGGAATGATTTCCGAATAAATATATATTTTTTCACGGATTTCCACATTCAGCATAATATCCGGCTTGTGTACGTCCACGGACATCTCCGGATATGCCTTGAGAATCGCCTCCCCCAGCAGCGCATTGATCTCCATGGATTCTATCGGGTAATCCTTGCGGGCCCGCCTGGCGTTCACCTTGAACGTCCTGTGCTTGTCCGGATAAACCTCGTCCACATAGGCCGTCACCCGCTGGCAGAGCTTCTCAAAGCCCTCGTCCTCCGCATAGACCACAGGACAGATGCCGGAAATACCGAACACCCTCCTAAGCCGCTCCACCGCCTCGTCAAAGTCAAACTCTCCCTGGGCCTCGGCAAAAATACGCCCCTGAGATTTACGGATAACAAACCGCCCCTCGCATTTCTTCAGGGCATACTTCATCTGGCGCACCAGCATGTCCTCAAATAAATACCGGTTCTTCCCCTTTACACCGATCTCGGCATACTTGATCAAAAAAGCAGTAAACATATTCCATCCTTTCTCCCAACTCCATCCCTACCCAAAAACCGCAGCCCCAATGCCCCTTGGTGCAAGACTGGAAGAATGCCCGTCCTCCGGGCATTCTTCCGCGTGAGACCGGATTGCAAAGCGAACTCGTTCGCAAGCGGATCACATCCGCTTTGCAATCCTAGTAGTTCTTGGGCGGTGTCTTTCGGCGCCCTAGAACTACTTCTCACGCTTATATTTGCGCAGCATAGGAATTTTATCATACAATGCCCGCAATGTATAGTCCAATTCCTCCTGTGTGGTATAGACGGAAAAGCTGAAGCGGATGGTGGATTCCAGCAAATTTCTGTCAATGCCGATGGCTTTCAGCGTAGCCGACGGCTGGGGCTTTCTGGCCGCGCAGGCGCTTCCCGCGGATACGTAGATCCCCTCCTCCTCCAGCGCGTGCAGAAGCACCTCGCTGCGGACACCGCTTATTGACACGCTGACGATGTGGGGCGCGGTTCCCGCTCCGTCCGGCTCTCCGGGCAGCAATCCGTTGATCCTTACGCCCTCCAGCCGCCTGACACCGTCACAGAAATATTTCTTGCACTGGTACAGCCGCTTCACATCATCCTCATAATGCGCATACAGAAGCTCCGCCGCCTTGGCAAAGCCCGCGATCCCGGGCACATTGTCCGTACCGGAGCGCAGATTCATCTGCTGGCCGCCGCCGTGGATGATGGGCTGAATCTTCACCTGATTGCCGATGTAAAGCAGGCCTACGCCCTTAGGCCCGTGAATTTTGTGACCGCTGACAGACAGCAGGTCAATGCCCATCCTCTTCGGATAAATTTTTGCCTTTCCGAATCCCTGCACTGCATCCACATGGAACAGGGTATGGGGATTCATGCGTTTTACCAGCGTCGCCGCCTCCGCAACGGGCTGCAGGGAGCCGATTTCATTGTTAGTATGCATGACGGACACCAAAATCGTCTCCGGCGTCATTGCACGCCGCAGCTCCTCCAGCGATATCTGCCCATATGCATTCACCGGCAGATAGGTCACCCGAAACCCTGCGGATTCCAGATACCGCATGGTGTTTAAAATGGCAGGATGCTCAATCTGCGTCGTGATCAGATGCTTCCCCTGCCTGGCATTGGCCCGGGCGCAGCCCGTCAATGCCATATTGTCCGATTCCGTCCCTCCGGAAGTGAAGAAGATTTCCTTTTCATTCACCTTTAGGATGCGGGCGAAAGTCTCTTTTGCATTCCGTAAATATTGCTCTGCCTGTACGCCTTTCATGTGGAGGCTGGAGGGATTGCCGTAATCCTCGCACATGACCCTGGTCATCACCTCCGCCACCTCCGGGAAGACTCTGGTGGTGGCGGAATTATCCAGATATATTTCCATGACTTTACTCCTTTATCAAACAGACACTCTCCGGCCCCGGGCCGGGCCGCCTCCGCTCTGGCTCACGGCCGGAAATGCTCATCGACTTATATTATCATATGCCGGAACTTCTGTCTCTGTCCCTGACTGCCGCATTCCGGACTGCCGCTTCCTCTGCCCGCACATCTTGTCTTATGCGCACAAGTTCGTCCCCCGCCATACACAGGCCCCCTTTGCCCCCGGCGCGCCGCTAGGACTCCAGCAAATACATGATCCAAGACAGCACTGTAATCCCTGCGGTCTCTGTCCGCAGTATCCGCTTTCCAAGTGTAATTGGCTGAATGCCGCTCTCTTTCGCAAGCCGGATTTCCGCCTCCGTAAAGCCTCCCTCGGGTCCTATGAACACCGCCACGCTCTCCCCGGGGCGGATGCCCTGAAGCAGCTCTTTGGTCAGGGACATGTCCCGGGCCAGCTCATAGGGAATCAGCGCCACATCCATTTTCGAAGCCTGCTCCACAGCCCGGGCAAAAGACGACACATCTGTCACTTCCGGAATAACGGCCCTTTTGCTCTGCTTGGCGGCGGCCTCCGCAATCCCCTGCCAGCGGTCTCTTTTGGCGGCGGCCTTTTTCCCGTCCAGCTTTACCACGCAGCGGGCGGCGGCTACGGGAATTACCTGATACGCCCCCAGCTCCACCGCTTTCTGGATGATCAGCTCCATCTTGTCCGCCTTGGGAAGTCCCTGGAAAAGGTACACTTTTGCCGGAAGTTCCACCGCGTCCTCTTTGATAAAACGCAGCTCACAGACAATACGTGCCTCCTCCAGGGAGAGAATGCCGCAGCGGTACTCTCTGCCGTCCTCTCCGGCTCTCACCGCAATCTCCTCCCCCGGACGCATGCGCAGCACATTTCTGATATGATTCACATCATCGCCCATAATTGTGACACATTTGTCAGGTACATTAATCTGCCCGGGTTCCACAAAAAACTGATACATTACACTCTCCTGTCTGAAAGTCCGCTCCTCTTTGCCGGCGGATGCCGAAAGCGCTTTCATCGCTTCCTGTCAAGCCGCCCGCGGCATCCGGGTCCCGCAAAATCGCAAAGGACATCCAAGGCGCATACTATACGCCTGCAAGAAGCTGTGCGGCAATTGTCCCAGGGCCGCCGTCATGAACGGCCGGCCGGATCCCATCTGGCCGTGACGCTGACCCACTCGCCCTGACGGTTCACTTCCAGGACCTGAAATCCCGCCTCTTTTACCGCCTCCACCACCGTGTCTTCCTTATCGTCTATGATACCGGAGGTGATATAAATGCCGCCCGGCTTTAACTGGCCGGTGATCACAGGCGTCAAAGGCACCAGCACATCCGCCAGGATGTTAGCCGCCACGATATCATACTGCCCATAGCCCACCCTGTCCTGCACGTCCTTGTCCGTAATGATATTTCCGATGAACATCTCAAAGCGTGAAGCCTCAATACCGTTGGCCTCACAGTTTTCGGCCACCGCCTCCACAGCGCAAGGATCCAGGTCCGTGCCCACCGCATGGCCTGCGCCGAACATCAGGGAGAGAATGGAGAGAATGCCGCTGCCCGTCCCCACATCCAGCAGTCTCGCCCCGGGAGTCATATACTTGCGCAGCTGCCTGACGCAAAGCTGGGTGGTCTCATGCATACCCGTGCCGAAAGCCGTGCCCGGGTCGATATGGAGCACCATCCGTCCCTGATCCTCCACCTTTACGTCCTCCCAGGAGGGGATTACCAGGATGTCGTCTATATAAAACTGGTGAAAATACTGCTTCCAATTGTTGATCCAGTCAATGTCCTGGGTCTCGTCCACCGTGACGCTGCCCTCGCCGATATCGCAAAACTGCCTCAGCTCCTCCAGCTTGCCGTACACTTTTTCCAAAATGACCGCCTCATCCATGGGTTCCCCACAGACTGTCAGGCTGCCGTCCTCTTTCTCCTCCACAAAAAAACTCAGATAGGCGATGCCGTCGTCCTCAGGCCCCTCCGGCAGAATGTCCACGAACATCTGCTCTTTCTCCAGAGAAGTCAGCGGCACCTTATCCTCGATCTGCGCTCCCTCCAGCCCGATGTCATAGAGGGTGCTGATAATGATGTCCTCCGCATCCGTAATGGTTTTCACTTTAAATTTCTTCCACTTCATTGTCTTCTCCTATTCTCTCTCCATACTCCAATGCATACTCATGCCGCCGGGGTCCTGCGCCGGGAGTTCTTCCCACGCTTCCGCACAGCCCCAGCACCAGGAAGAAAAACGGCGCGTTCAGCACCTGCTGGAAGCTGATCAGGGCATGGGCTCCGTACATGGCGATGGCCATAAATCCCACCCACAATATATACTCGTCCGTGTTCCCCGGGGACTGCCGCTCCGTCCGAGACAGCCCCGGCCCGGTCCCGGCCTTACCCGTTCCTCCATGACTGCCTCCCGGCTTTTCACTGCCCGGTCGGCATTGGTACAGCCCTGTCAGGAAGACGGCCAGGTAGCTCATGGTCCCCAATATCCCGATATTGCACAGCTGGCTTAAGATTTCGTTATGGGCATTGGTAAAGACTGCCGTCTCCCAGTGCTCTCCTTTCCACACATCCGAACCGGCCCCCAGCCGGTTGAACACCGCCTCCGCATAACAGTCCGGCCCCGCCCCCAGCAGCATGTCCTTACCGTCCGCTGCCCGGAAGCTCTCCAGCGCGATCCGCCACAGAAATCCTCTCCCGCTGCCAAAGCTGTCGTCAATCCCCCGCCCCAGCACAACAAACACCGCGACGGCTCCACAGACTGCCCCGCCTGCCAAGAATACCGTTTTCACAAGCCTGCGCCGGCCCTTAGGTATCTTCCATCTTCCGCACAGGAGGCAGGCGGCCAGGCAGACTGCGCCGGCAATCAGCCACTGATACCATTCCACTGCCTCAAAGACATTTCCGTCCCGAACCACCGCCGCTTTCTCTCCTCGAAGCGTCATTCCAAGCCACATAAGGGGCATGCAGAAAAAGAACCCGGCATACAGCCCATACAGGCGCCTGCGCACCCCAAAACTTTTTCTTCCCAAAAACAGGCCGCAGGCCGCGCATACTGCCAGAATCAGCCATCCCCCCTGACTGCCCTGAACCCCCAGCAGCACAAAAACCGCCACGGTTACCGCATACAGAAGCGCCTTAAGCCACAGCGCTTTCGCCCGGAGGAAATGAACGGTCAGAAAAGCCGTCGTCACGCTGTAATAGCCGCAGAGCCAGTTAATGTTGCCCAATGTGGACAGCATATGGCTGTATTCCCAATCCCCGGAGTTCCAGTACACCAGCAGCCCCAGGGGATCTATCCCCAGCCGGTGCAGCAGACCGAACAAGGTCACCAGAACCACCGCAATCTCTCCCAAGTACAGGGGCCAGCGCGCTCCGTCATACCGCCTGGAGACAAAAAAATAGATTCCCGCAAGCAGCAGCTGGGACACCGCCCCCATAAACCATCCCTCATATCCGTCCCAGGCCAGCTTTCCGTAGTCGCTCAAAAGTGCCGACAATACCGTAACGATTATATAGGCCGCCACGGCCAGGTCCAGGAGGCTGAGCCCCTGCCGCCTGCCGGCAGTTCCCTCTCTTCCCCTCCTTAGCCGGCCCGCAGCCGCTCCTATGCCCCCCAGTATCTCTGCCCCCAGCCAAAGCCCAAGACATAGAAAAGACATGTTTCGAAACAACATGTATTTCGTATTGCCCATATTCCAATAGCCCTCCCCAATGTATAAGGGCAGGGCTACCAACAGCGCAGCAATATACAGTTTGCACAAAAGTCCCAGGAACTCGTTCTTTCCGCTCTTCATGGCTGTTTACATCCGATCCGAATCATTCCATTCCATGATATCCTGTCACAGCCTTTCTGTCAATGAAAACCGGTGTTTTTCCGGCCCGCTTCCGGCGTTGTACGACGGTTCGCGGCCGTCAATGACCGCGGCTATGTCCGTTTTTCCCATGATGCCCCGTTCCCTGCCCGGCAGGAGCATCGGTCTGCAGGCTGCTTTCATCTTCCATTTCGTATTGCGTCTCCTGCTTTGTCCCCTCATTTCTTTCACATTCCGTTCCATGGCCCTCTCCGTGATTTATGCCGTGTTCATGGGCCTCTATCATACCATGCATCTGGGACATACTCATTTCATGGCAGTCCTGCACCGTGACCGTGGGCTCATACTGGAGCAGAAGCCGGTATACCTGGTATTTTCCAAACGAAAGCCCGTTCTCATGGGCTTCTCCCACCAGGCTCATGTCCGCCCTGACACTGACTCCTCCATGCTCCGTGCATCCCCGGGAACGGGCAATGTCCGAAAGCAGCTGCGCCTCTTTGGGCTCGCTTTCCGTTGCCACTGTAAAAGTCAGCGCCGCATCCTGGGTCAAATAGGGCTGCATCTCCCGGCTGTCCAGGATTTTCTCAAGGGCATCCTCACAGCGCATTCCCTTTACCGAAATGCCTGCCGCAATTCTCTCGCCGTCCTCATTAAAGGCCCTGACCGCAATGACCCGGTCCAGCCGGTTCAGCTCCAGTTCCAAAGAGGGGTTTACGTCAATACTCACATAGGCCACGGGAGTCCCCAGGAACGCAAAGCCGCCGATGCCCAAAAATACAGCCAGCGCCGCGCAGACTGTGGCCAGGCGTAATGCCGCCCCTCTATGGGCCTGCCTGTTCCTGCCGGCCTCCCTCAGGAAACTTTTCGTGGATTCTTTCAGGCCCTCACTGGCTTTTACGCAGCCGAAAGCATCCCTGACTTTCTTCTCCAGTTCCATTACAGATCACCTCCCAACGCTTCCCGCAGCATCGTCCGCCCTCTGGCCAAAAGGGAATAGACTGTATTTTCCTTTTTGCCCAGCAGATTTCCGATTTCGGCGGCGGAATACCCCTCGTAATAATGCAGGTATATGACGTCCTTATATTTTGTCGGCAGAGCCCGGACAGCGTCCAGTACCTGGTGCTGCTCGGGCGGAATGGCCGCCACCTCCTCCCCAAGCTCCTCCAGGGGCAGGGTATGCCGGCGGAAAAGGCTTTTCAGATGGTCCCTGCAGGCGTTCAGCGTGACCCGGATGAACCATGCTTTCTCATGCTCCGGACTGTCAAAGCTTTTGGGATAAAGCAGATATTTTAAAAATACGGTCTGAAATACATCCTCCGTGTCCGTAGCATTCTTCAGCTGATAAAGGCAGATTCTCCTTATCATGTCCGAATATTGTTCCACCGCACGGTCTACCTCAAATTCACTGCGCACAATTCCACCGTCCCTTTTCACAATCGTTACCCTGGCCCGGCCCAAAACCGCCATTTGGAGGGAGAAACTATGTATTGCAAAAAGGACTGCCGTGCAATACGGCAATCCTTGCTGATTTTACTTAATGATGCCCATGACGGCCGGAACCGTGATGGCCGGATGTATGGCACCCGCCTCCATAATAGCCGCCATTCCCGTATCCGGCTGTCTGATTTCCGTAACCGGCGGCACTGCCGGCCCCTCCGTCATATGTCCCCGCTGCGGGTGCCTCACCCGCTGTCTGAGACGACTGTCCGCTTTCCTGCACCTGATTCCCCTGAACGCCGTTTTGGGGCAGCGTTCCGTAATCCGGCGCCTGGGGCAGCGCGTTCTGCGCGGGCTGATCTTGCGTTACGCCCTCTTCGACTGACTGGTCATATGCTCCCGGTGTTCCGTAAACGCCGTGACAGGATTCCCACCTGTCACAGGTGCCCTGTATGTCCACGTTCCAAAAGCAGCCGCCCTCTCCGCCTCCATGCCTGAACCAATGATGTTCGATGTCACAGTTTTCACCGTTTTGGCAGAAAGCGCCGCTCTGAAGCATCCGTCCTATGCATGGGATATGGTGTGCGGCGGAAACAGTCGTACCTGCTGACAGCATAAATACAAGGGCAGTTGTGATTGCAATGATTCTTTTCATATTGTACCTCCAGTCTGTAAATCGTGTTATTTTCATGCTTCTACTAATAATACGACAGACCGAAAGAAATCCTTGCATTTATTTATCAAAAATTTCTTTCCATGATTTCTTTTTCTTTCCGTGGCTCTCCTTGCTCTCCTTACCCTCATCGCCGGCTTCCGGCTCCGGCGGCACGTTTTTGGCCGCGTTCAGGGAATTGCCCGTCAGCTCGTCGAACTGGCGCAGCAGCTCTTTGGCCTCGGGCTTGAGCTTGTCGGGTACCTGCACCACCAATGTCACATAATGGTCTCCCCGCATGTCCTTATTGCGCCAGGAGGGCACGCCCTTTCCCCGCAGCCTGATCCTGGTATCCGTCTGAGTCCCGGCCTTTACGTCATAAATAACCTTGCCGTCCACAGTGTCGATGAAGATCTCTCCGCCCAGAGCCGCCACCGCAAAGGAAACGGGCACCGTGGAATAGATATCGAAGTCCTGTCTCTGGAAAATGGGATGTCTCCCCACAATAACCTCAATCAGCACATCCCCTCTGGGACCGCCGTTTATACCCGGCTCTCCCAGACCTGGCATGCGCGTGGACTGACCGTTGTCAATTCCCGCGGGAATATCTACGGAATAACGCTTCTTCATGGAAATATATCCGGTTCCCCGGCAATCCGCACATCTCTCTTTGATGATCTTACCGCTGCCCTGGCAGTCCGGACAGGTCTGTACATTCCGGACAGTGCCGAAGAGCGACTGCTGCGTGAATACCACCTGACCCTTGCCGCCGCATTTGGGGCAGGTCTCAGGGCTGGTGCCGGGCTTGGCGCCGGAACCGTTACAGGTCTTACAGGTCTCTTTCACGTTCAGCTCAATCTCTTTCTTGCAGCCGAACACCGCCTCCTCAAAGGTGATCCGGACACTGGTCCGCAGGTTCGCACCCTTCATAGGGCCGTTGCCGCGCCCCCTGCTGCGGCCTCCTCCAAAGAGGTCGCCGAATATATCGCCGAATATGTCGCCGAAGTCCGCCCCGCTGAAATCGAAGCCTCCCGCTCCGCCCATACCGCCCTCGAAAGCGGCATGACCGAACTGGTCGTACTGTCTGCGCTTGTCCGGATCGCTCAGCACCGCGTATGCCTCCGAGGCCTCCTTGAATTTCTTTTCCGCCTCCGCATCACCGGGATTCATATCCGGATGATATTTCTTCGCCAGCACACGGTATGCTTTCTTGATCGCCGCGTCATCCGCACCTTTCTCCACGCCGAGGACTTCATAATAATCCCGCTTCTGCTCCGCCATAGTAAACACCTCATATCAGAAAATATACAGTCCAAACAATACCGCAGAAAATCTAAGTCAGCTCTCTGCATCGCTGGCTTAGATCTCTGCCGAATCTTTTCCTCATTTCTTTCGGATGCCGCCCTTATACTTCCCGGAAATCTCCGTCGATCACATCATCCTCGGGAGCGGAAGCGCTGCCTGCGCCCGCTGCGCCGCCCATATCCGGTCCTGCCGCACCGCCCTGTGCCTGCTGCATGTTCTCGTACATTTTCGTAAACAAACTCTGGGCGCTGTTCATCAGCTTCTCCTTTGCGGCTTTCAGTTCATCCACATCGCTGTCGCTCATCTCCTGATCCTTGGTTCTGTCAAGGATTGCCTTTACGGCGTCCAGATCTGCCTGCACAGCGGATTTCTCGCTGTCGCTGATCTTGTCTCCCACCTCACTGAGGGCTTTCTCTGTCTGGAACACGAAAGAGTCCGCCTCGTTCCTGGCTTCCACAGCCTCCTTGCGCTTCTTGTCCTGGGCCTCGAACTCGGCCGCTTCCTTTACGGCTCTGTCGATCTCGTCGTCGGACATATTGGAGCCTGCGGTGATGGTGATATGCTGCTCCTTACCCGTTCCCAGATCCTTAGCGGATACATTCACGATACCATTGGCATCGATGTCGAAAGTAACCTCGATCTGAGGCACCCCTCTCCTTGCGGGAGGAATCCCGTCTAAGCGGAACTGTCCCAAGGACTTATTGTCCCTTGCGAACTGTCTCTCACCCTGTACTACATTGATGTCTACAGCGGTCTGATTATCAGCCGCGGTGGAGAAGATCTGGCTGTGCTTGGTGGGAATCGTGGTGTTTCTCTCGATCAGCCTGGTAGCCACGCCGCCCATGGTCTCAATGGACAGGGACAGGGGCGTTACATCCAGCAAAAGGATATCGCCTGCGCCGGCATCGCCTGCCAGCTTACCGCCCTGCACGGAAGCGCCGATGGCAACGCACTCGTCCGGGTTCAGGGATTTGCTGGGTTCCTTGCCCGTTATCTGTCTCACCTTATCCTGCACGGCAGGGATACGGGTGGAACCGCCTACCAGAAGCACCTGGCCTAAATCCGCATTGGTGAGGCCCGCGTCTTTCATGGCGTTCTGTACGGGGATGGCAGTTTTATCCACCAGATCCCGTGTCAACTCATCGAACTGGGCACGGCTTAAGTTCATATCAAAATGCTTGGGTCCCTCTGCCGTAGCGGTGATGAAAGGCAGGTTGATATTGGTAGTCATGGCGCTGGAAAGCTCTTTCTTGGCTTTCTCCGCAGCCTCTTTCAGTCTCTGCATGGCCATCTTGTCCCCGGAGAGGTCTACGCCCTCGGCTTTCTTGAACTCGGACAGCATCCACTGAATAACCTTATTGTCAAAGTCGTCGCCGCCCAGATGGGTATCTCCGTTGGTAGCCAGAACCTCGATAACGCCGTCGCCGATCTCAATGATGGATACATCAAAGGTACCGCCGCCCAGGTCGTATACCATGATCTTCTGCTCTTTCTCATTGTCCAGGCCGTAAGCCAGAGCGGCAGCCGTAGGCTCATTGATAATACGCTTCACATCCAGGCCCGCGATCTTGCCCGCATCCTTGGTAGCCTGACGCTGCGCATCGTTAAAATACGCGGGAACCGTAATGACCGCCTCGGTCACTTTCTCTCCCAGATAGCTCTCCGCATCCGCTTTCAGCTTCTGCAGAATCATAGCGGAAATCTGCTGGGGTGAATATCTCTTGCCGTCAATGGAACGCCCATTGTCGGTACCCATATCCCGCTTAATGGAGGCAATGGTCTTCTCCGCATTGGTGACAGCCTGACGCTTAGCCGGCTCCCCCACCAGCCTCTCGCCGGTCTTCGTAAAAGCCACGACAGAAGGCGTAGTCCTGGCGCCCTCGGCATTGGCGATAACGGTAGGCTTGCCGCCCTCCATAACAGCCACGCAGCTATTTGTAGTCCCCAAATCAATACCAATAATCTTGCTCATCGTTATATCCTCCTAATTCTTCTACCTTTATCTTAAACAATTTCTTAAAACCATCTTAAAATTCTAAGCCTGCCGCTATCCTGAAAGAATGCCCGCCCTCCGGGCATTCTTTCGTGTGAGACCGGTTCACAAAGCGAACTCGTTCGCCCGTGAACCCAGAAGTTCCTAGCCTACGTATTTTGTAGGCTTAGAACTTCTTTTCACACGACGACCGCCACCATAGAATGCCGAACCACCCCGTCCCGGTAGGTGTACCCCTTCTGCAGTTCCTGGGCCACTGTGCCGGACTCGTACTCTTCGCTCTCCACCTGCATCACGGCATTGTGGAGGTTAGGGTCAAATTCCTTGCCCACAGCCTCAATGGGCTTTACGCCGATGTTCTCCAGCTCCGTCATCAGCTGCTTGTAAATCCGGTTCATGCCGTCTACAAAGGGATCCTCCTTTTTATCTTCAGGCACCGTGGCCAGACCTCTCTCAAAATTGTCCACCACCGGAAGCATCTTCTCGATGACACTTTTTGCCCCGGTTTCAAACATAGCGTGCTTTTCTTTTTCGGTCCGGTTGCGGAAATTCTCGAACTCGGCCAGCTGGCGCTTTACCTTATCCTCCAGCTGCTCGATCTGGTCCCTGTAGCCTTGGGCTTTCTTATCCAGCTTCGCCTGCTTCTTGGCCGCGCGCTTCTCCGCCCAGGTTTTGGGATCCTCGCCCTCCGGAGGAACTGCCCCGTTTTCTTCCTCCTCTGCCTCCGACTGGGTATCCTCCTCGCTCTCGGTCTGTTCTTGCGTCTCCCGGAAATTTACCGTCTCCTCCGCCGTTTCGTCCGTCCCGGAAGCTTCCTCACTTTTTTCTATTTCTATATCCTTTTCCTGCTCTGCCATATTCCCGATGGTCAACCTCCATTTCTTTTATTTCCGTGGGCTTCTACCGGCCTTTTCCCTCCGAACCGTACAATTCGTCCAGCTGGTTCTGTATGGCCCGCAAAGTGCCTACAACTTTGTCATAATCCATTCTCTTGGGTCCTACAATGCCGATAGTCCCTTTCATGCCGCCGCCCAGTTCATAGGTGGCTGTAACTACACTGCAGTCTTTCATACTCTGGACCTGGGTCTCCGCACCGATATATACCTGGATGCCTGTCTCCTCTCCCCCTGCGTGTGCCTCTGTCAGGAGCTCGCCCAGAAGCTGCTTCTCCTCAAAGGTGTTGATCAGTTCACTGGCTTTCTGCTGATCCGCCAGTTCCGGATAGCGGAAGATATTGTTGGCGCCGCTGGTATAGATCTCCAGATCCTCCTCCGCCCGAATGGCCTCGGCCACCGCGTCAATGACCTCGCTGACGATAGCTCTGTGAATACCTGCCTGCTGCTTCATCACCGCTATCATGGCCAGATTGATCTCATCGATGGACAGGCCGTTTAAGTAAGTATTCAGCAGGATGTTCAGCTTCAGCAGCGTCTCATCGTCCAGCTCCTCCTGCAGCGAGAGGATGTTGTTCTTGATCACATTCCCCTCGATGACGATCACCGCCAGCAGCTGTCCGGCATCCACCCTGGAAAGCTGTATGAACTTCAGCTTACTGCGCTTTGTCTGAGGTGCGGAAATCATGGTGGCATACTGGGTATTCTGGGCCAGCACCCTGGCCACCTGCTTCAGCAGCGTCTCCATCTTGTCCTGGCGCTCCACCAGCATATCCCTCATCTGTACGACTTCCCGCTCTTTCTCCGCCATCAAGGCGTCTACATAGAGGCGGTAGCCCTTGTCCGAGGGTATCCTGCCTGCGGAGGTGTGAGGCTGAAAAATATATCCCATCTCCTCCAGATCGGCCATCTCGTTGCGGATGGTGGCAGAACTTAGATTCAGGTCGGTGTACTTGGAAATGGTTCTGCTGCCAACCGGCTCACCTGTCTCCAGATAGTTGCGGATGACTGCCTGCAGGATTTTCTTTTTTCTCTCATCCAGCTCCATCCAAGCTGCCTCCCTTTCTGTTATTAGCACTCATTTAGGAAGAGTGCTAACATCTACTAACCATAAAATAGCACTTACCCTATCTATTGTCAACCGATTTCCCGAAAAATAATTCTAAAAAAATTCTAAATACAAAAACGGCGCCTGAACACCGCAGTGAATACGGGTTCAGACGCCGCTCTTTGGACAATCTGTTTTGATAGGCGTTCTTAGATATCGAAGCTTCCGCTCTCTCCGTTCATCACATAATACACCTTGTTCTCCTCAGGTTTCACATAAAGCTCCACGCTCTCCAGCTCGTCTGCCTTGTGCTTCAGGTCGTACTCCCATACATCCCTGGCGATCTTCATCAGATCCTCCTGTCCGTAGGATTTGCCGCCATACTGAATGTGCAGAACGCTCTCCACATTCTTCTTCGCCGTTGCCTTGGCGGGCGCTTTCTTTGCCTTGGGAGCCGCTTTCTTGGTCTCTTCCTTTGCTTCCTCGGCCTTGATCTCCTGTGCCTTTACTGTCTTAGTCGTTTTGGCGGTTCTTCCTGCTGTCTTCTTCGCAGGGGCTTTCTTCGTCTCTGCCTCTTTGGGATCTGCTATCATTTCTGTCTTTATCTCTTCTGCCTTGGGTTCAATAGCTTCTACCTTTGCCGCTTCTGCAGCACTTGCCGCAGGTTTTGTGGATTTTCTTCCTGCCATGTTTGCCTACTTCCTTTCTCTTGTCTTCTTTACCATGTATCTATATGAACAGACTTAGGGCTCTCTCTGCCCTGCCCACCTTGCCTATTGTATTCCCTTTTCCGTAAATTGTCAACAATATCGTGCTATTTCCATGGGAATCGGCCTATATTTCCGGCCTTTCAGCCATGGAAACCTTACTTATATTCCTATAGAAAACAGCGCCGTAATAGACTCCGGACAGGCATTATGACTAAAGATACAGTATATTCAGCAGGTAATTCCGAAAAAAAGACGCATAACCGGGAAAATAAAGGCTGTTGATAGGGATATCGGTACAAAATTTCCCGGCGTCAGTAATCCGCCCATTCCGTAAAATAGGCGTCCAGCCATCTCATGCGCTCCTCCTGGTACTGTAATAATCCTGAAATATCCATATTTACCGGAAATTCTTGCCAGCGCTGGTTTTCCCTCACTACCGCGCCTGTCTCCGCCAGGTATCTCTGATTTTCCTTTAACAGGCGCAGAATCTCTTCTGTCTTTAAAAAGCTTTCTCTATGCTGATGCCACCGCGCCAAAAACGCCGTCCCAATCTCCTCCGGATTTGCGAATTTCAGCCTGGGTAGCGTGGAATCCGCATAAATACAGCTGTAATCCTCCAGAAAACGAACCAGATTCGGACTTTCGCCATAAAAGACATTTCCGAAAGTATAGTCCAAATCCCATGGAATCTGTTTCATGACATATTCGCCGTCCCTTGCCACCTCCGCGGCAAAGTACATATTTTTATAATGATTGTCGCTGGCGGATGTTACCATCAGGAACATGAACACATCGGATAAATTGGCTGTATTCACCGTGGCCAGCGCTTCCTCATAATCCAGATCGGGATTCAGATAAAACCGTTCGTTATAATCCTGCATAGGATGCCACACGGCCGCATAATCGGAAATCACATCGGGATGATTGATCCTGATTGCCGCCGCTGTGGACGCGCTGTTGGCCACGGCCACGGTAAAATCGTTCTCTGTGGGCATTTTCCAGCCTACCACCTTATACAGTATGTCGTTTTTGTCCAGGTTCAGTTTCTCCGCATCCACAGGTTCCACCAGACAGTATATCCCCAGATATTCCTCATTTATAATCAATTCCGCATACTCTAATCGCGGTCCGTCCTGTCTTAGATCTTTATCGGCCGCACTGAACGCCTGCCAGATTTGCGCTGCGGTCTTCTCCCGGATCCTGGTGTCGTCCGTATAGAGAGCGTTCAGCTTCCAGTTATTGTCCGAGCGCATGCCCAGCAGCGGAATATCCGCTTTTTTCCACTGATAATCATACAGCTTCAAAGCATATCCCTTTTTTTCGAGAGCACGGCTGGTGCCGCCTTTGATACGGCAGGTCATATAGGATTGATGGATTTCATACCGGTCGCTCCCCACATCCGGATTAAAGATACGGACGACTCCCCGCTCATCAGTATCTTGTATCTGCCCCTTTGACTCTGTGTCAATGGAAATAACGGGCATGCCGGATACCACGAGCTTGTATTCAATATAAGATTCCCCGTTCACAAGCCATAGGGAAAAGGCATGCCCCTCTCTGATGGCATCCTGTTTCCTCTGCCAATAGGCATCCCGTTCCCCATACAGAGAATACCCGTCGTCCGCTGCGGACAATTCTCCGGTCCAGTCCCCGGTATGAATGCTCTGGGGCAAAATGAATGTATTATTTTCTTCATCATAAGGCAGCGGGACTTCTTCAAAAAGGATTCCCGGGCCGCTCTCAGCCTCCCGAATCCCTTTTTCCGCCCATGCGCCCACGTTCTCCACCAGTTCAAGCCCAAACGGCTCGCTGCCGGCAAAAGTCTGCAGCCATACCGGGCCTGATTCTCCCAGCCATAAAACGGCAAGACCGATTATGCTCAGCACACATATCAGGAAAGCGCGTCTCTTTCTCACCGGATTCTCCTAACAAGTAACTTCGCCGTCATGGGAAAGCAGCGAAACCATACTTACATTTTCCATCTTCGCAATCTCTTTCACCAATGGCCGGCCGTCCTTTATCCGCAGTTCCACAATCATGTCCATTCCGCTTTTGGTGATATTATGGGACTTTATCCTATATCTTTTGGTATACTTTTGAACGGCTTCCACAACTATGATATCCATATCCGCATCCTCCGCATTTACCACCAGCAGCAGAGGCGCCTTTGCCTCCGGAATGATATCAAGCCCTAAGATCAGGACGGTTATTGCAATCGAGACAATGATAGCTATTTCAAACAAACCTGCCCCGCAGATAATCCCCACTGCTATCGCCCAGAATAAAAAAACCAAATCCATCGGTTCTTTAATCGCCGAGCGGAAACGGACAATGGACAATGCTCCCACCATGCCCAGGGAAATAACGACGCTGTTTTGAATGGCCAGAATTATGGCCGCGGTGATCAAGGTCAGCGCCACCAAAGAGATGTTGAAGCTTTTGGAATAAAACGCTCTGCGGGATATCACTCTGTAAACGCCAAAAATATAAATCCCTATGCAGGCAGTGACCGCAAATACAAGTATTGTGGAAGTCGTGGAAATTTCACCCGATGTAAATCCCTCCAAAAAAGACTTCTTTAGGATATCCTGAAAACCCATGTTTACCCCCCTGACATTATATAGTATATTTTCTGCAGATATAATACTTGGAATATGCGGTTCTCTGCAGATTCAGATTCTGTAATGCTTGATAGATGTAGTCCGGCAGAAGCTCGTCGTACTTTACTTCCAGTACATGCCTGCCTGCAGGCATCACCGGACGGGTACAAATCTCCGGACGCATAAACTCCTTTACGTTTCCGGATGAAACAATATTCCGGTCAAAGGTAATACGCACATTTCCCACCGGATAGATATATGGCGTCCGTTCGTATGCGACGATTACCCTGGCGGAAAAATGCCCCATCCGATATTTCACCAAAAAATCCGTCAACAGCGTTTTCTGTGCAGCATTCAGCTTCCTTTCCCCATTCTCCGCCATCGTTACGGAAAAGTCCCCGTCCACCAGCGATCTGCACATATCCTGCGTAAGGGGGCAGGAGTTTTTACGGTTCATGCCATGTTCCTTTCGCTTGCACTCCAGAGTAATGCGTTCCAGGCTGTTATTATATATCCGGATCCTGAATTTTTCCCGCGGCTGGGTTCCGTTTTCATTTTCAAAATAGCAGGAATTTCTTTCATCGTCAAAATACACGCTGCGTACCAGGTAAGCGTTCTCCGGGCCCGCGTGAGTATCCGTCTTACAAATATGACGGATTCTCTCTCCGATCTGGCGCAGCTCCTGCTCAGAACAAATGTATTTTATTTCATTCCGGTATTTTTCCATTTCATCTGCTTCCGCCTTTGTATCCTGTGTCCGATGTATCTCGTATACCTCATTCAGTATACCCCCCCTAGGTACTCTGTCAATGTTTTTTACGGCAGGAAATAAAAAAGGGAAGCCGGTCCTCGTTTACCGGAACCGGTCTCACCCTTTTACAAATCTCTTCTATTTCCTTTTTTTCCCGCGCTTTCTCAAGCTTCGCCGCGCCTCCAAAAGCCTTACGCCAGGAGCCCAAAATACACAAGCACCACAATCCCCAACACAATGCGGTACCACCCGAAGATCTTGAAATTGTGCTTCTTGATATATGCCATCAGGAAGCGGAGTACAAACAGGGATACAATGAAAGACACCCCGGTGCCCACTCCCAGCAGGGTCAGCTCCATGCCGGTGAATGCAAAGCCGAACTTCACCACCTTCAAGAGACTGGCGCCGAACATCACCGGAATGGCCAGGAAAAAAGTATACTCGGCCGCCACTGTCCTGGACACGCCGATGAGCAGCGCCCCTACGATGGTGGCGCCGGACCGGGATGTTCCGGGGAAGATGGCGGCTAGCAGCTGGAACACGCCGATTAGGAACGCGGTCTGCCAGGTAATCTGGGAAAGCTTGCGTATAACAGGCTTCCTGCCCCTGTTCCAGTTCTCCACCAGGATAAACGCCACACCGAATACAATCAGCGCTATGGCCACGCTGGTGGGATTGTAGAACAGCTCGTCAAACACATCGTCGAACAGGATGCCGATGACTGCCGCCGGCACGCAGGACACCAGTATCTTGAACCACAGAACCCAGATATCTTTCTTAAAGTAAGACATCAGTCCGGTTCCGCCCTCCGTCTCCCGCTCTTTTCTGGTCAAGGCAAAGGGCCATATCTGCTTCCAGAACAGCACTACCACCGCCAGGATGGCCCCCAACTGGATCACCACATCAAACATGCCGAAAAATTCCTCGCTTACGCCCACGCCGTTCTCCAGGGGCTTAAAGGGCATCAGACTCTCCACCAGGATCAAATGCCCCGTGCTGCTGATAGGCAGCCATTCCGTAACCCCCTCCACTATGCCGTAGATAATTGCCTTGATGATTTCAATGAATTCAGCCATTTTCACTCTCCATTCTTTCTTTTATGTCATTTCATGTTCTTTCTCATTCTTTTTCTTTCCCCTCAGATGCCCATTCACATCCCTTTTTACATCAGATGGTTTTTCTTTTGGCAAAGCTTTGCCCATGGCCGGCCCAGCGAGCCTAGCGGTAGGTCTCTCCCACAAACCGCCGCAGCGCTGCCAGCGAACGCTCCACCTTTTCCGTATCAATACAGTATGCCATGCGGAAATACCCGGGCGCGCCAAACGTGTCCCCGGGCACCAGCACCAGGTCGTACGCCAGCGCCTTGCGGCAGAATGCCTTGGCGTCCTCCTCCAGGGCCTTGGGGAAGATATAAAAAGTCCCGCCGGGCTTCACGCAGGTAAAGCCCAGATCCGCAAGTTCCTTATACAGAATCTCCATGTTCGTCTCATAGACGCTTAAGTCCGCCGTCCGATCCAGCACCTTTGCCACCGCCAGCTGGATGATGGAGGGCGGGCAGTTGTGCCCGATGCCCCTGGAGATCTGGCCGCACATGTTGACCATGGTCTCGGCGTCCCCGCACCTGGGATTCACCGCCACATAGCCAATTCTCTCCCCGGGAATGGACAGGGATTTGGAGAAAGAATAGCACATGATGGTATTGTCATAAAACGCGGACACGCAAGGGGCTTCCACGCCCCGGAACACGATCTCGCGGTAGGGTTCGTCCGATATCAGGTAGATCTCATGTCCGTATTCCGCAGACTTTTGGCGCAGCAGGTCTGAAAGTCTGCTCAAGGTCTTCCCGGAGTAAACCGTGCCCGAGGGGTTATTGGGCGTATTGACCAGCACTGCTTTGACTTTCTCAGTCAACATCTCCTCCAGCTTGTCAAAGCGTATCTGGAACCTTTCCGTGTCCGGCGGCACCACCTTTAACACCGCCCCTGTGAGATTTACATAAGGACCGTACTCCGGAAAGTAGGGGGCAAATGTGAGAATCTCGTCCCCGGGCTGCGTCACCAGGCGGAACGCGTGGGCCAGCGCTCCTGCAGCGCCGGAAGCCATGAAGATATGCTCCTTTCGGTAGGGCAGGCCGAAGCGTCTCTCCAGAGAGGCCGCAACCGCTTCCCTGACGCTGGTGATGCCAAGGCTGGGGCTGTAGCCGTGGAGCTCGCCCGTTCCTTTCTCTTTCAGCATATGAATCATCTCGTCCGTAAATTCCCGGGGTACGGGAACGGATGGATTTCCCAGGCTGTAGTCAAACACATTCTCATATCCGATTTCCTGCCCCCTGGCCGTGGCGAACTCCGACAGTTCCCGGATGACAGACTTCCCCGACAGCATGTCTTTATATTTCTGAACCAGCATCGCATTGTCTTCCTTTCTCGGTTTGTTTTTCAAATTGTTTTCGGTTTGCTTTAGGTTTGTTCCTCAGTCATATTTTACCACATTTCCGTTTCTTTACAAGCAAAAAACGCAGCTGCTGCCCCGACAACTGCGTTTTCACATATTCCTGTTTCTATCTCCCTGCTTCTATACTTCCATTCACGTATTTCTATTTACATATTTTCGTTTACATATAGCTGCACGCGGTTCTGTATGACTTTTGCCACATCCTCTGGTTTTTTCTGCCCGCTGTAATAGGCAGGAGCCTCCTCATTAACGATTTTGATAATATCATTGTCTTCTGCCGAGAAGTATGGCTTTGCGTCTTTTACCAGCGCCAGTACGGCATCGATTTCCTCCTGAGTCAGGGCATGGAATTCAATCGTCCAGCCGTCATCATAGATCCGGGCTCCGAAGCCTCTCCCTGCCTCCTCCCATTTGCGGTCCGCTTCCAGCCTGTATTCGCTCATGATATCCATGATTTTTTTCAGGGACGGAAGTCCGTTGAGCTGCCAGCGTATGCTGTTAACCAGTTCCTCCGGCTCCATCTGCTCTGCCTCTTTTGGGTCCAGGATGCTTTCTATAAATTTCCATGCCCCTTCCTTGTACTGTGAACCGGACGTGATTCCGAATGCATTTCCCGGGAAAAGCAGCGTCCCGCCGCTGCCGTCCGCAGTGGGGAAGCCGCAGACTACCGCCTCCCCGAACATCCCCTCATAGAATTGGAGGCTCCCCAAACCGTACAGATCCGCTATGGCGAACAGGACCTGTCCGTCATGGATTTTTCGGGGCAGGGAGTCCTCCTCCGGAATGGCTTCCAGGGAATCCGGAAAGCGGTCCGCGAACTCCAATACGGCCTGAAACTGTGCTGAGTCAAACCGGCATTCGCCCGTTTCCCAGTCGATAAAGGTGTCCTGGTTGAACATCATGAGATACTGCATCATCTCGGTCTTCGTGACCTCCCCCACAGGCAATGCCCCGGGACTGCGTTTTGCAATCGCAAGGAGCCCCTCCAGGGTCAGGCCAGCTTCTCCTGCCAAAAGCGATCTGTCTCCTGCCATGGTCCGCAGCGTGAAGCTCTCCGGAATCCCTATTAATACATCGTCAACTTCATATGTGTCCAGTATCCCCTCCACAAAGTCCTCAGGCGCAAAGACTTGGGACTGCTCCAGATAAGGACGCAGATCTTCAAAAACTCCCTGCCGTTTGAGGCTTTCCACATTGACCCCGGACAGATCAATGAGATCCATGGGTTCCTTTGTCAATATGGCATTATATAAGTCCGTCAGGGAATCATAACTTTTCAGTTCCAGATGATACTGTTCCTGGCTTCTGTTGAACCTCACGGCCAGGGCGGTGAGGCTGCTTCCTCCGTCCACGGCGGCAAGTACCATGTTCTTGCGCGGGACTACATCCTCTGCTTTTGTTTTGCGCAGGAGCACTATCCCCCTGTCATCATTTTCCCAGTCCTCCATTGTGGCATAATATCGTCCGTCCTCTAAGAGATTTAAACTCTCTACAAAGTATCCGTTGATATCGCTGTCCGCCCAAGCGAACAACTTTTCCGGCGCTTTCCCGGAGCTGCCGCTGCCGGCGTGGAAAACATAGCCATAGACATATGTTTCGTCATAGAGCAGGAGGTCATATTTTCCTGTCATTCCCGATGTGTCTTCCGGCTGCCCGGCCAGGCCTCCTGCTGCTTTCTCTGCCTGGCCGTCAGCAGTTCCGGGCGCTCCGGCCGGCAAATCGCCGTTTGGCACCGCGGAACTCCCTGCCTGGCTGCCGTAAGTTCCGTTTGGCCCGGTCAGGTCTTTTGTCTGGCCGGCCGAGGCCCCATCTGTCCGCCTTACCCGGCACAGTCCTTTGATATTCGGAAAATCATCAGCCGCCTCCGCAAGCCTTTTCCCCTCAAAGTCTATCTCCAGCATCGTGCAGTGATCCGGATCCTCCCCTTTGCCGATGCAGACATAAAGCCCGCCGTCCTCCCCCTCTGCCGTCCCTTTGACCCGGACAGTCTCCACAGTGTCAAAAGACAGCCTGCCCTGATAATCTCCCTCCTCTGCATACAGCCAAATCCCCGCTTCCCCGTCTTCGGCATATTCGCTGGTAAAGACATAAATCCGCCCTTGTCCGTCAACGGTCATATCTCCGACAAAACTCCCTCTCCCCATCTCCTGCGTGATATCCCGGACGGCAAGATTCTTCCCCTCCGCATCGAACTTGCAAAGATAGCGGTTTAGCTGGCTGTAGTCGGCGGAATAGGCATTTACGATGAGCCATACGCTGTAATCCGGGCAGAACGCAAAAGAGCATATCTCCAGATTCTTCTCCTCCACCGTCCATTGGATGGAAATCCGGGTCAGTTCTCTGTCAGCCAGGGAATACCGGCAGAACATCTGCGGCTCTCCCTCCGCTTCCCCGTTCATGGAAATATAGCAGACGGTATCCCCTATCAGCTGCATGTCCTCATAGCTGGCTCTGTTGTCCCTCACTGTAATGATCTCGGGCACATAAACCCATTCTTTCCCAGGTGCGGCGGTGCCGCTGACATTTGCACCGCTGACGCTTGATTCGTCATAGTCAGCGGGGACAGTTTCTTTCCGGCATGCCGTCAGGAACAGGGCCAGGCATATCGCAAAGAAACATAGAATGCTCCTATTCATCTTCTTTCTGTTTTTCATCTTTTTCATTCTCTCTTCTCTCACTCTGCGCTCCTCTTATCACTATTCATCCAGAATATTCCTCGCATAAGGCAGGTTTTCCCCCGCTTCCAGAATGCTCCCGTCCGCGGCATCAATCCTGCAGACGTAAGGGACTCCGCCTTTTGCAGGCTGCAGTACGATGATATATGCCACATCTGATTTATGGGCGTAGTCCGTTTTCGATATGTCCTCCAAATACACATAACTGTATTTCGTCCCTTTCGCCTGTACTCCCAGCTGGGATTTCATCCGGGCCGCCGCTATTGTCTCGGCCTCTTCTCTGCCGATGCCGCCCTCCTCTGCCACCCGGCGCTTTAGCTCCTCCTGCCTTGCCTGCTGTTCCCTGCACGCCTCCTGGCCTGCCGGAGTCCGGGCAAGGGCATAGTTCCTTACCTTGTTGAAATCAATCATCTGCAGCAGTTCCTCGTCCGTCATCTCCCGTTCAGGCAGATTGAAGTATCCTGTCTGGATGACATAGCATAAAATTCCCTCCGGCATCTCCTCCCCGCGCTCCACCAGGCAAATCGTCCTCTCCGGGAATATGCCGTCGCCATAGGCTTGCAGGAGAGTTTTCCACCGGGCGTTCTCGCTGTCCGAAAACTCCCTGGAAAAGCTATCCGCCTCCGCCTCTCGCTCGTATACTATGCGAACGATGTCTTTCAGCTCCGCCTCTGGAATCTTCTCCATCCGCGCTGCCACGAAGCTGCGGACGACCCCCTGTACCGGAATGCCCACGATTCCTGCTGTCAGCACAATGACCGCCGCTGCCGCCGCCTTTTTCATCCAGAAAGTCTTTTCTTTTCCGGGCAGGTTTTCTTTCTGATTTCTTTTCCATTTTCCCTTCTGCATTCTAATTCTGCCGCTCCCCACGGAACGCTCCTTTTCTATGAAACGTTTCGCTTCCATCCGGTCCTGAATGTTTTGGATGATCTGCTCCTGCATTTCCTCCGGCATGTGAATCTGTTCCATGGTTTCCTTTACCCTGATTCCGCTCATCCGCCATACCCTTTCTTTCATTTATACTAACGGCCGCCAGCATTTGCCATGGAATGCTCTTCTTCCATTGTCACCCGACTCCCCAGCGTCAGATGCTGTAAACCTATGGCAAACTTTACCGCTGTTCCTGACATTTTAGCCGGACTTCCATGTCAGCCGCATCTGTTCCCTGGCCCGGCACAGCCGCATCTTCACCGCGCCCTCCGAGATGCCAAGGATGTCCGCTATCTCCCGCACCTGGTATCCCTCCACATAATGCAGATATATGACAGTCTTCTGCTTCACGGGCAGCTCCAGAAGTTCCCGCAGCGTCTCCTTGTGCTCCGGCGCTGCGAGGCAGTTCTCCAGATCATCGATGCAGACCTTTGGGTGCCGGAGCCGGAAACGTATCATATCCCGGCAGATATTGGTGGCCACCCGGATCAGCCAGGCCTTTTCGTGCTCTTCCTCACGGAATTCGGGCTTCTTTTCCAGATACCGGCAGAAAGTGTCCTGGATGGCATCCTGGGCGTCCTGCTCATTGCAGAGCATGACAATGCATATTCTGTAGAGCATGTCGCTATACTTCACGACCGCTTCCCTTATGTCCCTCTCAGCGTCCATTTATCTACCTCCCTGTCATATACACGCATGAAAAGGGGAAAAGGTAACATCCCCATTCTATCCTGGCGACAAAAAAACAGGATCGACTTTCGCTTTTGCAGCGGATAAGTCTGCCCTGTTTTTTCGTTTTTATAACCCCCCATGGCATGTCTTGCCGCCTGGGGGAACAGCTTTTTTCACAGATGCCAGGTTCCCATGTCAGTCCTCTGCCCAGACAAGGGCGCATTTCACGGCGCGTTTCCAGCCCTTCAGCAGCTGCTCACGCCTCCCGTCTTCCATGGCAGGCTCAAATACCCTGCCCACCTGCCAGTTCTCCCGGATTTCCTCCCTGTCCCTCCAGTATCCCACTGCCAGGCCTGCCAGATAAGCGGCCCCGAGAGCCGTGGTCTCGATGCACTCAGGCCTGTGGACCGGCGTGTCCACAATATCCGCCTGGAACTGCATCAGAAAGTCGTTGGCGCTGGCTCCGCCGTCCACTTTCAGGCCTTTCAGGCGGATGCCGCTGTCCTGCTCCATGGCACGAAGCACGTCCGCTGTCTGATAGGCGATGGATTCCAGCGCGGCCCGGATGAAATGCTCCTTGGTGCAGCCTCTGGTCAGCCCCACCACAGTGCCCCTGGCATACTGGTTCCAGTAGGGAGCTCCCAGTCCAGCAAAGGCAGGCACCAGATAGACGCCTGCGGTGTCTTCCACGGCTTCGCAGTATTGTTCCGACTGGGCGGCATTTTTGATCATGCGCATGCTGTCCCGCAGCCACTGAACCCCCGCTCCTGCCACGAACACGCTGCCCTCCAGAGCATACTCCGGCTCGTTGCTGGTTCCGGCCGCAATGGTGGTGAGCAGCCCGGACCGGGAAGCGATGGCTTCCTTTCCTGTATTCATCAGCAAAAAGCAGCCTGTTCCATAAGTATTCTTCACCTCGCCCCGCTCAAAGCAGCACTGGCCGAACAAAGCCGCCTGCTGATCCCCGGCAGCGCCGGAAATGGGAATCTGTCCGCCCAGTACAGAGGCCTCCGTATGCCCGTAGATACAGCTGGAGGGCCGCACCTGGGGCAGGATCTGCTCCGGAATGCCAAACCGCTCCATAATCTCCTTGTCCCAGACCAGTTTGTGGATATCGAACAGCATGGTGCGGGAAGCATTGGTGTAATCCGTCACATGCACCGCGCCCTTGGTAAGGTTCCAGATAAGCCATGTGTCCACCGTACCGAACAGTAGCTCGCCTTTTTCTGCCTTTTCCCTGGCCCCGGGCACATTTTCCAGAATCCATGCTATCTTGGAGGCGCTGAAATAGGCATCCGGCACCAGCCCTGTCTTTTCCCGGATTTTTTGGTCAAAGCCGTCCTTTTTCAGTTCCTCAATCATGTCCGAGGTCCGGCGGCACTGCCATACAATGGCATTGTAAACAGGCTCCCCGGTATCTTTGTCCCATAGAATTGTAGTCTCTCTTTGGTTGGTGATGCCGATGGCTGCTATCTGCTCTGCGCCCGCGCCGGCCATAGCCATGCATTCCGTGGCCACGGACAGCTGGGAAGACCAGATTTCCTTTGGATTGTGCTCCACCCAGCCGGGCTTTGGGTAGATCTGTGTGAACTCTTTCTGGGACATGGAGCAGATGGTGCCTGCTTTGTCGAACAGAATGCACCTGGAGCTTGTGGTGCCCTGATCTAAAGCCAAGATGTACTTTTGCATATGCGCTCTCCTTTCCGCGACTGCCGAAAGCTGCATTGTGGATATAGAATCGTCTCTTCGATTCTATTGTAGTATTTTGATAATAGAATCATGTTTTTGATTCTATTATAGCATTTTGATAATAGAATCATATTTTTGATTCTATTATAGTATTTTGATAATAGAATCAT
The DNA here is from genome assembly GCA_910584235.1 of uncultured Acetatifactor sp. Classification (GTDB taxonomy): domain Bacteria; phylum Bacillota; class Clostridia; order Lachnospirales; family Lachnospiraceae; genus Acetatifactor. The sequence goes on from CAJTZD010000006.1 coordinate 77,115, forward strand.
GTTTTTGATTCTATTATACACAAAAGCTGTCCTTTCTTCAACCGAAAATGCCGGCAGGAAAAGGCATTCTTCTCCTGTCGGCCTAAAGGGCTCGCAATGATCACAATTTATTGGTGGGAATCGGCGGCATTTTGCTCCCGGCATGCTTTCAGGCATCCAGGCCATGTCATGGTCTTTTTGCTGCTTATCAGTGGCTGGGTTACTTTTTCAGGCGTTCCAGTTCAGCTTTGAGAGCTTCTATGACCGAGTCTTTCTCCGAAAGTTGCTCGGCCTGTCAGGCTATCGTTTCCTCATTCCGGGCTATCGTTCCCTCCTGACACGCAATGAGGCTCTCCCTCTCTGCAATGATGCCCGCCTGTTTTTCCATATAGATCTCCATGTCGCGCTGGTTGCGATAGTAATCCTCTCTGGCCTCGCACTGGAGACGGATTTTGTCCTCCTGGCTCAGCTTCCAGACGGTATTCGCTGCTTTCGCGATATTTTCATCTCTCTGTGCAATCATCTCGATTTCCTCCCATGTGGCCGCCTTGAAGAATGCTGCCCAGCAGTCTATGCGGTGCTGCATGTCCTCCTCTGTGGCTAAATCTATATGAGTCAAGTCTACCAAAGAAAGCTGCAGTTTGTCACTATATATCATATGATTTTTTACATTCATCAGCCGATGGGTGGCATAGAATTCCGGAAATTTCGGAAATAGGGTAAAATCCAGCAGTCCGATATGGACAACCGGCTTTACCCTTTGACAGCCCTCACCCGGATTCAGATTGTCAAAGGCACGGCAGAGATAGCTCAGGGAACGTTCCGGCCAGTTATGCTGGTTGATGACCTGCAGTTCAAGGTTAATTATCGCTCTATCGTCAAGCAGTACTTTGATGTCCAGGATAAACTCCTTGTCCCCAACGGATGTGCCAAGTTCAATCGGGTTAATAACTACGGCGGATTTCACCTGTCCTGCATCCAGCTTCAAAAGGGCGCAGACAAACCCCTTAAGCGCCTCATTGTCCTCCTGAAAAAGCGCGTGGAACAGGTAATCATTGGTCATTCGGATCGCGACAGACCCTTTGGCCATACCCAGGAAATCCGGACGTCCTACAGGGCCGTCGCCGTATCTTCCCCGCCAGCGGCCGGGGCAGAACCTCCTTATAGATGGCATGGTACTGCTCAAATGTAAGTTCACTGCCGAAAGTGAGCACTTCCATCTCCACCCCGAACAGCACCACCTCATAGTCCATAGGCACCATGCCGTTTTTAAGATAAAAAGCTTTCCTGCGCAACCGGTTATCCGCGCCGCCCATACAGCCGTTCCCTGCCATAGCCGTCTTTGTCTCATCCGCTCCGCCAAGCCCCAGCGTGCTCTCGATTTCCACTACAATTCTTTCTTCTCCATACCGCTCCCGCAGTTCCTGCAGGGTCCGGCTCCCCACCCCGGTTCCCTGACTGTCAGGGGCAATGGCAAGATAGTCCAGCAATGCCCTCCCTCCGGACAGCATCATGATGACCAGTCCGCAGAAGCGCCCTTTCCCATCCTCAATGGAAAGGACATCAAAAAATCCTTTTTTCCGCTTCTTCATGATGAACCCAAAGGGCTTCTTCTCCGACCTGGGAAAGGATGCCTCGTACAGCCTCCTGACCTCTTCCAGCCGGTTTGCTTCCACCGCGTCTCTAAGCATAATCCTGCCTCCCAGCCATACTCACGAGCGATAAAGTTTGCCACCAGTTCGCAGTGCCTGCTTCCCGCGAGTCAGATCACAATGGAAAAAGAGCATTCCATTGCAAATTTTGTGACCGTCAGTATAAATTGTGTCCCAACTCTTCTCTCATGGCCACAACTCCGTAGTATCCACTGCGGCATGTCTCTCCCGACACCGGGTATTCCGTCTTTCCGGAGGACAGCACCGTCATTTCGTCTGTGCCAAATCCGTTGCGCACATATCCTGTGCAGGAAATCATGCCGTGGCCTCATGGTGAATCTGCAATTCATACAGCTTCTTATAAATGCCGTCCTGGGCCAGCAGCTCCTGATGGGTGCCCTGCTCCCTGATCTTGCCCTTGTGCATGACCATGATGCAGTCCGCGTGCTGAATGGTGGACAGGCGGTGGGCCACCATGATGGTAGTACGGCCCTGCATGAGCTTCTCCAGGGCCTCCTGGATCAGCAGCTCCGTCTCCGTGTCGATATTGGCCGTGGCCTCGTCCATGACCAGAATGCTGGGCTTGTGGGCCAGGGTCCTGGCGAAAGACAAGAGCTGTCTCTCCCCTGCGGAAAAGGTGGAGCCCCGCTCCGTCACCGGCTCCTGATAGCCGTCGGGGAGCTTTTCAATGAAATGGGAAGCGTTCACATACTCCGCCGCTGCCCGAATGTCCTCCTGGGTAATCTCCTCATTGTGCAGCCGGATATTGTACTCCACATTGCCCTCGAATATGAACACGTCCTGCTGCATCTGTCCGATGGCGCTGCGCAGCTGCTTTTTGCTCAGCTTCCTGATATCCACGCCGTCAATATAGATATTCCCTTTTTGAATATCGTAATACCGTCCGATCAGATTCAATATGGAGGATTTCCCTGCGCCGGTAGCCCCTACGAAAGCCACCCTTTCGCCGGGCTCTATGACAAAGGACACGTCCCGCAGCACATAATTTTCATTGTCATAGGCGAACCATACATGGGAGAATTCAATGCGCCCCTTAATCTCCGGCAGAACAACGGGATTCTCATCCTCCTTTACCAGCGGCTCCTCGCTCATAATGGTAAAAATCTTCTCCGCGGAGGCGATGGAGGACTGCAGGGTGGAAAACTGCTCCGCCAGCTCCTGAATGGGCTCAAAGAAAGATTGGATATATTGCGCAAAAATATACAGCGTACCGATGGAAATGGTCCCGTTCAGCACATCTCTGCTGCCCACCCCAAGCACGATCATCAGCGCAAGAATACTGAGCATGAAAATCAGAGGGCGGAAAATGGCGAACACCATCATTTCCCGGTAAAAGGCCCGATACAGTTTATAATTCTTGTGGTTGAATTCCTCAAACTTTCGCCTCTCCCTGCCGAATATCTGGATAACGCGCATGCCGGAGATATTCTCGGACAGGAATGTGTTGATGTCCGTGAGCCTGGTCCTGGAAATGCGGTAGGTCTCCCTGGCGATCTTGCGGAACACCACTGTCAGCACCGCCACCACCGGCAGTAGCAGGAATGAGATGACGGACAGCCGCCAGTCCAGCATCAGCATCACGGCCGCCAGGCCGATGATCTTCACGATGTTGCGGAACAGCCTCACCAGGATGCCTGAGTACATCTCGTCCAAAGCCTCCACGTCATTGGTCACCCTGGTCACCAGCTTCCCCACCGGGGTCAGATCGAAATATCGGCTGCTGAGAGACTGGATATGGGCATACAGTTCCTTTCGCACCGTAAGGATAATGCTCTGTCCCGTCTTCTGCAAAAGCCAGGTCTGGGTAATATTGAACACAAAGCTCAGCACCAGGACGATGCCGTATTTCACGGCCGTGTCCACAATGACGCCGTAGTCCCCCCGGGTCTCGAACAGGTCGATGGCATCGCCTATCAGAATAGGGCGGTACAGGTCGAAGCCCGTCAGCGCCAGCACCAGCACCAGGCAGATCGCCACCCAGCCTATGTAAGGCTTCATATACGTCAGCAGATGAAGCAATGCGTTCCCTTTATAATTGGATTCGATCTTATCATCCGTCAAAGAACTCATCTGAAATCCTCCTAAATCTTCCGGTTCATCTAAATTGCCGTCAGCTCCTGCTCCAGCTGCTGCTTCTCATAGATATGCGCATAGAACCCTCCCAGCTCCAGAAGCTCTCCGTGGGTGCCGTACTCGGTGAGTTCCCCCTCCGTAAGCACCGCGATATGATCCGCTTTCTGCAGAGTGGAAATTCTGTGCGCGACTACAATTGTAGTCTTCCCTTTCCGAAGCTCCATCAGATTCTCCAAAATCTGTTCCTCCGTATCCGTGTCCACGGCCGACAGAGAATCGTCCAGTATCAGCACCGATGCATCCATGAGAAGCGCCCTGGCGATGGAGCTCCTCTGCTTCTGCCCTCCGGAGAGGGTCACGCCCCGCTCTCCCACCAGTGTCCTGTACTCATCGGGGAATTCCACGATATTGTCGTGAATACAGGCGGCCCGGGCCGCTTTCCGGATACTGGAACGCAATTCCGGGTGGTCACTGATCCGCTCTTCCAGCCCGAAAGCAATGTTCTCCTCCAAAGTGTCCGAGAACAGGAAATTGTCCTGGGGCACATAGGCCATATCCCTGTGGAGTACGGCCAGCGGGAAATCCGTGATGGGCCTGCCGTCCAAAAGCAATGCCCCCTCCTCACAGTCATAGACCCGCAAAAGCAAATCCGCCAGACTGGATTTTCCGCTTCCTGTCCGTCCCAGGATTCCCAGCATCTCACCCTCCCCCACATGGAGGCTTACGTTTTTCAGCACGGGCTCCTCCCCGTCCGGATAGGTAAAGGTCAGGTTCTTTAATGTAATATCCCCTTTGATATGTACATCCTTTCCCGCAAGGGACGCCGGCACCTTGTCCACAATGTCCGGCTCCTCCCTGAAGATGGCGGCTATCCTCTGGAATGCCGCTGCCGCCTGGGAAAAGTTGTTGATGCAGTCCCCGCAGGCGATCATAGGCCATACCAGCATACCGATATAAGAGTTGAACGCCACAAATTTCCCGATGGATATGCTTCCCGCCAGCACCAGCCGTCCGCCGAACAATAATGTCATCAAAAGGCTGATGCCTATAACCGAATCCAGCGCGGGGCCGAACACCGCCCGCAGCTTCACCACGGAGAGATTCTTCTCCATGCTGTTCCTGCTGGCTTGCTCAAAGGCCTTGAAATCTTCGTCCTCCTGTACGAAAGCTTTCAGCACCCGCACGCCCGCCAGACTTTCCTGCACCTTGTCCGACAGGTTGGAGAAAGCCTCCTGTCTTTTGGTTTGGCGCTTCTTCGCTTCTATTCCATAAAAATAACAGCCGACGGCAATGAAAATCATGGGTACCAGAGCCAGAAGCGTCATCCGAAAATCCACGTACACCACCATCTTCACCAGAACCATGGCCGTCATCACCACGGCATCGAACACCGTCACCACCGCCATGCCCACTGCCATGCGGATGGCCTGTAGATCATTGGTGAACCGGGCCATCAGATCCCCGGTCTTGTGGCTGTTGAAATACCGGGCCGACAGGGTCTCCAGATGCCCGAACATATCGTCTCTGAGCCGGTATTCAATGCCCCTGGCCGCGCCGAAGATGAAATATCTCCACCCAAACCGGCCTATGGCCATCACCGCTCCCGCTATAAACAGCTTCAGAACCAGTTCTATTACGCCCTCGTAGGCAAGTTTGCCTGCCGTCAGGCCGTCAATGATCTCGCCGGTATACTGAGGAACATAAAGATTTGCCAGATCCACAAGAGTCAGCACAATGACTCCTCCCAGATAAAACCACTTATACTCCAATATGTACGGAAGCAGGGAAAATTTCTTTTGTCTCATGTAAGCTCACACCCCTCGAACTTTTCAGAAGAATTCCTCTTGGCCGCGGCAGAGCGCGCCGCAGATATTCATTTTACCCCTATACGGCCGACAGCGTCAATACTGTGGGCAATTTATAATCGTAAACTTTTTATAAACTGCCCGTTCCCTTATTCCCCATCCTCCGCATACTCCTGGATGGCTTCCGGCCGACAGGACAGCGCCTTGCCGATGGCCTCCAGTGTGGTAAAGCACATAGCTTTCGCCTTATGGGGCCGCCATGCTGAGGCCTTTGGCTCATGGCCGCCCCAGTTCTACGACACATGGGAAAAATCTCCCTCACATATCTTCCATGCGGTACAGCCTCAGGGAATTCTCCCAGACAGCCCTCTTCACCTCTTCCTGGCCGATTCCCTTTATCTGCGCCATGGCCGCCACTACCCAGGGCAGATACAGGGAACAGTTGCGTTTCCCCCGGTAGGGCACGGGCGCCAGGTAGGGACAGTCTGTCTCCAGCACAATCCTGTCCAGCGGAATATACGCCACGGCCTCTTTCAGCTTCTTTGCGTTCTGAAAGGTGAGCACTCCCCCTATGCCGAAAAAGAAGCCCATGTCCAGGAATGTCCTGGCGGTCTCTTTTGTATAGGAAAAGCAGTGGATCACCCCTCCGATTTCCCCTGCCCTTTGCGCTTTCATTATGTCCTCTGTGTCTTTGGCCGCGTCTCTGGAGTGGACGATCACCGGAAGCCTAAACTCCCTGGCCAAATCCAACTGACGGGCGAACCATTTCTTCTGAACCTCCCGCTTTGGCTGATCCCAATAATAGTCCAGTCCGATCTCGCCCACCGCCACGCATTTTGAAGCACTGTACATTTCCCTCAGACGCTCACAGGCCCCCTCCTGCTCCAACTGGGCGGTTTCGTTTGGGTGGATACCGATTGCGCCGTAAATAAATTCATATTTTTCCGTCAGCGCCAGGGTGCGTTCGCAGGAGGCCAGACTGGCCCCCACATTTACCACCCTGACGATTCCCTGCCCGGGCAGGCTCTCTAACAGAGCGTCTCTGTCCTCGTCGAATGCCTTATCGTCGTAATGGGCATGGGTGTCAAAAATCCCTTTCACTTCTGTCATAATGCCTCCATGCTGTCTTCATTGGCTTCAGCCTGTTTTTTCGTTCTCTTTGTCCCCGTCTCTGCCGGGCCCTGTGAAAATGTCTCCCGTTTCCGCGTTTTTTCCCAAAAAGCTCCGTTTCTAACTACGGCTTGGCGTTCACCGGTGTCCCATAGTAGACTTTTCCCGGCTCCAGAATCCGGAGCTGCCCGTTCTCCAGAGAAAGAATGGACGCCGCGCAGTTGGGCAGTCCGATCTCCCAGAACTTTTCCAGCGGAATAGGGCCCACGGCGCTCAACAGACATCTGTTGAAAGCGCCATGGGCCACAATCAGGATTCGGCTGCAGCTTTCCTCCAGCGGAACAATCCGCTCCCGCAAAAAAGCCTGTCCCCTGGCCATCACCTCCTGAAAGGATTCGGCCCCTCCCCGGGGGCAAAAACACTGAGGCCTGCAGAAGAAATCATGCAGCGGATGCTCCGCATCCGTCTTCGGCCGATCAAAGGCTCCGCCCTCACAGTCGCCGAAGCCCATCTCTATCAGCCGTTCATCGGTTTCCAGCGGGACATTACGCCCCGCTAAGAGAATCTGCGCCGTTTCATACGCCCTCTTTAAGGGAGAGCTGAAAGCCCGGTCAAAGGGCAGCCCGGCCAGGGATTTGGCAGTCTCCACTGCCAGCTCCCTGCCGAATTCGTTCAGGGGGATATCGCTGTGCCCCTGGAGTCTGCGCTCCTTATTCCAATCCGTCTCCCCATGTCTGATCAGATATATCTCCACTTTCGTGCCCTTTCCCTGTGCCGGCCATGTCTCCTGTGGCCGGCTGAGCCTCTCCTTAGGATTGTCTTATCTTTACGCCGTCCACGTTCTTCTTTACTGCCAGCGCCAGGAAAGCGTCCCTGCCGTTTACCGTCTGGAACGAAAATGCTTTATCCGCATTGTCCCAGAGGGCAGTGCCCTGATAGTAGAACCTGGCCACATAGGATTCGTAGGCCACCCTGACCTTGCCGCTGCGCACCGAGCCTGAAATGGTTTCCGGCTCCACCCGCTCCAGCTTCGACACATCCACCACAGTGAAAGCGCCGGTGCCCATGAAAGCGGTCCAGTACTTCTCTCCCAGTCTTCCGTATAGCATGCTGTCCTTTTTGCGCTCCCGGAATGTCCATTCCTCTCCCGCTTTCAGGAAATCCCCGGCAAATTCTTCCTGAGCATCCGGGGCGGGGAATGCTTTCCTGACATACTTTCCCATCCGCTTGAGCACCTTTCCGGGCTTGGATATCTTCTTCTGAACCCACAGGATAAAGAGTCCCGTAAGCTCTCCCAAAAGCAGTCCCAAAGGCAGATGGAACACCATAAGCCCCTGTACCGGCGTCTTGGCAAAGAAGCCGATGGCTCCCAGCACCGCCACCCAGATGACCACAGCCAGATAGGCGGAGCGGTATGACCTGTTCAGGCAATACTGGCACCATTCCTCCACCCAGCCTCTCTGCTCATACAGGAAGCGGTCCATTGCGCTGGCCAAATCCCCAGGCGCGGCTTTCTTTTTCCCTTTGCCCCTGGTGAAAAGGGAAATCAGCGAGCCCAGAGCAATCAGGGCGCTTAGGGCCGCCGCGAAAATGCAGATCCAGATCTGGGGTATTTCCAGGCCGTTTATGCTTCCGCTGGATATGCAGTACCATTCCGACTGGGCGGTGCCCTGTGAAAGCTTTTGACACATTTCCGCCAGGACCTTACCATAGTCGTCGCCGAAATAAGCCTCATAATACCCCTCCGAATCCCGGAAATCATCATACATGCCCACAATCTCGCTCTCCAGCAGCGCGGCAGCGGCCTTTTCTACGGCAGCTTGGTCCATGAGCTCCAGGGTCCCCTCCACCACAGCGGGCGTCATATCCTTTGTGGCCCTCAGATCTGCAGCCAGCTCCAGATTGTACAGCAGGCTTGCGTAGTCCCCGTCGCTCTGTTCGGCCTCTATTATACAGAAGAAAGCCTGTCTCTCCGGATCATAAACTACATATCCGTAATCTTTTACTCTGTCCTGATCTCCGGAATAATACTCCGCCGGATAGTCTGCCACCGGATATGCCACCTCCCGGGATATGTATTCTCCCTGGTAGCGCGCCGGGTCGTCTCCCGCTTCGAGAGGAGCGGCCCCTCCCCGGAGCTTCAGAAACTGAGGCCCTGCCTGGATCCACAGGACCACCGCTGCCGCCAGTGCGCATACCATTGTTACGATATTTGCTGCTTTTTTCATCTCTCTCTTCCTTTCATTTTGTCTCTATGAGCCATCTGAAATATTATACAAAAAAATCCGGACGAATTCAAGTACCAACGAACCTTTCGGCGCGCAAAACCAGACGCAAAAACAGATATTACAATCGCTTTTCCCAAAAATCATCCCTATTGCTTCACATCCTCCCATTGCCTGGGTTTCGGTTCGGGCAACGTAGACATTTTATCACATGATGGGGACTTTTTCTTCCTGAATATTAACTTTTGTATCTTGTAATCGTAAAATGCATATGCTATAATGCCTTTAGGCACAAGGAAACTAGATGTCCATTGTCTCAAAAGAATGAGCCCCCTCGGCGCTGCGACGCCTTGGGGGCTCCTCTTGTTTTTTATCGTGGTCAAGCGTCCACTCGGTTAGTTGTCCCTGTTGTCATGCCGGTCTAACCATTTGCCGATGAAAAGGCACACTACACCGGCTGCGACCGACACTAGGAAACTAGTGATTATGTCCATTGGCTCACCTCCTCCCTTGTCCGGGTATCGGTTTGGACAACATGGACATTATATCACATGATCTGACATTGTTCTACTCTTTTTCATGTGATGTGTTGTTTTCATTGTTTTTTTAAGTTCATTTACACCTACAATATCGTTGTCTCCGCTTTTTAGTTTTTCTATGAATGTTGGTATTTCATTTTGAAATTGCTCTAATAAATTTTCTTTGCTTACTCCTGTCATAGCTGTTAATAAGTCTATACTGTTTGTTATTGTCTGATTCCATACTTCGCCAATTTTTATAGCATCTTGCCGGGGCTTCCGGATCCGGGAGCGGGGTCCTGACTGCCATGTCATCCTGATGTGGTCTGCAGGTTCCGTTTCCGGATTTTCTCTGTCGCCTTTCTGCCTGTCTCTGTAATCGCCTTTCCGTCTATTCCTGTCCCTTTATCCGATTTTCCTTATGTCCGTCTGCGCTACCTGATTTTTCCGCTTAGCCCTCCGGCCACAAAAAAAGAACCGTCCCCAAGGCTCATATGTCCTCAAAAACAGTCCTTACAATGCGCCATCAGGGGCTCGAACCCTGGACACCCTGATTAAGAGTCAGGTGCTCTACCAACTGAGCTAATGGCGCATCTCTTATGTGCCGTGCCGCTTTCGCTACACAATGTCTCTCACAAGAACAAGATAGATTATATATTATTGCGTCCATAAATGCAAGTGTTTTTTGCAATTTTTTTAAATTTTTTTAAATATTCTTATTTTTCTATTTCTTTTTCCAAACGGCGCTTTTGGAGGAACAGATACAATATCATGAACAGGATTCCCGAAGTCAGCAGAATCATGCCAACCGGCGCGTAGATTCTGGCTCTCTGCAGTTTCTCGGCGGCATATACAATCATCAGCGGCTCACCCATGGCATCCACTTCTTCCGGGGAATACTCCAGCACTTCCTGCAGGTATTCCGACAGCAGATAAGGAAGCCGGCCTTTCGCTTTTTCCACATAGCCCTCCACAGGCACCGGGGATGCCGGCAGGATTCCGTCAGCCGCGTACTGCCAGGTCTCCTCCCAGAGCGTCTCCATTACCTCATACCGGCTCTCCGGTACCTCCAGAATCAGCATACCGTCCAATACGGGCAGCGCATAATAATATCCGCTGATATCTTTGCCGTCAAAATCCGACAGATTCGCGAAACAGTCATAGACATACGGCACCTGCCCCGTCACATGCATACCCTCTTTCGCGCCTCCGTTGTCCATGAGATATTCCACATCATATCCCGGCTTTAGGGCGGTCCAGAAATTCCTGCCGTTTCCCAGAAGAAGACATCCCCCCGCAATACACAGCCCGCCTATCAGAAACCACGCCACCGTCTTAGCCAGATCTTCTTTCCAGTCCTCTCTCCAGTTGCCTGTCCAACTGCTTTGCCGGCCCATAGCCATCTCCATCCCTCCCTCAAAAATTCCCGAACGTGTCCTGCACCCAGGCCCTGATTCCCGATATGGTCTCAATGATCTCCTGGCTCACCAGATTGTCAGGAATCGTGATCGTCCCCTCCGCCCCTTTTGTCAGCACAAGGGAAAAGCCCTTTACAACCTGCAGCTTTTCCAGCCAGTCATCCCCGTTCGTAAACGGTACTCTGTCTTTCAACAGCGTCAGAACTTTTTCCCCCTTTTCCAAAACCACCCCGGGATTCTCTATCTGAAGCTCCAGCATAGCAGTCTGCCTCTCTCCCTGTCCGGGCACCACAGCTTTCATCCGCACCTGCCCTCCATCCAGCGAAAAAAGATATCCATCCCCCTGTCTCTCCCTGGACATCACTGCCAGCAGTAGGAAATATCCTTTTGTATCCATCTCTTCTGCAGTGGGCGGAATACTTTCGGCAGCTCCGCTCAGGTCCACCCCGAACAGCTGCTCTACCTGCCGGAAAGTCATATACTGCGTCTCCTCCTGGGCGGGCATCAGATATTTCAGCAGGCCAAAATGCTCTGTGAGGTTGCTTCGTACCGCGTTATATAGCATCGTCTCATTTATGACACTTCTGTCGCTGCTTAGATAAAATTCAAATAAAGGCTCATGCTTTCCCTCCGGATAGATCAGTAGATGGACTTTGTCCCCGGACATGCTCCCCTCTATGAAAAGCCGGTACAGGGCATTCTCCTGCAGCCCGGTGAGCCTGGTCAGCGTACCGATCACTTTACGCTGCTCTTCCGTCAGCTCTTCCCTGTTAAGCTCCACCTCCAGTTCAAAGGAGCTGTATGGCAGACTCATTTCCTCCCGCAGAGTCTTCGCCGCTTTCCAGGTCGGATACAGATAGATTGCCGCCCCTGCGGCAACAGCGGCCAGCAGGAAAAGCACCGTCCGCAAAATATATTTCCCTATTTTCATGCTCTGTTTCGCTCTCCGCCTTTTGTCCGATCCTGTCTCCGGCTTCGCCGCGGGATGTCCTGCAGGTCTCATGCCGGGGCTTGTTTTCCGCTTCCTGCGGCAGAACCGAATAGAAAATTTTATGCTCTGAATACCATTATAATTCTTCGCAACCGATTTTTCAACCAACTCATCCAGGCCGAATTCTTGTTACAGCCCCGCCGCATTGAACCAGGCTGTAGCGTCTGAAGAATTCTAGCGCTCTGTCAACACCTGGAATATGTAGAATTTAAGATAATACGACTGATCCGCAGCCCACAAAATCGGATGATCCGGCCCCTGGGTCCGAAACTCCACCTGCCGCAGCCGCTTATGAGCTCCCGCCGCAGCCTCTCTGATGGTCTTGGCAAAAAGCTCCGGCTCCATGAAATGGGAACAGGAGCAGGTGGCCAGGAATCCGCCGTTCCGCACCAGCTTCATGCCCCGCAGATTGATCTCCCGGTATCCCTTTACGGCATTTTTCACGGAATTCCGAGACTTTGCAAACGCAGGCGGGTCCAGAATAACCACGTCGAACTGCTCTCCCTGCTGCTCCAGCCCGGGCAGCAGCTCAAACACATCCGCACATTCAAAGCGCACCCTTTCCTCCAGGCCATTGAGCCTGGCATTCTCCCTGGCCTGTTCCACCGCAAGCTCCGAGGCGTCCACCCCCAGCACGCTCTCTGCGCCGGCCGCCCCGGCGTTCAGTGCGAATGACCCTGTATGGGTGAAGCAGTCCAGCACCCTTTTGCCCCTGCACAGCCTCCCCACTGCGGCCCTGTTGTTCTTCTGATCCAGGAAAAATCCCGTTTTCTGCCCGTCCTCCACATCCACTATATACCTGACGCCGTTTTCCAGGATCTCCACCTTTGTGTCAAAGGGCTCTCCCAAAAAGCCCTTGGTCCGTTCCATTCCCTCCCGGAGGCGCACCTTGGCATCGCTGCGCTCGTAGACGCCGCGGACGAAGATACCGTCCTCAGCCAGCACTTTCTTCAGGGCTTCCACAATGGTTCCTTTCCATCTGTCAATCCCCAGAGCCAGGGACTCCACTACCAGCACATCCCCGAACTTGTCCACCACAATGCCCGGCAGGAAGTCGGCCTCGCCGAAAAGCAGGCGGCAGCTGGAGGTGTCGATGGTCTGCCTGCGGTACTCCCAGGCGTCCCTGACCCGCCCCTCTATGAAAGCCTGGTCTATAACCGTACCCTTTTTGCGGGACAGCATCCGCACTGTGATTTTGGATTTTGTGTTGATATATCCGCAGCCCATGCAGTAACCGTCAAAATCATGAACTTCTACTACGTCGCCGTTTTCAAACTCTCCTGTGACGGATGCGATTTCATTGTCATACACCCACATGCCGCCGGCTTTCAGGGTACGGCCCTCCCCCTTTTTCAATGTCACAATCGTCCGATACATATTTACCCCCTGCCCGCTTTCGACGTTTTCTTTTTTTGAAAAACAAAAGGACTCCTCATCTTCTCTTCCTCCGAGCTTTTGGTGCTTATCAGTATAGCACAAAAGCTGAAAAAAGCAAAGGCGCCCTCATCCGGATCCTGAAATTTTCCGCGCACATACAGATGTCCGTAATCGGTGCTGGAAGACAATAATTCCCGCCTCAAGCGCTGATTTAGTCCTGGCTCAATCACCGCTTTCATTCCCATTCAAGCAACTCTTGATTCCCATTTCGCGGCGGATAGGCTATACTGGGAACCATGGAACTGCGGCAGAGCCATAAACGGCAGCCGCTTCCTGCCACCATCCGCGGAAAGGAAAATATTTCACAAGAAAAAGGAGAAGCATTATGTTTGATACCATGAAAGTAGCAAGGAAAATCAGAGAAGCCAGAATCTCCCGGAACATGACCCAGATGAATCTGGCGGACGCCATGGAGGTCAGCTATCAGGCCGTCTCAAACTGGGAGCGGGGCAACTCAATGCCGGACATCAGCAAACTGGAGCTGCTCTGCCGGATCCTGGATATCAGTCTGGAAGAACTCCTGGGCACGGACAGCGCCTCCAGGACGCTGAACCGGATCATAGAAAAGGAGGAATCTCCCATGGCAGATGCGGAACCCATCACTATAGAGCAGATTCGGGAGGTGGCTCCTATCCTGCCGCCTGCCGATGTGGAGCGGCTGGTAGACGACCGCCTGGACAGCCAGACGGATACGGATACCGAAGAGATTGACCTGAACGCAATCACGGGACTGGCTCCTTTTCTGGATGCGGAATACCTGGATGCCCTCGTCAAAAGAGTTCATGTGCGCAGCCTGAAAGAACTCTCGGAGCTGGCCCCTTTCCTTGGCAGCAATACCCTGGACGCTCTGACGGAAAATGCGGATCTGTGTGAAGATATGTCCGGAGTCATTAGTCTGGCCCCCTTTTTAAGCGCCAAGACCCTGGACAGACTCGTCCGCAGGATGCTGCCTCTGAACGACTGGCATGGCGTCCTGGGGCTGGCCCCTTTCCTTAGCAGCGATACCCTGGACGCCCTGGTGGAGGGTCTGGAAAAAACGGAAGATATGGCGGCCATCACTGGCCTGGCCCCCTTTTTAAGCGCCAAGACCCTGGACAGACTCGTCCGCAGGATGCTGC
>CAJTZD010000006.1:91561-113637 GCA_910584235.1 uncultured Acetatifactor sp.
CCCTGAACGACTGGCATGGCATCCTGGGGCTGGCCCCTTTCCTTGGCAGCGATACCCTGGACGCCCTGGTGGAAAACGCAGACCCGGAGAAAGACATGTCCCACATCACCTCCCTTGCGCCATTCCTGTGCGAAGAGACCTTAGGAAAATTTCTGGGAAAACTGCCTGACGATGCCCATGCGGACATCTCCGGGCTATACCCTTTCCTGTCCCGGAAAACCTTGCAGGAAATGGCGGAAAGGCTTATGCGGGGACGGAGATATTCATAAGCCGAAGTCCATTATGCCGTTTCTTTGAGAGCAGTAAAGACTCGCCCGGCTACTCCTGCCTGCCCCTGCGCCTCTCCAGGCTCATGTCGGCCTGGTAGATGATGATAAACCCCAGCGGCCCGCCGATGATGCCCCACATGCCGAACAGCTTTATGCCGGCGTAGATGGACAGCAGGATGGCTATGGGCGAAACTCCGATCCTCTTTCCGATGAGCCTGGGCTCCAAAAGCTCCCGGATGAAGATGCAGGCCACATACACCAGCAGACACACCGCCCCCCTGACATAGTTCCCTCCAAAAAACTGCTGTATGGACAAAGGCACCAGCACCACCCCTGTGCCGATAAAGGGCAGGGCGTCCAGGAACCCTGCCAGCAGCCCCCAGAGAAGTCCATTGTGAATGCCGCTGACGGCAAGGACTGCGGCGGCCACTGCCCCGATGATGCTCATGATAATGATCTGGGCTTTCACAAAAGTGGCGATGTAGCGGATGATGCCGCAGATGATTTCCAGATACACATAGCACTCCTCCCGCTCCAGCAGCCTGTTCATGAAATTGTCGTAGTCCTTTGCCAGGAGCACTGCCGCGATGAGAAAGGTAACCAGAAAGCCGCCTATGGAGGCGAATGCTTTCACATAGGTCAGAGACTGGGACAGCATCCCCGGCAGGAACTGGAGCTGGAAGTAGTCAACGGCATCCTGAATCCTGGCCAAGAGGAGCTGTTCCAGATACACATTGTCTATCCGCAGCGTCCGCCCCGCCACATCGCAGATGTCATGGATAAAATGGGACAACTCCTCCCCCAGGGAGTCCAGCCCCTCCACCAGAACAGGGAGGCTTCCGATGATCCAGGAGAGGAGGATCCACAGCAGCACTGCCAGAATCCCGCAGGCCAGCAGCAATAGGAGCAATGTCCCGATCTGTCGGTGAATCTTAAGCTTTTTCTGCAGCTTCTGGAGCAGGGGGCCAAAGATGGTCACGAACAGCATGGCCGCCAGCACCGGAGCCGTCAGCGGCGTGATGAATTTCAGGAAAAAATAAACTGCCCCCGTCAAAAGGAGCAGTGTGGCCAGCCTGTTTTCTTTAATTTTTTCTACCATACGAATCACCATGCCTTTCTAAAGCGCCCCCGCGCCATATCCTGCGCCCGAATCGGTGTCTCGTATTAGTATGCTGTTTTTCCGGAAAATCATAAGGAATTGTAAAAAATTATTTTAGCAATTCCTGAGAAAAAGAGGAAAATGCCGGATTCTCCGGTTTTATCCGAAAGTCCATTTTCTTTTTGGTTACCGGGTGCACGAAAGCCAGCTGACAGGCGCAGAGCGCAACGCTTCGGATGCCAAGTCTCCCGGCCAAAGCTTTCGTCTCCTCTGTTCCGTATTTTACGTCCCCTAAAAGCGGCATTCCCGCATGGGCCATCTGTGCCCGGATCTGATGGAAGCGGCCCGTGAGGATGTTAACCTCCGCCAGCGCAAGTCCCGTCTGCTCCTGCACCTGCAGGATCCGGTACTCCAGTTCCGCCCTGCGGGCTTTTTCATTTTGCCCTGCGCCAAGACTCGCCTTTTGCCCTTTCCGTCTGTCTCTGCAACGGCTCCCGCCCGAAAAACCAGAAACCGATGCCCCGGTTTTATCTTCCGCGTCTCCCCCATTCCTTTCATCAAAACGGCCCCGGCTATCCCTGCTGTCCTGGCAGACACAGCCATCCTGACTACCGGGATTCTTTTCCACGATTACGGCTATATAATCAGTGTTTTTTCCATTTTTCACCGCCTGTTTGTACAGATAATCCGTCAGCCGTCCTTTCTTATCTGCCGGTATGCTGCAGAGAACCGCATAATAC
The DNA here is from genome assembly GCA_910584235.1 of uncultured Acetatifactor sp. GTDB lineage: Bacteria > Bacillota > Clostridia > Lachnospirales > Lachnospiraceae > Acetatifactor. The sequence goes on from CAJTZD010000006.1 coordinate 93,670, forward strand.
CGCTTGCAGAATGTACCCTCATCGTTTTGGTTTGGCAGCTTCCGCAACTGCCCGGTCAGAGCGGCGGCGCCGGCTTTGGTCTTCGCGAATACCAGTATTCCCTCCACGGGCTGATCCAGGCGGTGGACGATCCCCAGATAAGGCTCCCCATGCCCGTCCGGCATCCCATTGCCGCGCCTGCCGGCGCTTTCGCTATTGTCCCGCCGCAGATAATTCTTCAGTTCACTGACTACATCCCGCTGCCCCGGCCGGGCTGTCTGTACCGCAATCCCGGCCGGCTTATGCACTACAATTACTTCTTTGTCTTCGTAGAGAATCTGGCTTAACATTTTTCATCTTTTCCTTAATCGTATTATTTCTTATATTTATTTCCGGCATGTCCTTTCCCCGATAATTTTGCAGCTTTCATATAATCATCCCAGCTTTCCTGATATCCTTTTCTTTGTTTAAATTTATTATATTAAAAGATATTTGTTTTATCAATGTTTTTTCGCAGCAGACCACCCGCAGAAGAAGTGACTCTAAATATTACTTATTTTACTTTCACTGACAGTTATGAAGAAAAGGGAAGATCTGCATCCAGGCCATCGAATGCCGTCGAGTCAATGACGGAAGCTTTTGAAAATACCCATCCCAATATTAAAGTTGAAATGAATATATTGGATAACCAGCTTATTTTAAGAGAGTTTATTCTCTCGGTTGTTCTGTGGCGATCTCAATGGAGATGTGATATTGTTTGAAGAACCGACCATGCCTGATGATTTTGCCGGAGACAATAGCAATCCGGGATAGATTCGCCCACATTTCAGGCTCAAAGCTATCCCGGATTGTTTATGGAATGTTCATTTGCGGAACCTTTTCTTTTCTGACTTTCATTCCGCCAGAGAAATCAGATATTCTCCCACCTTGCGCAAGTGTATCCACAAAGAATCCCGCAGATACTCCGGGACATGGGTTCCCATCCTGACCACCTCGAAGCTGAAATCCCCCTGATAGCCGATTTCTTTCAGGACAGGCATGATGGCCTCCCAGTTCACATTTCCCAGGTAAGGCAGTCTGTGCTCGTCGAACTCGCCCCGGTTGTCATGCACATGGGTGACTTTCAGGCGCTGCCCCATATATCTGAGACAGGAAGTCTGATCCTTGTATACAAGGTTGGCATGGCCAAAGTCCCAGCAGATGCCTACGTTTTCATGCCTCTCGGCCAGAGTGTCCACCAGGTCGCAGAGCTGCTCCACTTCGGCGCAGTAGCTGCGCTTATAGCCCTGTCCCGGAAAATCCGCCATGTTTTCTATACAGATTCCCACTCCGTATTTTTCGGCAAATTCCAGATGTCTGGAAAAATATTCTATATTTTTTTGCTTTGACACTTCCTGCATGCTGGCGGCAAAGTCCGTAGCAGGATGGGACACTGTCCATTTTGCCCCCAGAATATTGGCGCAGACAATGGATCTTCTGGCGATTTCTTCCGTATCCTCAATAATCCCCGTCGCGGGATGGCAGAAATTGTAATAGGGCATGTGCGCCTGCACGAACGTGATTCCCAGACTGTCCGCCTCCTCCCGCATGGCCCTGGCCCAGTCCTCCCACTTATCCGTGCGAAGCGGTGAAGACGGGTTCGTGGCAGAGCAGAAAATGGCATCCAGGTTCCGATACCCCAGAGCGGCATAGTGGCGCAGATCCTCCCTGTAAGCCTGATAGCTGCCGTCATCCTCGTATATAAAGAAATTTACCGTTGTTGATAATCGCATTTTCCTTTCCTCCGTTGTATCCTCTTATTACACTTCCATGCATGCCGCCTGCGGCGTAAACATATTTTAATGGTACATGCCCATACAGTTGCTCATACACCAGAAAATTATTCCTGGTGTCAAGTACTACAGAACGCCGTTCCGTTTTCAAGAACAATTGGTGCAAGACAAGACGCAAAAATCGCGCTTGAAGAAGCTTCACACTGTGCAAATTTAGATTTTCAGGCGCCATGCTTTTGTCGCGTTAGGCTGTGTCCGAAGAGGGTGTGTAAACCCCCTCTTTTACAGCCTTAGAAAATCTTTACACACTACGCATAGATTCGCAGACATTCCGTCTCGCGCTCAAACCGCGCGCTCTGCTCATGCCACTCCTCCAGCAGTTCCTCCAGCGAAATCCTTCCATATAAATAGTCGTCCACCCGCCTGCTGCCGGTTACATAGTGCAGATGCTTTCCACCCTCTCCGCCGTCCACCAGCGTAAATTTCTCCGGATAAAGCCTTGCCACCTGGCGCATCATCTGCAGTATGACCGGGATAAAGTCAAATGTCTTGTCAAGGGGTGCAAATTCCAGACCAAAGCAGACTTCCCCAATGTATTTCCGCTCCACCGGCATGAAAGCCCGCTGGCGGAAAATCACCTTGTCTTCTTTCACCGCCCCTTTCATTTCCCTGTATAGCCGGTCCATGTTGATATAAGGAGCACCGTACATCTGAAAAGGCTTGGAACTGCCCCGGCCGTCGCTGACGGATGTTGCTCCCGCAAAACAGCCGCCGGAATAGCATATAGTGCTGTCAAAATCTACCAGCGCAGGAGAGGGAATGTTCCAGAGCAGTCCTGTGTCGCAAAAATACATATCCCTGGTGTAATTCTGCATAGCGATTACCCTGTAGTCCATCTTCATCCCCTTATACTGCAGGAAATAATTCCCCACCTCCCCACAGGTCAGGCCGTAGCGCACCGGCAGTTCATAGTCTCCGATAAAGGAATGGAACTCCGGCAGAATCGTCCCTCCGGACACGATACGGTTCCCCAGCGGATTCGGCCTGTCCAGCACCACGAACGGAATGTCCAGCTTCGCCGCAGCCTCCATGCAATAGGTCATGGTGTATATATAAGTGTAATACCGAAGCCCCACATCCTGAATATCATATACCATGATGTCGATGCCATCCAGATCACTGTCCCCAGGCCGCACATGGTCCCCGAACAGCGAGATGATGGGGATTCCATACCCCGGATAGACATCGTCTCCCACCGGCTTTCCCGCGCCCTCTCCGAACATGCCGTGTTCCGGCGTGAATATCTTAGCCAGCCGCAGGCCTTTCTCCATAAACAGATCCACATTCATTTTCCATCCGGAGTCAACGCCGGAGTAATTCGTGATCAGGCCGATGCGCTTTCCCTCAAAAAGAGCTTTCACTTCGTCCAGACGGTCCAGTCCCAGTATTGTTTTCATTTTGCTCCAATCCTTTCATGCTTCCCAGCAAACCGCCCCCGGCATCATGCAATTCCGGTCTCGTGCCCTCGCCATTGTGCCGCCGCTGAACTCATGCGCCTCCACTGTCATGCCGGTCTGCACAAAGAAGCTTCTTATTCACATGGGGCGGATATACCGCCCCATGTCTTGATTTCCTATACAGTTTTCCGTAATTTTCTTTTTCGCCGCAAACTCCCACTTTAACGTATGGCAGTGCGGCCGGCTGCATAGGAGTCTAGTTCGCCATCTTCCTATAGGCCTCTTTGGCGTCCTCGATCATCCGGGACAGCCCCTGATTCTTCAATGCCTCATATCCTTCATTGTACTCATCCTTGGAAATCTCTCCCGTGATATACCTGTCTCTCAAAGACACCTGCTGCTCCCTCAGGTCAAAGCATTCCACATAGCTTTCGGTCTGCAGGGTAGGCGGCTCGGTGTAAAAATAGGGCTCATTGATGGTGAGGCCGTCCATAAAGGTCTTACCCGTGTCGTCCAGCTCGTCATAGCTCAAACCACCGGTGAGAATCTGCATGTACACATCCTCCGTGAAGCAGAAAGGAATCGTGGAGGGAATCAGTCCCTTTTCCCTTGCAGTCTTGAAGCCCTCGTTGTAAGGCGCTTTCAGAACCGGCTTCCCGTCCACCACATCGTGGTACTCCCCTTCCATGCCGTAGTTGGTCAGTTCAATGCCCTCATCGCTGTACACATAGTTGAAGAACTGCAGAATATCGTCCAGATGTCCGTTTTCCACTGCCGCAACCGTGATGAAAGCGCTGCCCTGCACTTTTGATCTGGCAGGTATGGCCTGGGCGCCGTCAGGCCCCTGGATGGGCACCACGCTCTGGAAGAACGCGCCCTCGTCCAGCTCCCTGCAGGACACCGTATAGTTCTTGCTGTACTCGGCGTACCCCACCAGGCTCCCCAGTCTGTTGCTGGCGCCTAAGGTGTTGAAGTCCGCGCCTTTGAGCGTGATCATCTCCTGAGCCAGCAGCCCCGACTGGTACATTTCCCGCAAAGCGTCCATGTATTTCTCGTAATTCGGATTCTCCGGATCATAGAGATACTCCCCGTCCGCCACGGAAAATTCGCCATTGCTGTTCATTCCGAAGATATTGAGCACCAGCTTCTGGAAATCATAGTTAAAGCCGAAAGGAACCTCGTCATTGGGATCTCCGTTGCCGTTGGCGTCCTGCTCCTTGAACGCTTTCCACACCGCCATCCACTCGTCCCAGGTCGTCGGCATCTCCATGTTCACCCGTTCCAGCCAGTCCGTGCGGATCATGGCGCTGAAAGAACCCGGCACATCCATAACCAGGCCGAAGCCGTAGATCTCCCCATCGTCCTGATAGGTCAAAAACAGCTTGTCCTCCTCCGTGAGCAGGCGGCCGTAATTGGCCAGATCCGTATCCAGATACTCTGTAATGGGCACGATCAGTCCTTTGCTGATCAAATCATTGATAGCGGCAGGCCCTGCCGTTCCTCCGCTGATTACATCCGGCAGATCCTTGGAGGAAACCTTGGATGCCAAAAGGGTATCCATTCCGTCCGCAGCCGCCCATTCAAAGTTCACCTTAATGCCCGTGCGCTCCATCAGCTCGTCAAAGATGGGCGTGCTCTCCTGATAAGGGCTCCAGATAGATCCGAAATAGCTGAATTCATGGTCTCCCGTGTCCGCGTCCTGGCCGGGCTGGCTGCTTTCCTTTGATTCCTCTGCCTCCCCGCCTGTCCCGCTGCTTACGGACCCGCTGCCCGAGGGATCGCTGCTCTCCGAGCCTCCCTTGTCCCCGCAGCCCGCCGCGGAAAGCACCATCGCCGCTGCCAAAGCTGCCGCCGTCATTTTACTGTACACTTTCTTTCTCATCTTGATCCTCCTTTGGATTGATATGAATAAATGGTTCTTTCCCACGCTAACCCTTTACCGCTCCCAGCGTCACACCTTTTACAAAGTATTTCTGCACAAAGGGATAAACTGCCAGCATGGGAACCATGGATACCACGAGCACCGCATAGCGGATCTGATCCGCCAGGTTGACGCTGGGCTGCCCGGGCCTGACCGTTCCCAGATCATATTGCAAAGCGTTGGCCTCCAGCACGATCTCCCTCAGCACCTGCTGCAAGGTAAACTTATTGGAATCCGTCAGATACAGCAGAGGCCCGAAATAGGCGTTCCAATGACCCGCTACGACCCAGAGGGCTATGGTGGCAAAAGAGGCCTTGGCAAGGGGCGCCACCACCTGGAACATCACCCGCAGCTCGCTGGCTCCGTCCATCCTGGCCGATTCCAGCAGCTCCTTTGGGATCCCCCGCAGAAAGCTGGACAGAATCAATACATTGTAGGAAGAGATCAGCGCGGTGAGGATCAGTGCCCAGTAGCTGTTGATCAGCCCCAGCTTCTGCACGCAGATATATGCCGGAATCATGCCTCCCTGAAACCACATGGGTATCAGCACAAAGATATTGTAGATCTTCTTCCCGGGGAATTCACAGCAGGCGATGGGGTAGGCCGCGAAATAAGTAGCCGCCACGCTGCAGACACATCCAACCAGGGATATAAAAACCGAGTTCCCCAGGGCCCTGAGCACGCCATTGTTCACGATGACTTCCTCGTAAGCTTTCAGCGTAAATCCCCGGGGCAGAAGCCGCACCTCGTTCCGCAGCACAGGCCCGTCCGCGCTCAGCGAGATCGCCACGATATTTAATATAGGATACAAAATACAGATGCATATGATAACGCCGATGAAGATCAATATGGCCTCTACAAAATAGTCCATACGGCTCATTCTCTTGTGCAGCATAGAAATCCTCCGTTATTGTTTACTCGGTGCCGCCGCGAGGCGTTTTCGTGCGCACTTTGCACGAAAATCCCGAGACTGCAGGCGCCAAAATGAGCGCACTTTGCTCATTTCATGACAATAGAATTCTGCACTTGAATTCTATTGGATGTGTGCATCATGTTACAGTTTACGGCAAAGCCGTGAACTGTAACAATCCTCCGTCCCACAAACTGGCAGCGTTGCAGGAACTCCTGAAACACCACATTTTACAGTTGCCGCGAATACTTTCGTTCTCACCAGATCCCGGCCGAATCCGAGTACCTCTTGCTGAAACGGTTGGCCATAATCACCAGCGCCAGAGCCACCACACCGTTAAACAGCCCTGCGGCAGTGGCCAGACTATAATCGTATTTGATCATGCCCCGCTTATAGACCCAGGTTTGGATGACCTCCGATACTTCCAGATTCATGGAATTCTGGAACAGGAATATCTTCTCGAAATTGGCGTTGATCAGGGAGCCCACCCGCAGGATAAACATGACTACAACCGTAGGCATAATGCCGGGCAGGGTAATGTGGATCAGGCGCTTCCACCGGTTGGCGCCGTCTGCCATGGCCGCCTCGTACAGATTCACGTCAATGGCCGTCAGGGCCGACAGATAGATGATGGCGCTGTATCCCATCTCCTGCCACACGCCGGAGAACACCATGATCGTCCGGAAATACTTTGCCTTTCCCAGGAAGAATATGGGTTCTTTTCCAAAGAAACGGAAAATCTGAGCCAGCACCCCTGTGGAGGGAGACAGGAATTCCGTCACGATGGTCACGAATGCCACCATGGAAATGAAATGGGGCAGAAAACTCACTGTCTGGACAAATTTTTTCACTTTCCTGGTCCTGAATTCGTTTAAAAACAGGGCAAATATAATGGGCATGGGAAATCCCACCGCCAAAGCATACAGGTTCATCAGCAGGACGTTGCGGATCAGCCTCCAGAAGTCCAGTCCCGTGAAAAACTTCACAAAATTCTTAAGCCCCACAAACACGCTTCCGGAAAGTCCCTGGTACAGGTCATAGTCAAAGAAAGCGATGGACAGCCATGTCATAGGCCAGTACTGGAACAGGAGAAACCATACGATCACTGGCAATATCATAAGATAAATATACTTCGCCCTCCATATTCTTTTCCAGAGATTCTTCCGGGGTATCCGGGGTACTTTCTCCCTGCCTTTCATGCAGACCTCCTTTGCTCAAGAATTGTTCAAGTCATTTTTGAACGATTCTTTGTTCAACGCCGCCCTCAGGAAACCGTCGTTTTCCGCAAGAGCCCTTTCCGCTTCCTCTCTGTCAAGGCCGCCCAGGCACATCAATATGGCCACCTTGCTGTTCATGCCCGATGCCCGCAGATACCTGTCCGCTTCCTCCCTGGGCTTCCCGGTCACCTTACAGAAGATCCTGGCTGCACGCTCCTCCAGCTTCTTGTTGGATGCTTTCAGATCCACCATCAGATTGCCGTACACTTTGCCAAGCTTTATCATCGTCGCAGTGGACAGCATATTGAGAATCATTTTCTGGGCGGTTCCGGCTTTCATCCGGGTAGAGCCGCTTATGACCTCGGGCCCTGTCACTGCCTCGATGCACACGTCCACATAAGCCTTTATCTCACTGTCCGGGTTGTTCACCACTGCGATGGTCTGGGCTCCCTGCCTGCGGGCTTCCTCCATGGCGCCTAGGACAAAAGGCGCCCTGCCGCTGGCACTGATCCCGACTACTACATCCTTGTCTCCGATTTCATAGACTCCGATCTGGCCTTTGCCCAGTTCCGCGTCATCCTCGCAGCCCTCAATGGGAAAGCGAAGCGCCACGTCCCCTCCGGCAATGCATCCCTGCACCATATCCTTGCCCACGCCGAATGTGGGTATGCATTCCGAGGCGTCCAGGACTCCCAGTCTTCCGGAAGTGCCCGCCCCCATGTACAGCAGATGCCCTCCGGCTTTCAGCGCCTTATAAATCCTTTCCACTGCCTCGCCGATCTGAGGCAGGGCAGCCTTTACGGCCTCCGCAACCTTGGCATCCTCCTGGTTGATCAAGGTAACGATCTCCTGCACGCTGCACAGATCGATATTCTTTGTGTTCGGATTTGCCTTTTCCGTTTCCATTCCCGAAAAACAGTCTCCCATTGCCGCTCCCATCCGTCCGCTTTCTGCAGACTCTTTTATGTCTTCATTCTTGCTTCCTGATATGCGTCCTCTGCAGGCGTCTCATATTGTTCTCAAAATCCCGGTTAATGTATGCGGTATATAAGATATCAATCATATTCAACTGAGAGATACGGGAGGACATGGCCCCGCTTCTCACGATATACTCCGTGGCTGCTACGCACAGATTGCAGTCTGCCATCTTTGCCAGAGCCGAGCTTCCGAATCTGGAGATCAGTATGATGGGCACGCCGTTTTTGTTCAGTTCTTCCGCGCATCGTATCATCTCCTGGGTCTGGCCGGAGTAGCTTAAGATAATGGCCACGCTGCCCTTTCTCGCATTCATCGCCTGCAGGTACTGCGCATGGACATCCGGCCCCATAAAACAGGGCTTGTAGATTCTCAGGAACTTCAGGTATGCATCCTGAGCCACCACAAGGCTTGCCCCAAGCCCGAACAAATGGATGCTCTCCGCTTTCACCAGCAGGTCCACACTTTCTTTCAGCACGTCCAGATCCACCAGCTTCTGTGTGTTTTCCAGGGACACAATGTTTTTCACGGTCACCTTGTTGACGATCTCCTCCAGGCTGTCCTCCTGGCGGATTTCCTCCATCTGCTTACTTCCGGACTCTTTGCGCAGGGCCGTTTCGTACAGAAGCGATTTTCTGAAATCCTTATAACCCTGAAATCCGATCTTTTTGCACAGGCGGATGATGGTGGAGGGCGAGGAGTAGGTTTTCTCCGCGATTGCATAAATGCTCAGTTCCCCCGCTTCCTCCGTCTTTTCCAGGAAATAGTCGATTACGTTCTTTTCCGTGGCGCTGGCCTGTTTTTCGTACTCCTGCAGTCTGGACAATACATGTTTCATTTCTTGCTCCTTTCTCACACAATACCCTTTTGCAATATTTTTGTCAATAATTTATGATTATCTCGGTACATTGTACCACACTCTGGCATAATGTACTATAAAATTGTTATTTTCCCGGAACTTTCCGTCATACCGCGCATTTGTCATATATTTTTCCATAAAATAACCCTGCCGAAAGCCCGGTCTGAGAAACGTCAAAGACTATATGCCGGCCAGCCCCTTTACATCCCAGATACGCTAGTATATAATCCATTATGTCACAATACATAATGGGATACCCAAAGATGATGACATAAATACATATATAAGGGCTCTGAACAAAAAAAGTGTACACAAGTCGTCACAGGACGCTGCCTGCGATGGATGTAGGGAAAGCAATGTTCGATGTAAAAGGAATAGAGAACAAAGAATGACAGACACAAAGTATATTTGCGATCTGATCATTAGGTTAGAGCGAGGATGAAGCTATGATTCTAAGTGTCAGCCGCAGGACAGATATTCCAAATTATTATTCGGAATGGTTTTATAACAGGATAAAGGAAGGATATTTATATGTCCGCAATCCGATGAATGCACATCAGATCAGTAAAATCATACTGTCTCCGGAGGTAGTAGACTGTATTGTATTCTGGACCAAGAACCCGGAACCCATGTTTTCAAGACTAGATGAATTGGAGGCCTATCAATATTATTTTCAGTTTACGCTTACCGGATTCGGAAATGACATAGAATGCAATGTACCGCACAAGAAAGAGCATATGATTCCGGTATTCCAAAAGCTGGCAAAGAGAATCGGAAAGCAAAAGATGATCTGGCGATATGACCCAATTATTTTCACGGACAAGTATACTCCGGAATATCATTTAAAGGCCTTTAGACAAATTGCAGAGGAATTAAACGGCTATACGTCTAAATGTGTTATCAGCTTTGTAGATATATATACGAAAAACAGAAAAAATATGAGCGCAATGAATTCCTATTCTTTACCGGATAAGGAGCTGGGCGCATTTGCGGCACAGATTGCGTCAACAGCCAGGGATAATGATATAAAGGCTGCATCCTGCGCGGAAACGATTGATCTGTCGGCTTGCGGAATCGAACATAATTGCTGTATAGACAGAGAATTAGCGGAGCAGATTATCGGGTGCAAAATACAGGCGGATAAGGATAAAAATCAGCGAAAAGAATGCGGCTGTGTGGAAAGCATTGAAGTTGGTACCTATAACACATGTAAAAACGGCTGTGCATATTGTTATGCTAATTATAGTCATGAAAGCGTTTTGCAAAACAGTAAACTATATGATGTAAATTCTCCGCTATTATGCGGAACGATTGGAGAAGATGATAAAATAACACAGAGAGCGGTAAAATCATTAAAGGAATCGCAATTGACCTTGTGGGATCAATAGGCAGGGGCGAATAGGCGTGGTTTTTTTCGCCTCTCACCTGCGCAGTCCCCGGGGGTAATGGTTCTTCATAGAGCCGGCCGCCAGCTTCCCCCAGCCTAAGCCAAAGCCCTCCACACAGATCAGATACCAGCCTTTCTCCCCCTCTGCCGGAAAGGTCTGGCCGTTTAAATATGCGGATACGGTCGGGTCGCCGGAGCTGAAATTCCAGACATGAACCGCAGCCCGGGGGGCTAACGCCAGCGCCAATGCATGGGACGGCTCGAACCGGTTCTTCTTTATTTCGCCCAGGTGCAGTCCCGGCCGGAGCACTTTCAGCCCTTTCAGGGAGGGCATGTCCGCCGACTCCAGATAGAGGTTGTCCCCAAATTTCATGAACTTACACACACCGCCAAGCCCGGTCTCCCTGCCAAGCCCGGAGAGCACATCCTGTCCGCCGCCCCTTTCCGTCTCTGGCCCGCACGCCCCTGCTGCTCCCCCGGAAAACCTCAAATTCTCTGCGCAGAACAGCAGGAATTCTTCCGGCACTGTCCTGTCGCTCTCTTTAGGAGTTCTCTTTGCCGTATATTCCATGTCGCAATCCCGATTCTTTTCAGAAAGATTCCCCCCCTTGCCCAGCACGGCGGCAAAATGCCCCTCCCCCCGAACCTTATGGGGCCACAGGCGTACAGTCTCCTCCAGACCAGGCATGGGATCCTCTATATACCCCGGCACCCCGTTGCAGCCACCCAGGCAAAAGCGCTCCTTGTCCACAGGCAGTATCCCAAATTCACTATGCCGCCTTAAGAACCTGCTGACGCTCCCCTCGTCCTCCTCAGGCGCAAAGGTACAGGTAGAGTATACCAGCCGCCCGCCGAAACGCAGCATCTGCGCGGCACAGTCCAGGATTCCGTCCTGCCGCCTGGCGCACAGCTCCACATTCTCCGGACTCCACTCCCCGACAGCCGTCTCATTTCGGCGGAACATCCCCTCCCCGGAGCAGGGCGCGTCCACCAGGATCCTGTCAAAATATCCCGCGAACATCTCCGCCAGGCGCTCCGGTGTCTCGTTCAGCACGCAGGCATTCCCGATGCCCATCCGCTCTATATTCTCCGACAAAGTCTTCGCTCTCGCCGGATGAATCTCATTGCAGACTAAAATCCCGCTTCCCCTAAGCGCCGCCGCTATCTGCACGCTTTTCCCTCCGGGCGCTGCACACAGATCCAGAACTCTCTCCCCCGGCCGTATATCCAATAGCCCCACCGGCATCATAGCGCTGGGCTCCTGAATATAATAAAGACCGGCCTCATGAAAAGGATGCTTCCCCGGCTGGTCACATGGCTCATAATAATACCCATTCTCCGCCCAGGGCACTTTCGACAGCCTGGCAAATCCGGCGGTGTCTGCTCCTTTCGCCGTACTTTGCCCATCCGTCCCGGCACCAAACCGCTCCGCGGCGCTTACCCCATCCATCCCAATCTTCCCGGGATTCAAACTCAGCCCCTGTACATGCCCTCCATCAAAGCACCCGAGAAAAGCCCCATATTCCTCCCCCAGCATCCCCTCCGTTCTCTCCAAAAAAGCCCTCGGCAACATATTCCCTGTGTCCCCTCCCCTTTTGTTCTCCCCGAGTCTGTCCGTCTTACTCAGCTTTCGTACTTCTCTTCAGTCTGCCGAAAACCATTCAATACACCGTCTATTTTGTCTGTGAAAAACGATGTTTGCCTCATTGATGTTATCAGCATCTAAGCATAGAAATCCAGTGTCTTTATTTAATACTTGATAGTTATAAAAAATTCATGTCTCCAAATGAACATTCTCTGCTTATATTCTACCTCTGTACGCTATAAGTGCGCTTGACAATGTGACAGCGGAAATGGCGGACAACTTTTATGAGATCCGCCACGAGAAAGTCCCCGGGCTTCTGAATACGGAGGCATACGCCGGAACTTCTTCTCACACTTTGAACCGGTACCCCACCCCCCAGATCGTCTCAATATACTGGGGCTTGGCCGTATCTTTTTCAATCTTCTCCCGAATTTTCTTGATATGCACCGTCACCGTGGCAATGTCCCCGATGGAGTCCATGTCCCAGATCTCCCGGAACAGCTCTTCCTTGGTGTACACATGATTCGGGTTCTCCGCCAGGAATGTCAGCAGGTCGAATTCCTTGGTGGTGAACGTCCGCTCCTCGCCGTTCACGTAGACCCGGCGGGCCGTCTTGTCGATGCGGATGCCCCGGATCTCCACGATATCATTCAGAGGCTTCTGGTTGGTACCCACCAGCCGCTCGTACCGCGCCATGTGGGCTTTCACCCTGGCCACCAGCTCGCTTGGGCTGAAAGGCTTGGTCATGTAATCGTCCGCGCCAAGGCCTAAGCCCCTGATCTTGTCGATGTCGTCCTTTTTGGCGGAGACCATCAGAATGGGAATATTCTTCTCCTCACGGATCTTGCGGCACACCTCAAAACCGTCCATACCCGGCAGCATGAGGTCGAGTATCACAAGATTGTAATCCCCGCTCAGAGCCATGTTCAGCCCCTCGTCCCCGCTGTTGCAGATATCCACCTGAAAATCGCTCAGTTCCAGATAATCTTTCTCCAGATCCGCAATCGCCACTTCGTCCTCTACGATCAATATCCTGCTCATGTTCAAACCCACCCTTTCCTCTCCGATTCTATTCATTCCTTTTATTCCATGGCTTTTATATCCGTCGCTTCTATTCGTTCTCTTCTATTCGTTCGCTTCTATTCGTTCTCTTCTATTCATTCTGAAGCTCAATATATTTTCTCAGTACAAAATGCATGCAGGTGCCCTCGCCCTCTTTGCCGGTGGCCCAGATATAGCCGCCGTGGTCTTCAATGATCTTTCGCACAATGGAAAGGCCGATGCCGCTGCCCCCCTGGGCGGAATTCCGGGAAGCGTCCGTGCGGTAGAACCGCTCGAAGATCTTCGGCAGATCCTTTTGGGCGATGCCCTTGCCATTGTCCTCAATCTCAATGCGGATGGAGTCCGCCTCGTCCAGGATCCGGATGTCGATTACCCCGTGGGGCTTATCCATATATTTTACGCTGTTGCTGATGATATTATTTATGACCTTTTTCATCTGCTCCGGATCTGCGATGATCATTGTCTGTGGCTGCACCAGATTGGAGTAGTTTAATTCAATGTTCTTCTGCTCCAGATCCAGTCCCACCTCCTCCACGCAGTCCCCGAAATAGTCCGCTACATTGATGCGATGGAAGTTATACGGAATTCTATTGTTGTCGATGCCGGAATAATAAGTCAGCTCATTGATCAGCCGCTCCATGTCGTTGGCCTTGTTGTAGATGGTCTTGATATATTTGTCCATCTTCTCCGGGGTCACTGCCACACCGTCCATGATGCCCTCCACATAGCCCTTGATGGCAGTGATGGGGGTCTTCAGATCGTGGGAAATGTTGCTGACCAGCTCCCTGTTCTGCTTCTCGCTCTCCTTGTTCTCCTCCAGGGACTCTTTCAGCCTGAGGCGCATATCCTCATAATTGCGGTACAGATCCCCGATCTCTCCCTTTGCGTCCGTCTGCAGCGCGTAGTCGAAATTCCCCTCCTTGATCTTGCGCATAGCCACGTTGAGTTCGTTAATAGGGTTGAATACCCCCCTGTGGATCCACCTGGTCAGGACAATGCTGGTAAAGATCAGGATCAGGAACATGGCGACGAACATGTCCACCAGCAGCTTCTTGGAGATCAGGGAATTTACTTTCGTGACCACAAAGGCGCTCCCCTCGCTGCCATCCGGAAAGCGGAAATCCAGCTGCTTTACCAGTTTGTCCAGTTCATCAAAGTATATCTCGGAATTCTCCGCGCCGTTCCCCTCCCCGAAAGCCGGCAGGCTGGAAAAGATGGCCTCTGCAGCCGCCTCGTTTCCGGCATAATACAGGGCATCGTCCTTTCTCACCAGGATATAGGTGGTCTTGTGGGGTATTCCGGCATTCACGTGCTCCAGGTACGCTGTATCCGCCAGCCTGGCGGGGTCTGTCTCAATCTGTCTTTTCAGTTCAAAGAAAACATTGTCCGTGGCCGCCGACACCTGGCGCATGTTCTCTGTCATGGAGGCATAGTCCAGCCGTCCCACCGGGAATCCCTTGCCGCTGCCCATTAGAAACAGCCCGATTGCAAAAAATGCCAGCGCCGTCAGGAGCAATGGCAGGACTATGATACTGATGAAAGTGATCTGCAGCCGGGTTCTGAATTTCATAAGCCCACTCCCTGAAATTTCTTTTTATGGTTTAACATTATACCATACTTTTCCCGGGAAAGTGTAAAATAAGAAAAATATTATCATTAAAAAAATCTTAATCTTCCCGCTATTTACTTTTCCTTCTTTTGGTTGTACTATTTTCTATGAGACTTTAATAGAAATCTATAGTTCTATGAATCAAAGCAAAGGAAGGTTTTGTGATGAAAAAAATAAATGTAGGCATCTTCTTCGGGGGCTGTTCCCCGGAGTACAGCGTTTCCCTGTCCTCGGCCTCCGGGGTCATCCTGAACGTGGACCAGGAGAAGTACAATCCAGTGCTCATCGGCATTACAAAAAAGGGGGAATGGTACCACTATGCCGGGCCGGTAGACAAACTGTTAAACGACACTTGGCAGAACCCATCGGACTGCACCCCGGCCGTCCTTTCGCCTAACCGGGGCGAGAACTGCCTGATCCTGCTGGGCAAAGAGGGCGTGTCACGCATCCCCCTGGACATCGCATTCCCGGTGCTCCACGGCGGTAACGGAGAGGACGGCACCCTGCAGGGGCTGTTAGAGCTCTCCGGCATTCCTGTGGCGGGCTGCGGCACGCTGGCTTCCGCCCTGGGTATGGATAAGGACAGAGCCCACAGACTGGTAGGCTTAGAGGGCGTGCGGGTGCCCATGCATCTGGTGCTGGATCCCCATACGCCCATGGACGCCATAGAAAGCTTCGCGGAGAACATCGGTTATCCCCTCTTCGTAAAGCCGGTAAAGGCCGGTTCCTCCTACGGCGTTACCAAGGTCGCCTGCAAGGAACAGCTCTCTCCCGCCCTGGCGCTGGCATTTCAGTATGACAGCCAGGCGCTTTTGGAGGAGAATATCCCGGGCTTTGAGGTGGGCTGCGCCGTGCTGGGCAATAGAGAGCTCATCGTTGGGGAAGTGGACGAAATCGAACTTTCCGGCGATTTCTTCGATTTCACGGAAAAGTATACCCTGAAGACTTCAGCCATCCATGTACCGGCAAGGATCGCCCCTGCCAAGGCGGCCGAGATCAAGGAGAAAGCAAAACGCATCTACCGGGCGCTGGGCTGTACGGGCTTTGCCAGAGTGGACATGTTCCTGACTCCTGACGGAGAAGTTGTCTTCAATGAGGTCAACACCATCCCCGGCTTTACAGAACACAGCCGTTATCCCGGCATGATGAAAGCCGCGGGACATTCTTTCCGGGAAGTGATCTCCCGAATACTGGAGTTAGGTCTTGAGAAATCATGAAAATACGATCCTTATCATACGATGAAATTCATAAGGGCAGCCTGATTCTGGTCAATCAGGCCCATGCCCTTGACGAGCACGCGGCAGAAGATCTGGTTCCGGTGGCGGAATCGGCCGCTCTCCTGCAGAGCTCTGCCGCCCATGCTCTGGCCCGGCTGATGGATGACATCCGGGGCTGGCAGCAGATCGTCTTCGTCAGCGCATGGCGCTCCCGCAGGGAGCAGCAACAGATTTGGGATGACAGCCTGCGGGAAAGCGGGCCGGAATTCACCCGCACCTATGTGGCGTTTCCGGGCCACAGCGAACATGAGACAGGCCTTGCCATTGACCTGGGAGCGCGCCGGGAACAGATCGACTTCATCCGCCCGGATTTTCCCTGCACCGGCGCCTGTCTTGCATTTAGAGAAAAGGCCGCGGATTACGGCTTTATCCTGCGCTATCCCAAGGGAAAGGAAAGCGTCACCGGCATCGGCCATGAGCCCTGGCATTTCCGCTATGTGGGAATTCCCCATGCCCGGATTATGAGAACGCAGGACATGACATTGGAAGAATACACGGATTATTTGAAACGGTTTCCATACAGAAACAGTCTCTGTCCCGGGGAGAGCGCCGGGCACAGAATCGCAATCTCTTATATAGAAGCAGATCAGAACCCGATCCGTTTGGAGCTGCCGGACAATTGTCCCTATTCCCTCTCCGGCAACAATGTGGACGGCTTTATTTTGACGGAATGGAGGTAGTTAAAATGCGGACAAAAGCAAATTATGGCTGGCTGGACCGTTTTCGGATTGCGGCTGCCCTGTTGGTCATCGCTATCCATACTTCGCCCCTTGCCTCATTTCACGAAGGGGCGGATTTTTTTCTCACCAGGGTGCTGGCGCGGATTGCCGTACCTTTCTTCTTTATGGTGACAGGACAATTCGTAGCGGCAGGCTTCCTGGCCTCCGGCGCCTCCCAAAAGAGTGTCCCAAAGCTTTGCAGATATCTGGTGAAGACGTCCCTGCTCTATCTGCTCTGCATCATTTTATATCTGCCCATCGGCATTTATGCCGGGCATTATGAAGACCTTACCATAGGCAAGGCCCTGCGCATGCTTTTCTTTGACGGGACCTTTTATCATCTGTGGTATTTCCCGGCCTGTATCCTGGGTATTCTGGTGGTATACCTGATGAGTCGTTTTCTGACCCTGCGGAACATGACGATTGTGTCCGCCGTGCTCTATGTCTTTGGCCTTTTGGGCGACAGCTACTATGGGCTGATCCAGAAAGTGCCCGTGCTGGAGTCTGTCTATGAATTCATCTTCCGGATTTCCTCCTACACCCGAAACGGCCTGTTCCTGGCACCTTTGTTTCTGGTGCTGGGAGCGTGGATGGCTGAAATCGCTCACAGACAGGACAAAAAGAATTCCTCTGAAAACCTTTTATTCTCCTGTTCCCTCTTTGCCCTCTCCTTTGTGTTCATGACCGGAGAGGCGTTTCTGCTGCGGCATTTTGAACTGCAGCGGCATGACAGTATGTACATTTCTCTGGTCCCTGTCATGTTCTTCCTGTATCGTGTCCTGCTTGGCATTCCGAAAAAATCCAGCAGGTATTTCCGCATGGCCGCCACCTGGATCTACATGCTGCACCCTGCCTTTATCGTGGTAGTCAGGGGCATCGCAAAGCCCCTACATCTGACAGAGCTTCTGGTGGACAACAGTCTCGTACATTACCTGGCAGTGACGGCGCTGTCCGTGGCTGCGGGATTTGTCACCGCATGGCTTCAGCGCCTGCTGAAAGCCGGCCGCCATTCCTCCCCAAAGCAGCCGTCCGCCCCGGCCGTCCGCGAACAGCGCAAAGAACCGCCGGTCTCCCAGGATAATTTTTATGACCAGTATCCTGAAGAAAATTATGATGAATCATACATAGATGAAGTTTATCCGGACAGAGATGACCTGTCCGAGGAGTACTTTGACGATTCGGACATGGTCCCCGGATTCTGTGACGAGGATGCCGGTCAAATCCCGGACGAGCCGGCTTCGGAATGTCCGTATCGGTCAGAGGGGCAGGAGACGCCCCGGGCCGGGGCTGCAGACGCCGGAACTCTGCCGCTGAAGATGTCCTTTCAGGAACAGTTTCCGAACCGGGGCATAAGCCAGGAGCAGACCGGGGCTATGGCCGACAGGACGGACGCCTCCTATGCCTCCCGGGCATGGATTGAAGTGGACTCCAATGCCCTTGCGCACAATGTGGCTGCCCTGCGCGCCCGTCTGCCCCGGAACTGTCGGCTCATGCCCGCAGTCAAGGCAGGAGCCTATGGCCATGGGGCCGTCCTGGTCTCCAGGCAGCTGAACGCGCTGGGTGTGGACGCTTTCTGCGTGGCCAGCATCGGGGAAGCGGTGGAACTGCGCCAGGCGGATATACGCGGAGAAATTCTGATACTTGGCTACACGCCTCCGGAGGATTTCCCCCTGCTCGCTCGTTATCAGCTGATTCAGACAGTCATAGACTATCCTTACGCCAGGCTGTTGGATCAGGCGGAAGCGGACATCCATGTGCACATCGGCATTGATACCGGCATGCACCGTCTGGGCATACGCTGTGAGGATATAGACGACATCAAAGCCGTCTATCAGCTGGAACATATCGTCATTGACGGACTTTTCACGCATCTGTGCGCCTCCGACTCGCCCCTGCCGGAGCACAAAGCCTTTACCAGGGCCCAGGTTAAGGCCTTTTATCAGGTGGTTGATTTCCTGAAAAAGGAGGGCTTTCCCTGCCCCAGCCTCCATCTGCTGGCCAGCTACGGCATCCTGAATCTGCTTCAGGACCGCGGCGGACGGTCGGAGGAAGCAGAAGATCAGCCCAAGCGTTTCGCGGAGCGGCGAATAACCGCGGCCGAACAGAAGCTGGCGGCGGACTATGTCCGCCCGGGCATTGTCCTCTACGGCCTCCTGAACAGCGAAGCTGACATGACTCCCTGGAAAGACACGCTGAAGCCCGTGCTGTCTCTAAAGGCAAAGGTTACCTCTCTGCGGCCGCTCTATGCCGGCGAGTGCGCAGGATACGGCATTGCTTTCACGGCTCCGCGTGATATGCAGATTGCCGCCATTTCCATCGGTTACGGAGACGGTCTGCCCAGAGAGCTCTCCCATGGCCGGGGAAGCGTCCTGATCCGCGGCTGCAGAGCGCCTATTATCGGCCGAATCTGCATGGATCAGTCCATCGTAGACGTCACGGGCATTCCCGGAATCCGGAGAGGGGATACCGCCGTGCTCATCGGCGTCGACCAAGAGGAAGAAATTACGGCAGGGCAGATTGCCGAGGAATGCAATACCATCAGCCACGAAATCGTATGCGGCCTGGGAGCCCGGCTGGACCGAATTCTTATATAAATACAGCGAAACTTCCATGCGGCCGGACGTACCACCATACATAAAAAAGTCATTTATGAAACCTATATAAAATTTTGCGGCAGCCCTTGACATTTGTCCGAATATCATTATAATAAAAACAGTAATCACTATTATTATTTCAGGTAAAGAGAGGTGTCGGATGGCTGCAAGGAAACATAGCAGGCAGCGGGATTCCATCAAAGAATTCCTGATGACCAGAAAGGATCATCCCACTGCGGATATCATTTATACCAATGTCCGCCAGCGCAATCCCAACATCAGCCTCGGTACGGTATACCGCAATCTCACGCTTTTAGCCAAAGCCGGGGAAATCAGCCGGCTGAATATGGGCGACGGCGTAGACCGTTTCGACGCAGACATCTCGCCCCACTACCATCTGCTGTGCGAGAAATGCGGCAGCGTAGTGGATCTGGAGTTGGAGGACTTCAGCTCCGTCTTGGAAAAGGCCGCCGCGCATTTTGACGGACATGTGGCCGGGCATGTGACCTATTTTTACGGCACCTGCCGCCGGTGTACAAAGTCCGTACCTCCAGACATGTCTGAGACATCGGACACATAACACAGGTTACCAGATATTCTTTAAAAGAAAAGGAGATAAATAGTATGAAGTATGTATGTCAAGTA
>CAJTZD010000007.1 GCA_910584235.1 uncultured Acetatifactor sp.
TATACCAGAAAAAAAGAATTTGTTCACAATTTATTTACTCATGCGTTTGTCGTGCTTCTTCCCCCAGATTTCCGGAAGGCTGACAAATATCAAAAGCGGTTCTCATTCTCTTTACTGTCTGTAAGAAGTATGTCTTGAATGAGACTTTTTGAGTACCTTTGTTCCCTTCCGTCCGTAATTCCTGCGTTGACACAAATACATATTCCGCAGCCTTTGCAAGAAGTCTGTAACGCTCTATAGGATCACAATCCTGATTCAGGAAAGGGGTTAAATCATAAGCCGCAAACAGTGTCTTTAAGATTTCCAGTTCTTCTCTGAATACACAGGTTGCCTGCATGACATCGTCGGATGTAGGGGCCACAGAAGCATCACCCCCATAAACTTTCATAGCTTCCCGCATATTATCCCGAATGCCGATATAGTCCACAACCATGCCAAACTCTTTCCCGGGATATTTTCTGTTTACCCGGCTGATGGTCTGAATCAGCACATGTTTCTTCAGGGGTTTATCGTTATACAGATATGTAAGAGAGGGTACGTCGAATCCGGTTATCCACATATCCACAACAATCACAATATGCAAATTTGATTTTTCCTGTTTGAATGCTGCGTCCAGCTCTTCAGAGCGCTTGTCATTGCGGACACCGCCGAGATAATTGTACATCTCAGCCTCATCATTACTGCCCACACTTGCTACCATGGCCATAAAAGGCATGGGCGATACTCCTTCAGCAGTTTTCTTTTCTTCAAACCATTCCGGATATTGAATCCTGAATTTTTGCAATAAAGCATATGCTATCTTTCTATTTGAGCAGACTATCATGGCTTTCTGTATTCTGTCCGGGTCGCCTGCACAGGCAGAGACATAGTGGTCATGGATATCTGCTGCAAGGCGCTCCAGGCGCAATGGTTCTCCTAAAATGACTTCCATGGAACTCATGGCTTTTTTGCTGGCTTCGATATCCTCTTGGGTTGCACCGTCATCGGCACATTTTTTATAGTAATCTTCGATTTGCTTTACTTTTTCCTTATCCAGCAAAACCTTTGCGATACGAGGGTGATATTTGATAGATACCGTTAATCCGTCAGCAACCGCCTGGTCCATGGTATACCGATCAATTTCCTCACCAAAAGTCTGATATGTTTCCGCAATGGGAGTTCCTGTAAAACCTACGAAAGTAGCCTGCGGAAACGCCTCTTTCAATACTTTTGCATAAGGCTTTGACACCATAGCTTTCATATTTTTATCAGCGTCCCTGCTGAACTGAATCCTTTTCGAATGTTCAAGCTGGGTTCTATGTGCCTCATCGGAAAAGCATATAATGTTCTGGCGGGCATTGATGAGACCTATTTTATCATCTTTCCGGTCGCAGAATTTCTGAATGGTACAGATGTAGAAACCGCCGCTTTGTCTTGCCCCAAGCTCCTGCCTTAACTCCGCTCTGTTTTTTACAACAGAAACTTCACCAAGATTCAGGAATTCCGTACTCCTGGTAAAAAGTTTTGCTCCCTGCTTCTGAAGTTCATCACGGTCAACAATCAGAACAATGGTGGGCGATCCAATCTGAGGGACATCCGTACAGCGAAGGGCAAGCTGTCTGGCCAGAAACGCCATAGTGTACGTCTTCCCGCATCCTGTGGCGCCAAAATAGGTGCCGCCTTTACCGCTTTTTTTCACAACGGAATCGATAATGCTTTGTTTCAGTAACCTTGCTGCAAAAAACTGCGGATAACGACACACGATTTCAACCTGGGAATTATCATAAATACTATCCTGAAAATAAACATAGTCTCTGAAAATTTCCAGGAAACGGGCAGGGCTATAAACGCCCTTTATCATTGTCTCTGTTTCCGCAAAGGGCAGAGTGGATATTTTATCACTTTCATTTACACGACGCCAGGCATAGAAATGTTCATAAGGTGTACGAACCGTTCCAAGTCTTGTTTTTACACCGTCTGAAATACAGGCAAGAGGACAATAATGCAGTAAATGCGGGATATCCCTCCAATAGCGGATATTGATCTGTTCCCATGCGTCATAAATGGTGGCGTTTGCATCCGCAGGATTTTTCAGTTCAATCACGCACAACGGCATACCGTTTACAAACAAAAGCAAGTCTGGTCTCCGATTTTCTTTCTGGCCATTATTTGTATATTCTACTGTGAACTGATTCACCACACGAAATATGTTCTGGCCCGGATTTTCAAAGTCAATAAGAGGGATCATTCTGGCCAGTCCGTCCTGTGGTATAAACTGCATGCCATCGACCATCCAGCCGTATGCCTTGTGCAAAGTTGCAAAGTCACTTTCACTGCCTGCAAGGCGTACATTATCAAAAATCTGAGTGACTTCATCTCCTGTTAAATCAACATTTGTGTCTGAAATAAACGCCTTAAAGTCATCAGCAATCAGTACATCTCTCTTGACTACACGCAAAATTTCGTTGCCGGAAGAATACTTCCAGCCTTCCGCCTCCAAGAATCCAATGAAAGCATATTCATAATCTGATTCACAGTAGCGTCCATTGTAATTTTTCAGTTTAGCCATAAGCTACGCCTCCTTTGTTTTTCTTCCCTCCTCGATGGAGCCCTTTATAAGTATTGGGCAAATGTCTTTTATTTGTTTTTTCAGTTTTTCGTTGATTTTCGTTCTGATGATTAAAACTCTGTGCAATTCAGAAACTATTTTCTGTTCTCTTTCATCTGCATTTGGAATTGTCAAATCTAAAAATTCTTCCCATGACAAGCTGCCTCTTGCACTTGTATCACAAGAAAACCAACCTCTTCGTTCAAATTCAGGTCGATTAACATTTGCCATAAAATAATCTGCATTTATATTAACAGTTTTGAATGTATAATACGCCGGCGATATCAAATAGTTCTCTTTAGAATCATTTCTTGCAATCGTAAGCCTTCCGTCTCGTCCAACTTTCATTAACACTGCTCCATATTCATTTGGAGCAACAATTTTATAATTTGAAAAAATCAATCCATGTTCGTCAGCGATAGAATCAATAAAATAATTATCCATGTTAAGCCCTTTGAGTTTATATGGCTCATTCGATTTGTTTCTATTGTCAATTTGAACCACATAATTCCTGATAGGGACTCTTCCTTTAGAATGCTTTAATTTATCTATATATGCATCACAAATTCTCTTCAAATCCTCCAACCCACGCTCATAGCTTTTCTGATTTGCAAGCATAGTATTGTAGACATCTACGTACTTTTGCTGAATCGGAAGTGGGGGAAGGTATAATTCCATATCACATAAAGTTTCCCAGGAGAATACTTCTGTTGAACTACCCCATGAGTGAAAGCAAGCTTCTCTATCCCACTCATCACGTTTAAAGTGTAAAAACAAATAGTCAGCCAAGACAATGTTTTCCATTGATGATTTTACTTTGAACGCTACATTATTCCAACTAATTATAAAAGTTTCATTTGTATTATTATAACCAAAACCAATTTTCTTACCATGTGTCCTAGGATTATAAATGAATTCGCCTGGACTTACAACTAAAAATTTAGATATGTCTGTTCCTGTCACATTAGCTTTCGTAGGTATTATTTCCTTCGTAATCGTCATGCCTCTTACATCTTCAGAACCATATATTAATTCTGAATTGGTTTTTAAAACAAGTTCAATTAGTTTTCCAAGTTTATATTTAGTCAATCCCATAACCAATCCCCCGGAATGCATCTTCCAGCATCTGCTGGGATTTCTTTTCCTGCTTCATAATTTCTTTCATTTCTGCCTGAATACGCGCCATTTCTTTCTCATAGTCGATATCCAAGTCATGGTCAATAAACGCAATATATTTGCTGGGAGCAAGGGTCCAGCCTTTGCTTTCAATCTCGGCAATGCCAACACTGCGATAAAGCTCAGGCACTTCATATTTTGTTCCGTCAGTTCCTTTGCTCTGCCAGGTGTGATAAATTCCGGCAGCTTTTTCTATCTGTTCAGTCGTTAAACGAACTTTCTTTTTGTTCTCCCCTTTCACCGGGTTTTCCGTCCAGGTACGCAAATCCATAAAAAGAATTTCATGATGGCGATTACGCAGACTTCTGCCGTGATAGCTGCCTCCCTTTTTATTTTGATTCAGAATCCAAAGGGTGACGCTTATATCGGTAGTGATGAACATCTCTCTCGGCAGAACCATAATGGCTTCAACCTTGTCATTCTGAATAAGCTTTTTACGGATTTCCAGAGTATCGTTATCATTTAATGCGCCATTGGCAAGCAGGAATCCGGCAACGCCATCCGCAATCTTTAAATGCGAAAGCATATGCAGAATCCAGGCATAGTTTGCGTTGCTTTCCGGTGGTGTCCGATAGTCCGTCCAGCGAGGATCGTTTTTCAGGTTATCATCATACCAGCCTTTCAGGTTGAACGGCGGATTAGCCATTATGTAATTAAAATACAATCCTCTATGCAAATCATGGGTAAAGGAAGAATCGTTTGTCTCTCCAAGGTTATGGCTGAGTCCACGAAGTGCAAGATTCATTTTTGCAAGACGATAGGTTGCAGCATCCTTTTCCTGTCCATAAATATTAATTCTATTAATGTCGCCCTGTTTTGCTTTTACAAGAGCGGCACTCTGGATAAACATACCGCCTGATCCACAGCAGGGGTCATATAAAGTACCGTCATAAGGTTCAATCATAGATGCAATCAATTGAACCACGTCATGGGGCGTATAAAACTCTCCCTCTTCTTTTGTAGCGTTAATTGCAAATTCCCTGAGGAAGTATTCATACACACGTCCAATCAAATCTTTTTCTTCCCCAAAGGCCTTGTGGCTGATTTTGTTCACTTCATCCACCAGCTTTTTTATGTCATTGGGTGCAAGATTACGGGTTGTAAATGTACCCTCTATAAAACAGCCTTTCAGATCATCTGAACCCATTGCTATGCTGTGAAGAGCTGTATCAAGCGCAACATTAAGCCCCGGTGCAGCTGTATTGATAATGGTTGACCATCTTGCATCTTTCGGCAAATTATATGTGCCGTCCGTGAAAGTTGCATCCTCAAAAAAAGCCGCTCTGATATTTTCATCTTCCGGGTCAAGCCCCTGTTCAATCAAAGTCTGACGAAGTTTTTCGAGTCCGTCTTCGTATTTCTCCCCAATAAAGCGCAGGAAAACAAGTGTGAGCATCATATCTCTCTTTTCAAAAAATGAGCCGGAATTACGCGCCGCACGCAGGATGTCTCTGCAATTAAATAAAATATTATCTATGTTCAATGCTTTTTCTTCCGTTTTCTTATTTGCCATCTTAGTTTTCATCCTTCCACATTAACCCAATATATAATGTATGGTTTCCGATTCCATCCTTGACGCTCTACTTATACTTCCCTAGCTAAACGTTGTTTGATACCCAGCAAAGCCTCTACTTCGGATGTTGTGATTTTTCCGTTTTGGGCAATCATCTGATAGATTAACGCCTGTTGCTCCGGCAGCGATTCGGCCGTCCCCGGCACATGCAGACACTACCTCGTACCGTATCAGCAGCTCAATAAAGATTTATTCGCAGTGCAATCTCCATATCAACAAACTATACATCTGTAACGGTTTGTACAGCCGATTCATAATCTATACCATATCTCATTATAATTGCCAAAGCCGCTATTATAAGGCCCCAAGTTCATTTTCACGCCCATGGAGATGTCCAATGGCGGCAATCATAAGTCTTATTTTAATACATATGTGTCAAAACTATCATCCCTTTGATTGATGAATAAAGCTTTCAGCATCATTGCCGCCCAGTCACAATCATCTGCCTCGAACAAAACACTTCCATATTGTGCAAGTATAGACAATGCAAGCGATTTTGCAAATTGCCCAAAATGTTTCTTATCTCTACCGCACACATAGGCAATCTCATTGTCCTCGATAAACGCAAGGCTTGTAATCTGATCTCTACATTTTGCGTATATTGCTGTGGTGGGAAGTTCGGCACAGAAAGCTTCATAGCCCGCTGTCAATGGATTGATTTCTTTGTGGGTGCCTGCGTAGTAGCGGTACATTAAGCGGCAACAAGCCTCATACTCTGGCGTTCCAATCGAGCCGTGAAAAAGCCGCATATCGGAAGAACCTCCAATGTAATCATCCGGATATGCTTCCACCTCATAGCATTTACGCTTGCAGACAAAGCCACCGGCCGCCAGGAAAGCTACCGTTTGTACATCATCGGACTCCACCATAGCCTGCAATGGGCGGTGGACAAGTTCTTTTAGATGGCTGAATAGTTCCGCACTGGCTTCGTTGTCAAAGCATTTCATTTCCAGTTTTACATAACAATTGATTGCATGAGCGGCATTTTCATAAAGTTCTACCAAGCCCAGCTTGTTTTTGCCGGAATAAATGCTGCATACCTTATCCGTCTTTTGAATCGTAATCATGTTGTTCCCCCAACAGGAAAATCTCTCACATCGGAGCAGACCCACAAACTTAAAAATCCGTTTGGGTAGGTCGCTCTCTACACTGCATCGGTCAAATCAGGCTCATCCATATCCAAATCGATACCGATATATTGCTTGGCATTCAGTTTGGACAGTAAGCATACCGTCTCCACATGAGCATCAAATTAGAACATATCCCCACAAAACCAAGGAAATATGGGCAATATTTTTACAGTACAACTACCGCTCGTGTATCCCTTTTCCCACAAAATATAGCTAATATAAATTTTGCACCACCTTGATGCAAAATTTTAATTGATTCTTTTTTCAATATCTTCAATCGATGGTAGCTTGTCCTGTAATTCCTCTGAAACATGATTGGAAAGTTTGTATTCACTTACTCCCATTGGTTTGTTTACATCTTTCAAAGCATATTCAGCTACCATTTTATCTTTACCCTTACACAGCAACAATCCAATTGTAGGATTGTCATTCGACGATTTCAATTCTCCATCAACTGCTGATAAATAAAAGGATAGCTTTCCTGCAAACTCTGGTTCAAATTCCACTGTTTTTAATTCTACTACAAAATAGCAATGCAATTTCACATTATAAAATAATAAGTCAATGAAAAATTCTCTTTTTCCAACTTGAATTGGATACTGGCGTCCCATAAAGGCAAAACCTGACCCAAATTCCAACAGCAATTTTGTTATTTGTTGAACAAGAGCATCTTCTAGCTCAATCTCTCTTAATTTTTTCACATTCGGTATAAAGTCAAAAATATATGGATCTTTAATAATTTCTTCTGCTTGCTCACTGAATGGATTAGCTAATTGTTTCTTAAAATTTGTTGTTTTATCTGCTAATGCCTGTCTGTAATATAGCCCACTTTCTATCTGATGTGACAGCACTGTACTAGACCATCCATTTTCCAGACATTGCTGTGTATACCACATATGTTCTTCTAAATTATCCGTCTTATCTATCAGCAATTTTATTGCGCGCCAACTAATTTTTGCACCACCCTGATGCAAAATTTCTTCAGATGGTATTCGACGTGCAAATTGTTTCATATAGTTAAGATTTCTAACAGAATATCCTTCTCTACTAGGATAAGTCATTCTCAAATCTTTTGATAATGTTTCAACAAATTTATTTCCCCATTGACTATATTGGAGAAGCACGTTCCCTATGTTCCAAAACAAGAAATTTCGTTCAACATTTGCATTTGTCATTACCTGATACTGTGCTTGCGTAATTCTCTCTTTTATTTTTTCCAAAACATCAATATATCCCTCCATAACTATCTCTGTTTTTTTCGCCATTATATTCACCTCCATATCCTGTTTCACTTCCTATCATTATTACCCACTACAAACTTGCTCAATATTTTTATTTTCTCCACCTTTTCAAAACATCGTTTAATGTGATTGGTTCATTCTTATCAATTTCTTTCCAATCTTCTTTCCAAACATCATAAACATCGACATTTTTTGATTTAGGTTCTGGATTAGGTTTCTCTAATTGAACAATCGCTGGTATTGGGCTGGCATCTCCCACCATAAGGCATTGTCCTGGTTGTAATGTAGGTAGAATATCAGCAACTGCACTAGTATTATTGGGTAACAAACTCTTTATATAAGACTGATCTAATGTATTGGTAAGTCGTAAAGCTATAAAATTATTACATTGTGCAAAAATTGTATCAGATACTTCACTAGGTCTTTGACTAACCACCATCAAGCTGATTCCGTATTTTCTTCCTTCCTTGGCAATACGTTCAATAGACTTTTTAGATGCAGCATAGTCAACTCTTCCACTTCTACGCACATAATTATGTGCTTCTTCACACACAATCATAAATGGAACATCATTTACTTCATTTCTCTCATGTTTCAGTTTTGAAAAATGAAAACAAAAATCAAAAATAATACGTGAAATCAAACTAATTGTAATAGATAATACCTCAAATGGTACCCCACTCAAATCAATAATACTAACATTTGCTTTATTTAAATATCCTAAAAATTGTTTTAATATTTCATCAAAATCATCGGATGTATAATCATCCCCATTCTCTTTTTGTGGTTTCATTAAAAACTCTAATCTTCGGTCATTAATCTTATTATCTAATCTGGAAATAAACCTATTAAATTCTCCATTAAACGGTCCACCTGATGCCTTTGTATCCTTTGTTTGTGATACTGGAATAAATTTTTGTTTTTTCTGATCAGACCATCTTCTGTCGTATAAATAATAATATTTGATTTCTGATTCACATTTTCTCGGTTCTTCACTCGTACACCTCAATTCTACTAAAAAGTGCAACGTCCGTTGCACTTTTGCTATTCATTTACTATGCGACCTATTTTTCACCAAATCATACGAAAATGTCCCAGTACATAATTCTTGATTCACTCGTGGGTAACTTCGCTCTTCGTCGCCGTTAAATCTATCCACCATAAATTCCATCTCAATATCATGCTCAGCACTTAGTTTAAACAATAAACATACCGCAACTGCATATTCTCTTAAATCTTAATTTATACTGCATAATAAAAGTATGCAATAAATTTTCAAATTGAGATAACGTCTTTATTCCCCACTATGTACTATTTTCGAAGCTCTATAGTTCCTCTTACTATATCTGCAATATATTTTGAGGAAATTTCATAATCTATAGAATCTGGAATTTCTTTAAACACTAATACTGATGGAAATGCCATTACTATATTATGTTTAAGATAGTTTATATGAAATATCAAAATATCCACATCTTCTTTTTCATAATACTCATAACAGAAAATCCTGTTTAGATTTTCAACATACTCCTCTTTATTTCTATTATACTCTTCTTGTGCCGTGGGTCTGTTAAATGGATTATCAGTAATCAATGGCATACTTGGTGCTTGTAAAGGATATCCCGTATATTCAACAACAACATCATTACACTCGATTTGATACGCATATTCCAAAAATCTCATTTTCAATATTTCTTCAATAATATTACTTTCTGGAACAGCTATATCTTTTATTTTACAGATATGATTTTTCTTAATAACAATTTTTATATCAATGTCTTCATCAAATGTATTTCCTATATTAGCCACAGTCAAATCAACCAGCCCTTGTTTATCTATCTTTTCAAAAAAAGAAATATATTCATAATAATCAACAGTAGCCCAATATAATTCCTCTATGGAACCATACCGTTTTTTCTCTTCCTCACTACCTTCAAAGTTTGTACCATTCCCTCCATAAAAAGGAACTAGTGTAGATACCCTTTTTTTAAGATTTCCAACATTCCAAAAAGAATCTTCAATTTCAATGCCATTTTCTTTGGCGAATTTACAAATAATACTCTTTCTTCTATCGGTAATATCTGCATCCATTATTTTCCCTATCGCAAAATCTGATTTTCCTAATAATTTATTCAAATCAGGAGCGTTAATTAATAAAGGATTCTCCTTTTTTTCAACGTTCTCTGTATTTTCCTTTTCTCTAGCATTCAGATATCCCTGCTGTAATAAAGCAATTTGGGAAATAATACTCTCTCTTTTATCCTTTACCAATTTGCACTCAGAAAAGCCAGAATATTCCACAGCTGCACTTTCATCTTCCTCCAATGATACAGCCTTAATTTTTAGAACAGGACTTTGCTTTTTTTCGAATAGCGTTTTCTTACCTACCGCTAACGGAAAAAAATACATTCCTAAATGATTAGTAAATAGCTGTCTCAGTTCATGCTCATTTTTTACTATAAAATAGATTCCTCTATCTTTGTATTTTTCTTTGAAAGCCTGCACCTTTTTATATTGTCCCATATCTACATTAGATGGATTTATAGGTGCATCAAGAAAATACATAAATACTTGTTTATTTGAAGACAACATTTCTTCAATCTCTTCTTCCGTTCCAGATCCGTATTTATCTGTTGGTGTGCCAAATTTAGTCCAAAATATAGCAACTGCTGCATCACACTCCCGAACGAATTGTTTATTCAACAATTCCTGTGGTTTGTCCCCAGATTGTGGATAACTATCTGTTGACCAATGCTTTGTTACAATTTCCATATTATTAATATTTCCATACACTCTATTAAAATTATCCACACATTCCCTAATGATATCAATAAACTGATTAATATCACCTGGACATGAAATTAACAAATCATACGCAGTAATTCCCACTCTTGGCATAAATACTCCTCCTCTCAAAATATTATTAATCTGTTAAGTAAATTTCATATCGCAAAAAATGACGATAACGCTCGAAAGCGTAAATCTATGAAAAGCATCCCACTATTTCTAAAGACACATCAAATCATACGAAAATGTTCCAATGCATCTCTTATCGCCTTTTCTTTCTCTGGCGGACATTTCGGCTGTTTGGAATTTTTCGGTTTTGGCAGATTATAATTCACTCTCTCAACAATCCCACATTTCTGCTTTATCTGTGCAATATAGAGATTGCTTACCTTTAATCTACTATGTTTTAATACAT
The DNA here is from genome assembly GCA_910584235.1 of uncultured Acetatifactor sp. Lineage (GTDB taxonomy): Bacteria > Bacillota > Clostridia > Lachnospirales > Lachnospiraceae > Acetatifactor. The sequence goes on from CAJTZD010000007.1 coordinate 10,910, forward strand.
AATCCTTGATTTCCTCATAAGTCGCCTTGCTCTCCGCAGCCGTCAAATCCATCTCATCAAGGTTAACTTCCACCTCAATATGATGCTCGACATTAAGTTTGGACAATAAACATACCGTCTCCACATGCACCGTCATCCCAAACTGGTCCACCCCCCGCACCCGTTCCACTTCATATCCGCCATCGCAGAGCACCCTCAGGTCTCTCGCCAGGGTGGCCGGGTCGCAGCTCACATAGACCACCCGTTTCGGCGCCGCGTCCAGGATGGCACGGAGACACTCCTCATCGCAACCTTTCCGGGGCGGGTCTACCACCACTACGTCCGGGTGCCGCCCGGCCCTGTCCCCGTCCGGAATCCTCTCCCGCACCTCCTCCGCTTTCCCCACGAAGAACACGGCATTTTCGATGCCGTTTCCTGCCGCGTTCTCTTTGGCATCGGCAATGGCCTGGGGGACGATTTCCACTCCATAGACTTTCCTGGCGCTGCCCGCCAGGAACAGGGAAATCGTGCCGATTCCGCAGTACAGGTCCCATACCGTCTCCCGCCCGGTGAGGCCCGCATATTCCAGCGCCAAGCTGTAGAGTTTTTCCGTCTGGATGGGATTTACCTGATAGAAAGACAGCGGTGAAATGCAAAAGGTCAGTTCCCGCCCTGTGTAAGGCCAACTCGGGCGCTCCGTGTCCCGGACGCGTATGGTATCTGCAATCACGTCCTTGCCCCATATGGTATGTATCTCCTGCCCCATGATCACATTGGTCCTCTCGGTCTGGATGCTTACGGAAATACTGGTCATTCCCTTTATTTCGGAAAGCTTCGCCATAAGTTCTTTCTGTTGTGGCAGAAATGCTTCCCTCCATGTCCCCTTTGTGGATGCCGCATGGCTGTCTCCTGAATTCCTCTTTTCCGGCGCCGCATATCTGCTCTCTCCGTCAGTCTTTCTGCCGGAATGCGTAGCACAGGCCTTATTTTCTGACACTCCTGTCATCTTTTTATTGATGACCAGACACACCATAATCTCCCCGCTGACAAAGCCCTTGCGGATCAGCACATGCCGCACCAGTCCGGTCCCGGTCTTCTCATCATAGGCGCTGACCTTGTTCTCACGCATGTAATCCAGCACGCAGTTCATGATATCCCTATACTCCTCAGGCCCCAGCAGGCAGTCCGTATTGGCAATGATGTCATGGGTCCTCCCGGCGTAAAATCCGGCGATCACATTTCCCGCCCTGTCCGTGCCCACAGGATACTGGGCCTTGTTCCGGTATCGAATCGGCTCCTCCATTCCCACGATGGGCTCCATACGCTCGTCCACGTACTCGGGCGCAAAGCCGCCGATCCGTATCAGGCTGTTCCGAATCTTGTCCTGTTTGAAAGCCAGCTGTCTCTCATAGGAGAGCGCCTGCAGCTGACATCCGCCGCATTGTCTGTGGCAGGGGCATTGGGGTTCTGTACGAAAAGGAGAAGGCTCAATTACCTTCTCCAGCCGTGCATAAGCATAATTCTTTTTGACCTTTACAATCCTTGCCTCCACCCTGTCTCCCACAATGGCGTCCTTTACAAACAGGGTGAAGCCCTCTGCCTTGCCTATTCCGAAGCCCTCGGTTCCCATATCTTCAATGCGTAGTTCCAGGAGTTCGTTTTTTTGATATATCATATCTGTTTTCCCGCTATCTTTTTATTGTCAGCCTGTATGTTCATCGCTCTGGCAGCGTCCCGGGCCGTCTCCCGGCCCTCCTACGCCAGTTCCGCCGCCAGCGCTTTCAGCTTTTCCCGGCTCTCCGGCTTCATGGCGGACAAGAGCGTCACGGTATTCTCCGCAAACGTAATTTCCTTGCCGGTCTCAAGCTTTCCCCGCATCACTTTCGCCGCAACAGGCGCCCAGGAACCGTTCTCAATAAGTCCCACGGTGCGCTTCTGGTAACTGTGCTCCGCAAGTCTGGTGATGAAGTCATTCATAAAAGGATTGATGCTCATATTGTAGGTGTTGCAGGCCAGCACCAGCTTGCTGTAGCGGAACGCATCCGCCAGCGCTGCCGCCATGTCGTCTCTTGCCAGGTCGTAGACCGCTACCGCCGCGCCTTTCTCCCGAAGCGCCTCCGCCAGGTACAGCGCCGCTTCTTTGGTATGTCCATACGCAGAGGCGTAAGCCACCACCACGCCCTCCGTCTCCGCACGATAGGAGGACCAGGTATCATACAGTCCCATGTAATAGCTCAGGTTCTCTTCCAGCACAGGTCCATGCAGCGGACAGATCTTCTGAATGTCCAGCGCCGCAGCCTTTTTCAGCACATTCTGCACCTGCATTCCGTACTTTCCTACGATACCGATATAGTACCGTCTGGCCTCGTCCGCCCAGTCCTCATCAACGTCCAGGGCGCCGAACTTGCCGAACCCGTCCGCCGAGAACAGCACCTTGTCTTTGGCGTCATAGGTCATCATGACCTCCGGCCAGTGTACCATGGGCGCGCAGACAAATGTCAGCTTATGAGCGCCCAGGTCCAGCTCCCCTCCGTCTGCCACGGGCATCTGCTTCAACTCCGGCTCCAGCTCAAAGAACTGGCTCATCATCTTAAGCGCCTGAGCAGTGGCCACCACCCGGACTTCCGGATACTTTGCCAGGAAAAGCGGGATATTGGCCGAGTGATCCGGTTCCATATGCTGGATGATGAGATAATCCGGCCTGCGCCCCGAAAGGGCTTTTTCCAGCTGCTCCATCCACTGCTGCCCAAAGCTTTCGTCCACCGTATCCATCACCGCAACGCGCTCATCCAATATCACATAGGAATTATAAGACATCCCGCCGGGAACCTGGTATTGTCCCTCAAACAAATCCACCTCATGGTCATTGACCCCTGCATATAAGATATCCTCTGTCACTTTCATCTTGCCGTCCTGCCTTTCTTTCCTCTTCTCTCATTTTTATACCCCTATGCCCGCCCTCGGCAAGGCGTACCAGTCAGATTATACCCCCTGCGCTCTTTGGCGTGCATACCAATCAATACTCGCCCTTTGATGACAGACCGCCAGGTCTGGCATTGAAAGGAACTTTGAAACTTTTTGCCCGCTTCCTGTCATGCCCTATACAATGGCATTCATAGTACTTTCCGCTCGTGAGCCGGGTGATTTGGCAAACTTTAACGGCCGTCAGTATAGCTTCTGGTGGCCCGCAGATTCGACTCGAACAGCCTGTTATATCCAAGCCACCCCTGGTTGCCGCTGTTATTCTCCAGTATCTCCTTAAAGGTCTCCAGCTTTGCGTCTGTATCATCCGCGTAGTTCAGCGCCAGGGCCTCTATCAGCGCCGGAATCTTCGGGGAGCCGTACTCATATTTTCCATGGTGGGCCAGGATGCAGTGCTGCACCTGTGTCAGCAGTCCATGGGGAAAATTGACAATGGTTCCCGCCCTCTCCGCTACCATCTGGGAGCCCATCACAATATGCCCCAGCAGCTGTCCGTCATCGGTGTAGTCATTTTCCGGAAAAAGCGAAATCTCCTTTACTTTGCCGATGTCATGGCACATGGCGGCCGTCAGCAGCAGATCCCTGTTCAGAATCGGATAGGCACTGCAGTAATAATCACACAGCTTCGTCACACTTAAAGTATGCTCCAATAAGCCGCCCACAAATCCGTGATGAACCGTTTTTGCGGCGGAAGACTGCCGGAATTTTTTGACAAATTCCTCATCTTCCTCAAAAAAGGCTTCCAGCAGCTTTTTCAGATAGGGATTTTGAATGCTTTCAATGTACTCCAAAAGCTCCAGATACATCGTATCATTGTCCTTTGCGCTCACCGGCAGATAATCCGCCGGGTTATACTCTCCCTCCCTGCAGACCCGGATTCTCTTGACGCTGACCTGGAGCGTGCCCTGGAAATTATTCACATCGCCGTAAACTTCTATATAATCCAGCGTGTCGTAATCCCCGATGCCCGGGTTGCCCGGCTCCCATACCTTTGCGTCAATGGTGCCCGTCTTGTCCTGCAGTATCACATTTTCATACGCTTTCCCGTTCTTGGTCACCGCCGCCTGTTTGTGCTTACAGAGGTAGATGTCAAAAACTCTGTCCCCTTCTTTCAAATCCCTGATAAATTTCATCTATCTGACTCCTCCCAATTCAATCTCGAATTTCATTTCCCGGTATTCCTCCTGGGCCTGCCGCTTGACGGTTACTTCCACGGTCTCTCCCGGCTCATGGTTCATCAGCGCATTGCTGTATTCCATATAGTTTGACACGTTTCTCTCCCCTACGGCCACGATCACGTCCCCCCGCTGAATGCCCGCACGCATGGCAGGGGAGTCCATGTCGAATTCCTCCACATAGGCTCCAAAGGGAATCCCCAGCTCCAGGTTTGCCTCCTGGGGTACATCCGCGCCCTTGATGCCCAGATAGGGAATCTGAGCGGCATTGGACATTTTTTCTACGGTTTTTTGCAAATCCGTAATGCCATAGGCCGTAATCACGTTTTTCATATCGGAACCCGTCTTGCGGTTGGTAATGATTCCGATCAGCCGGCCCTGCAGGTCAAACAGGACGCCGGAGCCGTTCTGGCTGCCGTTGATATCCGTCAGAAGTACTCTATAATTTCTGTCCGACGTGGATATGGTAAGATTTGATGCCGTTATCATGCCATAGCTTACGGAGTTGCTGGTGCCCATGGGGCTGCCGATGGCAATGACAGGGGTCCCTATCAGGGACTTCGTATTGGAATAGCCGAACTTTACGATGGGAAGCCTCTCTTCCTCAGAGTCCGCCGGATTTTCCGGGCCCGGCGTCTCCGGGCTTTCTCCGTCCTGTCCCTGGGGGGCTGATCCCTGATTGCCCGGCCCCTGCATTCCGGAGTTCTCCGGATCCGGCTCTCCCTGGCTTCCCGGCTCCGGGTTTTCCCGCTTTTCCGGTGTTCCCGAATCCTGCGCATTCTGCCCCTCCCGGATGTCTCCCGTGTTCCCTCTTACTTTATCGGAGAGTTTCTCCAGCGGTACAGCCAGCACAGCCAGGTTGGTGGCCTCGTTATACTGCTTTAGCTGCGCCTCCGTCCTGGACTCGTCGTAAAAGGTCAGCAGCAGCTTTTCCGCGGATCTCAGCGCCGTGTAATCTGTCAGGATCAGCAGTTCCATACCGTTCTCGGAAATAATGACCCCTGAGCATTGGTTTTCCCGCTCCTGCACGCTGTTGAACCAGTCGATATTGGAGGTCACGGCCGTGACTGTGACAATATAACGGCTCAGTTCATTTCCGTATTCGTGCAGGGCTCCGTACAATTGTTTATAATGATCCAGATCAAAGGTTACCTGAGACAGGATATCCTGAATCTGCTCCTCCCCCAGCCGCACCTCCTCTTCCTCCCCCGCTTCCGGGTCCGGGCTTCGGGCAGGCTCCGGGGTGGGCGTAGGGGCAGGTTCCGGACTTTCCGTAGGAAGATTCTCCGCCAGCATCTCCTCAGGCAGCATTTCTTCCTTATCCTCCGGGAATTCCACAGTCTGTATCTGTGGTTCTTCCTTGGGGTAGAGCCAGTTGCTGATCACAGGCTCCAGCACCAGGAACGTGACGCAGGCCACCATTCCGAAAATCACCGCCATAGAGACTGTAATGATGGTACGGCGGATCAGTTTTTTCTTATTGACCGGTTTTTCTTTGATTTTTTCTATGAGAAAGTCTTTCTGTTCGTCAGAAAAATCATTCCCCTCTTTCTGCTCCAGATCCGGCATTTGCACTCCTTTCGCACTTCCAGACATGCCGCTTAAAGCGGCACAAACAATCAATAAACTGGTGCAAGTCCGTAAGAATGCCTGCACAAAGCGAAACTTGTTCGCCTGGGCATTCTTCTGTGTGCAATTTAGATTTTCAAGCGCCATGCTCCTGGCGCTTTCGGCTGTGTACTTTACCGTCTTGGAAAATCTTTGCACACTTAGAACCAGCCGCCTCCGGTAACCGGGGCGGCTTTATACTCACGGGCGATAAAGTCTGCCGCCAGTTTATAGCATCCAACGCTCGTAAGGCAGGTGTCAATGGAAGAGAGGCATTCATCCATGTCTCTAAGTATACAAAAATATGGAAAAAAAGTAAAGTTATCTGCCAACAGAATTTTCTACAGAACGCCCAGCCAGTCCAGGGCATTCCGAATACCGTCCTCTGTCACGTCCGTGGTCACATAGTCCGCCATAGCCCTGACAGCCGCCGTGGCGTTGCCCATGGCAATGCCGGTTCCCGCGCATCGAAGCATTTCCAGGTCATTGCTGCTGTCGCCGATGGCCACGGTATCCGCCATGGGAATCCCCAGCGTATCCGCCAGCCGTTCCATGGCGCGGCCTTTGGAGCAGCCCATGGGCATCACCTCCCAGAAGCCGGCTTCCCTGTCTATGAAATCCAGCTCCCTGGCAAATTCCTGCCGGAAGCTCTCCACCCTTTCCTGCTCCTCCGCATAAAGCAAGAGCTTGTCAAAGCGTCCATAGACCTCTTCCCTGGCCTGATACTCCCTGTAACGGCGCACTTCCATTTCCCTGCGGAATAAGCCAGAACGGAATTCCGTCAATTTCTTTATGTAATTTTCTTCACTCCCCTCAAGGAGAAAATCTATGCCGTATCGGTCCAATGCCTCTAGGATCCGGCCGGACTGCTCTTTTGAAAAGCTATGGTGCCAGAGAATCCTTTCGTGGTAACGAGCCATAGTGCCGCATCCCAGCAGGTACCCGTCAAATTCCGCCCGGGCCGGAAGCCAGCCGCCTACCAACCGCCAGGTCCGGCCCGTATTGACCATACAGATATGGCCGTTTTCCCTCGCCCTGTTAATGGCTTTCTCCGTACTTTCGGCAAGAGTCTGTGTTCCCTCGCCGATCAGCGTTCCGTCTATATCAAAAAATATCATTTTCATGTCTGGCGCCTCCCTGTTTTCTTTCCTTATTATAATGGACTTAAGGGAGGTTGTCCACCATATCTTTCCGGATTGACCCGGTTTCGTTCTCAGAGTGTTCATTCTGGCGCCCACAGTCAAAATTAGTTACAGTATACCACAAGAGACGAAAAGGGCCTTTTCCTTATTTTTCCGGCGTCCCCCTCATGCACCGCCTGCACAGCCCGATGCCCAAAAGCAGAAATGCCGGGAACAATACGCCTGCCAGAATCCCTTTCTTCAGCTCCTCGCCGAAATAGCTGGATACCATTCCCACCACAGTGGGACCTCCGGAGCATCCCAAATCCCCTGCCAATGCCATCAGGGCAAACAGCGCCGTGCCTCCCCTTGGGATGGAAGCCGCGGCCTTACTGAATGTCCCGGGCCACATAATTCCCACGGACAACCCGCAGACAGCGCAGCCCGCCAGCCCGATCACAGGGCTGGGCACCAGCGAAATGCACAGATAAGTCCCCACGCACAACAGACAGCTTGCTGCCATGAACTTGTCCAGATCGATCTTCTCCCCGTATTTCCCGTAAAAAGCCCTTGCACTGCCCATAAGCACGGCAAAAGCCAGAGGCCCTGCCAGATCGCCCACAGTTTTGCTCACCCCCAGGCCCTTCTCCGCAAAGGTGGAAGCCCATTGGCTCACGGCCTGTTCGCTGGCCCCGGCGCACATCATCATCAGCATAAACACCCAGAACAGCTTCATTCCGGCCAGGTCTTTTATGGAAAGTCCCTTTTCTCCCTCTTCAATCAGGGAAGCCATGGGCACTTTCGTAAAGATAAACGCATTTAACAGCGGCAGTATGGCCCATATCACTGCCAGCGCTTTCCAGTTTCCGATGCCCAACGTCCGGAAAAATACCGTGGACACCAGCACCACCCCCACATGTCCCCAGCAGTAAAAGGAATGCAGCAGGCTCATGGTCTGCTCCTTATGGTCCGAGGGACAGGCCTCCACCACCGGACTCACCAGCACCTCCAGCAGACCTCCGCCGATGGCATACAGGATCACCGACAATAATATCCCCATGAAAGGATCCGGCAATAAATCCGGCAGCAGAGCCAAAAGCCCCAGCCCGGCCGCCGCAAAGACATGGGCAATGACCATGGAGGCCCGGTAGCCTATCTTGTCCACGAACCCCACGGACCCCAGATCCACCAGCAGCTGCAGCCCGAAATTGATGGTCACCAGCATAGTGATCTTCGACAGGGGAATGCCGTAGGTATCCTGAAAGGTCAGAAACAGCAGGGGCACGAAATTGTTGACGATTGCCTGGACGATATATGCCAGAAAGCAGGCGTAAATGGTCTTCTGATATCCGTTCTTCATTCTGTCTCCCATCCGCCCCGGGCTTGTCCGTGACCGGGGCTGTCCCGCTCGCAAAAATACTTCGCTTCTGGTAAAGGGCGTATTCTTTGCGCTGCTTTGCTTCCTAAATAATAGCACAAAGGGAACCGGAATGCTATCAGAAAATCATCGGATTTTGATTCGGTACAGCACCTCCCAGTCTCCGGAGCCGCACCCGGCCGAAAGGATTCCGTCCTGTCCCCTTGTAAAGCACAGCCCCGGCGCCCCCAGAAGCTCCGCGCCCTGCTCTAAGCGGATAGTGGAAGTGGTATTGGGCGGAATCGTGATCTGCAGCTTGCGGTATATTTTCTCCTCATCCGCGGATGCCTCCCCCTTGTCGTATTCCTTTTCCGGGCGGTCCTCCTGCCCGTCGCCGGCAGCGCTCTCCCAGCGGACCCGGATCCTGCCGTACATGCTCTCAAAGCTTCCCTCCGCCCAGTCAAACGCGCTGTCTGTCAGAGGACAGATCAGAGAGTGGCGGTAGCCCGGCTCCGTCTCAGAGGTGTCTATCCCTAAAACCACCCGATAAAGCCAGTCTCCCACAGCTCCATAGGCATAATGATTGAAAGAATTCATGTCCGGACTCCACATGGTGCCGTCAGGCTTCAGTCCGTCCCAGTGTTCCCATACAGTGGTCGCCCCCATTTTCACCTGATACAGCCAGGAGGGGAAGTCTTCCTGCAGCAGAAGCCTGTAAGCCTCCCTTTGATAGCCGTTCCGGCTAAGGGCATGGCAGAAATAGGGAGTCCCCACAAAGCCCGTAACCAGATGTCCTCCCTCTTTTTCCAGAAGCTCTGCCAGCCTCTGTGCCGTTTTCTCCCGGTATGCCTCCGGCGCCAGTCCGAAGTACAGGGCTAAAATGTGCGCGGTCTGGGTCTGCGCTGTCATTCTGCCCTCTCTGTCAAAAAAAGTATCCCTGAACTTCTTTACAATGGCCTTATGGAGCCTGCCATATTCCCCGGCATCCTCCTCCCTGCCCAGGATCCGGGCAATCTTCGCAAAAAGCCCCGTGGAATAGGCATAGTACGCCGTACAGGTCAGATCATTGGGGGTGGCTCCGAAATAACTGCCCTCCCTGGCGTCCAGGGCTACCCAGTCCCCGAACTGCAGCCTGTAATTCCAGATGCCGTCCACAGCATGCTCCCGCATGAAGCCGATCCAGGCTTTCATGCTCTCGTACTGTTCCTCCAGAATGGTGCGGTCCCCATAGACCAGGTACATGGTCCAGGGGTTGATTACGGCTACGTCCCCCCAGGCTGCCGCCGAATGGGTTCCCTGGGACAGCAGCCAGTCATTGTGTTCCTTATCGCTGACAATATCCGGCACCACATGGGGTACGCCGCCCTCCGGGGTCTGGTCCGCCGCCACGTCCTTTAGCCATTTGCGGAAAAAGGGATATGTATTCATCAAAAAGCAGGCTGTGCGGCAGAAAATCTGGGCGTCCCCCGTCCACCCCATCCGTTCGTCCCGCTGAGGGCAGTCTGTGGGAATATCCAGGAAATTTCCTTTTAATCCCCAGAGGATATTGTGCTGGAGCCGGTTTACCAGCGGATGGGAGCAGGCGAAAGTTCCCGTAGGTTCCATGGCGGAATGCAGCACCAGGGCTTTCAAATCCTCCGCTTTCACCTCACAGGGCCATTCCAGGATATGGACATACCGGAATCCCATAAAGGTAAAATGAGGATGATAGGTTTCCTTTCCCCTGCCACTGCACAGATAAATGATTTCCTGTCTGGCGGTCCGCAGATTATCCGTATATACATTTCCCGCCGCGTCCAGAATTTCGAAGCATTGAAGCCGGACTCTCTCCCCGGCATTCCTTCCCTCCAGCGTAACTTCCACCCATCCGGCGAGGTTTTGGCCGAAATCCGCCACCAGCTCCCCCTTAGGCGTCCGGAACAGCTTCCGGGCCGGCAGTGTCTCAATGACCTCTACCTGACATCCCGGCTGGGCCGTCAGCGCCTCCATGGGAAAGTCCACTCTCTGAACTTTTTTCCAGGGGACAGCCGGATCATGGACGTCTATCCTGGCATCATAGATTTCTCCGTCATAAATTTCCGAGAATGTGGCCGGGCCGTCAGCTGCCTCCCATTCCTCATCGGCGCAAAAGCTTTCCGCCGATCCGTCCCGGTACCGGACTGTCAGCTGCATCAAAAAAGCCGTCTGCTCCCCGTAATTGTTCCTCTGGAGCAGGAATCCCATTTTTCCCTTATACCAGCCTGCCCCCAGCATCACTTCCAAGTCATTCTCCCCTGGCCGCAGCAAACCTGTCACGTCCACGGTCTGGTAGCACAGATGCCTGCGGTAGGAAGTCCATCCCGGGGTAAGCTCTCCTGCCCCGGCCTTTTCCCCATTCACCTGCAGGCGGTACAGACCCAGAGCCGTCATACAGGCATAGGCCTCCGCCACCCCGGGCCGGATCGAAATTTTCCCGCGCAGGCAGGTACTCTTCGAATCGTCCCTATCCCGGGGCGTCTCCCCGGATATAAATCCCGCTTTCCATTCCGCCCCGGTAAGCAGACCGGTCACAAAGGACGCGGTCCGGCTGAAAGGACTTTCCTCCTGTTCGTCCCATACCCGTACTCTGACAAAATAGCGTTTACACGATTGTAATACGGTTTTTCCCTCTGTGCCCGGAAGCGTATTGCGGACCGCTTCCACATGGAGAGATTCCCCGCTCTCCACATGGCCGCTGTCAAAGACAAGACGGGTAAATTCCTCATCCGCCCCAATCTGCAGCCGATATCCCTGCTGTATCACGCAACGCCTGTCGCTTTCCAGTATCCAGCCGAACCAGGGCAGCTCCCCAAGGCCCACAGGGTTCTCCAGATATTCCATTCTGATCTTTGCCACCCGCAGCATTTTTCCATTCCTCCAAACTACACTATTTTCTTATCACGACTTTCTCACATGGCGTCCTTTACACTACGGTCTGCAATACCGGCGGTTTCGTCATTCCGGAGGCCGGCACCTGCAGATGGGTGGAAGCGCCGTCTTTCAGCTTCCACACCAGCGTTGTAGTCACCTCCACGCGAATCCGGTTCCCGCCCCGGGCAAGGGCCCGGGTAATCTCCACCCGGGCCGGGAAGCCTGCCAGAAATCCCAGGTCCTCTCCGTTCAACACAAGCCGGAGGCTGTCCGAGACCTCCTCAAACAGCAGGAAATACCGCTTTCCGTCCTCTTTCTTCTGGCAAAAGCTGCCCTCATAGACATAGGTGCCCACAAAGGACGGCCAATATCCCGGACCGTTTAAATTGGGCAGGGGCTCTCCCGCAGGCAGGCGCAATGCCTCCCCTTGCTTTTTAGCCGTACCGGTTTCCGGCAGGCTGCCCCGCTTAGAGTCTTCCAGCGGAATTTTATGTACGCTCCAGTCTATGTCCAGAACCGCACTGTCCTGCAGAACCGGGAACTTCCCGGCCGTATTCCACATCCGCAGTTCCTCCGTCACTTCCCCGGCATTCCGCCCGGGCCTTTCCTCTGTCCGTTCTTCCGCAAATATTTCTTCATCCCTGCCTGTGGCACCCGGCGCTTCTGCCTCCCCGACGCTCCCGCCGCTCTCGAAGCAGTAGATCAGGGCTTCCCCGGGCTCCAGGTGCAGGGGAATTTCCTTTTCCGCATACGTTCCGACAGCCTTTCCCCACATACCGGAAACCTCCCCCGCGCCCTCTGTATCCGATATGCCAGCGATTTTTCCAATGCCTGATACGCTCCCCGACGCACTGCCCAATCCGTCGGCGGGCGCGGACGCACATGTCTGCCACATCTCCCGCAGGGCATACCGTCTGCCCCGGTTCTGCCAGGGATCATAGATTACGGCGGTGTCATAAATCGGATTCTTTACCCGGATGCGTCCATGATAGCCGTGGGATACGGACTCATTGAAATACATAGCCGCCACGCCGTCCGGCTGGCGCACCAGAAAGCTGCGCAGCCCCGGGAAAGCCTCCTCTTTCTCCCCGGCGGCGCCGCTCCCATCCCTTTCGGGACTGTCCATGCGGCCGGAAGCCTCCCATTCTCCTGTCCGCTGCACAATAAGCTCCCTGCTCCCGGAACTTTCCGCCAAATCCGCCACTCTCCGTGCAAGATTTTCCAGGGAGACCACTTCCACCCGCTCCTCCCAGCAGTCCGGCAGGGGATTTCCATATACATCCCCCTCCGGCAGGGCGTCCACCACAAAGACTTTCAGCCCCCCGGCCTCCTCCACGAACCGAACCACATCCCTGTCCAGATATTGGGCGTAAGGCAGGATCAAACAGACATAGCTTTCCTCGCCGATCCACAGTCTGCCCTCTCTCACTTTGGTCCGGCAATAAATTGCTTCCCTGTCGGCCACGCGATGTCCGCCGCAGCGCTCCGCCCGCCCCCTGCGGCGGACGGCCTCCTGACCATCGTTCCCTGCATCGGCGCGCAATGCCTCCCTGAACAAATCCGCCGGAACCACATCATAATCCAGTCCATGCTCCATCAGTTTCCTGCCTGGTTTCTGATAATACATATATGCCCCGCCGCACCATTCGCTCTCCGCATGGTAGAGGATAGCCGCGTCCGCCATGTGGACACCGCAGCCCAGCAGGTGGGCCGCCCGGTTCATATACTTCATCAGCTGCGCAAAGCAGGGAAATCCCGGATTATTGCCTCCCGCATAGAAATGGGGCGGGCAGTCGGGATCCGGATAGCGCATGGAAAAGGCATGGGGCGTAAACTGATTGATACCTCTTACCAGCATATGGTTGGTGAGCCATTTCATAAAAGAATTTCCCTCCGCCCAGCCATAATTGCCGAAAATCTCGCACAGCGCCCGGCCTTTCTTGTTCCGCTGGATATGAGACGCGGAGCTGCCCAGCTTGGCCAGGCCGAACTGGAAGAACTCCCCGTCCCTGTCCCCTGCGATCCATTGATGGACCGGTTCCGTAAACCCGGGCACAATCTGGTGGTGCACCACGTCGATTCCGGCCATATGCTGCCCCGCCATCTCCCGGAAATAATGGCCGATGCTGCAGCCCATTCTGGTATGGGCATTGTCATCCTCAATAATATGGCCGATATACGCCACCCCATGCTCTTTGCACCAGCTGCCGATCTGCCCGGAAAAGCACCTCTCCACCAGTTCGGTCATTCTGTCCATATAGACAAAGCGCACCATAGCCGTCTTCTCTCCGGAGGGATACCACAGCGCGGGAAGATTCTCCAGAAAATGCGTTCCCCAGTCTTTGCGCAAAAGCGCCTCCAGTTCCCTGCTCCAGGGAATCTTGCCATCCTTTTGTCCCAGGGCATTGTCAAAAGGATATCCCTGCGCATTCCCCAGCTCCGGCTCATCGGAAAAGAATCCGGCAATGGTGTTCCCGAAATACTCCCCATAGCGGGCATAATGCTTCTCGTACACCTCTTCAATGAGCACCCGCACAGAATCCGAGTCGATGAGATTCATATAGGCATCCCTGCCCCCGCCTTTTCTGGTGGTGAAGAGCACGAACAGCCGCCAAGTCCCCTCCGGCAGGTCAAAATACACAAAGCCGTTCTCGCAATTGTCCGTCAGGTCCAAAATCCCCTCCCCGGCAACGGCCAGAGTTTCCCCGTCAGGCTTTGGCACCGCCAGAATCCCCAGCAGCTTCTCGTCTGGGAAGCTGCCGATCTGCGCATTCCGTCCCAGGGCGCCTCCCCGCACGCCGCAGAAGTTCTCCACCAGCACCGCTCCACTGCTGCAGGGACCGCAGATGTCCATGTGGCGCTCTGCCAGATAGAGCTTACTCTTGTCCGGCCGTCTCTCAAACCCGCCGTTTGCGTGTCCGGTGGGAAATTTGTCATCGTCCAGAATCCACAGCCGCATCCCCCGCTTTCTCGCTTCCCCGCAGACAAAGTCCAGGTTCTCCCACCAGCCGGGGCCGCAGAAGTCAGGGTGGGGCCTGGATTCCAGACAGACCTCCCGAATCCCGCACTCCTCTATTCTGTCAAGCTCCCTGCCGATGGTTTCGTTGTCCTCCCCTTTCATCCACAAGAAAGGCAGAATGTGGCTGCCGGCTTCTCCTGCAATCACTGTCCGTAATCGTTCCATATTGATACCTCTTTCCGTTCGCACCTTGCTACAAACACATCTCCCGCGTCAATGGTCACCTTCCCGGTGAGCTTCCGGTCCGTGATCAGATCCACAAGCTCTGTCCCCCCAAAATCAATGGCCGCTGCCTCTTTATTATGGTTGATAGCGAAAACTATCCTGGCCTTATCAGATACCCTGAGCGTCAACTCCACCCCGGCGTCAGCCGGAAACAGCGGAGAAATACCGGCCTGCGCGCATATCTTCTCCATCAGGTCATCCAAAAAAGCCTGCTGCGGCCGGGTGCCGATATAATAAGCCTGGCCCTCCCCGAAATCATGCCTTGTGACACAGGGCATTCCCGCATAGAAGTCCTCCCCATAGCACGCCAGCACTTCCGCGCCGCTTTCCGGATGGATGAGATCGCACAGGAATCCGCACTCATAGGTATCCCTTGGCAGCTTCCATTTCCCTGTGATCTTCATGACATTCTTCTCATAAGGGCGGAGCGCGTCGGTCTCCTCCACCCAGATTCCCAGCATCTCTTTCAGGGGGCCCGGATACGCGCCGTATACGCAGCGGTCATTCTCGTCCGCCAGGCCGGACATCACCGTGGTCACCAGAGTACCGCCCCTTTCCACAAACCCCTGCAGCCTCTTTGCCACATCCCCTTTCATCATATACAGCATGGGCGCCAATAGCAGCTCATACCCTGTAAGGTCGGCGTCAAAAGGCAGGATGTCCACCCCGATATTCTGCCGGAACAGGGTCTCGTAGTATAGTGACACTGTCTTCAGATAATCCATATCCTTGCTGGGACCGCTGGCCAGTTCCAACGCCCACCAGTTGTTCCAGTCAAAGAGAATCCCGACTTTGGCCGGCGTGCGGCCCTGCAGGAAAGCATCCCCGATCTTGGCCAGCTCCGCGCCCAACCTTGCGGACTCTCTGAATATCCTGGTATCCTCCCGGCCCGAATGACTGATAATGGCTCCGTGGAACTTCTCCTGGCCCGCAATGGACTGGCGCATCTGGAAGAACAAGCAGGTGTCCGCTCCGTGAGCCATGGCCTGGTAGGAGAGCCGCCGCACCTCCCCGGGGCGTTTCAGCAGATTGTAGGGCTGCCAGTTCTGCTGATTGGGGGACTGCTCCGTGAGGATATAGGAAGCGCCGCCTTTTAACCCCCGCATAATATCATGCTTCATGGCGACAAAATAGGGCGGATCATCCGGCCAGGGATAGTTGTCCCATCCTACCATGTCCAGATTCTTCGTCATAGTAAACTGATCCAGCTTCTTGATGAAACCGGACATATTGGTCTGGACCGGTATCTCAGGATTATAGCGCTTCAGCACCCGGTATTCGTTCAGAAAACACTCCGCCGTGGAGTCTGTGACGAACCTCATATAGTCAAGCTGTATAGCGGGATTGAACCGGTAGTCATCATTGAGCTCCGTAGGCAGGGTCACCTCCTCAAAATCCGTGAGAATCCTGCCCCAAAACGTAGTATGCCATCTTTTGTTCAGCTCCTGCAGGGTACCGTAGCGCCGCCGCAGCCACAGACGGAACTTTGCCTGGCAGTTGGGGCAATAGCAGTAGGTTCCGTATTCGTTGGACACATGCCACATGGCCAGGGCAGGGTGATGTGCGTAGCGCTTTGCCATTTCCTCCGCAATGGCTGCCGCACGCTCCCTGTATTTTAAACTGTTCACGCAGAAAAACACCCGCATGCCATGGGTGCGCTTCCGCCCCGCTATATCCACGGGCAGCACTTCCGGATATCTGGCGGACAGCCAGGCCGGCTGGGCCGTGGTAGGCGTGGCCAGACACACAGAAATCCCATTCTCCCAGATTCTGTCCACAATCCGGTCCAGCCAGCCGAAATCATAGACTCCCTCCTCCGGCTCCAGCCTTGCCCAGGAGAATACCGGCAGGGTCAGCAGGTTGATACCCGCTTTCTTGAATAACCGCATATCCTCCTCTATGGTCCCGTCGTCCCACTGGTCAGGATTGTAATCTCCTCCGTAGTAGATTTTGTCCGCTCTCTTCATCTTAAGACAATCCCCCTGTCTCTTTTTTGTTATAAGTATTATAAAGAATGGAAACTATTTTGGATATGGAAAAAACATATACTGCTTATGCAGAATTCTTAGCACATCTGCCAAAGGCATTGACCCTCCGCTTCTCCGCACTTATAATAACAGCAACACCCATCAAGGAGGAAAACTATGAACAGCCAAGAACGCTTTCTTGCAACTGTAGAACGCAGACCAGTGGACAGGCCCGCCGCCTGGCTGGGGATGCCGGACATCAAGGCGCAGCCCGCCCTGTTTGCCCATTACGGCGTAAAAGACATGCATGAGCTAAAGCTCGCTGTGGGCGATGATTTCTACGCCGTGGAAGTGCCTTATAACTCCCCCTCGTCCACTGCTATCTATGCCGCTTTCGACTGGTATCTGGATAACAATGTAGATGCCGAAAACCGCACCCTGACAGCCCATGGCTGTTTTAAGGATGCGGAGGATTTGGAAGATCTGGCCTTTTTTGAATGGCCGGATCCGGCCAGGTACATTGATGTGGAGGAATGCCGCAGACGTGTGGCCATGGCCCCTGCCCACAAGGTGCGCCTGGCCATGTGCTGGTCCGCCCACTTTCAGGATACCTGCGCCGCTTTCGGCATGGAGACCGCCCTGATGAACATGCTGACGAATCCGGAGATCTACCGGGCAGTCGACGACAAAATCGTAGACTTCTATCTGCGCGCCAATGAGATATTCTATGAGGCTACAAAGGGCAGCCTGGACGCCGTGCTCATCGGCAATGACATGGGCAGCCAGAGAGGGCTCATGCTCTCTCCCCAGTGCGTGCGGGACTTCATCATCCCGGGCAGCCGCAGACTCATAGAACAGGCCCATTCCTATGGCCTGAAAGTCATCTATCATTCCTGCGGCTCCATTGCCGAAGTGATTCCGGATCTCATCGACGCCGGCGCGGATGTGATCCATCCTATCCAGGCTCTGGCCGCCGGCATGGAGCCGGAAAACCTGAAAGAAAATTTCGGTGGGAAAGTGTCTTTCTGCGGCGGCGTGGATACCCAGGATCTGCTGGTAAACGGAACTCCCGAAATGGTTCGGGCAAAGGTACGAGAGCTCCGCACTCTCTTCCCTACCGGCCTGATCATCTCCCCCAGCCATGAGGCCATCATGGCAGATGTGCCGCCTGCCAATATCCGTGCGCTGTTCGAAGAAGCCCAGGCCGTCTCTTATGCTTGAGTTAACGCCGCAACCAGGCTATCATGTGCCTAGCTGCCTCTATGCCTCTAACGGCTTGCTGGCAGCCAGGCAGATGCCTCTGTATTCCCCGGAAGCGTTGGTGGGAAGTCCCTCCCGCCAGGGACAGGTGCCGCAATAAAAGTGATATAGCGTTCCCTGATAGCAGACAACAGAGGCTTTATGGGCATGGCCGCTGTCAATGCTGCCTGACGCCCCATAGGGAATGACAGGCTCTTCCACTTTCTCCCAATCTACCAGATTCTTTGACAGGGCCAGTCCCTCCTGGGCATGGGTATGGCCGTCCTCATATACCTTGCCATATCCGAAATAAAAGTTCAGCCATGTGCCTCCGTCCCTGACAATGCAGGGATCCGACACGAACCACTTATCCCAGGACTCCCTGTTCACCCGAAGCACCGGATTCCCCTTATATCTGGTCCAATGCCGAAGATCCTTTGACGTAGCCAGTCCTGTCTGTTCTGTCCAGCGCTCCTCCCTGTCCTTGGCATTGTAAAACAGGTACCAGGTATCCTCATGCCGGATGATGCAGGCCTTATACAGTCCCCCCGCCTCCCATTCCTCCCCGTCCCGCCAGGAAAAACAGGGTTTCTCCGGAAAATGCCAGTCCAGCAGTTCCTCGTCCTGTGTCCACGCCAGGCCAATCTCTGCCGGACCGCTCTCATACCCGGTGCCGGGATAGGAGTGGTACACCAGCCAGTACTTTCCGTCCACTTTTCGCAACCTGGGCAGGTCCTCCAGCCCATCGCTCTCCTTAATCATCCAGGTCGCAGCGCCGCCCACCCGGTCCCAGCGTCCGGAATCCAGGTCGCGTTTCAGTATGACTCCTTTATGCGTCCAGTGAATCAGGTCATCGCTGACAGCCAGGGCAGACTGGTATCCCTGTCCGTCAAAGCCGGTGTAGAGCATATGGAATCTCCCTCCGTGCCAAAATACAAAGGGAATGTCCACGGCTCTTTCATCGAAAGCGCCTTTTTCGCCGGAGCCCTGTAAAATAGGTTCCGGGTAACGGTAGGGCGTAAGATATTTTTGGATTCTTTCATCATTTATCGCTATCATTATTCTGTTCCTTTCCGGCCTTATGTACAGGAATCCTTAATTCCCGCCCGGCTCTTCAAAATGGTAAGTGTAGCAGCCGCTTCCCACGCTGCGGCATACCTGCCCGTCCGGGGACTCCAGAAGCGCTGTCATATTGGGCGGAATCTGTACAGTCACCTCCACCATCCCCGACTTCCTGCGCCATTCCACGGCAATCTTCCCATAGGGATGCATCGTCCATGCCTTTACCCAGTCCACACCCTTTTCCGGATGCGGCGCAATGCGAATCTGGTCAAAGGGCAGTTCGTCCCGAATGAGCCATATCCCGCCCAAAGCGCCATAGAACCACTCTTCTATGCTTCCCAGCATCAGATGGTTCTGAGAGCCATGTATATCATCCGGGTTCGGCCCGTCCCATTCCTCTGTGAGGGTAGTGGCGCCATGCGCTACCTGATAGCCGTACCCTGGCTTGTCCGTGACATTGGTCATCTCGTTGAGGATGTCTGACATGCCATATTTCATCAATGCGGCGATCAGGAAAGGATGTCCGATATCCCCGGCCGTGACGGCGTATCCCCGGCCCGTAATGTCCTCCCGCAGGGCCTGTACCGCCTTTTGCTCATATTGCTCAGGCACCAGCCCCACCATCAGGCTCATGGCCTGGGCGGCCTGGCTCCCGGTGGCATATCTCCCTGTCTGGTCATCCAAAAACTGTAAATTGTATTCCCTGTATACCCGTTCCATCCGCTCTTTGTATTCCCCCGCGTCTCTGTCATATCCCAGAAGCCCTGCCACCCGGCACATTATCTTTAAGTCATAATAATAAATGCATGTAGCTGCCACCGGCACTGGCGTATTCTGGGAGTGGGGCGTGCAGGGGCCGATGTCCAGCCAGTCCCCCAGTCCATGGTGCAGCACCTCATGATGGGTCCTGCTGCCAAGGTAGTTCAGATACCGCTTCATGACATCGTAATATCTCTGCAGCAGGGAAATATCCCCATATCGCTTATATACATACCATGGATTTATGATACATGCGCTGCCCCACTCCGGAGAATCCACAAATCCCCGGTGCCATTTTTCAAAACCCGTGACATATTCCGGGCAGATATCCGGCACCAGGCCGCTGTCTCTCTGGCTGTCCGCCATATCCCCCTCTATTTTTCCATAGAGATTATGGACATTCAGATTATACATAATGGATGGTCCGATGAGGTGGGTCTGCTCCAGCCATCCCAGCCGTTCCCTGTGGGGACAGTCCGTAAAATAGCTCTTGGTATTGCTCTTGATGGCCTGAAGCACGATTCTGTGGATATCATTGAACAGCAGATTGGAGCAGGCAAAATCTCCGGCTTGTTCCACATCCGGATAGAGAAATTCTCCTTTCAGTTCCGTAAGTATGGGAAACTGCAGGGAAGATATCTGTTCCTGACCCGGAAGCTCCCCCGGCTGCGCCCCTCTCACTTCCACATAGCGGAATCCTGTATAGGTAAAATCCGGGGCAAATTCCTGGCATATCTCCTCATTTAAGATATAGGTCCAGGCATATCCCTGCCCCGTGACGCTCTGGTCGATTCGCCCATCCCTGCCCAGTTTCTCCGCAGGGGACAAAACCACTTTCCGCCCGGCCATATGTCCGTTTGTATGAAGCCGGATCCTGGCCCATCCGGAGAAATTCGTCCCAAGGTCATAGAGCCATACGCCCTCCCCCACTTTCCGGGCGCTTATAGGGCTGTAAGTCTCCATTACCTTTACAGGTTCCTGGCTCATCGCCTTAAGTTCGCCTGCCACAGGCGCCACGCAGCGGACCGATTCCCAGACACGCTCCGTCTCTGTCCCCTCTTTCCGGGCGCTTTCCGCAGACGACTCCTCCTTATAATCCGCATAAAGGTATTCCCGCTTCCACAGCCTGGCATCGTAATCCTCTCCGCCGTATATACAGCAGAACCGGATAGGGCTCTTTGTCATCTTCCACGAATCATCTGAGACTACAAGCTGTCTGCTTCCATCTTCAAAGGTAATCTCCAGCTGGAACAGCATCTTTGCTTTTCCATAGGAGCGCTCATAGTACACATACCGTCCCCCGGGCACATTGAACATACCGTCTCCCAGTTTTACCAGGACTGCGTTTTCCCCGGACACAATGTCCTTTGTTACATCATAGGCGCTGTACTGGCAGGTCCTGTCATAAACCGTCCAGCCCGGCTCCAGCACATGGTCGGATACCCGGCTGCCGTTCAGCCAGCATTCAAAATGTCCCAAGCCGCAGAGATAGAGCTTCGCCTTTTTCACTCTCGTCCCGCAGGCGGCCTGTTCCCCGCAGGAGAACACTTTCCGGTAGAGATGATAGACCCCGTCCTCCTGCTCTCCGATGAACACGCCTTTCCAGTCCTCTCTGTCGAGCAGCCCCATCTCAAAACGCTCCTCCTGGCTTTTTACGCTATACACCAGCGCTGGGGGCTCTTCCCCTCTGTTTTCTCCTTGTTCCTTACAGCATTCCAGCTCGCAGGCTACCGTCCAGGCAAGGCTTTCACCGGATCGAAGCGCCCTCCCCTCATAGAGGATGCCGCACATTCGCGAAGATTCCACCCATCCGCTGTCCCAGGCCGTACTTCCCCGCTCCTCCCGCACCTGGATACGATACCTTTTCTGGCGGATTTCCCGCTCCCCCGCCTCCGCCTCCACCCGCCATCCAAAGGTAAAATCCCGGCGGTCAACTGCAAGGTTTTCATTTCGGTTGTCAACCTGCAAATGCTCGATTTTCATTTGGAAACTCCTTTTCTTTCTTCCATTACAAAGTATAAAACCGGCATGTCTTACGCCATGCCGGTTTTCAAGTCTTTTCTCAGCTCCTCTTTGGTTATCTTACTTTACAGTCTTGGAATTAAGCGTCTCAAGTATGGTATCAAAGTCTTCGTCAGTCTGGCTCTTCACATCCGTAATATAAGCTTCCCAATCGGAATCATTGTCAATATCTTTCTCTCCGGTGATAAACTGAAGCCCCAGCTCTTTTACACGGTTCTCACAGACACCGCCGTAGGAAAGCTGCCCTCTCATGGCCTGCTCCTCCGGTGTCAGATAAGTCACAGGCGGCCTGTCATAAGGAGCTACAGAGTCCGGACCGCCGATTTTGCTTGATTCTACCCAATAGTCGCCGGAATAATAACCGTCATTGGCATTCCACCAGGACTGCGCTGCCGCAGAAGTCAGCAACATAGCATCGTAGTCAATCGGTGTAAACGGAATACCGCTTCGGCATACGGAAGATGACATCAAACCGTACTTTGCGGATTCCGTAGCAGCAGTGGCTTCTGCCTCCGCAGGATTCATAATGCTGTCCACAAAGGATTTCGTACCGTTCTCTACTACATAGGTCTCGCCTTCCACACCCCAGTTGAGCAGCTCCACCATCTCATCGGAATACTGGTAGTCAATCATTGCCACTGCGTACTCCGGATATTCGGTCTCGGCGCTGATATAGATACCCATGCCATTGCTGAGGGACTTTCCACCCTGTCTGGAACCCCATTTCCAGGATGTGCCGTAAGGGCCCTCGGGCAGATAAGCCAGTCCCCATTCCATATTCTCATTGTCGGTAGCCGTATTCCAGCTGGCCACGGAGCCGGACCACAGAGTGGGACAGATTACGGCTACGCCGGTGGTAGCCTTAACGTTTGCGGCATCAGTGACGGCCGTTCCAAACTCAGGGTCAATATAACCCGCTTCATACAGCCCGTTAAGATATTTGAGCATTTCCCTGAAGTTATCTTCGATGGGCCCGAACACCCATTCGCTGCCATTGTAATACAGTACGTCCCATGTATGGAAGATACCTACAAAACCGCGGTAAAGGGAATAATCCTTGGTGCTGTTCATAATGACATACTGGGAATCAATGTCACCGCTGTCAATACCGGCCTTGATATCGGCACACAGCTGCGTGAACTCATCCAATGTAGCGGCAGGCTGCAGATCATTGTCCTTAAGGATGTCAAAGCGATAGGCAAAGGCTGTGAAAGACTGGGCGCCCTCTATATTCTGGGGATTATAGAAACCATCCATGAAGTAATACATGGATCCGTCTTCATTCTTTGCAAAATCTTCCCCGCCATTGGTTGCAGCCATATACTGGGGATAATATACCATGTAGTCCATGTAATCGGCAAGGTTCAGGACTGTTCCGTCTTCTCCGAATTCATTGAGACCGGTGCCGATAGACTGGGTTGAGATGTCAACGATCTTACCTGCCTGCAAAGGCACCTTTTCTGTCTCACGAAAATCCACCCATGCCGTTCTGGTCCATGTGATATCCAGCTGTACGCCCAGATAGGCTTCCATCTTCTCTTTCCACAAGTCCTGAATCATAGTTCCTTCCGAAGACTGGTTGAAATCAGGGATATTGACCTCCAGCTTCAGCACGCCTCCGGGAATCTCCGGCAGATTGATTCCGTTGGCGGCAGCTCCCGTACCAGAGCCGTTGTTTTCCTGGCCGGCATCCCCCTGGCTCCCGGATTCCTCGCTGCTCCCGGAGCTTTTGTTCTCAGAACTCTCAGCGCCTCCCGAGCTCTCCTGTCCGGATTCCGAACTGCCTGTGTCATTTCCGGAATCCCCGCAGCCGGTCATCAGTCCCATGGCAAGAACCCCTGCCAGGCTGAGAGAAACCAGTTTTTGAATAGCTTTTCTCTTCATAAATCCTCCATTTCCGCCGAAGTAGTTTGCTCCGGCATAAGATATGTACCCTTTCGGGCCATTCATTTATCATAAGGGATATGGCGGATTGCCACATGCCCTTATCATCTTCCGTCATACCTGTCAGCCTTTTACAGCCCCCACCTGCATACCCTGAGCAAAATATTTTTGCACAAAAGGATAGGCCAAAAGGATGGGGCCTATCGTGGCTACCACGCAGGCATACTGCACGTTCAGTGCATTCAGCTGGCCATTTGTCATCATCATCGTGGTTTCAGACATATCCGAAAGTCCCGCGGTGAATACGACTTTCCGCAAAAGCATCTGTATAGGCTGCCTGGCCGGCTCCCTGATGTAGAGCAGCGCTTCATAGTAGCTGTTCCATACACCCACCACTGCCATCAGGCCGAACGTAGCATACAATGCCTTGGACAATGGAACATAAATTGTAGTCAGCACCTTGAACTCCCCTGCCCCGTCGATCCTGGCAGCCTCCCTGATCTCCATAGAGATTCCCTTGTAAAAAGAACGGTATACGAACACATTGTAGGCAGACACTGCATTGGGAAGAATCAGCGCCCAGTAGGAATCATACAGCCCCAGATTCTGAATCAGCAGGTATGTGGGCACCGTACCGCCGCTAAAGAACATAGTGATCAGCAGAAATACGGACAGCGGCTTGCGCAGCACAAACTCCGGAATCATCATAACATAGGCCAGCAGAGAGGTCAGGCTCAGGCTCAGCAGTGCGCTGCCCAGCGCCACAATGATGGTATTTCCGTAAGCCCTGAGAATATTCTGCTCTCTTATCAGCATCTTATAGCCGTCCAAAATCAGTTCCCGTGGATAGAAGGTTACCTGGCCAGTGGTTATCATCCGGTTGCTGGACAGGGAAGTGGCCACCACATTCAGAAACGGATAGATAAAAATGATGGACAAAATCAACATGAAAATGATCAAAAACACATCGAAAGCTCTGCTGCCAATATAGATTTTATTTTTCGGCCGAGCAATTTTACGAGATGCCATACATTCCTTCCTTTCTTACCAGAGACTGTTTTCAGGGTTCAGCTTACGGGTTATCATATTCGCTCCAAACACCAGGATAAAGCAAATGATAGAGACAAACAGGTTCACCGCCGTGGAATAGGAAAATCTTCCGTTTACGATACCCTCTCTGTATACAAACGTGCCAATTACCTCCAGCTGACTTCTGTTGGTGTCATTCTGCATCAGCAAAATCTTGGTATAATCACTGTTCAGCACATTTCCCACATTCATGATCAGCAGCACTGTTGTGGTAGGCATGATAGTGGGCCACACAATATTCTTGATCTTCTGCCAGCGGTTGGCGCCATCGATGTTTGCCACATCATACAGACTGGTGTCCACATTGGACAGTGCTGACAGATAAATAATAGAGCCCCACCCGATCCCCTGCCACACAGCCGAGCCTACATACAATGGGAGAAAGTAAGCGCTCCCGTTATTCATATCCACACGCGCCATTCCCAACAGTTCACGGATGTCATTAAACAGACCTGTGGTGGAACCGAAGCCGTTGAGCATGGAGCAGATTACCACTACGGAAATAAAGTGAGGAATATAGGAAACAGTCTGTACCGCTCTCTTATACACATTTCCCCGCAGTTCGTTGAGAAGAATCGCGAAGATGACGGGAGCCGGGAAAGTAAAGAGCAGAGTCAGAGCGCCTACCTTTAGGGTATTCCAAATAATCTGGCCGCTATTGACATTCTTGAAAAAGGTCTGGAAATTTTTCCATACAGGATCCAGCCAGTCGCTTCCCCATACGCCCCTTGCCGCCTTAAAATTCTTGAACGCAATCAGAACGCCGTACATAGGCACATATTTAAAAACGATTACCATTGTCACCGGCAATGCAGCCATCAGCAACAAAGTCTTTTGCTTCCAAAGCAGCTGCCAAAAACCTTTTTTGACTCCTCCCACAGCGGGCTGTCCCGCCAGGGCCTTTGTTTTCTTGGCCATTTTTCTCTCCTTTTCTTCACCGTATTGTTCTTGACAGCATCTATTATATTGTGTAAATTGTTCTATTTACATAGATAAATCACAATGGTTTTATGTATATTTCACATATTTCCCCTGATTTTCACTGTAATATGTGAATTTCTTATAATTTTTCCAAGAATTTTGCATAGTGGTTGACTGATAATTATTGTAGAATGATAATAAGGATAGCCCTTTGGTCATAGAATTGATTTTCAGGCAAAGTTTTTCGTATTTGCCAGGGACGAATATGTTTATGAAGAAGAAAACCCTGTTGCTGCCTCTGGCCAGGCAGTTTGCGATTATCCTGGTCCTCTTTATCCTTTGTACAGTGGGGATCACCGGGGTTACCACTTATGAATATGCCAAATTGCAGACCTCCTTTGCCGACAACAGCCTGGAATCCTACTCCTCCCAGCTGGCCAGGAACACCAGAGAGGCTTATGAAAGTTGCGAAAATATCTGCTACAATATTGCTTACAGCCAGTCTGTCCAGAATTATCTGCTCAGCAGGAATGCCGATACGGACTACGCATATTATGAGCCCCTTATGAATCAGCTGCGCAATGCCCCCCTGTTGAACTCCTTTATCACGGATATCGCTGTCTATGGCGAAAACGGCAACTTTGCCTCCCTTTTCGGCCCCTCGGACAATTATGAAACTTTCGCCCATATTCTCTCAGGTTCCCGCTTTTCCTACCGCTCCGCAGGCACCGCTGTGATCAATGGCATCTCCTGCCATATTCTCGCTATGCCCGTTTACTCTCTGGGTACCGGGGAAAGCCATTACTTAGGGATCCTGTTTTTGGCCATGGACGTGAACCGTCTGCTCAGCAATACCATAACGGATGAAAACAACCATTATCTCACGGAAATCCTCCTGGCGGACGGCGACGGACGGCTTGTCTACGGCAGCGCGAAATTGTACGAGGCAATCTCCGCGGCGCTTACAGATGAGACCCCTGACGGAATCTTTCCGGTAAAAGAGTCCTCCTCCCCTCAGCTGACCTATGCTGCAAGAAGTTACTCTATCCCCTGTATCAACCACACTTTGTATGTATTGGTAGACAAAAGCCAGATCACAAGACAGGTTACGGGGATTTCCCTGCGCCTGCTGCTTTCCATGACCGGTATGCTGCTGGTGATGCTGCTTTTGCTGTTTACGCTCTATCGTCCCCTGATCCATTCCCTGAAGCAGTTAACGGATTATATGAAAACCATCTCTGCGGGAGATCAGCGCTTATTCAAGGAAAGCGTCCCCATCAGCCAGGGTCTCCTCGGCTCCAGAGAGATTAACGATATCTCTCTGGCTTTTAATGAAATGCTGCTGCAGACAGACCGGCTGAACCATACGATTTTTGACACCTATACCCGAATGTATGAGTTGGAAGTCACTAATCGCAAAACGGAAATCGCTTTTCTTCGCAGCCAGATCAACCCGCATTTTCTGTATAATACCCTGACCATGATCTGCGGCATGTCTGCCGAGGGTATGAACGATAAAGTGATATCCGTCACCAGCGCCCTGTCCCAAATCTTCCGCTACAGCATTAAAGGCAGCGAAATGGTGACCCTGGCGGAAGAAATGGAGATTGTCCGCTCCTATCTTATGATCCAACAGGAACGGTTCAGCAACCGGATCACGATCCGGTATGAATTCTCCGAGGATTCCTATGAATGTCTGATTCCGAAGATGGTGATCCAGCCATTGGTGGAAAATGCCATTGTACATGGGCTGGAGAAGAGCCTGAAACCCGGCGAGCTCCTGATTGGCGCAGGCCGCAATCCGGAGCACGGCTACCTGGCAATCTGGATCTTTGACACCGGTGTGGGAATGCCCTTGGACAAGCTGGAAGAACTGCGTCGGGCAGTATCTCTCCCTGTAGAGCACAGAAATCAGGATGCGGCCGCCAATCTGGCCGGTCTCGATGCCGTAGACCATGACAGTATCGGCATCCTGAATGTAAACAGCCGCATGGTGCTGTATTACGGTGCAGACTATACTCTGCTGATCGACTCTGAAGCGGATGTGGGAACCAATATCCAGCTTAGAGTCCCCTACCAGACCCGGAAAAAAGCTCAGACTCCGGATCTCCATACAAAGGAGCGGTAATTATGTATCATGCAATTGTAGTTGACGATGAAAAGTGGGTGGTAAAAAGTCTCATTGCCACCATCCGAAATCAGGAATATTTTCAGATTGTAGCCGAATTGTACGACGGGCTTTCCGGCCTGGAATATATCCGGGCGCACCATCCTGATCTGGCTTTTGTGGATGTGCGCCTGCCCGGTATGGGGGGCCTGGACATCCTGCAGGCGGCCCATGCCGAGGGGTTGAACACCCTATTTATCATGATCAGCGGCCATGCGGAATTTGCCTATGCCCAGAAAGCCATGTTCCACAATGCCATAGGCTACTGCCTCAAGCCTTTCTCCCCCAGTGAGCTTATGGATTCCATGCAGAAAGCTTATCTGCTGTTAAACCAAAGACAGGCACTGACATCCCAGTCTAAGGAAACGGATACTGCTTTGGAAGCAGACGGACAATTCCGCCCCAAGCATCTCACCTCAGGGCACAAGTCCGTCCAGATGATGATCGACTATACGGAAGCACACTATCAGCAGGATATCTCTATCCAGAATCTGGCTGACCACTGCTCCATTAATGCCAATTACGCCAGCCAGATCTTCCGCCAGGAAATGGGAATTACATTTATCAGTTATCTGACCTCCCTGCGCATGGACCACGCCGCATGGCTTTTGACCCACACTTCACAGACTGTATTTACCATTGCCGCACAAGTGGGATATAGCGATTACTTTTATTTTGCCAAAGTATTCAAAAAGGCCATGGGGTGCACCCCTACTGCCTTTCGCAAATCTACCCCCCCGAGCAGAAGTAGAGGCTTCTCAGGGCGGCTCTCCCCCTGGAGATGGTTAGATGTCCGCCCTGCAGGCCAAGGCGGAAAAAGAATTCAGAAAGGATATCCAAACAAAAACTATGCAGAACAAATCAGCAAAAAGAAAATCAATCCTCGCTGCTGCCATCACCCTGGGACTATCTCTTCCTGGCGCCGCCGGCTGCGGCGCCAAAGAAGCCTCCGGAGAGCCGGACAGGCAATGTCTTCCCCAGTCCCTGCAGACGCTCTCTTATGAGGAGCATCTGGACATCAGCGTGGGATACTGGAATATCGACGGTATGGCCAAAGCCATCCAGCCGGATGATATGACCCGGTATATCGAAGAGCTGTTCAATATCACCCTTCACCCCACTTCCGTGACCTGGTCCAACTATAAGGAGCGCTACCAGATTCTCAGCGCCACGGACAGTCTGCCCGATCTGTTCGCTACCCTGACCCTGTCCTCCACGGACAACAATGATTCCGCCACATTCACGGATATGATCGAGACGGGCTCCATCCGGGCCCTGCCAAAAGACCTGTCCGCCTATCCTGCCCTGTGCAATGTTCTGGAATCCATCTCTTTCACACAATACGGCGACGGACAGTATTATGCCATCCCCAGGATTTCTTTTCTGGATCCCGTCTTGGGTTCCACGGATGCCGCCATGATTGTACGGCGGGACTGGATGGACAATCTGGGGCTTCAGGATCCTGAGAACCTGGATGAATTCGTGGCGCTGATGGCAGCTTTCGCCAATAACGATCCCGACGGCAACGGTTTTGACGACACCATAGGATACAATGTAAATTTTCTGAATGCCCTGGGAAAGTGGGTAATCCTGGGCATTGCCCCGGAGTGTAATGTATATACCTGGGTGGAGGAGGACGGACGTTTTGTCCCCTCCTGGACCACGGAGGCTTTCCGGGATGTGGTATCCACCTACTCCCTGCTCTACAGTACCGGCGGACTGGATCCGGAATTCTACAGCAAATCCCCCAACAATGTGATGGAAGATTTTGCCTCCGGAAAGTTGGGCGCCCTGGAGTATAAATCCTCCCCAAACGCATTGCTGGAGCTAAAAGATAAATGGGACAAGCTAAACGATCTGCCTTTTGAAGACTGCGTGGACATCCTCCCCATCTTCCCTGCCCCGGACGGTGTCCGATACAGCAATTCCAGCAGCATTTTCTGGTCGGAATCCTATCTTTCCTCCTCAGTGGACGATGCAAAGGCAGAGAGAATCCTGGCTCTGCTGGAATTCCTCCTGTCCGAAGAGGGTCAGAAAATGTGCCATTATGGTCTGGAGGGTACGGACTACATCGAAAAGGACGGCCAATACCAATGTCTTCTGGAAGTACAGGATGAGAACCTGATCACGATCCTGACCCGAAAATACCCCTCCCTGGCCCTGTTCTCAGGAATCGCCACCTGGGGCGGGGGATGGGATGATTTCGAGATAAATGAGATGAATGACTTAAGATACGGGCATTTCAATACCATACTGGCCAGAGAATCCGCCATATGGTCCAGGGACAATACCATACAGATTGAGAGACCCTATGATTTTCTGCTGTTCCCCAAGGAAGCCACTGATCAGTTCAGTACCTCCCAGGCCATGGACATCTTCATCAAATGCATCATCGGGAAAGAAGACGCCCTGGCCCAATGGGATAAAGCCCTGGAGGACATGCGGGAACAAGGTCTGGATGCGTATATCCACAGGCAAAACGTATTATTCAACGCGCAATCCGCAGCACATATGCGCACCCACAGGGCGGCTCCGCCGGCGCCTTGACATGAAGCGCCTCACCGTCCCTGGTATAAGTAAGCGCAGCCTTACAGCCTATCATGGATACGTCCTTTATCCGTTCCAGATAAGGAACCCCCTGGCGCAGGCTCCGGATATGGAAAGTTCCGTCCTCTGGCCACCCAAAGGCAATGGCGTACAGCCGGCCGTCCCGGGTGGTAAACCGGAAGTCCTGTGCCGTCAAGGTATCGCTGTGCACATCCACGGCTCCTCCCTTGTCCAGCTGTTCCTCTATCTTTCCCACATCGTAGTCCGCGTCCTCCACCGTGGTAGGGCCCTCCGCCGCC
This sequence comes from uncultured Acetatifactor sp., assembly GCA_910584235.1. Classification (GTDB taxonomy): domain Bacteria; phylum Bacillota; class Clostridia; order Lachnospirales; family Lachnospiraceae; genus Acetatifactor. The sequence goes on from CAJTZD010000007.1 coordinate 41,221, forward strand.
ACCGCAAAGGGTCTGCTTTCATAGACAGCCTCTCCGTTCAGCGCCAGCCAGTCCCCGATTTCCTCCAGGATCCTCACGGCGTCCGGATGAAAAGAGCCGTCCGCATAAGGGCCCACATTCAGGAGCAGATTGCCGTTCTTAGCTACAATGTCGCAGAGCTGGTGGATGATCCGTTCCGCGGATTTGTATTTGGGGTTCTGCACCATGCACCAGGTTATATTGTCCTCCAGCCTGTCGTCACACTGCCAGCAAAAAGGTTTCGGAGCGGCAAAACGCCCGCACTCCAGGTCAAAGACGCCGATTCCCTCCGGAAAATCCTCCTGCTTGTAAGTGATGATGCCGTCTTTTGGCCCTTTTCCACAGTAGTAACGCGCTGCCATATCGTAGCGGTACTCTTCGCCTATAATACAGGTACGGCTGTCAAAATAAACCACATCCGGCCCATACCGGTCCACCACCTCGCATACCTTGTCAAGCCAGTTTTGACAGAACGCCCGATCCGGATAGCGGTAGGGAATATAGCGGTTGGTCTCCAGGGGCAGCGCCGGGCCATAGTAGACCTCGTTAGCCGGGTCATACACATCCGCCTCGTTGTCCGTGGACATGAACCATCCCCATAGCCACTGATGGTGGAAAGTAGCCAGGGTGCGGATGCCCTCCTGCCGGAATGCCTCCAGGCATTCGCCCACCACATCCCTGTGAGGGCCGTAGTTTACACTGTTTACCGGGTTTATCCTACTGTCCCACATAGAGAAATTATCCCCATGTTCACTGACCGGCCCGGCATATCTGGCGCCCGCGCGCTTTGCCAGGCGAGCCCATTCTTTCGGGTCAAATTTCTCCCCCGTCATCATGGGATAGAAATCCTTGTAGCCAAAGTCATGGAGCTTACCATATGTCTCCTCGTGATGCCTGTTCTGTTCCAGCCCTCTGCAGTACATGTTCCGTGAGTACCACTCATTTTGGTATGCCGGCACGCTGTAAGGCCCCCAGTGAAAAAACAGGCCAAACTTGGCGTCCCGGAACCACTCCGGAACCTCCCTCTGCACTTTCCCCCAGTCCACTTCTCTCATTGATTTCATTTCTCCTCCATATTTTCAAAGCCGTCTTTTATCCGATGGGCACCTGATAAAAGGACAAGGGCGGCAGATATGTCACCTCATCCACCATAGGCAGCCGCACCGGGTCTGCCTGCCATGCAAAAGACAGTCTGGCTTCCGCCCCTGTCTGTCTGGCAGCCTGCAGATACACCTGATTCCTGTCCTCCCTGTTGGCCCGGACTTTCAGTATCTCCACATTCCCTCCGGCGTCCTCCAGGGTAAAACCGCTGTCCTCTCCCAAATCCGAGTAGAGCAGGAAACAATTCTTCACATGGGAGAATGTAAGCCGCAGCCACCAGCCCTCCGCCGCCAGTCCCAGGGCTTCCCTCTCCCTTTCCGCCACACCCTCCGCCGACTTCAGGGCGGGGGCGGCGTACTCCTCCCCTTCGTTCAGCGCAAAGTGACACTGGCTGGCCAGCTTCTCTCCAAGCGCCACATTGGCCTGGGCGCTGTTGTGGATACCATCCGAGAGGCTTAAGTTGGTGGTGGACAGCACATACACGCCGGGGATCTCCAGGGCCGCGCGCCTCTGTGCCTCCCTCACCATGCCCCAGCAGGCGTCATGGATACCGTTGATCTGACGGTTCAGCTGCATGGTGAACACCGGGATCTCATAGCCCAGGTGGCTGCGCACCGCATCCACAAACGTTTTGAAATTCTCATAGTACATTGCCGCGGCCTCCGGGTCCGTGTCGGAACAGCCCTGATACCAGAGGATGCCCGCGTACTTCCCGCCTGTCTGGCGGATCTTGTCCAGCATATTTTGGTACAGATCCCCCTCTCCCGGCATCCAGCGCTTCATGGGGGAGCCTCCCAGGGCGGTCTGGATCAGCCCCACCGGCATGCCGGTAAACTTCCCATAGCATTTTCCAAAGGAAAGATAGGGGGACGGCCCCGGTATCCCCATCTCCTCATTGGCCAGGGAACCTGCGAAAGTGCTCTCGTTCATGGGATGGCAGGCCAGATCCCATTTGCTCCGGTTGCGGAACAGATGCACGGCGAGATCCGGGGGATCCGTGCAGAAATCCCGGCTGTATCCTGCGGAATTGGACTGTCCCGCAATCAGGAAGAGATTCCCCACTCCCACATGAAGGACACAGTCCCCCCGGTACAGCCAGGTAAGGTTCGGCAGGGTGCTTTTGGTCTCCAGGCTGGTCTCGATCCGGTACAGGCCGCCGGCCGGCACTGTAAGATTTGCCTCAAAACTTCCGGAAAAATTCTCCCCCGGGGTTATTTTCTGTGCAGGCGTCCAGGGAACGACTGTTTTATTGTCTTCTTCCCGTATAACTCTGACCACCGGCGTGGCTGTCAGAACCCCCACCTGGATGGCCGCGGGGTGTACCTGGAAGCTGCCCTCCAAACGGATGCCGGCGCTGCCGTTCTCCTGCTGGAGGATCTCCCAGTCCATGGGTGCCTTTTTTAATGTAATTCCATGCATAGTTATCCTTTCTCCTGCCTTTCGGGATATGTCATATTGTCCGATACGGGCAGATCCCAGCCCCTTCGGAGCAGCCAAACCATTCGGCAGGAACCATTCGCGTCTTCATAAAATTTTTCCCTTTGCCAGCATATGGGCAAAAGTCCCGGAGACCGATCATCGCCCAGGTCAGCAACCGCTTCAGAGCAGATCTGCCGGATTTCGCTTTAGCACTATCCCCATAATCTCCCTGGCCCGGGACGGAGTCGCTACCTCCAGATCCATGGCGCGGATCAGGGCCGCCAGTTTCTCCACTTCCTCGTAATTGTATGCGGCCTCTCTTCCGGGCGCAAGATAACGGCTGTCCTCGAATCCGATCCGTACCACGGCAGCGCCCATGGCGATAGCGGCCCCCAGGAAATCCCAATTGTCCCTGCCGTAGTGGGTGACGCCCCACAGAGCATCCTTTGGCACCGCGGACCGGAAAGCGGTAAGGCATTCCATATTTGCCTGCATCCCGCCCCTGTGGCCGAATACCAGATTGTAGAGCACGGGCTCCCTGTAGGGCGCCTGTTCTTTGGTCATACGGATATTGTAGATCATGCCGATGTCAAAGACCTCGATCTCGGGAATGATTCCCCTGTCATATACCGCTCTGGCACAATAGCGGATGTCCTCGAAGCTGTTGATGTACACCGCTTCCCCCAGATTGGTGGTCCCGCCGTTTAAGGAGGCGCTCTCTACCCGCCAGTATTTCAGGGGTTCGCAGCGCTGCTCTATGTTCATGTCAGACACGCCGCCCGTGGAAGCCTGAATGATCAGATCGGTTCGCTCCGCGATCCGCTCAAAGGTATCCACCAGCTCCCCGGTGTCCTCTGTCAGGATCCCGTCCGGACGGCGGCAGTGGAGATGGCACATGGCAGCCCCGGCCTGGGCGCTTCGCGCCACGTCCTCCACCAGCGCTTCCTTGTCAATTGCTTTCCCAGCCTCCACCGGAGCCAGGGATATGATTACTTTTCGCATACTTGCATCCCTCCAGGATTTTGAAGATATTCATTCCGTTCACGCTTCAGACATGCAGCAGGATTCCTCCTCATCAGGCCAGGCGTTCCACAATCTCCCGCAGTGTATCCGCATCCCCCACATTTCCCGGGAAGATTATGTAAGGCAGCCCGGGGAACTTACTCTCCGGCCCCGTCTTCCACACAGGAATGCCGGGAGCTGCCTGTCCCAGCACAAGAGCCCTTTTTACCCCTAAGGCCCTGGTTCCCACATCGCTGGAAGTGATGCCTCCCTTTGCGATAAGAAACCGGGGCTGCCTGGTCAGTCCTGCCACCACTCCTGTCACAGCATCGGAAATCCGTACCGATAATTCCAGCAGCTGGTCCCCTGACATACCGTCCGGTGCCATGAGCGTCCTGCTGGTATATACCACCGCTGTCTTTCCCTGTCCCATAAGCGCCTCAGCCTCGCGGATCACCCGCCTGGTCTCTTCCTCCAGGCCGTCTGGCAAAAGGCAGGCATTTACATGGAACTCCACAAAGGCGACTGGCGACCGGGTTCCCCGGAGGGTCTCCAGCTGGGCGGTGGTCTTCTTCACATGGGAACCTACCAGCACCAGGCCGCCGTACTCAGCGGTTGTGCCGCAGGCTGCCGCTCTGACTGCACTGCCACCGGAACCGGTCTCTGCTTCCCTAATGTCCTTGCCGGCAGAAGCAGCACATGCCGCTGATTCCTCCCCGCAGCCGGAATCGCCCTGCATCCGCGCTTCCTCCCAGCCGCCGGAAATGTCCTCCGCCCCGCTGTTCTGCCCGCCAAGCAACTCCTGCCTGGAAAGCGGCGCTTTGTCAGGCACGTTCCCCAATACCTTGGGCACTGCCGCCGCGCTGCGGATCACGAACTCCTTTCCTTTTTTGATCGCTCTGAGCAGACAGGTGGCAAAGACCTCCACGTCGCTTTCGCAGATTGCGTCCACACAGACAGGACAGAAGTCCTCCGCCCGAAGCAGCATCCCGGTAATCTCATCATACGCCCGCGCCCGCAGCAAGGGCAGCGTTATGTAGATGCACTGCTTCCCGGAATATGCGCCCCCGCTCTTTTCCTCCACATAGTCCCCCAGATGGGAGGCGCGGTAGCCAAAAGTCTTGTCCGCGGCAAATTCCGTCTGGGCCGCAGGCACCAGTTCCTCTCCCTCTTTCACATAATGGATGCCGTCAATGGTGAAGCGTCCTCCCTCCCGGAAAAAGGGACAGACCACCAAGCCATGTATCCGCTTTCCGGTCTCTTTCTCCAGTGCCTTCCGGATCACTTGGGGTTCCAGCAGATAATGCCCCCGCAGGGTGGAATCCCCTCTGGCCACGAATATGAGCTCCTTTCCCGCCTGTCCGGCTGCCTGCACTGCCCTGCGGACGAGAGTCTCATGCTCCCATGCGGTCTTCTCTGCCGAAAAGCTTCTGGAGTTGGTCAGGATGAAGAACATGGCATTCTCCTCCTGCATTCCCTCCTCCAGGCTCTCCCTGCTCCAGTCCGTGTATACATGGATATCATGAACGGTCTGGACCCCTGTGGGATCGTCGTCCAGAACCGCTATTTTTCTCCCGAACCCTTTCCATTCCTCCAGAAACTGATGGTGTATTGCTTCCGCGTCCGGCCGGGGATAGTTCTCCAGCACGGACAGGGGCAGCCTCTTTACCTGTTCCATTCCGATTCTCCTCTTACAACTCTCCGGAGGACTTCTGCCCTCCATCCAGACATTCCGTGTCTCCCAAAAGAAATTCCTGCGAACTGCTTCGCAATTCTACTGACGTTTTCCAAAATTTACCGGTCCACCCGCCTCATCCTCCGTATTTTCCGGAATCCTCTATGGAATTTCAGCCCGAAAGGGAATCGGCGCTTACATCCGTCACGGGTATCCAGACTCTCATCTCGCCCATTCCTCTGTTATCCCATGCAAAATAGGGAATCAGCCGAACTTGCGCTCTTTCATATCCCCGGTTCACATAGTCCTGATACAGGGCTTCCCTGTCGTAATTTCCCCGTCCGGCATCCTCTGTCCTGCGCTTCAGGAATGTTCCCGTCAGAGAGGTCACCGTCCTGCCGTCAATCTCAAAGGGCTCCGCCGTCAGGCTGATATCGGACGGAATCAGCAGGTCGTCCAGAGTCTCGGCTTCCGCATCCATGCCCTCTATGCAATAGACCAAAGGTCCCCTCTCCACGCACACCTGATTCACGTCCTCCTCCACCATGGCATTGGCGCAGGTCAATCTGGCTACCATTCCCAGCTCCAGCCGTACTTCTGCATCCGCTATATCTTCAATTCGCACTGTCAGATAGCTTCCGGCCCGACTCCTGTCCAGTTCTTCCCGATGGCACAGCCCCCCGTCTTTACGGCTTCTCAGTTCCAGACTGCCTTTCCTTACCCAGGAGGGAATCCGCAGACGCAGCAGAAAGGCGTTTGCCCCGGCGGGTTTCGCCGTATGCTCCGCCGTCTTCTCTTCCTTTCTCACATCCTCGAAAGTAAAGCGGATTTTTCCGTCATAAGGGTACTCCGTTTCCTGTGCCATGGTAAAGGAATATCCCTGCCAGGACACTTTCGCCCGGCTGGCCCCGTACAGCACCGTATAGATGCCTCTTTCATCCGTTCCGTAGGCATATTCGCTAAGCTGGGCTATCAGTCTGGCCAGATTAGGCGGACAGCAATAGCTCAAGATATACTCTGCCCTCTCCTGGCCCCAGATCAGCTCATAGGAAAGTTTCTTTGCCCTGCGCAGCATATTTTCATAGAAAAAGCGTTTTCCGTCCATGCTGACGCCTGCCAGATTCCCATTCAGCACCATCCGCTCCAGCACATCCGCATACCCGGCTTTCCCCTCCAGACAGAGCATGCGCCACGCCCAATATACGCCGCCCACGGAAGCGCAGGTCTCATTATAGGCCGTCACATTGGGAAGCTGGTACTCGTATCCGTATGCCTGATGCACAAGCTGATGCTTGAAAAAATATCCATAGGGCGAGGCGCCGTTATACAGGGCCCCGCATCCCCCCGTCACATACATCTTCTTGGTCACAAGGCTTTCCCAGACCTTGCGGAGCACCTCCCGCAGTTCTTCGTCGTCCTCCTCCAGGCACAGATCCGCCACGCCGGCATACAGATAGTTTGCCCGCACGGCATGTCCGATGATTTTGTCATGCTGCCGCAGGGGAATGCTGTCCTGATTGTCATCCATGCCCTCGGACACGGAATCCCGCAGGGCAATGGCCTTTTTCAATAAGTTCAGATACTCCGGATCCTCTGTGGTACGGTACAGTTCCGCCAGCCCCATATAATGGGAAGGGCATACGGCTGTCTGCACCTGTCCTTTCCGTTCGGCCTCGCGGTAAAGCTTTTTCAGATAGCCTGCCGCGTTTTTTGCCACTTTCAGAAAGCTGTCCTTGCCGGTGAGTCTGTAATACAGGCAGGCCGAGGTAAAAAGATGGCCGAAATTATAAACCTCGAAATCATTGATATCCCCCAGCCTGGACGCTTTCCCGCTGCGCTCCCCGATGATCTGCTTGGTGGAAAGATACCCGTCCGGCTGCTGGGCCCTTGCGATCAACGCCACATATTCCTCCAGTCTGTCCAAAAGGGCCTGATTGTCCGTGCGCACTGCCGCATAGACCGCGGCCTCCATCCATTTATAGAAATCCCCGTCCCCGAAGACGGTCCCGTCGAACTCTCCCTGTGCGTCTCCTGCCGCAATCCTGAAATTCTCCAGTACATGGCTGATGTCCTTACTCTCGAACATTCTCTGCAGATGGGGCACCGTGGAACCCGCGCAGGTGTCGAACCGCTCCCTGTAGAACCCCCCTGTCCATTCCACGTCTTTATAAGACAATCCGGTCATAATCGCATTCTTTGATTTTGTGGTATCTGTCAACATGGCTGTCTCCTTTTTCCATATATTGTCTCTTGCTTTGCAATCGTTCAGACACCCCTTGCTTCTCTGTTCCCCGGCCTCAGCATTCTGCCCGGGCCTGCAGCAGGCCTTTCCTCTCCAGGGCTTTCCTGAGTTCTATGGCGCCGAACCTGGGACTGGACAGGGTCCGGATTCCATACTCCCTGTGAATGTCCTCCTCCACATAAGCCATGGAACCCTGGGCCAGCAGAATCACGTCCGCCTTATCCTTTACCTCTGCCGCCTTGTCCAGCAGGCGCCTGCGGAACTGATCCTGATTCAGGCCGAAAGCCCCCTCTATGAGGCCGTCCACGGTTTCCACATGGCGTCCCATCTGCCTGGCCACCCTGATCACGGTATTCCTGGTAGGCGCAAGGGTGGTGGAAAGGGTTGCCAGCACGGCGATTCTGCTGCCCTTTCGCACTGCCTCCCTGCACATCTCCTCGTCAATGCGCACTATGGGCACGCCGATATAATCCGCCGCAGCCTGGGCGCTGTCAGCCACCTCACCCACGGAAGAGCAGATATTCAGGATGGCGTCCGCGCCCTGGCGTACCGCATCCATGTACATGGATATCAGCTCTGCTGCCGCTGTGGGCGTCACATACCCTGCTTCCCGTACCCGGGCCAGGATCTCCGGATTCTGCAGGCTGATCAGCTCCGCCTCCTCCCCGATATTCTTTCTCACTTCCCTCTCCACCAGTTCAATGAGCTCCGGCGTGGTGCTGGTATATACAAGCGCTGCTTTCATCTGCTATTCTCTCCTTTCCCAAACTCTGTTTTGTTTCATTATAATGTGTTGCCGGATAAAGTTGTATATAAAATTCTTCGCGGTTCCATGTAAATTTTACAGAAAAAATCCGGCCCGATACAGAGCAGCTTGGGCAAAGCAGGTCCATATGAAAAGTATGGCTATAAAGGGAATTGCCGGTTTCACAGTAAAAGGCCTGCCGCCTCTCAGAGGCAGCAAGCCTTTCATTTTTCGCAGTGCCAAATTCCTTTTAAAGCGCAGATGTCAGGAGACAAAGCCTTCCGGCGGCTCCCGGTTCAGTCGCCCACCAGCTGCGCCAGTCTTGCCTCCTTGTTCCCAATGTCCGCCACCAGCTTGAACTGGTTCCGGGCCCGGTCCAGATTGTGATGCTCTCTGTGAATCTTGAAATAAGTATCCCCGTTCAGGTAATCCGTCAGGAACCGGATCCCGCACTCATAGGTCATCAGCTTCACAGACAGGGGCAGAAGCGCCATCTCAGCTTCCGTCAGGGTTTCCCGCATCTCGCTTAAGTATCCCTTTGCGAAAGCCTCAAACGCCCCCTCTTCAAACCATACCTTATCCAGATCCGTCTCGTCCTCCGCCGCGGAAGATCCCCCTATGCGCAGCGCGTCCCCGAAGTCGTAAAGCATACTTCCCGGCATGACGGTATCCAGGTCAATGACACAGACTGCCTTTCCGGTGTCCCGGTCAAAGAGGATATTGTTGATCTTGGTGTCGTTGTGGGTGACCCGGACGGGAATCCTGCCCGCTTCCATCCCTTTTACCACGCAGTCCGCCCAGGACGCGTTCTCTAAGGCAAAGTCAATTTCCCTCTGCACGCTTCCCGCCCGGCCTGCCCTGTCCTGGCGGATTGCCTCCCGCAGGGCTTCTATGCGCTTAGGCGTATGGTGGAAGTCCTGAATAGTCTCGTGAAGCTTCTCCACCGGGAAATCCGCCAGGAGCTTCTGAAAATGGCCGAAACCCACCCCCGCCTCATACAGATCCTTTGGCGTCTTGCTGTTCTCAATGGATTTCGTGCCCTCCACAAAGCGGTAAACACGAAAGACATTATCGTCGTCCACTTTGTAAAAACTCCCGCCGTCTTTGGCAGGCACCACCTGCAGCGTCCCTCTCTCGAAGTCCTCTCCGGCTTCTCTGAGCTTCTCCCTGAGAAACCCGGTGACATTCTCTATATTTTCCATCAGTTCCTCCGGATTGCGGAAAATGGAAGTATTGATCCTCTGGAGGATATACCTGGGCATGGTGACCAGAAAGGTATCGTTGATATGACCGTTGCCATAGCTTTCCGTCACTGCGCCTATGTCAAAATGCCCTAAAATTTCGTTTCGATTGATTCTTACGCTCATAACCGCTCCCGCTCGTTCTCGTCCACTGTCATATGCCACTTTCCGCCCGTAAAATCAGGGAAGTCCACCACTGCGCCGCCCTTTGCTACGGACATCTCGGAAAGAGCCGTCACTGCCATCCAGCTTGCCGCGTCGTACACGTCCACAGGCATAGGCGCATCCTCCCGCAGACAACGGAAAAATGTCTCGAATTCCAGCCAGTCCATGCCGTCATGGCCGCCCTTGATCCCCTCTTCCATGTATTTCTTCCACACGGGATGTTCGTATTCTCCCTCGTAGTCCTTCGCGTTCCCCACGCAGTTCTCCCGCCAGTTAAAGTCATGGGCAATGTCCTCTTTCCTGTCCAGGAAAATGGAATCCGTGGCTTCCTCGTACATGCCCCTGGTCCCTCTTACGGTGAAGCCGCGGCTGTAATATCTGGGCAAGGTGGTGTCCAGGGTCAGGGCAATAGTCTCCCCTCTGGCACATTTGATCACCGTAGTCACCACATCCCCCTGGGCGAATGTCTCATGCATCAGGCGCTCGTCGTCGCTTTTATTGGCTTTGATATAATCCCGCAGACCTGCCGCTTTGGAGGCTGTGGAGCTTAAGGTCAGCATCCGATTGCCATGGTTGATGTCCAGCACCTTTGCGATAGGGCCCAACTCATGGGTGGGATAATTCTCGCAGTTCCTGCTGATATAATTCCGGAGCCTGTAATGCCTGTTCTCCTTGCCGAAAGCGATCTCGCTGCGCAGATCGTGATGATATCCGCCCGCACAGTGCACGATCTCTCCGAACAGACCCTGCCTGACCATATTTAAGACCATCATCTCACGCCTGCCGAAGCAGCAGTTCTCCAGGAGCATGAAAGGCGTCCCCGTCTTCTCGTAGGCTTCCACCAGGTCATAGCAGTCTCTCAGCTCATATGCGCCGCCCACCTCGATGGCCACAGCCTTTCCCGCGTACATGGCGGCCAGGGCGATCTCCACATGGCTCTCCCAGGCAGTGGCCACGATAATGGTATTTACGTTCTCATCCTTTATTATATCTCCATAGTCCAAATAAGCCGCGGGCCTGTTCTGTCCGGCTTTCTCCACCAGTTCAGCGCCCTTTTGGGCCCTGTCCTTATAGACGTCGCACACGGCCGCCACCTGCTCCCCCTGGGCGAGCACCACCTGCTCCAGCAGCCCCTGCCCTCTGCCGCCCAGTCCGATAAATCCAACTTTGATGTCTTTCATTTTGCTTTCCCTCCATCCCTCTGCGGATTTCCTCCGCGCTGCCGCCAATCATGCCCTCCACAATGGCTCTTCTTTGAATGCTGTCTTTGAATCATGTCTGTCCGTTTCTCTTTACAGCATCCTTACTATATGATATCATAGCATTATAAAAAGTATATATCTATTCCATAATGGCTCATTTACAGATATTTTTAGCTCAATATATCCTCAAAAGGCTGCAATTGGTAAAGAAAGTGTCCGAAATAGGCTGTCGCGGAAGCAGTTCCTCAAAAGTCAAATCGGCTAAAAGGGACAAACCATATACTCACAAGCGATAAAGTTAGCCGCCGGTTTATAGCATCTAACCCTCGTGAGTCAGGTGAATCGGCAATATTAGCCACCATCAGTACAAATTGGGAACCGGAGGAAATGACAGCCAGAAAAACTGCAGTACTGCAGTCAGACTAATAAGAACAAAGGAGGCGCAAAGCTCATGCCCTGGATAGCCTACCCAGTAAGAGAACAGATTCGAATCACAGATATGTACTCTCTCTTTGAAACCCATTACGAAAAGGGGTTCGCATTCCCCGGAGAAGCCCACAATTTCTGGGAATGCCTCTATGTAAGGAATGGAGAGGCCTGCGTGTCGGGCAACGAGAGGGTGTACAATCTCTCCCGCGGCTCCCTTATCTTCCACAAGCCTCTGGAATTTCACAAATTCATCATAAACGGTGCGGAGGGCGCCGATCTTCTGATTTTCTCCTTTGCCGCCCAGGGTCCCCTGACGGCCTGTCTGGAGGAAAAGGTCTTCGAGCTGTCCCAGGCCCAGCAGAACATCCTTGGCTCCATGCTGTCTTTCATACATGCCCGCAGACAGGAAGCCAATCTGCCCAATCCGCCCGCCCGGGACGCCAGCCTTTATCTGGAGCCTTTCCATACCATGCCCGTTTATTCCCAGACGGTGGCACTGTATCTCCAGCAGCTGATGCTCTCCCTGGCCGAAGACGGTTCCGTCTCCTCCGCATCCTCCGCGCCGGATGCAGTGATCTTCCGCAGGGCCATCAGCTATTTAAACAGCAATGTACACGGCCAGCCCTCGGTGCCGGAAACAGCCCGGTACTGTAATGTCAGCGAGGCAAGTCTGAAACGGATTTTTGACAAATACGCAGGCATCGGCATTCATAAATATCTCCTGAAACTGAAAGTCAAGGCGGCTGCGGAGCTCCTTGGAAACGGCGAAAGCGTCTCCCACGTGGCAGAACAGCTGGGCTTCAATAACCAAAGCTATTTCTCCCGGGCATTCAAGCGGGAGACCGGACTTATGCCCTCCAGCCTGAAGTAGGCCGGCCGCTTTCCGGCTCTTACTTATAATATTCCTCCAGCCGGTTTAAAAGCCCCTCAAAGTCCATGTCCGAAACCGCCGAAAAGGCCTCCGTCCCCAGTCCGGTATTCAGCACGGTCTGAAAGGAGGAAAACTCATAGATAACAGGTTCCCCGCCGGCTCCCCGCAGGTTTTCCCGGATTGTCCCCGCTTTTGCAACCAGGCACAGATACTGGTAGTTTCTGTCGATATATTGGGTGTTGTTATTGGGATGGGCATAGGAAAAATGCTGGGTGGGCGTCAGCGCAATGAGGTTCTCCAAATAATCCGCAATGGCAGGATATTCATGGGCCGGAAATATATGATGCATCTGGGTGGCGGGATCCATGATATGCCGCCGGTCATACAATTCCGTCCTGCCCTGGCGGTACTGCTCATTGAATCTGCGCAGATTCTTCTTCGCACGGTTGATCCGGTATGCCGTCATATAGTCGTCCGGCATCTGCAGTCCATTCTCGTGCTCTCTCCTGGTGACATCCTTTGGCTTTTCTTTCAGTATGTCCCTCCAGTTCTTTTGATTATACAAAAGCATGTCCTGCGTGATGACATCCTTTGACAGATGGCCCCGCTGGGTTCCCCGCTTCCTGTACTTACAGGCCAACGGGTTGAGCACCTTGGTAAAGATACGCCCGCATTCCGTAGCGCCGTTGATGGGGGTGTACTTTATCATAAAATTCGTATAAGCCTCTTTCAGTTCCCGAAAGCTGTTTTTATCCTGCTTCTCAAAAAAGGACTTGAACACTTCATAAATGCCGCTGTCTTTCAGCACCTTTTCTATGTAAATACATAGAAAGCTGTAGCTGTTCCTCTCTCTGAAGCTGATATATTCCAGCAGTTCCCGGTTGGCAATGGCGTATCTGTACGCCCTCCCGTCCCGCTCCCCGTGTATGATTCCGGCGGCATCCAGCAATTTGATGGGCTGGCCGAAGTATTTGTCATATTCGTTGGAGGCCTTTCTGGCAGGATCCGGCTTACAGAAAATCTGCTGCACATTCTCCACCGTGTAATCATTGTACCAGATATCTTTTACCGTAAAAGTCCCGTCCGTCCTGCTGCCCGCATACTCCAGGATGCAGTCGGCCACCAGGCACATCACGTCCATGGTACATTTCTGATCGATGGTACGCCCATTATGAGTCTTTCTGATGTCCAGGTCGCACCGTTCCAGAAACCTTTGTATGGCTGCATTATCCATTGCCCCGCTCCTTTAACACGCCAAAGAAAAACACACTGGCAGAATCCACATTCAGCGACCTGGTCTGGTAATTCCTGGCTATCTGATAGAACTGCCTGTACTCCTTTGAGGAAAAATAGTTCAGCTGTCTTTTTGTCAGTTTCAGTTTTGTCTTTGGGATCAGCACCGCAACGGATCCGTTTACCACCACATTGTCCGCATTGCGGATCACCCTTGGATTATAAGTCATGTTGGGCGTCAGATACACATTCCTGTCCCCCACATATTTATATACGCTAAGTTCCTGTGCCCTGTCTCTCTTCATGTAAGAGTCATACTCCGGAATGTCGATGATCTCCCCATTGTCGCAGATGTTCCTGGATTTGAGCACCCGCAGGCAGTCCTCCCCTTTCTCCTGCTGGGTATTGGAATTGGTAATCTGCCTGTCCCGGAACACGGTGAATTTATTGAAATCCAGCTTCCGGGAAATCCTGTCAAAGAAATCGTCCCTGTAGATAATCCAGTAGGGAAATACAGGATCCATGATATATTTCTGCTTCTGCAGCAGGCTCTTTTTCAGCGTAAGCGACTCCACTCTCGTCCTCATCGGCTTCCCTCTGGTGTCAACGAACAGGCATATGGTCTCTACCAGCACCCCCTGAAAGCCTTTCTCCCCAAAGTCCTGTATACAGTCCACCTTTTTCTCTGCAAGCAGCCGTCTGGTAACGGTAAATTCCGGTGTGTTCAACAGGGCTTTCGGCACTATCATAACAACGTAGTCTGACATTCCCATGGCTTTCTCCAGGAAGAACTCAAAGGTGTTGGCGGTATCTTTGTTTACATTGTTCTCCAGGTATTTCGCGGCATCCTTTGCCTTTAGCCTGGAAAAAGGCGGATTGCCGATGACAAGGTCGTACTGCTTCCGGAATGGGTATAAAAGACTGTCCCCATGGATAAACTCCAGGTTTATATTGTCAGGGATCTTGCGCTTGCCCAGCAATTGCTTCAGGATTTCCAGATTCTTTTCATCAATGTCCACTACGTCAATGTTGACTCTGGCCGCCTTTTCATATTTCTTAAAGAGAAAGGGCAGGAAATTGCCTACCCCCACAGAGGGCTCCAAGATATGAATCTCGTTTTTCTCAATGTCCGGCAGCTGCCTGAAGATCTCATTTATGATAAATTTATTGGTATAATATGCGCCGTTGCTCTTCCGTCTGGCATTGGTCAGCTCTGCAATCCGCGCCAGGGACGCCTCCCCAAGCGTCAGGGGATTCTCCCGGATAAAGGCCATGAGTTTTTCCGTATCCAGCAGTCCCTGCTCCTCTATGACTTTTTTTACCATGGCAGCCGTCAGGTGCTTGCGGCTCATGAAGTCCCGGATGCTGCAGGCAATCTGGTAGAAAATCTCTGTGGGAACCGCTTCTCCGATACTCTGCCTTATCTTCATCTCCTCTTTTTTTAGCAGCGCCTGCTTCTCCTCGAAAGGCAGGGCATTGAGCTCCTCTAAGGACATGTCCACCCACTTAAAGTCCTCCGGAATCGTCATGACCCGCATAAGCTCCCGGATAGAAAACACTCTGTCTTCCTGCGGGTGTACGGTATTCTGGCTGGCCAGCAGGTCATTTCGGGTATGGATGCAGGGCGCGGCCTTGTCCCAGTACTGGCGGGTGTACTTATCTCCGTTTTTGCGTGTATTGGGCACCATCCGGCCATCCACCACCGTATGGGGGCGCTTTGCCTCCTCTCTGTTGTCAAAGGCAGACTGCCCCTCTTGCAGATCATGAATCCAGCAGCGCATTTCCTCCGGGTATGTCCGAAAACTATGGTAAAAATCCGCGGCGCATATTTCGCCCCATGCAAGAGCCGGCATATGGCCCACTACCTGCCGCAGCGTCCTCTCCTCCCTGTAATCAGGGTACAGCTCTATAGGCGCAATATGCTCCGCCATCTCTCTGCTGACGCCAATGACCACTGTACGGGTTCTGGAGGAATCGGAGCCGTAATTCTTAAAGTTCAGGATCCTGCCTGTCAGGATATAGGCGTCGCTCAGCTCCTGGTCAATCACATCTCCTATGGCTTTTACGCTGCCGTCCGGCGCGGTGCAGCCTGTCTTCATAAAGGTAGGCACGTTTTCAAATACGAAGAAACGGGGCAGCACCTTCTGAATCAGCCGGATGGACTCCACCACCAGACTGTTCCTTTCGATCTCATGCTCCGTCTTCTTATGGTTCGCCACGGACATACCCTGACAGGGCGGCGTGGCAATTACCACATCCACCCTGTCGTTTCCCAGCTTCTTCCATTTCTTAATCTCATCAAAAATTTGGGTTTTGGTCTCTTCGGCGGTGATGTCGCCGCAGATGTAGCCTGACTGGAATCTGCATTTTTGGTTGAATTTCTGTACTTCCAGCCTCCTGGGGATCAGTTCGTTGGTGGCGATGCAGGCAAATCCCGCTTTCCCGAATCCGTGACACCCCACCCCGGCGCAGCTGAAAAGGCTGATATATGTCAATGTCCTGTCCCTTAACACCCTTTTACCCCCGTTTGCTCCCACATCTTTCGCCTCGGCCCGCTTCCCGGCATTCTTGGGAACTGCTTCAGAATAACTTCCCATATTCCTAAGGCTTTTCGAAGCCATCTTCATTATATCTGTCTGTCGGAAGAATTGCAAGGTTTTTATGCAAACGGACGTTCTGCGGACGTTCTGCAAACATTCTGCAATCTCCGGTTCATTGTCCGCAAAACCGCGCCCACTTCCTCTTCACCAGAAACATAAGCATGGCTCCGGCCACGCAGACCCCGATCCAGATGCTCACCACAGGCCTCCACCCGGCCGCCTCCGCCACGGCTCCGAACCCATAAGTGGACAGGGAACTGCCTACATAGGTGGCGGAGTTCAGAATGCCCGACACCGAGGAAACCTTTCCGTACCTGGTGAAATGCCCCGGCACCCTGCTGATCAGCATCAGGTTGATGCCATGGGCGCAGCCGGTGATCAGAGTCATCATCAGAATGCATACCGCCGGCAGACTGTCGAACACCGCCAGCATGACAGCCCCCGCCAGACCGCCTGCCACAAAAAGGCTTGCCGCGGTAAAGACCTCGTTCTTCAGACGGCTTAGAAGCGCAGTGGCAATCAGCACGCTGAACACGCTGAAAACGGGCAGCGCGGCTGTGGACAAAATGGAGCCGGCATTGCTCATGCCGAAGTTCTCGCTCATGTATACGGGCATCCATGTGGTTATGCCGTCCCGCAGGATTCCCTGCAGGACAATGGCAATGAGGATCACTGCCAGCGGGGCGTCCGCCAATAGCTGCAGCAGCAGGGACTTCTTTCTCCCCTGGCCGTCCTGCCCCGGTTCCGGACGCGCATTTCCCGGCTTCTCTTCGGGTGCTGTCCGCCAGGCATTGTCCGAAGCCGTCTCTCCCTCAGGCTCCGAAGCACCCGCCCCGATCAGCCTGCGGGTGTGGAACAGCCAGAAAAAAGCCGCCCCGATTCCCAGCGCCGCAGGCAGCAGGAACACGGCCCTCCAGCCGGATACCTGGATGCATACCGGCGTCAGCATGTAGACCGCGATGGTAGCGGCGGAGGAAGCCATGGACACCAGCACGCAGGCGTGCTGATACCATTTCATGTTCAGGCATTCCGCCATGATCCGCACCATGGGAGGCCAGAGCATGGCCTGGAAAAAACCGTTGGCACACCAGACCGGGATGATGACCTCCATTCTGGCAAAGCATGCCACCGACAAATTGCAGACGCACGCCCCGGCCAGTCCCGCGAAAATCATCAGCCAGGGTTTTATCTTGTCCCCTAAAAGACCACAGACCACCTGTCCCAGTCCATAGCTTAAGAAGCAGGCTGTGACAGGCAGTCCGGCAATGCTCTTCCCTATTTGGAGGGCGCTTTGAAGCTCAACCATGCAGGCTGCATAGTTGATTCGTGTCAGGTAGCTCATGAAATAAGCCAGGCAGCAGAGGAGACAGAGGAATTTCATCTGTTTCTCGGACGTCAGTTTTGTCAGCATGGCAGCCAGCCCTCCGATTCGTTGTTTGATGAATTGTATTATGGCACCTGGGCTTAGGGGTGTCAAGGTACTTTTTTCTTTTTTGCGAGGACTTTTTGCAGGGGAGGGCGCTTTTTTGTATTTCTGTCTTGGCTGCCTTTTTGTCGCGGAATGCTGTTGAAGTCGAGCCATAAAAATGATATGATAAAGACATAAAAGGGAAAGGAATACGATATGGCAAATATATGATGGGGCATTCCGGACAATATTAAATGACTGCCGGAAGCTGATTATCCGGATATTGAATCTCTTGTTTTATTATCTGCTAGTGTAGTCCTTCGCCGTAAGGCGGGGGACTTTTTCCATAACGAGAATTGTAGAGAAGAAAGAAAAAACGGGCAACCCCTGTGACATTTTGCAACTCTTTTTCCGATAACTCTCGCGTTTTTCCCGAAAACATGTTATACTTCTATACTGTAAATCACGATCAATCAAACCTGTGGCGGCAGTTTCCTCCCACATCTGCCATACCGCGGAATAAAGGAGCCCTCATGAACGAAAAAGTGTTAAAAACCTTAGAATACAACAAAATCATCGAAATATTGGCGGACAAGGCCGACTCTGCGCCGGGCAAGAAGCTCTGCAGGGAGCTTGTCCCGTCCACCGACCTAGAGGAAATCCGCAGGAATCAGCGCCAGACCGGGGACGCCCTGCGCCGCCTGTTTAAACTGGGCGGCACCTCCTTTGGCAACAACAAGGATCTGGGCTTTACCATCCGCTCCCTGGAGGTGGGCAGCACCCTGTCCATTTTAGAGCTCTTAAACATCGCCTCCATGCTGGACAATGTGGGCCGCATCAAGGCCTATGGCAGGCGGGACCGGGAGGATGCCCCCGAGGACACCCTGGACGAATACTTCGAGCAGCTCACCCCCCTCACAGGCCTTGCCAGTGAAATCCACCGCTGCATCCTCTCCGAGGAGGAAATCGCGGACGATGCCAGCCCGAAATTAAAAAGCATCCGCCGCTCTATGCTGCAGACCAATGACAAGATACACGGCCAGCTCACCTCCATGCTAAGCGGCTCCTGCCGCACCTATCTCCAGGATGCGGTGATCACCATGCGGAACAACCGCTACTGCATCCCCATCAAGGCGGAGTACAAGGGCCAGGTAAACGGCATGATCCACGACCAGTCCGCCACCGGATCCACCTATTTCGTGGAGCCCGCCGCCGTGGTGGAGCTCAACAACAAGCTCAGGGAGCTGGAGCTGGAAGAAAAAGAAGAAATCGGCCGGATCCTGGCGGACTTAAGCGCCCAGGCCGGAGCCCATACGGAGGAGCTGGCAAATGACCTGAAGCTCATGACCCTCCTGGACTTCATCTTCGCCAAGGCGGAACTGGCCATGGACATGAACGCCACGGAGCCCCTGTTTAACGAAGACAGGTTTGTAAATATCCGAAAGGGCCGCCATCCCTTACTGGACAAGAAAAAGGTAGTGCCCATTGACATCCATTTGGGCAGGGATTTTGATCTCCTGGTGATCACCGGCCCCAACACCGGCGGCAAGACTGTCTCCCTAAAGACCGTGGGCCTCTTCACCCTCATGGGCCAGGCAGGACTCCACATCCCTGCCCTGGACCGTTCGGAGCTGTCCGTCTTTACGGAAGTGTACGCGGACATCGGGGACGAGCAGAGCATCGAGCAGAGCCTGTCCACTTTCTCCTCCCATATGAAGAGCATCGTCCACATCTTAGAGCATGCGGACGCGGATTCCCTCTGCCTCTTCGACGAGCTGGGAGCGGGCACAGACCCCACCGAGGGCGCGGCCCTGGCCATTGCCGTGCTGAACTACCTCCACGACAGAGGCATCCGCACCATGGCCACCACCCACTACAGCGAACTGAAGATCTACGCCCTCTCCACCTCCTTTGTGGAGAACGCCTGCTGCGAATTTAACGTGGAGACCTTACAGCCCACCTACCGGCTGCTCATCGGCATCCCCGGGAAAAGCAACGCTTTCGCCATCTCCGCCAAGCTGGGCCTGTCGGAGGAGATCATAAACGCCGCCAGGGAACAGATCGGCAAGGAGGACAAGACTTTCGAGGATGTGATCGCCGACCTGGAGCACAGCCGCGTCACCATCGAAAAGGAGCAGTCGGAAATCGCCCGGCACAAGGAAGAAATCCGCACCCTCCGGGAGCAGCTTAGGCAGAAGAACGAAAAGATTGACCAGGCAAAGGACAGAATCCTGCGGGAGGCCAACGAAAAGGCCCGGGAAATCCTCCAGGAGGCCAAGGATGTGGCAGACGAGACCATCCGGGACTTCCACAAGGCAGGTGCCGGCGCGGATATCCGGGAGCTGGAACAGAAGCGCCAGAAAGTCCGGGACAAGATAAACGAGAAGAACGAACGGCTCTCCGTAAGCGGAAACAGCCTGAAAGCTCCGGAGCGCAAGACCATAGACCCGAAGAAGCTGAAAAAAGGCGATTCCGTGAAGATCGTCTCCATGGGCCTGACGGGCACTGTCAGCACTCTGCCGGACGCCAAGGGGGCGCTGTTCGTGCAGTGCGGCATCATCCGCACCCATACCAACGTAAAAGACCTGGTCTATGTCCAGGAGGAGACCGTCACCGCCCCCAGGCTCCAGCGAAGCGGCGGCGGTGACCGCACAGGCAAGATGAAGATGGCAAAGACCCTGTCCATCTCCACGGAGATCAACCTCCTGGGCAAGACCGTGGACGAGGCTCTGGCGCTTCTGGACAAATACTTGGACGACGCCTACCTGGCCCACCTGCCAAACGTCCGGGTGGTGCACGGAAAAGGGACAGGGGCTCTTCGCAATGCCGTACACGGGCATCTGAAGCGTCTGAAATATGTGAAAGAGTACCGTCTGGGAGAATACGGCGAAGGGGATTCCGGCGTCACCATTGTCACTTTTAAATAGGCCCAAAGGCCGCCAGGCGCAAGGCGCCGGCGGCGGCATGGCCGAACCGCAGGCAGAATACAGAATAAACCCGAAATAAGAAAATCAAAACAGGAGCGCGAAATGGTAAGTAAGCAGAAAATTTTAATTGTAGATGACGACAATAACATCGCCGAACTGATAGCCCTCTACCTGACCAAGGAGTGCTACGAGACCATGATCGTCAACGACGGGGAATCCGTAATGCCGGCCATGGAAAGCTTTTCCCCCAATCTGATCCTGCTGGACATCATGCTGCCCGGCATGGACGGCTACCAGGTCTGCAGGGAGGTGCGCGGCAAATATACCGTCCCCATTATCATGCTCTCCGCCAAAGGCGAGATCTTCGACAAGGTGCTGGGGCTGGAGCTGGGCGCCGACGACTATATCGAGAAGCCTTTTGATTCCAAGGAACTGGTGGCCAGGGCCAAGGCCGTACTGCGCCGCTACAAGCCTGCCGCCCCCACCCCCGCCCCGTCAGCTTCCGCCGACAAGTGCGTGCAGTACACGGATCTGTCCGTGAACCTGACCAACTATTCCGTGCTCTACATGGGGCGCACGGTGGATATGCCGCCAAAGGAGCTGGAGCTGTTGTATTTCCTGGCTTCCTCCCCCAACCATGTCTTCACCAGAGAGCAGCTCTTAGACCAGATCTGGGGCTACGAGTATGTGGGGGACACCCGCACCGTGGATGTGCACATCAAGCGTCTTCGGGAGAAGATCAAGGACCACGCCAACTGGAAAATCACGACGATCTGGGGCGTGGGCTATAAATTCGAGGTACGCAATACATGAAAAAGACCCTCTACCTGAAGTTCATACTGGCCTACTTCATCTTCGGCTTGTTCAGCTTCATCATTGTCACTACCTTTGTGCCCAGTATGACCAGGGAGCATCTGATCCGGGAGAAAGCGGAAGACCTCTATGTGGAGGCCGCCCGCATCTCCGACACCTATGCGGCAGGATTGTATGCCAGCGAGACGGATCTGGAGACCGTGAAAGACCAGCTGGACTCCCTGGCCGTGTATCTGGACTCCACCATCCGCATCATCAACCCCTCCGGCCGCCTGGTGCTGGATACGGGAATGACCCTGAATGTTGAAGACGAGATCATCATCGAAAATTTTGACCCCACCGCCACCGGGTCCGCCTACTATATGGTCAATGACTTCTTCGGCAATTTCGACTCGAAAATGCTCAGCGTTTTCTCGCCCATCACATACAATTACAGGGTAAAGGGCTATGTGGTCATCCACTGCGACATGCTGCGGATCGAGGAATCCTGCAACCGCATGCTGAACATTTCCTATATTACATTGGTGATTCTCCTGCTGCTGTCCCTGATCATCCTGATCTTCTTCACGGAGATGGTGTACATTCCCCTGCGGAAGATCACTTATGCCACGGAACAGTACGCCGCCGGAAATATGCACTATGAATTCCAGGTGGAGAGCGACGACGAGATGGGATATCTGGCGGTATGCTTAAACTTCATGGCCAGCCAGATCGCCAGCGCGGAGGACGATCAGAAGAAATTCATTGCCAATGTGTCCCATGACTTCCGCTCCCCCCTGACTTCCATCCGTGGGTATCTGGAGGCAATGATCGACGGTACCATCCCCCCGGAAATGCACGACAAATATCTGGGCATCGTGCTCAACGAGACAGAGCGTCTCACCAAGCTCACCAACAGCCTGCTGTCCCTGAACAATCTGAACACTAAGGGCATGTTGTTAAAACGCACGGATTTCGACATCAACAGCATCATCCGCAGCACGGCCGCCTCATTTGAGGGCACCTGCCGCAAGAAGACCATTGCCATTGAGATGATTCTCACCGGCGAAGCCATGTATGTCAATGCCGACATGGAAAAAATCCAGCAGGTTCTCTACAACCTGCTGGACAATGCCATCAAGTTCAGCCACCATGATTCCGTCATCAAGGTGGAGACCTCCGTGAAAAAGAATAAGCTGTTCGTGTCCGTGAAAGACACGGGCATCGGCATTCCCAAGGACGATTTAAAGCTGATCTGGGACAGATTTTATAAGTCCGACTACTCCCGGGGCAAGGACAAGAAAGGCACCGGCCTGGGCCTCTCCATTGTCAAGGAGATCATAAACTGCCATGGGGAGCATATCAATGTCATCAGCACCGAGGGGGCGGGAAGCGAATTCATCTTCTCATTGCTTCTGGCGGACAGCAATGATGATGAAGACTAATTTATCATATCATACCTTGCTTCCTGATATCCGCTGTATCGGCCCGGTTCCATTCGTACATGCCGCTGTCCCGCCAATGGTTCCGTGTCTAAGCATGCCGCCGTCCTGTCCCGGCTCCGTATCCGGACCAGGGTAGCGGCATGTTTTATGATTTTTCTATCGTGACCCGCTTCATGGCTAGGCGCACAGGCTTGTATAGCACTGTCATCAGCGCGAAATTTCCTATGCCATGGGCAATGTCAAAGGGGATCCCTGCCACCCACCAGGTAAACCCTGCGTACAGACCGCCCCGCAGGCCGCTGTCCGCGATCCCGATTGCCACATAGGGAAAGGCACATAAGAACCCAAAGGAAAATCCAAACATCGCCGACAGAAAGCTCCAGAACCACACAGATTCCCGTTCCCTGCACATATAGACTGCCAATGCCAGCAGCGGCCAGGCATACAGGTACATGACCCACCACAGGCCAAAGCCGTAGACCGCTCCCTCCACCAGGATAAACACTGGAATCACGAACAGGATCCTCCACCGGAACAGCAATGTGAACATGATGATCCAGAAGCTGGTCAGTTCAATGTTGGGCAGAAAGGCCATTGCCGCCTTGCATGCCTCTATGACAGCCACCATCACGCCCATGAGGGCAATGTCCTGTATGGTAAGCTTTTTTTCTCTCTTTTCCTTATCCATGATATCCATGAATCTGCTCTCCTGTCCAGAACGCCCCTTTCCCGCCTCCCGGGTTCGGCTTTCCGCGCGCTCTCTGTCTTTCCTTACCTTATCCCCAGTCAGCCCCATGTTTTCTGCCCTTATGTCAGTGTCATAAACGTTTTGAAAGCGCTTTGGCAGCGCCCCGGTGCCTCTTTCTCAAATGCCGCTGTTTTGTGCATTACTCAGCCGAACCCACCGTATATATGATTCCAAAGACATCTCCGTCTTCCACCGGCTGGGTGTCTATGCCATAGTTGCAATACTCCCCGTTTACATAAAAGCTCCAGTACGCACCGTCCGCGTCATAGTCCGCCAGATCGCCGTTGACCGTGTCTACCATCATGCCGTACTCGCTCTCTGTGCCGGAAAAGACAAGCCCGTCCGCCTCTTCCATGGCCTGGCGCAGGTACTGGGCGTCTGTTTTCAGCTCATAGCTCTGGGTGGCTCCGGACTTGCCGGTGACCTCAATGGTAATGGCCTTAGATCCCTCCACAGGCTTCTCCCGAAACGCCATGTACACAATGGCCAGAATCGCCGCCACTGCCACCAGCGCTACCGCGCCCAGAAGTACTTTCTTGTTTCCCTTTTTGCTTTCCATCTCTTTTTCTCCTCCGCTTTCTGCTGCTTTTATGCAGCCTCTTTTTGGGCCTGGCCCACAATGGGCTTTTCCCCTTTTTACAGCGATAAGGTTTGTGCCGGCCAGTTCAGGGCTATACACTTGCGCCCCTTTTGCGCCAGACAAGCCTGCATTCCTTCGATGCTTTCCGAACTTAGGTTTTTGGAACTCAAACTCTTTGGAGCTTAGGCTTTTGGAGCTTAGGCTTTTGGAGCTTAGGCTTTTGGAGCTCAGGCTTTTGGAGCTTAGGCTTTTGGAGCTTAGGTTTTTGGAAGCTTACGCGTCTAGGCTCTGCGCGGCTTATTCCGGTACACGAAAAAACTCCCGCGTTAAGCAGGAGTTGGCGTACTCAAAACAGAAAGGCGATTTACGCCTTTCGCTTTCAGCAGGATATTCCGCGGCAGCAGCCTTGTTCCTGACGGCACATGCAACCTGAACGGTTTTATGTCGTCATGAAAGACATACGCAAGCAAAACGCAGAATCGAATACACGCTTTCCGCGTGCATTCAGCGCCAGCCAATTCCTCGTGGCCTCATGGCACACATCACAGGCAGGTCTTCTGACTTGAGCGTCACCGCCAGCTTCGCCTTCCCGGGAATCCGGTTCCTCTCCCCATTGTCTGAGGCCCTGCAGGGCCCCTTTTCTTTCACCGCGGGAAAATGAACTTTCTTCCCAGTGACATACGCTGCCAAAAGACAGCGTGAAGCATGACTCTTCTCTCACAGCGACGAGATCGTGCAGGTCTTGCACCTGCTTCCCTTTTCACCGGACCAGGCGGATACCTCCGCCCTCCGGCACCTGTCATGTCCTTATTCACTTGAATCAGTATTCTACCACATGATTTTCTAAAATGCAATGGTCTAAATTTCCATTCTCCCATAATCATCAATCCAGTTACTATTACTATTCTCTGCGAGCCTCCTATCTATCCGTCATGAACCTCACAGGCAGGGCTTATTTCAGTCACGCCTGCTTCAGTATGCTTGAGAGTGCCCGGTGCTATGCCGGCGTGTACCTTATCGATTACCTGCAGCATCCAAAACAGGGCGGAATGTAAAGCTTTCCCGATACCGACAATTGGAAAGATCCCATAATCAACCAAAAAAGGCGTATGCGCTGCCGCATATGCCTTTTCTACTGTTATGCATTATTCTCCTTGGCTTCCCCTGCCGCCCCTACAGCACTCTCACCAGCTTCAAATCCGGATCCGCCAACACTACGTCCGCCCGCTTGCCGGGGGTAAGAGAACCTGCCTCGTCATAGATGCCGATGCTCTTGGCCGGGTTCATGGTGGCGGCGGCGATGGCCTCCGCTTTGGGAATGCCGAAAGACACTGCCGTCCGCATGCAGTCGTAGAGATTGGTGGCGGAGCCGGCGATGGTGCCGTCCGCCAGTGTGGCCAGCTTTCCGTTCACTGTCACCTGCTGCCCGCCCAGGTCATAGGTGCCGTCCGCCATGCCCGTGGCCCGCATGGAATCGCTGATCAGCACCACCCTGCCGGGGAACAGCTTGAACACTGCCCGCACCATGCTCTCGTGCACATGGATGCCGTCGCAGATCAGTTCCGGATAGCAGTCCTCATCCTCCGCCGCAGCGCCGATGAGCCCCGGCTTCCTGTGTTCCAGAGGCATCATGGCATTGCACAGGTGCGTCACATGGTTCGCCCCTGCCTGCAGAGCCGCTTTCGCCGTCTCATAGTCCGCCCCGGTATGCCCCAGGGAGATCACTACCTCGTCACGCAGCTCTTGGATAAACGCAAAAGCTCCCTCCACATTGGGTGCCAGAGTTACCAGGCGGATCCGGTTCCCGCTGGCGGCGTTGCACTCCCGGAAAAAGCTTACATCCGGCGCCAGAATATGTTCCGCTAAATGCGCCCCTTTCTTCTCCACGTCCAGAAAAGGCCCCTCCATGTTGATACCGGCCACATGGGCCATCCCCGGCTCTTCCCGGAAATCCCCCATGGCTTTGAATATCCTGCGCAGTTCGTCCTTGCCTATGGTCATGGAGGTAGGGCAATAGGAGGTTACGCCGCAGGAATGCTCGTATGCCAGGATCTTCCCTAGCCCCTCCATATCCCCATCGGAGAAATCATGTCCCACCGCGCCGTGGCTGTGGATATCCACCAGCCCCGGAAGCACCAGAAGCCCGGCGGCATCCACCTCCGTGCGGTCCGTTAATTCCTCAGGGCTTCCCACGATCACACCGTTTTCCAGGTACAGGTCTTTCTCCGCAAAGGTCTTGTCTTCCTGATAGACATAGCCTCCCTTAACAATCATAGACTTCCCCTTTCCAGTCCGTCCTCTCACGAATCAAGGCAAGCGCCGCCTCGTCGGCAATGATGACCGCATCGTTATGGAGCTGCAGAACGGAGGCGGGCACCCCCGGCGTCACGGGTCCGAAACAGGAGTCGTACAAAGCCTGCGCCTTGGCCTCGCCAGATGCCAGCAGCAGAACTTTCTTCGCGGACATGATGCCGCCGATGCCCATGGTCAGCGCGTGGGTGGGCACTTCGTCTATGGAGCTGAAGAACCTGGCATTGCTGCGGCGGGTCTCCTCTGTCAGCGTCACCACATGAGTCCCTTTCTCAAAGACATCGCAGGGCTCGTTGAAGCCGATATGCCCGTTGCCGCCTATCCCCAGCAGCTGCAGGTCAATGCCGCCCAGCTGACGGATCACGCCGTCATAGCGGACACACTCCGCCTCCGGATCCTGTGCAAGGCCGTTGGGAACATTGGTGTTCTCTTTCACGATGTTCACATGGTCGAACAGATTGTGGTTCATGAAATACCGGTAGCTCTGGTCATGGTCCCCGGACAGCCCCTTGTACTCGTCTAGGTTCACGCTGCGGACGGCGGAAAAGTCCAGATCCCCTTTCTCATACCACTCTCTCAACTGCTCATAAGCCCCCACAGGAGTAGAGCCCGTGGCCAGTCCCAGCACTGCCTCCGGCTTCAGGATGACCTGAGCCGAAATCAGATTCGCCGCCTTGCGGCTCATGTCCTTGTAGTCTTTTGCTGCATAAATCCTCATATTTGCACCGATTCCTTTCTACGCTGCATGCTTTTTTGCATTTATCTGCCCTTTCACTGCCTTATCCGACTCCCTTTGCATCATCACGACACAGCTTTGCCCATAAGTGAGATAGGATTTCTTTGACAGAATACAGCGTTTCCGCATTCAATATGATTGTATTCTATCATACCAAATAGTCAAAAGCAATTATTTCTCCTGATTATTCCTACGCCTCTCTTCCCATCGGTTGAATCCCATATGAACCGCATGTTGTTTTACAGCCTTTCTTTTTTCTGTTATACTAAAACTGTCAAAGGGAAAGCTTTCAGACAAAATAATTCACAAAACAAATCCAACAGCAGAGGAGAAAAACGATGAGCAAGACCAACGAACTGATGCAGATAGGCCTTAGACTGTCAAACTGCCGCCAGGACAGGAACATGACTCAGGAGGAATTGGCCGGGAGGCTGGGGATAACACCCCAGGCCATAAGCAAATGGGAGCGGGGCGCAAGTCTTCCCGACATCTCCATGCTGGCCGACCTGGCCGCCCTCTTGCATGTGAGCACGGACTGGCTGCTGGGTATTCGCGGGGAGCAGACCCCAGAGGCGAAAGGGAATGCTTCCGCAGACAGGAATAAGCCCGATTTTATACAGGAGATACAGCCGGAACTGGGAAACTGTCTGCGGGAAAGCTTACAGCCTCTGGAACTGGTGTTCGGGACGGACCTGACACCTGCATTCATGGAGTACAATCCCAAGCTGCTGGTTCGGATTCAGAACCTGAGACTGGATCTGGCCAGGGAAGAGGGCATCTTGATGCCCGTACTCCGCGTGAGAGACCATCTCCACCCAGCCATAGGCAAAATGGAATTCATGATTCTTTCTTTCCACACGGTCCTTTATTCCCAGGTGCTGGATACCGTAGACCAGGGGACAGTGGAGTATATCATCGGCAAAGCGGCGGACACCATGCGAGGCAAGTACCATGAAATCCTGTATCCTGACTTGATGAAGAGCATTGTAGACAATTTAAAAGTCAGATACCCTGCCTTAATCGAGGACATGGTGCCTGAGCGGATATCCTACGGCCTGCTCACGGAGGCGGTGAAGCCCGTGCTGGCCAAGGGCAATTCCATCCGCTACCTGCCAAAGATGATAGAGATCATGGAGTGCGCCCTGCGTAGGAACCCTGCCGGGGACGCACAGTACCTGGCGGAGCAGGTCCTGGAGGGAATCCAGCGGAAGGACAATTTCTATGTCTTCCTCAACAGGAGACAGGCTCCGAATGCCTGATTGGATGCACCGGGGATAGGGCACACCCCACATAGTGTTTTGCACAAGGCGGGGATTTGCCGATCAATCTTAGCCGCCTCGTGAAGTTCCGGCGCTATCCCCGCCAACGCCATACATCGTCCCGCCACCCCCGCGCCTATCTGCCCCGAAAGTCCGTAGGCGAGACCCCTGTCCATCTCTTGAACAGATTGGAAAAATGCCGGTAATCCGGGAACCCCAGCCGTCTGGATATCTCCTGAATGGGCATATTGGTGGAAAACAGCAGATTCTGGGCGATCTCCAGCCTGCGGGAAAGGTAGTAATGATAGGGTGTCACCTGATATTCCTCTTTGAACAGATGCGTCGCCCGGGAGACGGACAGATGGACATGGGCGGCAATGTCGGCCATGGTCAGATCGGCCGTCAGGTTCTGCTCGATGAAATTTTTCATCAGCAGCCCGCAGGAGGTCTTCAGCACCTTACCGTTGTAAGCCTCGGAAAAGCAGCTGATATGGCGGTGGAGCAAAAAAGCCAGTTCATTGATGCAATAAGCCGGTTCTTTTTCCACGATCTCCAGAATCTGCTGCAGGTACTTTCCTTCAAGTACCCCCCTGGATGCAGCAGTTACCCTTTAGCTGATAATCGCCCATTAAATGCGCTACCAGATCTCCCTGCACATTGAACCATACCTTGCGCCAGGGCCTCCTGGGCGCCGAATAGTAATGATGGCGGGTGCAGGGACAGAGGATGTAGCCGTCTCCTGCGGTTAGCTCCACTGTCTCTGCGTTAAGCTCCACATAGCCTGCGCCGCTTAAAATGTATTCAAACACATAGTAGCTGCTGCTGACCCTGTGGATATAATAACGGGGATCCTCATAGGTAATCCCGGCGGACAGCGGAATGAATGCAGGCGTGGAGCTCCCGGTAAAAGGACAGTATTTTTCCCCGCTTGTTCTGTAGATATCTTTTTCCGTAGTCATAAAAACTCTCTTTTCACAAAAAATACCAAATTCAGATAACTTCCTTATGAAAAATCACTGCAAAAAAATATGGCATGAATATGATAGCATATTTTTGCACATATATGCAACTATTTTATGTGTAAAAAGAGGGTGCTATGCCCTATGATAATAAGTGTTTACGAATTATAAGAGAAAACAAGGAAAAAAATGGGCATTTTGACAGTCCTCTGCCCCAGGTCAGAGGCAGGTCGGCATTCCATCCAAAGAAAAGAGGGACACGAATCATGAATGAGGCAAACAGGAAACCGGCATGGGGAGGAAAACTGGAGCAAAGGAAGTTCGGGCGGAAAGCCAGCGTGCTTCTCACTGCAGGCATAAGCGCTGCCCTGCTCTTTCTTTCCTTACCTTTTTTTGACTGGATCCATCTGCGGAATATATCCGCGCTGTTTGGCAAACTGGGGATTTCCAGGGAGACTGCCTCCACCCTTTACCAGAGCTACAGCGTCTTCTCCCTGCTGAGCTTCGTGAGAAATTCCGGCATAGGGGCGCTGGGACTGTACTCCATGATTCTGCTGCTGCTTTTGGCGGGCGTATGGTACCTCCACATAGTCTATATCTGGAGAGCTCTCCACAACCGCTTTCAGGATTCCGACGGCAAAAGCGAGCTGAGGCTGTATGTGTTCGGAAAGGCAGCCATGCTGCTGACGATTCTGCTGATCATAGGTTCATACGGGTTCGTGCTGTATGCCAATCGTTTCTTCGGCATGACAGGCTTTGGGGCGTCCCCTCTGCTAGCGGTGGAGTTCGTCGGAGCACTGGCCGCCTATCTGGTGATCAAGAAGCTGGAGGCCGCCGAGCGGATCCGCTGCCATGAGCATGGGCTGGTGAAAGAATTCCGCAAGAACTGGGTGCTCTTCCTGATGCTGCTTCCGGTGGGCGTATTCTTCCTGGTGAATTCCTATCTGCCCATGGTAGGCATCTATTTCGCCTTTGTCAATTTCAACTTTACGGACGGTCTGTGGGCAAGCCCCTTTGTGGGCCTTAAGAATTTCGAATTTCTGTTCCAGTCCCAGATGGGGCGGCTGATCCGGAACACGGTTCTGTACAATGTGGTTTTCATTCTTTTGGGCAATGTGCTCCAGATTTTCTTCGCGGTGCTGGTGAGCCAGATGACCTTGAAGTGGTTCAAGAAAGTGGGACAGACTCTGATCTTCATGCCCTATTTCGTCTCTTTCGTGCTGCTGAAAGTCATAGTCTACAGTCTGCTGGAATACCAGTGCGGCGCCATCAACAATATGATCCGAAGCGGCGGGGGAACGCCCATAGACTTCTACAATACGCCTGTTTACTGGCCTTTTCTGATCACTCTGTTTCATATGTGGAAGTCGGTCGGCTACGGCATGGTAGTATATCTGGCCACCATCATGGGCATTGACGGAGAACTCTACGAGGCGGCCAAGGTGGACGGGGCCAATATCTTCCAGCGCATACGCTATATCATGCTGCCCCAGCTAAAGCCTACCTTTGTCATCCTGCTGATCTACTCTCTGGGCGGCATCATGCGGGGCAACTTCGAGCTGTTCTATCAGACTGTGGGCAATAACGGTCTGCTCTATGAGGTGACGGACATTTTGGACACTTATGTGTACCGTATCACCATCGGGCAGCCCCTGAGCATCGGCCTGGGATCTGCCGCCGGCCTGTTCCAGTCCATATTCGGTTTCGTGGTGGTGCTTATCACCAACTGGGCCATCCGCAGGAAAGAAGCGGAATATGCATTGTTTTAGGAAATTGATATGCGCAGGAGAGCGCAGGAAAGTGTCATTATGAACAATCGTCAAAAAAAGAATAAAATCAAGCTGTCAGGCAGCGATATCACCTTTTATGTCATCGCATATTTTTTCGTTGGAACTGCAGCCGTCATATGTGTTCTGCCTTTCCTCCTGATCGTGTCCGGTTCGTTCACGGACAATGGCATGGTCATGCGGGAAGGGTACAGTCTTCTCCCGAAAGTCTTCTCCCTGGATGCCTATGCAACGATTTTCAGGAATCCCGCATCCATCCTGCAGGCCTATAAAATGACCATCTATTATACGGTGATGGGCACTGCCACAGGGCTGTTCGTGACCACCCTCACGGCCTATGTGCTCTCCAGAAAGGAATTCAAATACCGGAATGTGGTGTCTTTCCTGTTGTATTTCACCACCATCTTCGGAGGCGGTATGATTCCCTGGTATCTGCTGTACGCCAATGTGCTGCATCTGAAAGGGACCACTTTCGTCATATGGTTTCCCGGCATCACCGGCACTTTCCTGATCATTCTGATGCGTACTTTCATTTCGGGAAGCGTGCCGGACGCCATCACCGAATCCGCCAAGATCGACGGCGCAGGCCAGTTCACGGTTTTCTGGAGAATCGTGCTGCCGGTACTGAAGCCGGGACTGGCCACGGTTGGGCTGTTTTTGGCGCTGGGCTATTGGAATGACTGGTATCGCTCGTCCCTGTTCTCCACCAGCTCCAGCACCTATGAACTGCAGTTCTACCTGTCCAACATGCTCAATTCCACCACGGCCCTAAAGGATCTGGCGATAGGCACCACTGCCACCATAGCCGATCTTCCTACCCAGTCGGTGAAGATGGCCATGGCTGTGGTAGTGACGGGACCGGTGCTGCTGTTCTATCCCTTTGTCCAGAAGTATTTCGTCTCCGGCATCACTATCGGAGCGGTCAAGGGATAGCCTGTATGCGGTAATGAGGTAAGAGCAGTTTTTCCCTATGGGAGGATTGTTTTTATAGAAAAAAGCCCCTCCTCAGGGAGGGAGAAAAAGGAGGAACGACTATGAAGAAGAAAGTCGTGAGTGTACTGTTGACGCTGGCCCTGGCAGCCACCATGCTGGCCGGCTGCGGCGATAAAAAGACGGCGGACAGCGCGCTGGAGGAGAGTGAATCTTCCCCCGCTCAGGAGAGCACTGCGCAGCAGGAAGAGTCCCCGGAGGAATCGTCAGATGCCCCTGATGGTTCATCTGCAGATCAAAGCACAGAACCGGACTATTCCGAGCATGTAGACCTGGTGTTCTATCTGCTTGGCGACGCGCCTGCAGGGCTCCAGAGCGTGCAGGATGCCATCAATGAGATTCTGGAGGAGAAAGTGAACGCTTCCGTGGAGTTCCAGTTTTCCACATGGACGGACTGGGGCGAGAAGTACAAGATGGTTCTGACCACCGGCGGCGTGGATCTCATCTATACCGCAAACTGGGCCAGTTTCGGACAGCTGGCACAGAACGGTGCGTTTCTGGGGCTGGACGATCTGCTGGACACGGTGTCTCCCGATCTGAAAGCAGCCATCGATCCGGCGGCTCTCAATGGCTGTATGGTCAACGGTGAGCTGATGACCATTCCCTGTCTGTGGAAACAATATACCTGCGGCGGCATTGAGTACCGTGAAGATCTGCGCGAGAAATACGATCTGCCCGTGCCGGATTCCCTTGAGAACCTGAAAGCATATCTGCTGGGAATCCAGGAGAACGATCCCAGTCAGGGACTGCTTCCCAATGGCTACGGTATTCTGGATTATACTACCACAAATATTATACATTGCAGCTATGGTCAGAGAGCGTCCGTAGAGAATCCCTCCGAGGTGATAGACTACTGGTTCTCGGATCAGTTCATAGAAGATATGAAGCTTATGAAAGAGTGGGCGGATCTGGGCTTCTGGTCAAGAAGCGCTCTCTCGGATACCACCGACCCCTTTGAACGGTACGAAAACGGAATGTTTGTGTGCATGTCCAGCGGAAACAATCCCAACAAATTCACCACCCGCGTAGAGGCATGGACAACTTCGCATCCCGATTGGAAGACCGCTTATCATACATTCGCCGAGGGGGATGGTTATGTGTGGTCTACCACGCCTACCGCAGATGCCACCGCGATCACCAAGGACTGCAAAAATCCTGAACGGGCCATGAAAGCCCTGGAGCTGCTGGTGATGGACAAGGAGCTGAACCTCCTGACCCAGTACGGTATCGAGGGCGTACATTATGAAGTGGCGGAGGACGGCACCTATAAGAACCTGAGCGGTGAATTCGGTTATGAGGCGCTGAATGCATGGTCTCTGAGAAACCCGGCCTACAAGCTGGCCAACGGCCAGGGCGGCGTGCTGATGCAGGAGATGTTTGACCACTATACGGAAGTCATTGAGGAGAAAGGCACCCCCAGTGTGGATCCTTTCGGCGGTTTCTCAGAGGACTCCTCTTCCTATTCGGCCGAGAAAGCAGCCGTGGAGACTGTATGGAACGAATACGGAAAGCCCCTTGAGATGGGTGTGGTAGATGACGTTGAGACGTCCGTCGAGACACTTCGCCAGAAGCTGAAAGAGGCAGGGCTGGACACTGTGAGAGAGGGCTGGAAAAAGCAGTGGCTTGATTATGTGGAGAAGAACGGATTATGTGGAGAAGAACGGGCTGTAATGCAGCGTTTCCTTTGAAAACGGATATATAAACACAAACTGGCGGGTCTGTCGGGAATTTCCGGACAGACCCGCTTTGGATGAGCCGACGTTTTTTGTTCGCATCCCCTTGATCCTGGCGGCATTGGTCAAATGGATGCCAGCGCATCTGCACGGCTCATTGCCCGCAGGAATCAAAGCGGTTGCTTTGACCCCAGACTTTGACCCCAGGCACAGCTTTTTTTGACAGTTTCTGGTTTTCGTAGTATACTAACATGGTGCCGCAGCGTTCTGAAGCGCTGCTTTCCATTGAGAACCGGCCAGAAATCAGAAAAGGAAGAACGTTTCGACGTTTAATAGGATATGAAAAAAAGAAAAACCACAACCACCGGAATCATCATGCTGGGCTTCCTCCTGGGAGCGCTGCTGGGGGCGCTGCTTCTCATGCTCCCCGTCAGCACCAGGCCCGGCCAGTCCATAGGCTTTCTGGACGCCCTCTTCGTGTCCACCTCCGGCATCTGCGTCACAGGCCTGTCCACCGTGAACATCGGCCAGACTTTCTCTGCTTTCGGGCAGATCGTCCTGCTGCTGCTGATCCAGTGCGGGGGGCTGGGCATCGTGACCTTTACCACCATGGTCCTGTTACTGTTCCGCCGCCGGATCACCCTGTCGGACAGGATGCTGATTCAGAGCGCCTACAATCTGGACACCCTCTCCGGGCTGGTGCGGCTAACCATGCGCATCCTGAAAGTGACGCTGTGCCTGGAGGGCATCGGAGCTTTCGGTTACGCGTTTGTCTTCATTCCAGAATTCGGCCTGAAGGGCATTTGGTACAGCGTCTTCCACGCGGTGTCCGCTTTCTGCAACGCCGGGATCGATCTGCTGGGAGGCAACAGCTTCTGCGGCTACCGGGAAAATGTCGTCATAAACCTTACCACCGTCTTCCTGATCATTGTCAGCGGGCTGGGCTTTCCGGTGTACTGGGAGGTGGCCAGGGTGGTAGTGCCCCACAGGAAAAAGGGCCCCTACCCCCGCAAGATGAACCTGCAGGCGAAAATCGTGCTCTCCGTCACCCTCGCTCTGGTTCTGGCGGGCACGGCATTGACACTGCTCTTCGAATATGACAATCCGGCCACCTTAGGGCTCCTAAGCTGGCCCGAAAAAGGGATGGCGGCGCTGTTCCAGTCCGTGACCCTGCGCACCGCCGGATTCGCCACCATACCCCAGGAATCTTTCCGTCCCGCGTCCTGCCTGACATACCTGATATTCATGTTCATCGGCGGCTCCCCCGCGGGAACGGCAGGCGGCGTGAAGACCGTGACCATCGTCATGCTCATCGCCTCCATGCTGGCCAATATCAAGGGGAAAAAGGACGTCACCGTCATGAACCGGAAAGTTGCGGACGAGACCATCCGCCGGTGCGTGGCCATCGTGACTTTCAGCTTCTCCGTGCTGGTGGTGCTGACCGTCGCCCTGCTGGCCGTGCAGCGCAGCGACTTCCTGGACACTCTGTACGAAATGACCTCCGCCATCGCCACGGTAGGGCTGTCAAGGGGACTCACCGGAGCCCTGTACCCCGCCGGGAAGCTGATCGTGGCCCTCACCATGTACCTGGGCAGGATCGGCCCAATCACACTGGCGCTGGTCTTCAACAGCCGCACGCCGGCGGACAATATTTCCTATGCAGACAGTAAGGTGATCATTGGGTAGGGGTGTTTCTCTCAAGGTCAGCAGGAAAACTGGAAACTGATAAATACTCGATAAAAATTCAGTAAACTGGTTGATTTTCCGTATCAATTGAGTATAATATAGGTAGTGCAGAAATGCCTCGATGTAAGAGCATCGTTAAAAGTTGTGCTGCAGATGGAGCAGGTTAAACTTCCATCACTTCAGATGCCTTAACTGGGCATCGAGCCTGGCTGCTAGGATAAAGCAGTAGTCCATGTGGGGGACTTAACGATTTCCACATCGTTACTGGTATCTTTACTGGATACCGAGGCTGACAACCAGCATAAAACTCTTATCGAAAGAATTTTAGAGGAGTGTGGTCAAATCACGCTCCTCTTTGCATATGAGGTGCAGATGGTTACAAAAACAGAAAAGAAAAATGCGATTCGGCAGAACATCATTGATTCGGCCGCGATTTATAGCAAAAATCTTGCGGGAAAAACCTTTTTATATGTATATGGTGAAAATTTTTTTGAAGTCATGTTTTCCATCAATCACTTTTTACATCTGACAGGGGTTGAAACCGGACTATCCGCCAAGGATTTCTATAAGAATGCAAAAAAAGGAAAGCTTTCCAGCAATCAGTTTTATTTTACAGAGAGACATCCCTATGCAAATGCCAGAAAAAAGCTGCCATGTTTAAAGAGATTGCCAGAGCTTACAAGCCAGATGGTATGTGTTCTGAAAGATATGCAGACGGCAACCATACTATATAAGTTAAGCGTGACGAATCTGGAATTTACATTAGGCCTTACAGAGAATATTGATACTCATGGAAAAAAGATAAATGATTACTTTCTTCCCATGTCGCTTCGGGTAGAAGATTCTTCCGTTAAAAAAAGCAAGGATGGCGAAATCGTGGACTTCATCTTTGCGAAAGATGCATGCATGTCCCAATACAACAAACTGGTGGTTCAGGATACCAAAAAGAACATACCTGAAAATATCCGGTATTTGATTGATGCGGGTTTTTACCATAAAGCAAAGTAACTACATAGCACTGCCAAAAGAAATAAGACAAAGGAGATCCGATCCATGAAAAAACAATCCCAAAAAGAATACATCGTCATCGGCCTGGGCCGATTCGGCAGCAGCATCGCCCTGCAGCTGGAGGCCAATGGCTGCAAAGTCCTGGCCATCGACCGCAACGAGCAGAGGGTCCGGCTCATCGCCGATTACGTCACTTTGGCCATGTGCCTGGACGTGGCCAACGACGAGGCCTTAGAGGAGCTGGGCGGCAGGAATTTCGACGGCGCGGTGATCTCCATCGGCCACAGCCTGGACGCCTCGGTGCTGGCCACCATCTGGGCCAAGGAGCAGGGCATCAGCCAGGTCATCGCCAAGGCCTACGATGAGAAGCAGGGCAAGATCCTCACCAAGATAGGCGCGGACAAGATCGTCTATCCGGAAAAGGAGATCGGCGTCCAGCTGGCAAACGACCTGGCGTTCAACAATATGTTCGATACCATAGAGCTGTCCTCGGAATACTCCATCGGCGAGATCATCACCCCCACCGACTGGATCGGCAAGGATCTGCGGACGCTGAAGCTCCGGGAGAAATACGGCATCAACGCCATCGCCGTCAAGCGGGGCGGGCAGCTTTTGGTGAATCCTCCCGCAGACCAGCCCACCAAAAAGGACGATGTGTTCATGCTTCTGGGGACCAATTCCACCCTGAAGAAAATCGCCAGCGCCAACGCTCCCCGGAAGAACTGAGGCCGCTCCCTGGCACGCTTTTGTCCCTTTTCATCTGAATCCCCTGCCGCTTTGTCCGGCGGCCAGGGACTTTTGCCGCTCTATGTTCCTTTGGATTTCCCGGCGCGGAAAGCTTTTTACCACTTCTTCGCCCGGAGAGGTTTTCTCACTTCATCACCATCTCCCCATCCTCCGGCAGAGGCTTCAGGGGCTCATGGGGCAGAGTCTGATACCAGAACGCTACGGACGTGTAGTCGTCATATCTGGGGCCTGTCCAGCCCAGATTGTCCAGCGTCATCCGGAAACCGGTCTCGAAATGGATGGGATCCGCCACATGGAGACGGTACAGCAGAAACCGCTGCTGTCCGTTGTAAAAGGCCGCGTTGTCCCCCAGGATGGCGAACATTCCGGCATAGAGACCGCTGTAGGTGTGGTATCGCTTCAGATAGATATCGTTGCCGAACCCGTAGGCGCCCCCGAAGTAGTCTTCCGTGCCGGTATAGTGGATGGAGGGATATCTGTCGTCGTCAATGTACATCCTGGCCTCCCCCTCTACCCAGCAGGTATTGTTGCCGTTCATGCCGGCAGCCAAAGTGAGCCCCGCAAACTGGCCCTTGCCTCTGATATTGTCTATGACGGTATAGGAACGCCCTTTCTGCACCGGGTGCTCCTGACGGTAGGACGCATGAAAATAGCCGATATTTTCCGGCAGTTCCAGATAGCAGCCCGTTATCATGTAGAAAAGCGTCTTATCCTCCCGGCTGCGATTTTCCATGGTGATCTTACAGTGCTCTCGGAAAGGCATCTCCCAGTAGCAGTTCAGGCCTCTTCCGGGGGCCACCAGAATTTTGGCAGAATTCAAAATCGGATATCTGCCCTCCCGGTCTTCAAAATTCTCATCGTAGGCACAGCCAAAGAACGCCGAAATCGGCGCCTCCACGGAAGGATTCTCGTTCCCCTCCCAGTAGATCCGCAGGATAAAGCTGTGCCCCACATATCCCGTGAACCAGATATTCTGAATCATTCCCGGCCCGTCGGTGTCCAGCAGCGTAACGGTCTCCCCGGGGCGGATTTCGATGCAGGGCCGCAGCTTGGTGCAGTCCCCGCCTTTTGCGCCCCCGCCCCTTGTCCCCGTGGGATTCTCGGCGGAAAAGGCAAATGTTTTGATATCCTGTATCAGATGAATGCTTTCCATATTCTCCCTCCCGATGTGGTTGACATTTGTCTGATGATAGCATATAATCGTGCCACTGTCAACGGTATCCCGAAAATCAGCCTCCCGGCCCGCCGCCCTACCACCAGATAAGATACAGCAAAGTCAGCGCAAGCCCCAGGCAGAACAGCAGCAACCCAAAGGACAGACTCCGCTGGATGATGCGGTTGGTCTCCCGAAACTGCTGGTTCTTCACCGCCGCCAGGTGCACATAGTCCCGGTGGAGGGGGTTTTTGCGCCGCCAGGTGCGGTTGCCCAGACCCTGGAACGCGTTCAGCGTCCGGCCCAGGCCGGCCGTCAGCGCATTGCCCTCTGTCCTCTCCCGGGGCAGAGGGCTGTCCCGGTAAAGGGTCTTTCGCAGCCCCACCACCAGCCAGTCCGCCACACTGTCCAGCACCCTGCAGGCCACCCCCAGGATCCAGGGCAGGGCGTACAGCGCCACAGGCCGGTACACAAGCTCCTCCAGATCCAGCCATCCGGGCCAGGCGTCCACATATTCCCCGCTGCGGTTTTGGAGAACCCTGCGGATGAAAACCAGGTAAACCGCAGCCCCAATCCCAACGGATATCAGGCTCCCTTTCAGATTTCCGAGACTGAAATAAGCCGCCGGATGTCCCGCCTCCTCCAGCCTCATGAAACCCCGGGCCAGACCGGCCGCTTTCTCCATCAGGGCATGGGGGCACAGGCCCCACACCAGCAGCGCCGTCCCGCTGCCGGCCAGGGCAAGCACCGAGGCAGGCCTCATATACGCTTCTCTCCTGTCGTACTTTTCCTGCAGGGCCGGATCCCGGTTCTTTTCCACGAAAATCGCCGCAAAGAGCTTCGCCATATACGCCACGGTGAGTCCGCCGGAGAACAGGAACAGATACTCCAGCGCCCGTAGCAAGCCTCCGCCCCCATACTCCGCCATGCTCTCGTGGAGCAAAGTTTTGCTCACATAGCCGCCGAACAGAGGAATTCCGCCTATGGCCAGCGCCCCCGTAAGAAAGATGGCCTTTAACAGAGGCTTCTTCCTGCCAAAGCCCCGGATGGCATTCAGGTTCAGGGCATGGGCGTTCATATACACCACCCCAGCGGCCAGAAACAGCACCAGCTTAATCAGGGAATGGTTCACCATGTGCAGGAACGTGCCGCTGGCCGCCAATAGACGGTATTGTGCATTTCCGCTCCCCTGGGGCATCCCAAGCATCCCGATCCCCACCAGGATAAAGCCGATCTGGGACATGGAGGAGCAGGCCAGCGTACGCTTCAAGTCCACGGAGAACACCGCCAGCGCCGCGCCCCCAAACATGGTAGCCGCCCCCAGGGCCAGAATCATATGACTCCATGCCCTGTCCTGGGGGAACAGATAGCAGCCCAGAATCAGGATGCCGTAGATGCCCGTTTTGGTCAGGATGCCGGACAGCAGGGCAGAGGCCGGAGCAGGGGCCGCCGGATGGGCCTTAGGCAGCCAGATATGCAGGGGAAACGCCCCCGCCTTGGCCCCGAAGCCCGTGAGCAGACATGCCCCCGCGGCGTACAGCACGGCTTTTTCCCCACAGGCCTCCGCCGCCCCGGGCAGCTCCTCTATGACCACGGTGCCCAGCCGGTGGTACAGCAAAAAGATCCCCATGAGCATCACAAGACCCCCGGTCACCGCCACCGCCAGATAGGTGGCCGCGGCCCGCAGAGCCGGCCCGGTCTCCTCCTGGGCCACCCACGCATAGGAAGTAAACGACATGATTTCAAAGAACACAAAGGTGGTGTATAAATCCGCGGACAAAAACACCCCCATAGCGGCCCCCAGGGTCCAAAGCAGAAACAGATAAAAGCGGCTCACACGGCGCCGGCCGCGGAAATACTCCCCGGAGAGCAGCGCCGCCATCAGCCACAGGAACGCGGCCACGCAGCCGTACACGGCCCGAAATCCGTCCAGGGTAAAATGCAGCCCCAGACCGCAGACATCCGCAATGTCCAGAGAAACCCTCTGCCCGGAGCCCATGCCAAAATATGACACCAATGTCATGACCAGAAGCTCCAGAGCCGCGCAGGCCGCCAAAAGCACGGTTCCCGGCCTCCCGCCGGCGCTTTCCTCCCGGACTCCCCGGGCATTTCTCTCCCTTTTCTCGGAAGCCCTACCCGCCAGAAAGACCAGAACCCCTGCCGGAAAAGGGAAAAATACCAAAAATGCCAATCCTGTCTCCAACTCCGTCACCCTCCATGCAAATCTCTGCACCCGTATCCTGCTATCAGAATCACATCTTCCCCAAAACAGCCGCCTCCAGCACTCTGACCACAGGGTCGGAATACAGTCCGAGGCCCACGGTCAGCAGAGCGAACAGCACCAGGGGCGCCAGCATCCTCCACCCCGGGTCCGCCGTTTCTTCTGTGGCGCCGTGGTCCAAGTCATCCCCCGCCAAAAAGGCCCGCACCACAATGCTCGTCATGTAGATCGCCGTCAGCAGCGCCGATACCAGCAGAGCCGCCACCCCCGCCCAGGCCAAAGGTTCCCCGCAGGCTGCGGCCGCCTTGGCCAGATACCACTTGCTGACAAAGCCGCACAGCCCCGGCACCCCCATCAGACCCAGGGCGGACACCGCAAAGCACAGGAACACCTTGGGCATCCTCCGGCCCAGCCCGTCCAGCTCATGGACGAAATTTCGCCCTGTCCGGTGGATCACCGCCCCGGCGCAGAGGAACGCGCACATCTTCATCAGGGAATGGAACACCAGGTGCGCCATGGCCCCAAGCATCCCCAGGGGCGTCATCAGCGTCACCCCAAACAGCATATAGGACAGATTGCTCACCGTAGACCATGCCAGCCGCCTCTTGAGATGGGTCTCTTTCAGGGCCCGGCTGCAGCCGTACAGAATCGTGAAAACCGCCAGCCCCGTCACCACATGCTGCGCCCATGTCCCCCGAAGCAGCCCGGTTCCAAAGCTATAATAGGTCACCCGCATCACCGCGAAAGCCCCTGTGTTCACCACTGCCACCGCATGGAGCAGCGCCGTCACCGGGGTGGGGGCCACGCTGGCTTTCGGCAGCCAGGAGGAGAATGGCCACATAGCTGTCTTCACCGAAAATCCGCAGAAGCAAAGCACATACACCAGAAGCAAAGTGTCCTTTTTCTCCGCAATGTTGGCCATGTCCAACACCCCTCCCGGCACAAAGGAGGAGGTGGTGCCGTAGACCAGCACGAAGATCATGCCGATGAAAGCAAACGCCGCGCCCCCCAGCATGTAGTACAGATAGGCCCTGCTGGCCAGGACAGCCTCCCTGGTCCTGGTGTGCATCACCAAAGGCAGCGTCACAAGGCTCAGCATCTCGAAGAAAAAGTACATGGTCAGGATATTCTCCGACAGGGCCACCCCCAAGGTGACCCCGTAGGTAGCTGTATAGAACAGGAAAAAGGACTCCGCGTTCTCCTCTTTTTCCATATATTCAAAAGAATACAGCATGGCAAAGGGCCAGAGGAATGCCGCCAGCCCCGCGAACACCGCCCCCGGCCCGTCCAGCCCCAGGGTGATGCTCAGATCATGGGTAAAGCGGAACACCGTAAGCGCCCTTTGGGGCGCGTCCATCAGCAGCAGGCAGACCAGCCCGGAATTGACGCACACTGCCGTCTCCAGATAGATCCGCATGGCCCTCCTGCTGCGAAAGGACAGCAATGGCAGCAGGATCCCTGTAAACACAGGCAGAATCACTGCCAGCAGCATTATAACTTCACTCATGGCAACCACCCTTTCTCGCTCCTTGTCAGCGATACAATACCGATGCGGCAATCCCGGAGACGTATTCCGTCAGAGGCCCCGGGAAAATCCCAAGCAGTACGGCCACCGCCGCCAAAACCCCCAAAGGCGCCAGCATGGCCGGGGCAGGCTCCCGGGCTCCGCCCGCCTCCGGGAGTGCGCCGTTCTCTTCGACGCCCGCCTCCAGGGATGCGCCGGCCTCTTCGACGCCCGTCCCCGGAAGCCCGCCGGCCTCTTCGACGCCCGTCCCCGGGAAGAATCCTCTCATGGCCACCGGCAGCAGATACCCGGCGGTCAGCAGCGCGCTGACCAGCAGCACCGCAGGCCCCAGCCATGAAAAAATCCCCGCATCCGAATCCAGGGCCCCCTGGGCCAGATGCCATTTGCTGACAAAGCCCCCTGTGGGCGGAATCCCCACCAGCGTCAGGGCAAACAGCAGATAGCACCACATGGTCACCGGCATCCTCCTCCCGATTCCCGCCAGCTCCTGTGCCTTTGTATATCCAAAAGAGTACAGGAACACCCCGGCCGTGAGAAACAAGCCGCATTTCGCCGCCGCATGCACCGCCACATGGAGCAGGGCCCCCGCAAAGGCCTCCGGCGTCAGGAGCGAAAGCCCGAACAGAATATAGGACACCTGGCTCACCGTGGAATAGGCCAGCCTCTTCTTGAAATTCCGCTCCCGGCAGGCCAGCATGGAGCCCGTGAACACCGTCAGCAGCGCTAACCCCATCCAGGCCTGCTGCACCCATGTGCCCCGCAGAAGCTCAGGCCCCACGATGTAGAACACCACCCGGATCACCGCCAGCACCCCGGACTTTACGATGACCGCGGACAGCACCGCGGAGGCCGGGGACGGCGCCACCGGATGAGCCGTGGGGAGCCAGGCGTGGAGGGGCACCATGCCGGCCTTTGCCCCGAAGCCCAGGAGGGCTGCGAACACCGCGATCAGCAGGATTCCCTCATGGCCCCGGGCCGCCGTCCCCAATGTGCCTCCCGGCGCAAACGTCAAAGAGCCGCTGTAACGGTGCAGCACAAAAACCGCGAACAGGCCCCCGTACGCCCCGCAGAGGGAATAGAACAGGTACTTTAACGCCGCCATAACGGATTCCCGCCTGCCGCTGTGGAGCACCAGGGGCATGGACGCCAGCGTAGTCAGCTCATAGAACAGATACATGGTCACCAGATTCCCCGCAAAATCGGACGCCACCAGTATCCCGTACAATATCAAATAAAAGCCGAAAAAACGTTTCTCTTTCCCCTCCCGGCCCATGTAGACAAAGGCGAACAGCGCCGTCAAAAGCCACACCGCGCTGACCACTGTCACGAACAGCCTGCCCACGTCGTCCACCCGGAAGTACACAGAAATCCCGTCCACCAGCGTAAACAGCACCAGCTCCCGCTCCCCTGTCCAGGCCGCCGCCAGGGCCAGAATCACCGATACCCCCAGCACAATGCCCACATAGGCGCAAAGCCCTGGGCCGGCGGATCTCTCTTTCCCCGCCCCGGAAGCCCTCTCCCGAAAGGACGAAGCCAGCAGAACCCCGCCGCCGGCCACCGGCAGCGCCATCGGAATCAGCAACCATGCATCCATCTAAATATCCCTCCCGACAAAGGCCTCCAGGCCCCGCTACTCAAACATCTCAATGCCGCCCTGAATCAGCCGGACAATCGGATCCGAGTTCAATCCCAGAATCAGATTCAGCAGGATAAAACACACCAGCGCCGCTGCCTTGGCCGGCTCCTCCAGGAGGCGTACCGTCCTGCCCGTCTCTTTCGGCAGAATTTCCGCCTCCGCGACTTCTATCGCGGATACGGCTCCAATTCCCCCCCTGCTCTGCCTGCCGGTTCCACCGCTCCCCGGATTCTCGCCCTCCCGGCCCGGTTCAACGGGCCTTATGGTGTAGATCCGGATCACCGTCTTCATGAAATACACGGCGTTCAGAATCGTACTCACCGCCAGGGCGATTACCGTGGGGAGCATTTTATGGGCATGTCCCACCGCCGCCCGGGCAAACAGCAGCTTAGAGATGAATCCCGAGAACACGGGCATACCCACCATGGACAGAGAGCCCACCGTGAACGCCACCCCCGCCAGCCTGTTGCGAAATCCCGCTCCGGTGATGTCCCCGTATCTGTCGCTTCCGCCGGAGGCCTGGGCAAGCCCCGCCGCGGCCACGAACAGCAGTGACTTGGTGGCGGCATGGGACAGCACATGGTAGAGGCTTGCGATGGCGCCCGCATCCGTGGCCAGCCCCAGCCCCATGTAGATATATCCGATCTGCGCCACGGAGGAATAGGCGATCATCCTCTTAAGGTTCTCCTCCTTGATGGCGCTCAGGGAGCCCATGATCATCCCGGCAATGCCGAACACGAACAGCACGTTCACCACCTTGCTCTCCCTGACCGCCTGAATGCCCACCACCCTGTAGAAAATCTTGATCAGCAGGAAGATATACCCCTTTGACACCAGCGAGGACAGAATGGCCGAGGAGGACAGGGTGGAATATCCGTAGGCGTCCGGGAGCCATGCGTGGAAAGGATACAGGGCGCTCTTGATGGCCAGCCCCACGGACATAAGCCCCAGAGCCACCATCAGGGAGATGTGGTACCGTCCCGTGGCCGTGATCACCTGCACCTGTTCCTTGATATTGCTCATGAGCAAATGCCCCGTCACGGCGTACAGATGGCAGATGCCCAAAAGCAGAAGCCCCGAGCCCAAAAGGCTCATGATCATGTACCGGGTAGCCGCCTCAAAAGTCCGGCCCGTCTGCCGGATCATGATCAGCCCGCAGGCGGATATGGTATTGATCTCCACGAACACATAGGCAGTGAACAGATCGTTGGTATAGATCAGCGCAAGCAGCGAGCACAGCAGGAGGTTCACCATCACATAGTACAGATTCTGCTTGCCCTCCTCGATCTGGGCCGCCCGCTCCCGGATCCCGCCCAGCATACACAGCAGCATGACAGCGCAGAAAAAGCAGGCCATGAATGCCTCCAGGGTTCCCACCCGGATCTCATTGCCCCAGGGCGCGGAGAAATGTCCCATCCGGTACACATAGGGCTGCCCGGCGGAG
This sequence comes from uncultured Acetatifactor sp., assembly GCA_910584235.1. Classification (GTDB taxonomy): domain Bacteria; phylum Bacillota; class Clostridia; order Lachnospirales; family Lachnospiraceae; genus Acetatifactor. The sequence continues at coordinate 86,198 of CAJTZD010000007.1, forward strand.
ACGTGTTTCAGAACAAATGCGGACATGATTCCGATTACCGCAATCACCGCCGTATTCACCCGTCTGGCCCATTTTCCGTCCAGAACAGAGCACAGGGGCCCGGAGAACAGCGACAGGAGAATGGACATGAAAGGGAAATTCTGTACGAAAGCCATCATTTCCCCTCCCTCTTCAGCCGGGTGGTGATTTCGTCCAGGTCCAGCGTGTGGTATCTGCGGTAGAGCCGGATGGTCAGGGACAGCATCAGGGCCGTCACGGACACGGACACCACGATACCGGTCAGCACCAGCCCGCTGGGGATGGGATTGATATAGGCCTCCGCTCTTGTGACGCCGTCCACCACCACAGGCGCTTTTCTGCCCGAGATATAGCCTTTCAGGGCCAGGAACAGATAGACCGCCGTGTCCATGATGTTCAGCCCTATGATTTTCTTGATCAGGTTCTTCTGCAGGAGCAGATTGGAGAAGCCGATGCCGAAGAGAATCATGGCCACGGCCTCCTCGTAATTATTCAGTAAATATTCCCAATGCATGGATTGACGCCTCCTCAGTAACCGCCCTTGCGGAACATGACATAAAAGGTATACATGGTGCCTGCCACCACCACGCCCACACAGATGTTCAGGACCAGAATCAGTCCGCTGCTCAGGATCGCTCCCGGCGTTCCTAACGGAATGACGCTCTCGATGTGGTTTGCGCCCGTGTAGAAAGAATAGCTCTTGGCAAGGCTGTAACAGGCCAGCGCGCAGAAGCTGGTCCTGCGGTAGGTCCTGGCCGTGAAGAACCGCTCCGTCTTGGCAAAGCCGAAAGCGTTCAGGTACAGAATCAGTCCCGCGCCGATCACAGCGCCGCCGGAGAACCCGCCCCCGGGTCCCAGATGCCCGGCCAGGATGATGTAGATGCCGAAGAGCAGTATGGGCGGCACCAGGACTCTGGCCGCGGTCTGCAGGATCACATCGTCCTTTGGCTCGTAGAGTCTGTCATTGTCCCGGCCCTCTCTCTGCTCCTCCTCTCCGTCCCTGCGCAGCAGGATCAGCACCGTACAGGTGGCAATGAACAGCACATGGGACTCCCCCAGGGTGTCAAAGGCACGGTAATCCAGGATCATGCCCGTGACGATATTCACGGCCCCGGTCTCCTCCAAGCCCTCTTCGATATAGCGCTGCGCCACCTCATTGTTCACCGGATTCTCCCCGCGGCCGAAAGCCGGCAGATCCGACACTGCCGCCAGCAGCATGACCACCAGGAAGATACAGAACAGGATGCTGAACACTCTGTATACCCTGTTGAAGATTCGCATCTCAAAATTGTGCTCCAAATCGTAGACCCTTGCTCTCAGGTTTTCCTCGTCCCGCTCCCTGCGCGCTCTCTCCTCTCCGCTCTCTGGAGGCGCCTCCTGCCTGTGCATCTCCACCTGGCCCAGAAAGGGATCTTTCGTGCCCTCCAGCCATGTTTTAAATCGATAGGAGAAAGTCTTCCTATACCTTTCCTCAGGCACTTTCCTGCTCATCCGTCTCCTCCTGCGCGCTTTCCTTTTTGATGATCGCATCTATCTTCTTCAGGGTCACCAAAAACAGGACCGTAGTCACCCCCGCCCCCACTGCGGCCTCCGTGATGGCCAGATCCGGAGACTCCAGCAGCACCCAGATAATGGACATCACCAGGCTGTAGGACATGAAGATTAGTATGGTGTTCAAAAGCTTCTTAGACAGGCTGGCCGCAATGGCGCAGACTACCAGAAATCCTAACAATATACAGGTAAATACAGTCAATTTTTCAGCCTCCTTTGCCCTTTTTCTTACGCTTTCCGGGCAGTGATTTCCGGCTCACAGCCGGCGCGTCATCTCTGTTGTCTGTCGGCGGAACCTTGCTCTCTGGGCCCCTCCGAATTCCTCCCGGCCATTGCCCCGCTCCCGGACTCATGGCTCCCAGGCATCTCTGCCCTGCTTTCGGAACCGCCATCCCCCGCCGGTTCCCTGCCGTTCTCAGGGACGACCCCCATTCCGGGCGCAGCCCCCATTCCGGGCGCAGCCCCCATTCCGGGGGCGTCCAGCCGCATCACCCGGTAGTGCTTTCCGCTCTCCTCGTTGGTGCTGACCTCCAGCCTGGCGATCAGGTGGGAGGACACCGGGGAGGAAAACCACAGGAACACGATGACCAGAAGCAGCTTCAGGGAGGTGAATGTAAGCCCGCTCATGACGATCAGCCCCAACAGCGCGAAGCCGATGCCCAGTGTGTCCCCGATAGCCGCCGCGTGCATCCGGTTCAGCACATATCGGAACCGGAACACGCCGATGATTTCTATGATAAAGGTTCCCAGCCCGCACAAAAGCAGTCCGCCGCCGATCAGGAACCTGATCCACTCCAGCACAACCATGCTACATCCTCCTATCCCTCTTAATCACTTCTCGGAATCTTTAGCCCTCTTTTTAAAAGGCTTTCAGACCCCTATTGCAAAAAAACACCCTCTTTTTTGCAAAAAACCTTGCCGAATCCCCAAAAATTTGCGGCGAAGCCGATTAACTGTCTTAGCCCCGGCACATAGCATAAAGCTCTCCGCCAATACCAATCCCTGCAAATCCTGCGGCCACACGGCTTTGTTACTCGCAGCCCCCAGAGTCCTCTTTTATGGCAGTACCTATTGCATCCTCCCCGGGCCCCTTTTCTACTACAAAATCATCATCTTTCTCTTCTTTCCGCTTCCCCTCCAGGTACACGCCCATGTAGACTTTCACCAGCACGATCACCGCCAGAAAGCTGATCATGGCATAGATCAGGCAGATATCCGCCAGATACCCCTCCTCCAGCATCAGCGCCAGAATGGCGATCATGACGATGACCATGGTGCCTGTCATATTCACGGACACGATCCTGTCTGCTACCCTGGGCCCGATGATGGCCCGCACCAGGCACAGTACCACCAGCACCGCCAGCACGATGAGCGCTCCTGTGAAAAATATGTCATAGGCCTTTTCCAGGCCCTCAATTCCTCTTCCCATTCCTGTCCTTTCTCCCGCCTGATATCACAGTTCCCGCCCGTCCCCGGGGCTCCCCATATCTCCGGAAACATTCCGTTTCTCTATACAATATATAATGGCTGATTCCGGCATCTTATAGGGTTTCCTCAAATTTCCTGATATATGCCACGAATGCGCTCTCCTGAATCCCCTCCGCCATGGACTCGTCCAGGCAGTGTACCGTGTACTCGCAAGTCTCCAATGTCACCGTGATGGTCCCCGGGGTCAGGGTGATGGTATTGGCCAGCAGGGCCTTGCCCGCCTGGGACTTTAAGTCCGTGCAAAAACTCACCAGCGCGGGTTCTATCTCTTCCCGCTGGGTCAGTATCATACGCATGGCGCTCACATTGGCCTTGACGATTTCCGTGACCAGCAGACGGCAGTATCTCGGGAACAGGAAGATACTTCTGTAGACCTTTCGTTCCCTGGCCAGGCTGTATTCCATGAATCTGCAGGAAAAGGCAAGCAGCGCTCCTGCGATTACCAGGCCCAGCAGGCATATCTCCAGGGTGACCCTGCCGTTGAAAATCACCCACAACAGAAAATAGAGCAAAAACATAGCACACCTCCCTACAAGTGTACTATTTTAGCACAATCTGGTTGTAAGTAAAGAGTTTTTTGACAACAAATCTCCGGACAACGAAGAAGCGCATTGATTATCTATGTAATCAACACGCTTCTTCATGTCTGTTCGCTGTCCAATGGACTGCCCTCCTTATGAAGTTTTCAGGTCCGCATTTACTTCCATTTCTACCTCTGTGCCTTTCCGTTCTCCCCCATCTCTGGTATATTACAATCTTTTGAACCTTTCGGCAGGGGATGGATATGACAGACACATTTTATTCAGCTTTACAACTTAGTATATTAAGTTGTATTTTATGGAAGTTATGTTTTCCTCTTTATTGTAAATTCATTATAATACGCGTCCGCCCATTTGTCAATGCTTTTTTGTATTATTTTTCAAAATTTTTTATTACTTTATTTTTGAGATATAATTGTCAGAATATTCCGTCAATTATATATTCTCAAACCTCCGTCATATCCGTTCCGAAAGCTTGCTGTCAATCATTATATGACTTCAATCCGCTCGAAATACTTTATCAGGATACCCGCGCAGTTCTCAATGCCGAACTGGGAAGTGTCAAGGATCATATGGTAGTTGTTCACATCTCCCCAGACCTTTCCGGCATGTTTATAATAATATTCGCTGCGTGCCTTATCGTTCTCCTCCAGCATGGCCTTTGCCTCTTCATAGGGCAGGGCTTTCAGCTTCATGACCCGCCGGATGCGGTCTTCCTTGTCGGCACAGACATAGATATTAAACACATTTCCCTGATCCCGCAGGATTTCCGAGGCGCAGCGCCCTAAAATAATGCAGGAATGGGACGCAAGCTCTTTGATCAGCTCTGTCTCGTCCGCATAGCTGCAGCCCTCCAGCTCATGCTCTATGTATGCCTTGTCATACACCGGAATGCCCAGTTTCTCAGACAATTCCGCCGCGATTGCGCTGGCACCGGTTCCAAACCTCCGACTCATGGTAATCACCAGATTCATACTCGTTCCTCCCCATTGGCCGCTTTCTGCCTTATAATCAAGACCGAAAAAATATAGCTGACGATCCGAAAACAACTGCAAATCTATTCCATGTGCTGAATAAATTAAGGAGATTATACCACATCCCCCAATCGGTTACAACCCCGACGCAAAACCAAGTTATGGTATTTTGTCCCGGAGAGATGCCGGAACCGGACATATGCAGGCGGGCCGGGACATGGGAACGGAAATATCTGTCTGCTCCAGCCGTCCCGACGCTATCCGCAGTACCGTGATGTCATCCGATCCCTGGTTGGCGATTACCATATATTCCCCCATGATGGCAAAGTCTCTGGGAATTCTGCCGCCTGTGGGAATGATCTGGCGCAGGGCAAGCCCTCCCGCCTCCCGTATGGCAAAGACCGCTATGCTGTCATGGCCCCGGTTGCTGACATAAAGCTGATTGTTCCGAATACGGATTGCCGCTACCGTGTTCTCCCCCGAAAAGCCCTCCGGCAGTGTAGACTCCATTGCCTCCAGAACATATTCCTCCTCTTTTTCCCGAAATACAGCCACGCTGCTGCCCAGCTCACAGGCCACATAGATAATTCCGGGGATATTCGGATGAAATTCCAGATGCCTGGGCCCTGCTCCGGCGGGAAGCTTCAGGGGCTTCCCCGTATCCGTCAGGCGGCCCTCTTTCGCATCCAGTTTACAGACCAGAACCTTATCTGTCCCCAGATCCGCTATAAAGACCCGTTCTCCTGATATCTTCGCAAAATGGATATGCGGTCCCTCCTGCCGGACCGGATCGCTGCCGCAGCCGGTATCCTGAAAAAAATCCGTGATATGTACCGGAATCCCCCTTTCATCCAGCCAACAGACCGCAAGCGAGCCGCTGGAATAATTGGCTGTAAACAAGTATCTTCCCGCTTCGTCCAGGCAGATATGGCAGGGATCCGCTCCCTTTGCGGAAATGCAGGCTAAGGGCTTTAGTCCCTTGTCCTCCGCTTGGAATGCACGCACATTTCCCTGGGGAGCAAGCTCTTCTACCGCATATAATACGGAACCGCCCGAAGACAAAGTCAGCCAGGAGGGGTTCTCTGCACCTGAACAGGCATAAAGCTTCATAATCTCCCCGGTCTGTCCGTCCAGAGAATATTTCGCAATGTTCTCTTCCTGTCTGCCCCCATAGGAGCCTGCATAAAATTCGTATCTCATCCGACCTCCCCGCCCGCATGCGTTTACTGCTTTGGCATGATATGCCCGCATGGTACTATGGCCATCCGTTCCTTGCCTTGTATATGGACACATTATACCATATGCACAGCATCGCCGCCATTATATTTTTCCAGAAATTCTTCAAAGACTTCCTCGTGCATTCCGCCTCGTCAATTACAAAACCGGCTCCTGCGTCCCGCCGTTTCCGGTGGTTTGCCTTTTATAACCAGCGGCCAGGCTGGAATAGCGGTTCAACGCAGGCAGTGCCGGCGAAGCTGTACGCTTTTTCCATTACTCGGAAAGGGCCCACAGATTCAGGATCTGTCCCTGCAGAGTATCATAGTCCCACTGCTTTTCGCTGTTGCTCCTGCGGTTGGGATCATTTACATAAAAGCCGTTCCCGTCATATCCGCGGATCAGGATGAAATGCCCCTCCGTGGTAAAATCCCCCGGGCCCACGCTGCAGACGATCAGCTTTCCCATATCCAGCATCTGCTTCATCACATTCTCGTCCAGGGGCAGCTCCTCCCCGGTAAGCCCCAATTTCTCCGCGCCCTCGGTCCAGAGGCTCCACTTGGTGCCCGCCTTTCCTGTGTAATACCCGTTGTCATTTGCAAAAGCTGCCATCTCCCTGGGCGTCATGGCGGTATCCCCGGTAAAATGCAGATAGGCCATTGTCAGGCACACCGGTCCGCAGCCTGCAAGCCCGATCATGTTGTTCCCATAGGCATTGTAGCCCCAGCGTTTATCCCACTGCATCAGGAGCGGTACTTCGTCTGCCTGAAGCTCGTTTGTCAAGTCTATGGGCTGGTTCTTGTAATTCTCTCTTTCGGGATAGCATTTCACATAGTCCGCTGCCTCTTCATTGAGCTCCAAGAGCTTTGCCAGATCCTCCCCATATCCGTCTGCATACAGGGCATCCGCGTCCTCTTCCGGAAGAATGGGACTTTTCATCTCCCGGTTTTTTCCCATTTCCGGGGCTTCCCCCAGAGACCCCCCCGGAGTGATTGCGCCTCTGACCGCTACAGACATGCCGAATACCAGCGCAAGGCATAGCGCGAATTTCAAAAAGCCCAGAGCCTGCCGCCTCCGTTTACGCCTCTTGCACGCTTTTCTCCGGGCCGCGGTCCTGTATTTACCGGTATGGCCGCCAGGCTGCCTGGTACTCTGCGGTCCGGCGTTTCGCACCTCTCCATACTGCCGCTGGTACTGCCGCCCCCGCGGCTCACGCTTCTGTTCTATAATTGGCTGTAGGGTTCCTCTGCCCGCGGCATTTCTCTCTATAGCTCTGTCATATCCCATGCTAAAACCTCCTGTTTTTATAAAAGAATTCTAAGTCCCATTATAAACTACCAGGAGGTTTTCGTTTTTTACTATTCTATTGTGTAAACATTAAGATTTAATAAAGCTTTGGATGCTTTTCGCCCAAAAGCTGGTCCACATTCACTTTTTCCTTATCTCCAAGGACCAGGAACCCTGTTCCGTTGTAATACTCGTAGCCCACCACTTCCTGTGCTTTTCCGCTTCCCTGCCCTTTCGACAGGTCTACTTTCGCACCGATGGGATACCGCTTTACCATCTCCAGAAATGATATCATCAGCTTTCCCCTTTCCACACGCAAGGCCGCCTGTTCCGGCCAATGCCTTTAAGCTCTCACCCGAACCTTTGATTTTAGGAAGAGTCTTGCCGGTTTCAGGGAATTTATACATAGCTTAATATGCCTTAAACAGCTCCACCAGCTTCCGGCCTGTCCGGTAGGCGGGCCCCTCAAGCTGCTTCCTTGCTTGCTTCAGCTCCTGACGGATCTCAATATGCTGGGGGCAGTGCTGTTCGCATTTCCCGCACTGAATGCAATTAGAGGCCGCCGAGACGTCTTTGCGCATGGCAGTGCACATGAAATACTCCATAAACGCCGCGCGCTTCCCCTCGGAATAGCACCTGTTGTAGGCCGCGAAAGTGCCCGGAATATCCACTCCCTTCGGGCAGGGCATGCAGTAGCCGCAGCCTGTACAGCCCACTTTCATCTTCGCATTGATGGCCCGGACTACGCTTTGCAACATGTCCTCTTCCGCCTGGCCCAGTTCACCGATACGACTTTCCGATGCCGTCTGCAGATTGTCCGCCACCATCTCCCTGGAATTCATGCCGGACAGCACGCAGGTCACCTCCGGCTGGTTCCAGAGCCAGCGAAAGGCCCACTGTGCCGGGGTATGTTTGACAGAATACCGTTCAAAAATCTCCTCTGCCTCTTTGGGCAGGCGGTTCACCAGCTTGCCGCCCCGCAGGGGCTCCATGATGATCACAGGCAGGCCTTTCCCGCCGGCGTATTTCAGGCCCTTGCGGCCGGCCTGGCTGTTCTCGTCCATGTAATTGTACTGAATCTGGCAGAAGTCCCAGTCGTAGGCGTCCGCCAGCCGGCAGAACATGTCCGAATTTCCGTGATAGGAAAAGCCGATCTGGCGGATGGCGCCGGTCTTCTTTTTCTCCTCCAGCCATTCCAGAATGCCCAGGGCTTTCAGACGCTCCCAGGTCTTCACGTCCGTGAGCATATGCATCAGGTAGTAGTCCACATGGTCTGTCCGCAGACGGCTTAGCTGCTCCCTGAAGTACTTCTCCATGCTCTCTGCGGATTTGATGAGGTAATGGGGCAGCTTGGTAGCGATATACACCTGATCCCTGATGCGGTTCCGCTCCAGGATCTCCCCCAGGGCAGCCTCGCTGCCGGGGTACACATAGGCGGTGTCATAGTAGTTCACACCGCCCCGGTAAGCCGCCATGATTTCTTTCTCGGTCTTCTCCAGGTCCACTCTGCCTGCGGCTCTGGAAAACCGCATACAGCCGTAGCCCAACACCGAAATCTCGTTTCCGTATCTGTCTTTCCTGTAATTCATGGATATTCTCCTATTCTGCTTTGGCTTTTCGGTTCCATGATACGCAGGACCGCAAAAACCTGTTTCATTGTACGTGATGCCGATCATTGCCCCTCTTCAGAATATCGGCATTCTTTTGAGAATCATTCACATGACTTTCCAGAAAATACAGCAGAAAAGCCGCGTGTCCCTTTACTCCAGACCGTCCACGTATTTCCGGAAATCCACCACATTGCCGGTTCTCCTGGATTCTTCCGCGGCGAACACCATCAGGTGGCCTTCGCAGGATTCCTCAATGGTGGAAATGGCCGAGCCGGTATAGGTTCCGCAGAGATAATCGTACAAAGTCTCGATAATCCCCTCGTCCCCGCCGCTGTGGCCGCCGGTCAGTTCGCCCTCCGCGTTGGGATCGATGAACTCAGTCTTGCGGGTCTCAAGGTCAAAGAATTCCACAAGCTTATTGTTCTCGTCCGCGTGGATTTCACCTTTGGTTCCCATGATGTGGGTGGCGCGGCCGCCTTTGGTGAAAGCGCTCATGGTAAAGGTGGCCGTCACATTTCCCTCGAAGAGCATATTCACGGTCTGATGGTCCACTACGTCGTTATCGCAGCGGAAGATGCATTTCCCGAACTGATTTGTATGCAGGGCCTGGGCCACCAGCTCGTCGGAGGGATTTTCCACACGGGTTGCCGTGACGCGCCAGTCGCTGCCCTTGTCCTCCAAATAAAGCTTCACTGCGTCATAAGGACAATGGTCCGCCTCCGGGCAGCCATCGATGCAGTACTGAGGAGCGCCTGCCGGCGCGTTCTCCTCCTTGAAATATGTAAGGTCGCCGAAAGACTGCACTTTTAAACACGGTTTTCCGATGAGCCACCGCAGGATGTCCGTATCGTGGCAGGATTTCTGCAGCAGCATACAGGAACTGCGGGTGCTGTTGCCCCAGTTGCCCCGGACAAAGCTGTGGCTCTGGTGGACATTGCCCACGCATTCCTCATGATTGACGGATATGATCCGCCCCACCCTGCCGCTGTCGATCAGCTGCTTTAAGCACTGGAAGAGCCGCGTGAAGCGGAGCACATGGCACACCACGATCCGCACGCCGGCCTCCTGGGCCGCCAGGGCAATGCGGCGGCATTCCTCCGGTATGGGCGAAACCGGCTTCTCCAACAGAATATCGTACTTCTGCGCAATGGCCGCCATGGTGGGAGCGTAGTGCTCCCGGTCCATGGTGGTAATCATTGCCACATCCGCAATCTTTCCAAGCTGCAGAAGCGGTTCCCAGCTCTCGAAGCACATTTCGGGCGCAAGCCCGTGCCGCTGGCGGATGAATTCGCGGAAACTCTCATTGGGCTCGGCCACCGCCACTACCTCGTATTTGTCCGGCATGTTCAGCATGGTTTTTGTATAGCCCTTGCCCCGGTTTCCCGCTCCGATTAAAATCACTTTTAATTTTCTCATTTTTATACCTCTGGCGCGCTTCGGCGCGCATACCAATCAAAATTGGAAGTTACTTCCAAACTAAAGTCTCTCCCTATCGTTTGAAATGTCCAGGTTCCGTCAGTCCTTGCCGTAATTGTCTTCCAGCGTATACGCCTGCCGTCCGATCTCCTTGAAAGGAATGATCTCGAACTCCGGAAGCTTCGTCTTAAGCTCACTGCCCTCAAGCACTGTGAAGTCGTTCAGGGCGTAGTTGGCGAAAGAGTCCGTCCCGTCAAGCGTAAGATTGTTCTCTATCGTTGAGTACTCGATGAACTCATCGTCCATCCCCCTCTTGTCAGACAATAATCCGCCATATTCCTGAATCCTTCCGTCCGACAAATACTGCACGTTGTTCGTGATGATGTTCCCCTTGGGCCGAGGCGGCTCATCTTCCAGGATATTGACCAGTTCGGGATACCGTTCTGCCCAGATGCCCTCCGTATACGGCATCTCTCTCAGCCTCTCCATAAGGTAGCCGTCCTCTTCACACCAGGGATTTTCCATATTGTCCCCGTTGGCCAGAACCGCAAACATGCAATCCACAATAAGGTTGTTTATAAATTTATTGTCGCGCCCGCCGCCGATTCTGCAGCCATACTGAACCTTTTGGAAGACATTGCCATAAACCTCTGTGGAGGAGTGCAGATCGTCCAGATAGACCCCATACGACTCGGTGCCCAGGTCGCCATGGATATAATTATAGCGAACCACATTCCCTCTTGTCGTCCAGTTCCGCCCACAGTATATTGCGCCGCAATCGCCGCCGCTATGGCAAATTTTATAAAGGTTATTGTATTCAATGGTAATGTCATTGGAATCATTGTATATGATTCCCCAGACAGGCACGTCATGAATCTCATTGTGGCTTACAGTGACGCCCACGCAGTCGTTGATGTCAATGCAATACTTGTCTGCAACCTTTTGGCAGGTCAGCTCAATCAGGTTGTTATTGATAAAGCAGCCTCCGGATGTCAGGGATTTCCGGTCGCCGCATGAGACTATGCCAATCGCCTGGCTTGCCAGATTATGAATGGACGAATTCCGGATGCCGCAATTCGTGGAATGATAGATACCCAGAGCCTGTGTACCTATATCTGTAAACTCGCAGGCATCAATGACTATATTGTCGCTTTCCTCTACAACGATCGCCTTACTCATGGTATTGGCAAAACGCAGCCCCTGCAGAACAACGTTCTTCGCGCTGGTAATGTGCAGAAAATCTGTTTTGTAATTATTGAATACAAGTTCATCCCCTGTGCCGAAGTCTTTGGGAGGAATAATATAGAGATATCCTGTTTCACGATCCAGGTACCATTCTCTTTCCGCATCCAGTTCTTCCATGAGGTTCATGATCTTGATACCCTTTGCCCCCATATCCCCACTGGGGCGCACGCTGTCTCCGCCAGGGACAGAAACCTTGCCTTCCTCATCAATCTCAACCGAAAGAGTGTTGGTTCTATAGGAGCTGTTGGTGAACCCGCTAACCCAGACCTCCTCCGCCTGATCCCATCTCTCATAACGTCCGTCCAGCCCCTGAACCGTAAAGATCGTGGGAGCCACCGCGCCCTCCTCTACGGCTTCCTTTTCAAATACATTATCCACCGGCAGATACCCGTCGTTGGGATAGCAGGCCAGGGGCATCATACTGTCCTCCCACATCAGGGAAACGCCCGTCTGGCTGTCCGGGTCATGAACCACGCCAAAGTCGGTAATCCCCAGGGCTTTCAGATCTGCCTGCAGCACATTGATGTGCAGGCCGTAGCCGTCCATCCCCTGGGGCCTCGGCGTTCCGTCATCCCTCAGCGTACTCGGCACCGTATCGATCCGCTCCAGAATCTCACCGTCTATTACCTGGGAAAACGCGGTAAAGGGAATCTTTGTTCCGCCGGTGATTTCCGCCGTCTCCCCCGGGTACGAGCGGATAACCAGGTCACTGTCCGCTTCTGTCATCTCGATTGTCTCCGTAGCCTGGTAGCTCCCGCCCCGCAGGTTGATGACCACCGTGCCCTCAATGCCCCGGGCCGCTTCGATGGCTGCGGAAAGCGTGGCAAAAGGCTTTTCCAGCGAACCGTCATTGGCATCGCTGCCCTCCGTGGCCACATACAAAAAAGCCGCCCCATTCTCTTTTGCCGTCTCGTCCTCTTTGGATTCCTTTTCTTCTTCCGTGGATGACGGCGCATTGCTCTCCGCCTCCGAAGATCTGTCGGACGCTGTGGAATTCTCCGATGAGCCGCCAGACGGAGCGGCATCCTCTCCGCCGCATGCGATCAGGCTCCCCGCCATTGCCGCCGTCAACAGTATCGCGTAAAATTTCTTCGTTAATTTCCTCATTCATTTTCCTCCTGCCGAATTGTTCATATAGAATCAATCAGGTGATATTCTGTTTCAGCCACCGGATACTGCGCTGCACATCGGAAAGCCCGTCCGGTACGGGATCATCGTTCTCCACGATCACCCACTCTTTCCCCAGCTCCTTTGCCGCCTGCAGGATTCCTGCGATATCGGTGACGCCCTCGCCGATGGCGCAGGGCTTTCCCTTGTCATTGCCGTCCTTTAAGTGAATCAGGGCAGTTTGTTGCGCATGCTCCCGGATGAATGCGGCAGGGTCCGTGCCCGCGCGGTAAACCCAGAAAGTGTCCGGTTCCAGTTTGCAGACATTTTCGGAAATGTACTCAATGGGCAGCGTCCCGTCGCTAAGCGGCACAAACTCATGGGCATGGTTGTGGTATCCCACAATGATACCGTGGGGCTGTGCAAGGCCTTTCACTTTCTTCATGACCCGCTCCAGACGCAGCAGATCCTCTTTTGTTTCGGTGCGGGAGCCTGCGCACACCAGGAACTTCTCGCCGGCAGCCACCGCATAGGCCACTACCTCCTCCATGGAAGCCTCCAGCCCGTCGATGCCCGTATGGGACGACACGGCCTCTATCCCGGCATCGTCAAGGGCTTTTCGCACTTCCTGGGGCGTCAGCCCGGCATAGCCGGCAAATTCCACGCCGTCATATCCCATGGCTTTCACTTTCTTTAAGGCCTCGGCCAGATCTTCGCCGGACTTGATACAGTCGCGGATGGTATAAAGCTGTAATCCGATCTTCATGTATAGTCTCCTTCCTTAATCATTAAAATAAACTGCTTTTCCGGTGCGGGCGGATTCATAGATGGCATCCAGGATTTTCGTGACCACAAAGGCCTGCTCCGGCTTCACCAAAAGCTCTCCCTTGCCCTGAACGGCGTCCAGCCAGTTATTGCACTCGAAATCCGACTCGTTTATGTTTTTCACGCCCTCAAAGAAAGCCACGCCGGAAGGCGCGCTTGTCTCCGGCCTTGTAACAGTCTGCTTGTCGCAGAGGATATGGTTGATGCGCAGTCCGTCGTTCATGTCCGCCCCGGCCTTGGTTCCGCACAGCAATGTTTTTGCCTCGCCCGTCTCCAGGGTATTCAGCGCCCAGGACGTCTCCACCTGGATCACCGCTCCGTTCTTCATGGTGACAAAGCCGAAAGCCGAATCCTCCACCTGGTAATCCTCATTGTCCCAGGGCGTAAAGCCGTTGCCCTGTTCGCCGGGCTTTAAGAGGCGGCCCAGTTTCTCGAAGCTTGCCCCCATGACGCTGTAGGGCTCATAGTTGTCCATCATCCACAGAGTCAGATCCAGGCTGTGGGTGCCGATGTCAATGAGCGGCCCGCCGCCCTGCAGGGCTTTATTGGGGAACACACCCCAGGTGGGGACGCCCCGGCGGCGGATAGCCTGTGCCTTGGCATAGTAGATCTCGCCCAGCTCGCCTCTCTCACACAATTTCTTCAGCACCTGGCTGTCCTGGCGGTAGCGGTTCTGGTAGCCGATGGTCAGCAGCTTCCCGCTCTTCTTCTGGGCGTCCAGCATCTTCTTTGCGTCCGCCGTTGTGGCAGCCATGGGCTTCTCGCACATGACATGTTTCCCGGCTTCCAGGGCGGCCACGGTGAGCTCGCAGTGCGCCACATTGGGGGTCAGGACATGGACTATGTCTATGTCTTTCTCCGCTACCAGTTCTCTGTAGTCAGTGTACACCCTGGCGTCCGGCGTGCCATACTGCTTCGCATTCTTCTCGGCCCGTTCCGGAATCAGGTCGCAGAACGCCACCATCTCCACCCGGCTCTTCTGATGGGCAAGAGACGGAAAATGCTTTGCCTCCGCTATGCCCCCGCATCCGATAATACCCACTTTTAATTTTTCACGCATGCTGTTTTCCTCCTCAATCTTCTTTTTTCCCTTTTTTGTCATAGATATATACCCCCCTGGCGCCTCCGAACTTCTTGCCCCTGCGGATCCAGTCCGCATAGGCCCGCCGCAGGGAGGTATCCTGGGGCAGTTCATCCACATCCCCCGTATACTCTTTGTCAAACAGTCTCCAGGCATCGTAATAATCCTCCGACTCCCAGGATTTCACCAGGTCGAACGTGGTAATAAAAGCGTACAGGTTTGAATCCGGCGAAAGCACCTCCAGATTGTCCGGGTACAGAAGCCAGGAATCGCATACGAACACCATGGGGTCGAAGTGGTACCATTCTTTGAAGAAGTCCGCCGCCAGGTCAAAAGACCGCTCCATGCTCTCCCTGTCCAGCTTCTCTCCCGTGCGGGGAATGTGGACAATGGCCATGGGAGTGCCCGGCTCCAGGACAACACCGTCTTTCTCATAGCGAAAATCCATGACCCTGGGGTCAAACTGCAGCTTCGCAAAGCCGAACCGGTCCATCTGGAAGAAGCCCTCGAACCACTCTCCCACGAACGTCCCCCATATGCCGCGCACCAGCCGGCATTCCATCAGCTTCCACTTTAAATCGCTCATGCTGGTGAACCATATCTGTTCGTCCATGCCGGCCTTGCGGTAGCACTCAAGCAGATGCCTGGACATGCAGATACACAGCAGAAGATGTCCCGTGTACTCCTGTACGCCCGCCCCGGCGGCTATGCCTGTCATTTCGTTGAGAAGCGGTCTCATCTTAAGGTTGATATTCTCTTCATAGCGCTGCAAGAGTCCCCGAAATGCCTCCCCACCGGGCACATGGGCTTCTATCCGGTCATATGCCTGCAGCAGGACATCTTTGGCTTCCTCCGGATAGGAAAATTTCTCCAGAAAATCTTTCAGATAGCTTTTCACCATTGGCCTCCTTTACAATAAATCAGTTCCGGATCCGCCAGCATACCGCCCGGCTCCTGGGGGACGATGGCGGAACAGTAGTCACCCACCTGCTTTGCCAGCGTATTGGTGACTTCAATCACCAGACGGTTCGTTCCCGGCCGAAGCAGCCCTGATACATCGAAGCGGTAAGGAGCACCCAGCGCATAGCCCGCGTACACTCCGTTCAGCCATACTTCCGCGGTTTCATATACCTGCGAAAGACGGATCTGTGCCCGGACAGTGTCTGCCGCTGCGAGGCCGTCCTGACCGCGGTTCCGGCTGCCGTTCTGGCCACCGTCCAAAAAGTCCGCCTGAAAATCCGCCTCATAGCGGACAGTGCCGGAAAATGACGGCAGGGCATCCGGTCCGTTGATGTCAAAAAGCGGTACGTCTTCCTTATATAGATCAGCGTTGGGATATGCCTGGGCATCCGCCAGCGAAATCCGCCAGCGCAGGGAGAGCGTCTGCCGCCGTCCGTCGCGGAACGGCTCTTTTGCCTCTGCCTCCCAGACTTTCACGGTGTCGGCTGGCCCGTTGGATTCTGCAGGCCCATTGAATCCTGCTATGCCATCGGCCTCTACAGACGCTTCGGCTCCGGCAGAGCCCTTGGTTTCCGCTGTCCCGTTGGCTCCCGTAGAGTCCTTGGTTTCCGCCGGCCCCGATCTTTCCGGGCAGCAGGAGGATGCGCCGCAGACCGCTGTCAGAAGCACCGCCTCCCCCGCCTCCAGGGACAGGGAAAGGCACCCATCCAGGCTGTCCTGCCGAAACATCCGGTTGTTCATCACATCAAAGCGAAAAACAGGGCCGCTTACCGGCAGCTTTATATGAAAGTCAATCCTGTTTCGCTTTTCCTCGTTAAAGAGGAAAAAGAGATGCTCCGCCTCCTTACGGTAATGATACACACGCAGATTCGGACACACAGGCGTAACCTCCACATCCGCCAGCCCGGCCGCCAGAATCCGGTCCGCCAGTCCCTCCAGGGACACCGTCTCCCCGGGCGGCTCCGTGATGGCTTCCCCCGCCGTGGTCCGCGACGGTTTCTTCCCCACATAGTAGACGGGCACACCGGCACGGGCGATCTCCTCAAGCCTGGCCAGGAAATAGGCGGGCAGCGCCTCCGCACCGGGAACCACCAGCGCCCCATAGCGCTCCTGCCCAAAACGGATACAGCCCTCCTGAACATGACATCCGTCCCGGAAAGCATCGCAGGGCGCAACGTCAAGGTCGATCTGGCGCTGCATCAGCTGCCGCATGGGCCTCTGGGAGAGCATACCCCCGCCCCACCACTCCGCCTCCGCCTGGTAGAGCACCAGCACGGGCGCGACATGGACTCCTCCGCTAAGCAGATGGCACATTCGGTTCATATACCGGAACAGGCGTCCCATAAAGCGGTACTGCGGGTTATTCCCCTGAGCGTAAAAATGGGGCGGGCCGTCCCATTCCGGAAACGGACTGTCCGTGAAAGCATGGGGGGTAAAGCGGTTGATCCCACGGACCAGGCAGTGATCCGCAAGCCATTTCATCAGCCGGATCCCCTCCATCCATCCGTAAGCGCCGAAATTCTCGCACAGGGCGCGGCCCTTTTTCGACGGGTCGATATGGGCCAGAGAGGATGCCAATTTAATGAGCCCATAATGGAAAAACTCTCCGTCTGTCAGCGAATGGACGCTGTGCCAGTGCCTGCTGACGCCGGCATAGCCCGGATGAATCTGGTGCATGACGATATCCGCCCCCGCCATATCCTGGTCTTTCTGCGCCCGGAAAAAATGACCTGCCCCAGGCCCCAGGCGGCTGTGGGAATTGTTGTCCTCCACATAATGACCGATGTACTCCACGCCGTGAGCGTGGCACCAGTCCGCCAGCGTCCGGCCAAAGCACTCCGAGAAAAGTCTTGATGCTTCATCCATATACACATAGCGGATTATCCGCGCCTCATCACTGCCCCCAGGACCGGCCTCTCCCGTCTCCGGGTTGCCGCCTGCTGCGGCTCTATCCTCTTGCGCCCCCTGATTGCCGCCTGCTGCGGCCGCACCGGCGCAGTCCCCGCCCGGCTTCCCGCCCAGCCAAAGGGCCGGAAGCAGCCGTCTGTAGTCCTCCCCCAGCCTCTCCCGCAGAGCATCCCGCAGTTCATCGCTCCAGGGCAGCGGGATATCCTGTCCCGGGAGACAGTTCCAGCCGCCGCAGGCAAACTGGGGCTCATCGGAGAAAAATCCCGCGAATGTGCCGCCGAACAGATGGCCGTAATGCTCGTAATGGGGCTGATAGCAGCCCTCAATCTGGCAGGTCACCGCCTCTTTGGAGATGGGATTCAGCAGACGCGCTCCCTCCACCAGGTACGAGTAAACCACAATGACGCTGTACAGCCCATCCGGAACCGGCCAGTACAGCCTGCCGTCTTTCACGCAGCTAGTCAAGTCAACCAAATCGGTTACATCGGTCCGCGCATTCTCCCACTCCGCGCCGGGATCCAGTCTGCGGGCGGCCACCACCGCCTCCAGCCGGTCCGTCTCGGGATGGCGCAGCAGAGCATTGATCAGAAAAGAAGCGTGTTCATCCGGCCCCAAGGCGTCAATTGCCACATAATCCACTACGCGCCTCCTGTGCTGCGGATACTTATTGGCGATAAGCCCTCCCGCGTATCCGGACGGAAAATTCCGGTCGTCCAGCACCCAGACGCGCATATTCCTCCTCTGCGCTTCCTCCAGGATGATATCCAGATCCCTCCACCATCCCGGCCCGCAGAAGTCCGGATGGGGGCGGGACTCCACGCATATCTCATGAATGTTCGCTTCCTGAATCTTCTCCATCAGCGTCCGCAAAACCGATTCTTCGGCGCCGTGCTGCCAGAAAAAAGGCAGCAGATAACTTCCCTCCAGACCCTGACGGACCTCTTCCACCGCAGACACCATATTCTTTCGCCTCCTTTCCACTGACCCGCCATCACCCGGAGCCAGAATCCTGCATTCGGAACCCTTTGGTTTTGGCTAATCCATAACAATACTGAAAACACGAAAGCATTCGGAACCGGGAATAGCTTTACAGCCCTTACCGATAAGAATGGGCGGACGCATCCCAAACAATGCGCCCGCCCATAACGAGCGTTTTATGACAAACCCGGCACCTGCTGCTCCGCCTTACTCTTCGTTCAGTGCGGCGTTGTAAGTGGTCAGGAACCACTCGTTCACCTTATCCATGCCCGTTTCTTTCACTGCCTTGATGAGATCATCGCGCATCTGGAAGTATTCTTCCTCTGTCTTAGCTTCTGTGATACAAGCCGCCATACCTTCGTACATTTGGGTGTCCACCGTGTTAAGAATCCTCTGGAGGTCATCCGGCAGCGTATTCACAGCAGCGGTTGCATTCCCATTGAGGAAATCATGGTCATAAAGTTCGCCTTTGTCGTGCATCTCTATTACCTTTTCCGTCATGGTCATTCCATAGTGCGCAGCCACGTCCTTTTCCATTGCTGATGCATATTCCAGGAGGTAACTCTGCTCATCGAACAAATTGACGCTATATCCATCGGGGTGAGGTTCCCCGGTTCCTCCATTCCAGCCGAACCTGATGCCGGAACTAAAGTAGTAGTCATTGGATTGTCCCTCATACTTGGCTACCTTGGCTTCCTCTGTCAGGGTAGGCACTCCGTCCACATAATTCCAGGTATCCCCCTCTACGCCGGTAGTGAGGATACGGCTGCCCTCCGGCGTATACCACCACTTCATGAATTCCATGATGCGGTCGGCATACTTGGTCTTGGAAGAGATGCACCGCAGATTGCCCACGCCTTTTCCTAAGTTTTCCTCAGATATCTCGAAAGTGCCATCTACCGTACAGCCTTTCAGGGGGATGAATTCGAACCCTCCGGCAACGCCTTCAGACGCTTTCGTTGCGGTGGCGTTCCCCGTGATGTCATGATAGAGGGTGGCGACATACTGCCCGTTCACTGCTTTCAGGGAGTTATTGTCGAATTCATTCTCCGGATTCGCATTGATGGAATCCGGGTCAAGCAGACCGTCCTGGTGCAGCTTCCAGTACATATGGTTATACTGCCAGATGTCGGATTCCGGATCGGTATAGATCAGGCTTATCTCCTGTGTCTTGCAGTTCACATGCGCGTAGTCCGTGATAGGGTAATACCCCAGGGAATGCCCGCTGTAAAGCGAATTCCCTCTCATCCCGATGGTGGGATAAGCAATGGCATAAACCTGAAGTCCATTTTCCGTGGTGGGATTCAAATTCACCATGTCCACCAGGAGTTTGTAGATCTGATCCACATCGGCGTCCAGTTCCGGATAGCCCAGCTGGGAATATCTCTCCCAATCCACGTTCAGCCCCCACTGCTGCGTTCCCAGGCTGGCGCCCAATCCGCCATAATCATAGCCCATGATTCCATAGATGTGGTCGCTCTGGAAAACATTCTTGCGCTGGAAATCCATGGTCTCCTCCAGCTTTGCGGGCGGGAAGAAGCAGGATGTGGCATCATGTTTTTCCATCAGCTCGTCCAACGGCAGAATAAAGCCGGATTCAATAAGGGGGAGCACCTCATCGGCCTCAATGATAAAGATATCGGGAAGATCGCCGGAGGCCATTAAAGCCTCTTTATTTCCCGAGATATCCTGCACATTAAAGGTGATTCCGAACTTATCACGGATATACTCGGCCACTGTGTTGTCTGAATAATCGTTCCACGACATGGAGACTATCGTTGCAACGTTAAGCGTGATGGGTTCCCGATCCGCCTCCGCAGAACCTGAACTCTCTTTAGATTCATTTGTGTTTCCGTCGGAAGATGCCTGACTCTCTTTCTGCTGCTCTGAAGACTGCTCCCCCGAACCGCCGCAGGCTGTCAGACCCACTGCCATTGCCGCCGCAAGCATGATGGCAAAAAGCTTTTTGATTGATTTCCTCATAAATTTACCTCCTTTTTCTAATTAAGTTTACTATAATTATCTATGATGATTCGGCTTAGATCCGTCCCCGCAAATTTTACTCCCCCTTTCCCTGATTTTCCCTTTCCCCGGAACGGTTCACGCCTTGACAGGACTTCACGCGGTGCTTTTCCAAAATCTCATCCTTTCACGGATCCCAGCATAATGCCCTTGGTAAAGTACTTCTGCATATACGGGTAGACGCACAGAATCGGAACAACCGTCACTACCAGCAACGTCATCTTGATGGACATGGGCGTCAGCTGCTGTCTCATATTTGCCTTGCTGCCCTCCTCCAGCAGAATGGAAGCAGCGCCTTTCAGATACTGATACAGGATGAACTGCAGCGTCCGCAAATTCCTGTCCACGGTATAGATCAGCGTTGTAGAATAGTCGCTCCATACCCCCACTGCCGTGAACACGCCAATCGTCGCCAGGATTGGTTTGGAGAGCGGCAGGATGATGCGGGTAAGGACGTCCCAGTAGCTCGCCCCGTCCAGCTTCGCGGACTCCTCCAGGGAACTGGGAATGCTCTCAATAAAAGTCTTTGTCAGAATCATATTGTACGCGCTTACGCCCGGCATGATATAAATGAAATATGTATTGTACAACCCTAAGTATTTCCGCAACAGGAACTCCGGAATCAGTCCGCCCCCCACAAACATGGTGCCGATAAAGAAGCGGTAGACGGCCTTGCGGTACGGCATCCGCTCTCTGGAAAGCAGATAGCCCAGATACCCGCTGATGAACATCTGCTCTAAGGTGCAGATCACCGTGATGCTCACAGAGATCAGCGTGGCCTGCGGGATACCTTTCAGGGTCAGCACCTTCCGGTAATTCTCCAGCGTAAAGTCCACCGGCCAGAAGTACACGCCCGCCATTGCCTTCATGGGATCGCTCAGCGAATAAACCAGTATATACCAGAAAGGATAGGTACAGGTAAAGGCGAATAAAAACATTACCGCCGCATTGATCCAGTCAAAGGGCTTCGCCTTATACATATGTTTCTTCTGGGCCGTTTTCCTCTTTCCCATGTCGTCACCTCCTATACGATAGACTCGCCGCGAACCTTCTTGGCAGCGGCATTGCCCAGACAAATCAGCACAATGGAGACGATAGAGTTCATGATCCCCATGGCGATGCCGTATGAATAGTCTGCGTTCTTGAACAGGTTATAGCTGTACAGGCCGATATTCTCCAGCTTGGGATTGGTCAGGGCGCCCCCGAATACCAGCGGGTAGTCCATGCCGCCGCTTAAGAAGCCGCTGATCCCCAGCACGCTTTGAACCAGGAAAGTGGGCAGCACACCCGGAATGGTCACATGCCAGATCCGCTGGAACCGCCCCGCCCCATCCGTCATGGCCGCATCGTACAGCTCCTGGTCGATGCCGGAAATGGCCGCCAGATAGATGATTGCCGAAAACCCAAGCCCTTTCCATGTGCCCATCACCGCCTGGAGCGTCCATGCAATGTTTTTGTTGCTCAGCAGATTGAAAGGCTTGGAAATGACCCCATTGCGCAGAAGCAAAACGTTAAACATCCCGTCCGTGGAAAACAGTCCCACCATCAGCCCGTAAATCATTACCCAGCTGATGAAGTTCGGAATGGTGGTCACGGTCTGGACAATGCGGCGGTATTTCGTGGACCGCAGTTCATTCAGAAAGATGGCAAAGGCCACCGGCAGCCAGGAAATCGCCAGATTGATGGTATTTGGTATTACCGTATTGCGCAGGGCCCGGGGCAGACGACTGATGGAGGAGAACATCGCCTGAAAATTCCTCAGTCCCACAAACTCGCTCTCAAAAGGCGATTTCCCCAGCTTATAATCCACAAATGCATAAGCCCAGCCTGCGATGGGGACATAATGGAAGATAAAAACGTAAATTATCCACGGCAGGATCATCCAGAACAGGATCCATTCCTTTTTCTGACCTTTTTTGTTCATAGTCACCTTATTGGCCATCTTCACACCGCCTTTCTTTGTTATGCAATCATTTTAGCATTTTCTGCCTTTCTATATAATACATATATTTTACTAATTTAGCTATAATATTGTTTATTTATTCCAACAGTCCGAAAATAACTAACTAATTTTTGGGCGAAACTCATAAAATGTATATTGCTTTGAAAAAATGTATTTGCTATAATTCTAAGGAAGAGATAGAAGAATGGCGGTGAATTATATGTATTCTGCTTTGATCGTGGAAGACGAGCTGTTTGCCCTTCACAGTATGCGCGACATGCTGGACTGGAACGGGGCCGGCATTGACAGGGTATATGAGGCAGCCAACGGCAAAGAAGCCTATGAAGTGTATCTGCGCGAACGCCCGGATATCATCCTGACCGACCTGAGCATGCCTGTCATGGACGGGCTTACGCTGATCCGCAACATCCGGGAGAAAGAGGCAGACGCGAAGACGCGCATTATCATCATGACCTGCATAGATGACTTTACTCAGGCCCAGCAGGCGCTGAATATGGGAGTGTCCCATTATTTTCTAAAAGCCACTGCCAGCTGCCGGGACATCCAGAAAATCCTCCAAGACACCACCATGGATCTGGACAGAGAACGGCTGGGACAGGATACCAATTCCGCCGAAAGAGCGATGCAGATTCTAAAGCATGGGAGAGCCCTCCCGCCGGAGGATGCCGCGGCTGCCCTGCTCGCAGCCGGCATCTCTCCAAAGGAGGACTATGCCGTGCTGCTTCTGTCCCTGCCCCGAAAGGATTCCCTGCTGCCTGACCGTGAGATTCTGCAGCGGGCAGTCAAGGCATACTCCGGCGCGGACGCAAAAATCCTACGCATCTCATCCGCATGCTGTGCCTTTCTGTTGCATCAGGAAAACGCGGAGCGTCTGTCCGGCGCCCTGCCCCTCCTGTGCGAGGAGCTGTCCGCGGCCGGGAGCGGACAGATGCGGGCCTGCATGAGCGGGCGGACCCAAGGCTCCGATCGTCTCGCCGAGGCAGTGAGGCAGGCGGAGAAAGGGCTGGAGTTATGCTATTTCACCGGTGTATATTCCTCCCTTTATGCCGGCCAGGAGGCTTTTCCTGTCCCGGAGGATATCTCTATCCGGCTGCTGGCCCTCCCCAATGTTTTTCTCCACGTACCGCGCAAGTTCGCGGACAGTTACGAGAGCAGAATCCGTCAAATCACCTCCCGGAGCTATCCGGATTCCGGCTCCTTTCAGGAGGCTTTGTCGGCAGTGGCCGTATGGCTGTCCATGCAGACGGACAGCGCCAGAGATTCCCTGGAGGAAAGCTGTGTCTCCTGTACCCGAAAGATCTCGGAGAGCGAGACGCTTAGGGAATGCATCGCCTGTTTCGAACAGTACGCGACGGACATCCTCAACCTGTCTTCTTTCTCCAAACAGATGCCGGACTGCGTGAAAGAAGCGCTTCATTACATTCATTCTAATCTGGATCATGCGCTGTCCCTCAATGAAATCGCGGAGCATATCCACCTGAATCCGGCCTACTTAAGTACGTTGTTCCGCAAGGTGATGGATCAGAGTCCTATCAGCTATATCAATTCCGTGCGCATTGAACGCGCAAAGCTGCTGCTTCGCAGCACGGAGCAGTCCATCAGTGAGATCGCCGCCTCGCTGGGCTTTACCCAGGATATCTATTTTTACCGTCTGTTCAAACAGCTCACCAAGGTGACGCCAAGCGAATACCGGACATCGGCCCGGTGGCAGGAGGAGGGGACAGGGCAGTGGATGCCTGAGGCAAGATACAATGAGACGCTTTCCGGGGACAGGCAGCTGAAGCCTGCCAAAAAGGGCCAGGCAGACGACCGCTGCGAATCGGTGGGGGAGGAGGAAAACACATGAAATGCCATACGCGCCAGTCATACCGTGAGCGGAAAGTTTCCCTGGCACGACAGATTTCCCTGGGCACAGCGGCAATCCTGGTAGTGGCGATGTTGCTGGGGCTTCAATTTATCTGGCGGTATACCATGTCTGTCCTCTCTGAGCGAGACAAGGATGCCGCCTTTAAGGAACTGCGAAACGCCCAGGAGCAGATTGCCCTGGTCTATGACAGTGTTTGCTCCAACATAAATCTCCTGCTGTACGACCGGGACGCCATCGCCATTGCCAGCGAAAGCAATGTCCATGTGACTCGTGAATACCTCTCTCATGTGAGGAACATCCATACTCTGCTGACAGGCATGGAACAGGACAACCAGTATATTGACTCCTTATTTCTCTATATCAATGACAATGCTTTCATCAGTACCGTAGTCACCAACTCCGTCCCTTTCGATGCCAGAACGATCCCAATCCTGCAGTCCGATTTTTATCAGGAAATCTGCGACTCTGTCTATCAGATCCGCATCACCACGGGACATGAAATCAACGAATTCCATGGGTATCTCGATCCTTCGGCAAAGAACCTCCCTCTGATCACGATAGGCTGCGCTTCCGGCAGCACCTATCAAAACTTGCAGAAACGGGCGGTCATGATCAATCTCAATGCGAAGATGCTTGATTCCCTTCTCCGCTCCTGCTTCGGGGAGGACAGCTGCGTATATCTGCTGAACGAAAACCTGTCTATTCTCCAGGCGACACACACCGTAGACGGGGCGGGGCTGGATCTGTCACCGCTGGCAAATGGGAACAATACAACGGGACAGTTCCCCGCATCCCTCCATGGCAGCACCGGCCAGGCAGTCTATATGCGCAACGAAAACAACGGCTTTACCATTGTGAAATACATCTCGGACAACGAGAACCGCCAGGATGCCACCGCTCTGGAAATCATCTTCTTTGTGGTGTTCGTCCTGTGCGGCGCCATAGCCCTGGTCTTTATGCGGTACTGGATCTACCGCTGTCTGAAGCCTCTGGACGCCCTCTGCCAGAAAATGAGTGAACTGGAGTCCGGCAGACTGGGGGTGCAGATTGATTTAGCCCTGCGAAATGAACTGGGCAATGTCATCCAGCATTTCAACCTGATGTCCCAGGCCCTGGCAAAGATGGACGAGGAAAACCGGGAAGCGGAGAAAGCTCTCCATGTCCAGGAAATCCTGGCCCTGCGGGCGCAGATCAACCCCCACTTTATCTTCAATGTGCTGAACACGTTCAAGTGGATGGCTCTCTCCTATAAAGCGGACGACCTGGAGGAATGCATTGCGGCGCTGGCGGAAATCCTCCTGCCGGTCTTCCGGGAGGATATCGGCCCCATCCCCCTCCGGAAAGAAATCCATTATCTGAAAAGATATCTGCTGATCTTGAGCCATCAGTTCGGCAGCCAGGTCCGTCTGGATATTTCGCTGGATCCGACGCTGGAAAGCGTCCCGCTCCCGCCGCTGACCCTGCAGCCCATTGTGGAAAACTGTGTGCGGCACGGCTATGTTCCTGACGGACCGGCGCTGGCAATCCGCATCACGGCGTTAGCGGAGGACGATACACTCACAATCAGCATTGCGGACAACGGCTGCGGCATGGATGGGGAGACGCTTCTGCAGGTTCAGCTTTCCCTGGAACTGGGAGAGAATACCGGAAGCGACGGCCGGCACATCGGTCTGGCCAATGTCCACCGGAGGCTCACGCTGAATTACGGTTCCCAGTACGGTCTGCGGATTCAGAGTACGCCGGGAGCAGGGACCACGGTGGAAATCCGGCTGCCGATTCCGAAGCCGGCGGAGCAGAAGCCGAGCGGCCCATGATATGGGCCGCAAGCCTGCGTTCATCTGCCCTCCAAGGTACCCCGGCCCCGAAAGCCTCAGCACATGCCCCCTCTTTGGCCGCCCGGAAGTTTTTCGCACCTTTTCAGCAGCTCCTGCCAACGCACGTCCTCTTTCATGTACCCGAAAGTCTCCTCCCTTAAACACTTTACCAGAGTGCGGCTCCCTCAATTCGCCGTCCGACTTGTTCCTTGTTTTTTCCCGCAACCAGAGCAACGTATTCGCATTTTACATCATTGTATCATCCCGCAAAACCTCTGCTAAGTTGATTTTGCGTATATTACGCCAACCAAGATAATATGCAAGTGCCACAATTCCCCAGATAGCCAGCATAAAAATCATAATCGGAATGAGCGGAGCTTCGGCAAGAAATGTCCCCGCTTCAACATAGCTCATCTTCAGCATATACCCCACTGTAATAGCTGCAAGCGGAAGGGTAATTAAAATCGGACGCCCTGCTATGGTAAGCGCCTCCACACAGAACATTTTTTTGA
>CAJTZD010000008.1:0-13513 GCA_910584235.1 uncultured Acetatifactor sp.
TTTTATAGAAATTTTTTAGAACTTGCTGCCACGTAAGTGGCTTGGTACAATAAATACTGGATGCTGTTAATTTTGTAAAATAGCAAAACTTTTGGGAGCGTTTCTTCATTAAGGTCTGTAGCATAGTCAAAACTATGGACATCCCCCAGATAGTCGCTATATCCCAATGCTACAAGATCATAGCCACAATTGACAGTATCCGTTCTTGCACAATTCTGTTCAACCGAAAAGAGCACTGCCTCATACCATTTCTTTGCTTCCTCCAGATTCCCCAATTTGTGATAAAGCTCCGCAATATCACTGGCAATGATAATCTCCTCACGCTGAAAAACCCACCACTTCATATCCCGACCCTCAAAATCAGGAACTGTACAGTACAGCGCCTCCAGCATCATTTCCAGGCTTTCCTGCAAAGCACTTTCTTTCTGCCATTTCAGGATTGCGTCAAAAAACAGCAACTCCTGCCTTACCTTTGGATACTCCGGATTAACCAGTTTACGAAATCTCCTTATCTCCCACTCCACATGCTCCCATTCATTAAATTCAATCAACTTGCTGATCTCCTGCCGCAACTTCAGAACCTCCAGAGAATCCGTCTCCAGCAGGGGCATATTCCATTGCCCATACTTCCCGTACTGCTTCACCAGCCTCCTGTAATTCTCATAAGAGGGCTTATGGATGCCTTTCTCTATCTTTTCCAGCTGTCTGGGAGTGACTACACGTTCATCTCCGTCATAGACTGCCTCTTCCCGGGACTTTCCGTAGAATGTCCTCAGCATTTTCAGCACGCTCCCCGCGTCTCTGGTATTGTCAACGGAGATCCCCTGCCACATCCTGTACCCGGGATAGCCAAACCATTCATAAATCTCTCGGAACATTTCCCGAAACCGCCTGATCTGTTCCGGATATCCCGGTTGACACCCCGCTTCCCCAAAAAGCGTTTCCCTCATCCCGCACAGGGCATCCAGCAGCGGCAGCGCATGGCAATGCCCCCCATTCCTGCGTAGCAGTTCCAGGGCTTCCTGTCCTCTGACAGCCATGTCTTCCTCCGATATCCCCATATGAACCAGCGCGTCCGAGAATCTGCCGGATGCGTAAGCCAGTCTGATGCCGAAAACGGCAGCCTGGGGCAGGATCAGCATCTTGGCGCCCTCGGTCCAGCCATGGCTCCCCGGATATTCCCACACGGCCTGCCACAGCGCCCAGGCTTGTGCTTCTTGCGCTTCTTTCGCCTCTCCGCCGCCTGCAAGCAGGACGGCGCTGACCAGCAGAACCGCCTCCAGTTCCCCCGGAGACAGGACAAGCTTGCCTATTTGCTGCTCCCAGCCTGGCCGGACAGTGCATTCCAGCGCCTGCCTGGCTTTCTCCAGGACAACCCTGGCCGCAGTCCCGTTTTTCACAGGTATCCGGCTCCCGGCTTCTGCGGCGCTTTCCATATGTACCCGGGGACAAGCCCTCCCATCCCGCCGCCAGGCTTCCCCGGACTCCGCCATGTTCTGCAGCAGCATCAGAACAACCTCCGCTTTCAGCAGAAACTGCTCTTCCAGCGGCTCCCGTTTGCCGTAGGTCTCCCGGTATTCCTGAATCTTCGCCACGGCCTGCTCCCGTTCGTCAGGCACCAGCAGGCAGATGTCCTCCCGCAGCCGCCATCTGTCCAGATCCTCCCCCGAGGAGAGGGATTCAAAGTGCTCCGGCAAGATTCCCATCCGCAACATCAGGGTGTCTCCTGCCAGCTTTGTCCACTGTGCCTTTCCTTTTTCCACCTTTTCCAGCGCTGTCCAGCTCATGATTCCGCAGGACAGGTCTTCCAGCGACAGTTTTCTCTTGCTTCGTTCCTCTCGAATAATCTGGCCATATGCCTTATTGTGCTCCAGTATGAATTCCTGCTTGATGATATATTCTATTTGTTCTTTCGTCTTCCTGGCTCCTTTCCCCTGGATACTTTGCACCTCAAACCACCTGCATTATGCTGCATTTTCAAAGTGTGCAAAGATTTTCTAAGGCTGTAAAGTACACAGCCTAAAGTGCCAAAAGCATGGCGCTTGAAAATCTAAATTGCACACAGAAGAATGCTCAAAGGACGGGCATTCTTCCGGACTTGCACCAATTATTCATGACAACAGAACTGTGTTCTGTTGTATGTGCCGGCTGCGCCGGCATGTCTGGAAGTGTGCCCCTCCATGTTTTCTCTTTCACCCGATCAGCACTTTCTTCCCCTCGAACGCAAAGCCATAACAGCGGATGCGCTCTGCAGGAATCCCCCGGGCCAGAAGCTGGGCGGCGTATTGTTTTTCCTCTATCTGCTTCAGCGCCGCCTGTACGGTATCTTTCAAAGTCTCCTCATCCTCCGGATCATGGACTTTAAACTCCAATATCATGGCATCCTCCAGATTCTTCGCCTCCAGTACCACATCGTATCTGCCAAAGCCACTTTCTCTGTTGGAATTAATGACATACCTGTTCTGCAGTTCCACCAGTAACCCAAGCACAAAGCCATGGTAAAACCGTTCCGGCTCTGCCCCCGACGGCTTCTTTCCGGTGTCGAAGTAGCTGAACATGTTCAGGGCCATGCGGTTCATGTAGACATTCATGGCCTTTTTATCCCCCAGCAGCAGCGCCTTGATGAAATCACTGTAGTCTGTTTCGGCCTCCTTGAACCAGTCACGGACCATGCTCTGGAACATCAGCTTCACCTCCAGATTGGTGATGGTCAGTTCGTACTTTGGCTGTACTCCCTCCGGAATGTCAATGTAACTTTCATGGGAAAGGGCTTTCAGGTACCCGCTGGCCAACAGCAGGCTCCAGACCGCGCTTTCGTTTCCCTTTAGCTGGTTATACACAATCTGCTCGTCAATGGGCGACTGAATGGTTTCTCCCTGGAGCAATCCCTCGAACTTCTCTTTCACTGCCCGGCTTCCCTCTCGGATCAGCTTTCCCACCAGGCTGTTGGAACTGGTGTTGGCCCAATAGGTTCCATATCTTCCTTTATCTAAAAAATTTATGATAGACCAGGGATTATAGATATCTTTTTGCTTCCCGAAAATAAATCCGTCATACCAATGCCGCACTTTCTCTTTCTCTGCGGAAAGTCCGCATTCCTCCAGAGCCGCAAACACTTCTTCCTCTGTAAAGCCGAAAGATGTGACATATTTATCTGAGGTAGATGTTACTACTTCAAGATTATTCAGGTCAGAGAAGATAGACTCCTTACTGACCCTTGTAATACCTGTCATAACCGCCCTCTCCAGCCAGGGATTGGTCTTAAAAGAAGAATTGAACAGGCTTCTGGTAAAGCCTACGATCTCTTCCCAGTATCCTCCCACATAAGCTTCCTGCATGGGCGTGTCGTATTCATCCAAAAGGATAATCGCTTTCTTTCCATAATAGCGGTACAGATAATCGGACAGCTGGTACAGCGCCAACGTGGCATCGCTGTCGCTGATTTCCACTGCCAGGATTCTGTCAAAAAAGGCCCTGTCTGTGTCCGTCAACACATCGCTGTCTTTCAGAAATAAGTATTTTACATACAGATTGTTCAGAAGCCGGTTCATTTTCTCCCTTGTGGTCTTGTAATCCCTTTCTTTCATATTGGCAAAGGAAAGGCTGATCACCGGATACGTCCCCTGAAGCTTTCTGTACTTCTCATCTTTCCAGATGGAAAGGCCCTGGAACAACTCGCCATGCCCGGCGTAGTCCACGGAAAAAAACTGCTCCAGCATGCTCATGTTCAGGGTCTTACCGAAGCGCCGGGGCCGGGTGATCAGCGTCACATCGTCCATACTCTCCCACCATTCCCGGATGAATTCCGTCTTGTCCACATAAAAACAATCATTCGTAATCATTTTCGCGAAATCCTGTATACCGATTCCCACTGTCCTTGCCATAAGCGCCTCCTGTTTCCACGGTCTCCATTGCTATCTGTCCTTTTCAGTATAGCAGTTTGGCGGGCAATTTACAACTTTACATGACCGCTGTTCCGGCTTTTTATACGGATAGATTCCTACCTGAACACCTTACTCTAGTTACCCCCATCCCGGTACTCCCCCGGCGTTATCCCAAACTGCTTTTTGAACACTTTCCCGAAATAGCCCTGGGAGGAATAGCCCAGATACAGGGCGATTTCCGCGGCGGATTTTTTCGTGACGGCAAGGAGCCTCTTTGCCTCCTCCATCTTCATGGCGGTCATATAATGGCCCAGGGTCTGTCCGGTTTCCTCCAAAAAGCGCTTGCACAGATAGGTGCGGTTCATGCCCAGGGCCCGGGACAAGTCCTCTGTGGAAATGTTCTCACCCATGTGGGCCTGGAGGTAGCGCCTTGCGCTGCGAATCAGCTTAGAGCCGCTGCCGCCGCATTTGGCCGCCTCCACCCGGCGGGTGAATTCCAGCAGCATTTGTACGTTCAGCCGGGCAAGGTCTTCCAGGGAATGGAGCAACTCCGCTTTCTGAATAAAATCGTCGCTGAGGGAAAAGGCGGTCTCGGGGTCAAATCCGCCCCGAATGGCCGCCCGGCTCACCAAAGTGGCCGTGCAGACAATGAGATTCTTCTCCTGGCGCAGGGCATTGGGGGCCATGGTGCCTGCCCTGCCCTCCACGGGGCGCTTGAACATTTCTTTTATTTCTTCCACCTTTCCCTGCTCCACGCAGGAAAGCATATGCTCCTCCAATTCCATGGTGTTGTGCAAAAATCGCTCCGGCGCTTTCTGTTCCGGCGAGTAAAGCGCGCCGGAGGAAAGTTCGGGCAGAGCCTCCTCTCCCACAATCAGGGAGGACACCTCCTGTTTTTCCCCATTGATGAAATACTGAATGGTGCAGAGAATCTGGAGAAAGTTGCGCAGGGGATAGGCTGGCACAGAGGCAAAATACTTCACCAACTCCTCTGTGCGGCTTAACGGCTCCCCCATATGGCGCAGAATCCGGGCTGCATATTCCCGGTTCACAGGGGACTGGGCCACGGGCCCGATCACCAGCGCCACGTCCTGGGCGCGGAGCCGGAACAGTCCGTAAAACAGGAAGTTCTCGTCCATGTAATAGCTGACATCCCCCTGGTTTTTAAATATATTTCGCTCCTCCGTTATGGCAAAATCCGGCTTGAATTTCGTGTGGTGGTACAGCTTTGAGAATGCCCCGTTTACATAAGTGCGCACAGCCACTCCCGCCAGAGACGCCAGAGAATTTGCCAGATATTCGTAGTCCATCCTGTTCCCTCTTTCCTGTATTCAGCCGTTCATGGCTTCTATACGATGAAATCTTTTGTACAGATTTTACTATAAAACAGACAAATTTACAATACGCGGAGACAAATATGGTTTATAGTAGAAGCGAATAGCAAAATCAGGAACAGATTCATCACCACAAGGAAAGGGAAAGGGCAATCATGAAACAGGCAAAGAACAAATGGCAATGGCTCCCAAAGAGCAAAATCACCAATGAGAACGTCACCGCAAGAGAAAAATGGCTGGGATACCTGGCCGGCCCTGCAGGAGCACTGCTGCTGAACGCAGTACTGGCATCCTATCTCAACGTCTACTACACCGATGTATTAAAGCTCACCGGCATCTGGGGCGGCGCCTTTCTGGCCCTGTTTCCCATTGTCAGCAAGGTCATCGATGCGGTGACCAATGTGATTATGGGGCAGATTATCGACCGCACCCGCACCGGACAGGGAAAGGCGCGCCCCTGGCTGCTCCTCAGCGCCCCTCTGGTAGCAATCACCGGCATCCTGCTTTTTACGGTTCCAAACGCTGGCCAGACCGTACAGGTCCTTTGGGTCATGCTCTCCTATAACCTGTTCTACTCTTTTGCCCTGACCATCTATAACATGAGCCACGGTCTGATGGTTCCCCTCTCCACCCGGAACACGGAGCAGCGGGGCAGCCTCTCCGTCTTCAACAACGTAGCCAGCGTCATGATTTCCGGCATCATCGTGGCCCTGATTTTTCCCATGGTGGTCCTCCCGGCCATAGGCGTGGACAAGGCAAAGTGGATTACCGTCATGGCAGTGATCTCTCTCCTTGCCCTGCCGCTGACCTTGTTGGAATACTACTTCACCAGGGAGCGCATCACCGAGGAGACTGCCGACAGTGCCGAAGAAAAGCTCTCCATAGCCGCACAGCTGAAAGCCGTGCTCACAGACAGGTATTGGGTGGTCATTGTCCTGTATTTCCTCATCTATACTTTCGGCGCCAATGTCAAGAACATGTCTCTGGTCTACTACTGCAATTATGTGCTGGGCACCTACAATGACGGCATCACCCAGACCCTTGTGTCCGTCATCGGCGGCATCCCCATGGGAATCGGCATTTTCGCCGTGTGGCCCCTGGCCAAAAAGTTCGGCAAACGGAATGTGACGGCTGTGGGATTTGTGCTCTATGTCATAGGCGGCCTGGTGTGTCTGCTGGATCCCAAAAACATGACTGTGGTGCTGATTGGACAGTTTATCAAAAATATCGGGGGTCTGCCCTGCGCCTACGTGTTCGCGGCCCTTATGGCGGACGTGCTGGACCATATGGAATGGAAATGCGGGCACCGGGTAGACGGCTTCTCCGCCTCCATGCAGTCCATCATCATCACCGTGTGCGCCGGTCTCTCAGGCGGCCTGTTCAATCTGCTGCTGTCCAGAGCGGGTTATGTGGCGCCGGAGCTCATTGGCGGAGAGACTGTGGCTGCCGTGCAGAACGCCGCAACGCAGAACGTTATTGTGGGATGTTTTCTGGGGGTAGAAATCCTGACTGGCGTCATCCTGATTGTCCTGCTCCTGTTCCTGAATGTGGAAAAGGTGATACATAAGGAACAGGCGGAAATCAAGGCACGGCAGAAGCGGCAGTAATTGGCTCGTTTGTCTGTACATGACACAAACATGCGATTGCCAAACCAAATCAGACAGCCGCATATACTGGCAAAACAACATGTAAGGAGGCATATTTTATATGGAAAAAATCAGATTACAGGACACCAGATTTTTAAATGAAAGCGGAAAAGAAGTAATATTCCAGGGTGTAAACGTGCTCCACCGGGGCCGGGAAAACGGCCATCTCTATCCGGACCTTGAAAAGGCCTTTCCTTTCTTTCGGGAATCCGGCTTTAACCTCCTGCGCTTAGGGATCTTTTGGGACGGCGCGGAGCCGGCTCCCGGCAAAGTTGATTTGGATTACTTAAACAGAGTAAAAGCCTTAGTGCGGACGGCGGAAAAATACGGTATCTATATCCTGTTGGATATGCATCAGGATCTGTTCGCCCAGAAGTTCATTGACGGCGCGCCGGACTGGGCCTGCCTGGATGAGGGTGCTTTTCACCCTGCGCAATGCAATCTGTGGTATGAGGCCTATCTGAAAAGCGATGCCATCATAAAAGCCGCCGACAATTTCTGGGCAGACACCCCCGCGGAGGACGGCGTTGGCCTGCTGCAGCATTACGAGGCCATGTGGGAAAAAATTGCGGAGGTTTTTGACGACTGCGACAACGTAATCGGCTTTGAACCCATGAACGAGCCTTTCATGGGGAGCCTGGCCAGGGAGTCCTTTGGGGCTGCCACTATGCAGATGATGCAAAAATACCCGGCCTTTGACATGGGCCATCCCGAAACCATTCCACCGGAGCAGGCCGGGGAATTCATGGGGCTGGTGGGGGAGAGATTCCTGGAGTTCGACCGCACTACCTTGATGGACTTTTACCGCCGCATGCAGCGGGCCATTCGCAGGAATAGCGATAAGCCTGTAGTCACAGGCGGGAATATCTATTGCAGCACGGACGTGCCCACCGGCATAGAGCGGCTGGACGACGGCCTGCAGATTTACGCGCCCCACGGCTATGATTCCGTGGTGGACTCCGACCGGTACGAAAGCTTCAGCAAAGAAAATGTGGAACGGCTCTACCAGGGTAAACAGGCCAGCCAGGAAAGATTAGGGCTTCCCACTATCGCGGCGGAATGGGGCGCATTCCCATCCAGAGAATTCACCAATGACCTGATTGCCCATATGAACGGAATCATAGAGAAGAATTTATGGGGAAGCGCCTACTGCGAGTATCATCCCGGCATGGAGACAGACCCTAACTTCACCGCCCTGCGCAGAGCCTACCCCATGGAGACCGCGGGGACACTGAAAGAATACCACTATGACAGGGAGAGGCTGGCACTGACCGTTACCTACGACGCCGCGCCTATGGGAGAGACAGTTCTATTTCTTCCCTTTGCACCCGGTTCTTTTGTCAGCGAACAGCCCTTTTCCCACAGAGAGCAGCCGCTGGGAGGCGGCAGCTGCCTGTGCTTTGTTCGGAGCCAGGCGCCTGGCGAGATGACGCTGGAAATTCAAGCGGAACATTCCTAAGCCAAATGCATAAGCTCCCTCCATATTTTATGGCATGCAATGCAGCTATACACCAAACTCGTTTTTCAAAGATGGCATACCGTCTTATGAGTTTGTACACATCTTCACGGTAAACTCCCGAACTTTCATGCATGGGGGAGCAGCTGGCACTTTGCAGCTTATAGCATGCCTAATCCGAATTCGTTACAGATTAAGTTAAATTTTGGCATATAAAGCTGACACTACCAATAGCACATATAAGGAACAAATATATGAAAGCAATTCGCTTAAAAACAGAATACCTCTACAACCCTGTAGGCATAGACATTAACCGCCCTCTCCTTTCCTGGAACTGCGAGGAGGGGCTTCGGCAGAGCGCCTGCCAGATACTTGCCACGGACGATTGCGGCAGACTCCTCTGGAACAGCGGCAAGACAGCCACCTCCTCCATGAGGGCAGAATGGGCCGGGGAAAGTGTTAAACCCAGGACAAAAGTCCTGTGGAAAGTGCGCCTCTGGGACGAGAACGATACCCCCGGGGACTGGGCAGAAGCCTCCTTTGAGACCGGCTTGCCCAAAGACGTCCCCTGGTCCGCCCAGTGGATTTCCGGGGATTATACCCCGGACAAGAAGCTGCGCTATCCTGTGGACTGCTTCCGCAAGATTTTTACGGTAACTAATATCCAAAAAGCCCGACTCTACATCTGCGCCTGCGGCCTGTACGAGGCAAAACTAAACGGGAAAAAGGTGGGAGACTTCGTTCTGGCCCCCGGCTACACCGATTACCGCAAAAGAGTCCAGTACCAGACCTATGACGTCACAGAACTGCTCCACGCCGGGGAGAACGTTCTCACCGTACAGCTGGCAGACGGCTGGTACCGGGGCAGCTGCGGCGCATGGGGCCTGCGGAATCAATATGGCACCCAGACGAAACTCCTGGCACAACTAGAGCTCACAGACGCAGAGGGGAATCTTTCCCATGTCTGCACCGACCAAAGCTGGCAGTGGTCCAATGACGGCCCCATCCGCTTTGCGGACAATAAGGACGGCGAGGAAGTGGACGCCGGGAAAACGCCCTCCTACTGCGGCGTCCCCCGGGTGTGCAGCCACCCGGTCATTCCCAGCGCCTCCAACAATGTACCCCTGACCGAGCATGAGACCCTGCGCCCGTCCCTCGTTACTGCCCGGGACGGCACTGACTCGGACACCACTGCCGCCACCCCCGCTCTTAGCACTGCCCCAGGCAGCAAAGCCCTCCTTGACTTTGGCCAAAATATAGCGGGCTACCTGGCTTTTTCCCTAACTGCCAAAGCCGGGCAGAAAATCCGGCTGCGCTTCGGAGAAATGCTGGACGAAAAAGGCGAATTTACCCAGAAAAATATCCAGTGCTCCAACAAAAAAGTCACCACCCCCCTGCAGGAGATACGCTACACCTGTAAAGAGGGCCAAAATGACTACAAGACCACATTCGCTATATTCGGATTCCAATATGTGCTGATAGAAAGCGATTTCCCCATAGACCCCCGGGCCTTTACCGCCATCGCCGTCTACTCAGACTTAGAGCGCACCGCATGGTTTGAAAGCTCCCACCCTCTTTTGAACAGGCTGTTTGACTGCACCCTCTGGAGCGCCAAAAACAACCACGCCGACCTGCCCACCGACTGCCCCACCAGAGAACGCCACGGCTGGACGGGAGACGCCCAAATATTCTGCCAGACCGCAAGCTTCCTCTTCGACTATGCCGCCTTTGCCAGAAAATACCAGAGAGACCTGACAGATGTCCAGCGCAGTAACGGCTGCTTTCGCCAGATCGTACCCATGGGCGGCGTGGACGCCTATATGAACGCCATGGACGGCTCCGCAGGCTGGTCCGATGCCGGCGTGCTCATCCCCTATACCATTTTCACACAGTACGGGGATCTGGCCATTTTGGAAGACAACTATGACGCCATGTGTCGCTACATGCGCTACAAAGCAAACACACTGGGCAGACACTACTTCACCTCCCTGCCCACGGGTATCCGCCGGAAATACCGTAAATCTATCTGCAACTATGGCCAATCCTACGGCGAGTGGGCGGAACCTGCAGACGTAAAGCCTTTCCAGGTGTCCGATTTCATCTCCCCCCACCCGGAGGAATCCACCGCCTACCTGGTGCTCCTGGCCCAGCGCATGGCAGAAATCGCCGCCCTGCTGGGACATACCGCGGACAGCAGGGAATTTTCCGACATAGCCCAAAAAGCAAAAGAGGGGTACAGACACCTGGTGGAGACAAAAAAGCACAGCCTGGACACAGACCGCCAGGCAAAGCTGGTGCGCCCGCTCTACCTAAAGCTCCTTGACGAAAACCAGACAAACTATGCCAAAAAACGTCTGCTGGCGGCCCTGGAGCACTATGGCTGGCGGCTGGGCACCGGCTTCCTCTCCACCCCCTTTATCCTCTATGTGCTGGCTGATATGGATATCGAATACGCCTACAGATTACTGGAAAACGAAGAAATCCCCGGCTGGCTTTCCATGCCCAAAAACGGCGCCTCCACCATCTGGGAGAACTGGGAGGGCCCCGGAGCCGGGGACAAGGCCGCCTCCCTGAACCATTACTCCAAAGGAGCCGTGTTTCAGTGGATATTCGACACCATGTGCGGCATCCGGGTAGACGGCGAGAACCACTTCACCATCGCCCCCAGACCCGGCGGACATTTCACCCATGCAAAGTTTTCCTACAACAGCGTCTACGGCATGGTAGTCAGCGAATGGGAAAAGAAGCAGGCCGGAATAGAATTCCATGTGACGGTTCCCGCCGGCTGCACCGCCCTGGTGCGCCTGCCTGACGGGAGCGAACGGACGCAGGATGCGGGCGTCCGGATCTACTCCGTAGTCTGAATCTATACTCACAAGCGGTCAAATCAGCCACCAATTCATGATGCTCGTCGCTCATAAGCCGGGTGACAATGGAAGAAGAGCATTCCATGGCAAATTATTTGGCCATCTGTATAAAATCCCCCGCACTCCACAATAACCCTCTGTATGTCTTCTCTTTAGAAAAGGTCAGCCATACAGAGGAGATTTTTCATTCATAGTGACCCTTGCAGGGTGTGCTTTTTTGGTCTTCTTTTTGCCCCATGAGCCGCCGCGCAAAGCGCCGGGAGAGTGTAGACATGAATATCGTGGGAAACTCGCATTTTTCTTCCAGACCCAACTCTTTCAGTATCTTCTTGATATCGTGCAGAAGCTCTCTATTTTATCAATGATCTTTCTCGTATTTCCGCTTGTCCCACGGAAAATCCGACAGATGACTACATACATAATATTTTTTTGTTTACAAATATGATGCAAAAATGATGTGCATTTGATGAAACATTTCCGTATGCTATAAGTATCTAATAGATAGAACACACGAGAAAACGTAAAAAGGGGGACAGCGGCTATGGGATTATCCGATTTGAATTTTTTATTCCGCTTCCTGCCTGTTTTTTTATTGCTCTATTTTTTGTGTCCCATAAAATACAGGAATACGGTGCTGTTTGGGGCCAGCGTGATTTTTTGTGCTTTGAGCAGCCTCCAGGGGGCGGCGGTCCTGTTGGTGTCCGTCACCGTCAACTACGGACTGCTGCGCGCTATGAATTTCAGTCAAAACTCCGCCTGGCGAAAGGGATGGCTTGCCATAGCGGTTCTGTTCCAGGCAGGTCTTTTGTGCTATTATAAGTACAGGGCCGGGGCCCTCCCGCCCGGCATCAGCTTTTATACCTTTACCCTGCTGTCCGCGGATATAGATGTGTACCGCAGAGAGGAAAGGCCTCCCAAAAGCTGGATGGAATTCGGAATCTTTGCCGCCATGTTTCCAAAGCTTTTGTCCGGCCCTATCACCCAATACCGCCATACCATTGAGCAGGTGCGAAAGCGCAGGGTAACCGCCAGGAACATTGAATACGGCGTATCTCTGATGGTAGTGGGGCTGGCATTTAAGGTCATTATCGCGGATACTATGGGAATCCTCTGGCACAGCATACAGACTGTGGGATTTGAAAGCATTTCCACTCCCTTGGCCTGGATGGGCGCCGCCGGGTACTCCGTACAGCTCCTGTTTGATTTCCAGGGATACAGCCTGATGGCCGTAGGGCTGGGCAGCATACTGGGGTTTGACCTGCCCCGGAACTTTGACCATCCCTACCGTTCCCGCAGCATCAGCGAATATTACCGCAGATGGCATATCTCTCTGGGGCGGTGGTTTCGGGACTATCTGTACATCCCCCTGGGCGGAAGCAGAGCGGGAACGGGACGGACGATTTTCAATCTGCTGGCTGTATGGCTGGTGACAGGCATATGGCATGGGGTGACCCTGAATTTCCTCCTCTGGGGGCTGACGCTGGGCTTCTTTATCGTCATGGAGAAGCTGTGGCTGGGAAGATTCCTGGATGCTCATAAGGTATTCTCCCATCTGTATGTGTGGTTTTTAATCCCTCTGACCTGGGTGATTTTCGCCGTTACGGATTTGGAGGGACTGAGGATTTATTTTACCCGGCTGTTTCCTTTTCAGGACACGAGCATTGCGGTGAACGCAAGAGACTGGGTCATACACGGAAAGTCTTATGCGGGCTTCTTTCTGGCAGCGTTTGCGGTGTCCTGTCCGGCGGCAGATTTTATCTGGAAAAAATTCTGGAATACGCTGGCGGCAAAGGTGGTACTGTTTTGCCTGTTCTGGGTATGCGTGTACCGGATTGTAAACGGGCTGCATAATCCGTTTCTGTATTTGGGTTTTTGATGAAAAGGGGAAAAGTTTACGTCTCATGTTCGGTCTGGGCCGGACTGATTGGAGAAATATATGAAGATACGAAAGCATACTACACCATTGTTATCTGCTCTTGCGGCCAGCATGCTCTGCGCTAACTTTGTGGCGGCTCTCAGCGCTCATGGGGCTTATCAGAAATACAATATAGACGGCTGGGGACAGCCCATTATCACTGTGCTGATGCAGGGGCTTTCCCACCAGAGGACGGACAGCGGCTCTTCCGTGCTGGCCTCCGGCAAGTCCAGTACCGGGGAGATTCCGGATGTCCTGGCCGGGCAGCCGGATCCGGGCGTTTCCGGCAGTGTCTTCGGCGGTCCCGGCAATGGCTCTGGCGATGCTTCCGGAGACAGAAAGGGCATGGAAACTTCGGGCTCCGGCAATAATATCGGCGATGGCACTGGCGATGGTTCGGGCAATGCGCAG